>NZ_BAKJ01000003.1 GCF_000614125.1 Bacteroides rodentium JCM 16496
GAACCATTATCCTTTTCTATGCTTTGATGGTGGATACAAAGATGTGTGGCAATTGTTTGGGCACGTTCACACGAGGAAAAATAACACTGGAATTGACGCTGCCCGGCTTCAGTATCTCTATCCAACGCAATACGATGTCGGAGTTGATAATAACAACTTCACACCTGTATCATTTGAACAGGTTAAGAGAATTATAAACAAACAAATAGAAAAAGGAGAACAGTAATATGAAGATACAATATATGAGCGACCTGCATTTGGAGTTTAGTGATAACAGCAGGTGGTTAAAACATAATGAATTACCTGTAATAGGTGATATTTTGGTGCTTGCCGGAGATATATTTTACTTGAAAGACAAGGTTGCACCTTTGACGAATTTCTGGAAATGGGCATCTGCTAATTATCGCCAAGTACTTATTGTACCCGGAAACCATGAGTATTATAATTATTGCGATGTGATGGATAGAGGATTGCAATGGAAATGGATGTTCAAGGAAAATGTAGGGTATTATCAAAATCAAGTGGTATGGATAGATGATACAGATTTTATCATGAGTACTTTGTGGTCTCAGATTTCTCCTGCTGATGAATATTTTGTATGGAAGGGTATGAATGATTTTCGTCAGATAATGTATCAGGGTAAATTGCTTCAAACGGAGGAGTTTAATCAGATGCATACTTTCTGTTTGGATTTCATCAAGCAAAGTCTGGCAGAAAGTACAGCAAAGCACATTGTGGTTGTGACACATCATCTTCCGACATTGGAGGTGGTAGCCAATCATCATAAAGGTTCTGTTCTAAACAGTGCGTTTGCCACTGATTTGAGCGAACTTATATCCAATAATCGTATAGATGCTTGGATTTATGGGCACTCACACACCAATATTGATACTGAAATAAATGGTACAAAGGTTGTCTGCAATCAGATGGGATATATCTTTCAAAATGAACATATAACCAATGGCTTTGACCCAAGTAAATGTTTAATCTTGTGATAGGTGATTGCTTATCCTATAATTAATCTTATGCCTCAATGTGTCATATAGTAAATAAAAACGAATGGATTTATATACTATATGATATGTTGAGGCTTTTGGTTGGGCAAATAGGTATGTTACCGATATTCAGAATAAATATCTTGTAACGTATCATAGAATCTCCAACCGCAATCAGATACGCTGTCAATAAGTTCTCGTTCCACTTTCGATTGAACTATCCCAATTTTTCGGATAGTTGCCTCTTTTAGTATGCTCTACTGATTCGTAAATCTGTCTAAGATGGTAGTTGATAGTTCGTACATTTACTCCAAACAAATCAGCCATACATGTTAAATGTATATTTTACACGTTGCGAAATGAGCCGAATACTAATCTAACCATTTCAACCGTATGGTTAAAATGCTCTGTTGTATTAAGTCCTTTATGGTTGGCTATCGCAATGGCTTTGCTTATTGTGCGTGTGAATTTTGATAGGTACTATAACCTGATGCAACACACAAATCACGAGAAATCTAATACTCTGAACCGCTTTTATGCAGCTTTTTTATTTGTTCAAAATCAGAGCGGATAGGGGATGTGTTGTTTTCTTCCATTGTCCTTATTACATTTTAGAATTGCGAAAGCCTACTTATATAAATCCGGTCTCAATTCAATATTATGCTTCTTGATAATTTCTTCTATCGGAGAGCCTTTGGGAATTACTTCGTAGGAATAAGATTTCTCAAATGCTTGTCGTCCGGCATCTGTCGTAAGTCCTCGGTCTTCAAGATTCATACAGCGTTCTTTGTTTAACTCAGTCCAATGACTTCTTTTGCGACGAGGTGAAAGCCGTTGTGCAAGACGTCCGTCAGGCAATTTCTTTATGGTTGAATCAATCCACCCGAAGCATAATGCTTCCTCAACGACCTCAATGTATGGAATACATGTGTATGTGGGCTGTTTAGAGCGTGAAGTGATAACCCAACACGATTTCGCTTGGTTGTGGTTATCCTTCAGCCAATTCCTTAGCTCGTTGCGGTCTGTGAAGTCCAGTAGATTGATAATTTCCATTTCTGCCTCTTGCTTGTAATTCAATTGATATAGTTATAATTCAATTGTTTTTGATTATTATGGGGCATAACTCATTTGAGAATTGCCTTTTCTTAATGCAAATATACTCTATTGTCGAATATAATTCACTATATTTGCACTATAAAATCGAATCAAAGAATGAAACTGAATAGAATAAAGGCTGTATTATCTGAAAAAGGTATCTCTCAGACATGGTTGGCAAAGAAACTTGGCAAGAGTTTCAGTATGGTAAATGCTTATGCCTGTAATAGGATTCAACCGAATTTGGAAACCTTGCAACAGATAGCAGAGATATTGCAGGTCGATTTGAAGGATTTGATAACCGACAAAAAGGATAGGTGATATGAAGCAGTTTTCGGAAGCTACACGGGTGCAGATGCCTGCAATGGTTCACCTGACCCGAATAGGATATACTTACTTTGGTAAGTTGAGTGAAGATAAGAATGGCACGGTCTATGACGGTGACACGAATATTCTTTTGCAGGTATTTGAACGGCAGTTTAAAAATCTGAATCCCGGACACGAGGGAGAGTTTCTTCAAGTTTTGAAAGATATTCGCAAGGAACTGAACGATGATGATCTCGGTCGAGGCTTTTACAATCGCCTCAAAGCCGTTTCGCCTGTAAAGCTGATAGACTTTGATAACATTGGGAATAATACGTTCCATTTCACAGCCGAATTTACCTGTAAGAACGGACAGGATGAATTTCGTCCTGACATTACTTTGTTCGTAAACGGGTTGCCACTTTGTTTTGTAGAAGTGAAGAAACCCAACAATCATGGTGGTATGTTGGCAGAGAGCGCACGAATGAACAAAGAACGTTTTCCCAATAAGAAATTCCGCCGTTTCATCAACATTACGCAGTTGATGATATTCAGCAATAATATGGAATATGATGCGTTGGGCGGTATCGTACCCATACAAGGGGCTTTCTATTGTACTGGGGCACGTTCATACGCACCATTCAATTGCTTCCGTGAAGAAAATTTAAGCGGTCAGAAAATTGCACCATTCCATCGTGACTACCTGTATAAGGAGATTGACAAAACGGTGGAAAAACTGATATTGTCTGATTACAACTGCCAAGTTATTCATACAAGCCCTGAATATCAGACAAATCTCGGTTTCAATACTCCTACAAACCGAATTTTAACCTCTATGTGTTCACCTGAACGGTTGTTGTACATCATTCGATATGGTATTGCCTATGTCCGTATGGAGCGTGAGGTGGATGGAAAGATAGAATCTACCGACCAAAAGCATATCATGCGTTACCAACAATTGTTTGCATCGTTAGCTATTCGCCAAAAACTGGCAGAGGGGATAAAATCGGGCGTAGTATGGCATACACAAGGGAGTGGTAAAACCGCCTTGTCATACTATCTGACCGATATTCTTAACGATTTCTACTCCAAGCAGAACAAGGTTGCCAAATTCTATTTCATAGTTGACCGTCTTGACCTTTTGGAACAAGCCACACAAGAGTTTGAAGCTCGTGGACTGGTAGTATCTACTGCCAATACAAGAGCCGAACTGATGGAGCAGTTTCGCAGTAATCAGGCTCAACAGGGTGTAAGCGGACAGGCAGAAATTACGGTTGTGAACATTCAACGCTTTGCCGAGGATAAAGAAAAAGTACGCATCAGCATTATGCAACCAATCTTCAACGCATCTTCATTCTTGACGAGGCACATCGAGGATATAAACCCGGTGGCTGCTTTCTTGCCAATCTCTTTGATGCCGACACCGATGCTGTCAAAATCGCACTTACTGGTACACCGTTGTTAAAAGAGGAACGTGCCAGTTGCAAGGTGTTCGGTAATTATCTGCACACCTACTATTACGACAAGTCCATTGCCGACGGCTACACGCTGAAAATCATACGCGAGGATATAGAAACCTCCTACAAAGAACGTTTGTCTGATGTGTATGACAAACTGGAAACCCTTGTGCAAAAAAAGGACATCCGTAAGTCGGAAATCATAGAGCATCCAAGTTATGTAAACGAGTTAGCTCGTTACATTATGACGGACTTAAAAGAGTTTCGCAAGATACAGGGTGACGATACTTTGGGTGGTATGGTTATCTGTGAAACCAGCGAACAGGCAAGACGGCTTTATGATGTATTCCAAGAAGAGTGGCAGAAGTATCAGCCGAAGCCCATCAAGATAAAACTTGCCGATGGTTCGTATGTGGTGGGTGAGCCGGAAGTGGATTACAAATCAAAATACAGACCGCTGAAAGCCGGAATCATTCTTCACGATACGGATGATAAGGAAACTCGTAAGCAGATAGTCAAGGACTTCAAGAAAAATATGACAGTGGATATTCTCATTGTCTTCAATATGCTTTTGACTGGTTTTGATGCGCCACGTTTGAAACGCCTGTATTTCGGGCGCAAATTGAAAGACCACAATCTGCTTCAAGCCATAACACGTGTAAACCGCCCTTATCCCGGTATGCGTTACGGTTTTGTCATTGACTTTGCCGACATCAAGCGCAACTTCAAGGAAACTAATGAAGCATATTTGCAAGAGCTAAACCGCTTTAATGATGTAGATGAGACTGGCGAATCCGCTGCTACCGACACCTTTACCCAAGTCATTGAGGACAAGGAAGAGATATTGAACCAAATGAAGAAAGTTCGGCAAACGCTCTTCAATTACACATATGACAATGCAGAAGAATTTTCTTCTGAAATCTCCACTGAAGAGGATAAAGCTGTATTGCTCGACCTCAAACAGGCATTGGAATCAGCCAAGAACATGGCGAACATCGTGCGTACATTCGGTGATGATGAAATGAAAGAGCAATTTGTCAAACTCGAAATCACCAAGTTGCCGCAACTACTCTCTGAGGTACAGAGACGGATTAGTATCATCAATCAGAAAGAGGCTTTCAATACAAACGAGGAAACGAAAACTCTTATCAATGAGGCAATGATGGATATTGAGTTCACTTTCTCCAAAATAGGACAAGAGGAAATGCACCTTATATCCGGTGGTGTGGAATTGAAAGAGAAATGGCAGCGTACCATTTCTTCGTTTACCCAGAACTTTGACCAAGACGACCCGGAGTTCATTTCGTTGCGTGAAGCATTTATGGAACGCTTCAAGGAACATGGTTTTGTGATTGACACGATAGCCAAGTTCAACGAGGAAACACAGGCTTTGGATGAAATCATCGGTCGCCTGCAAGACCTACAAAAGCGCAACAATGTCTTGTTGAAAAAGTACAAGGGCGATGAAAAATTTGCTCGTGTACACAAGCGCATACGTGAAGTGAATAAGCAAAGGGAAGATAAAGGACAGAAGCCTATGTTCTCTTTCCTTGATGAAGAGATTGCAGCTATCCTCAATATTATAAAAGAGGATGTAGATGCCAAAGTGTATGACCGTAACGACATTCTGAAAAAAGATGCTTATTTCGGGCGCACGGTAATGGCTCTCATCAACGGATGCCTGTTTCATTTTCCGCAAATCAAGCCGGAGATGGACGATTACAAGTTCATCCAGACACGTATTTCACAACAGTATATCAACCAATATAACGCCACTTACGGCATTGCATAAAGATTATGTCAGGGATTAAAGAAAAAACATTAAAACTCATCGATGGGCTTAAAGCCACCTGCCAATCATACGGTATGGGAAACGATGGTAACGAATATAAGATTATCACTCAGGTATTTCTATATAAATTTCTGAATGACAAATTCGGCTATGAACTGAAAAATGCGAAAAGCGAAATAGCCAAGAAACTGACAGGAAATGTAAAATGGGAAACGGCATACGAGAATCTTTCAGACGATGAACGTATGCTTATTCAGAGTGCCATTTCGCCTGATGTTCCAATGCTCGAACCATACCATCTGATTGCCAATCTTTGGAATCAGCAAGGGAAAGGTGATTTTGACGCGATATTCGACTCCACGATGACGGATATAGCGGAACTGAATGCAGATATATTCTCCACGCAGACCACAGCCAACACAAAGATTCCATTGTTCGAAGCATTGACACCGTTTGTGACCGATTCGGCACAACGTGCGCCATTTGCCCGTGCTCTGGTGGATAAGCTCGTGAATTTCTCTTTCGAGGAAGCGTTTGCACAGAATTACGACTTCTTCTCCAGTATCTTTGAATATCTGATTAAAGACTACAATACAGCCGGAGGTGGCAAGTATGCGGAATATTATACGCCTCATGCCATTGCCACGATTATGGCTCGTCTGTTGGTGGGCGACAATGCCGACCTGCATAGCATGGAGTGTTACGACCCCTCGGCAGGAACAGGTACATTGCTTATGGCGCTCAGTCATCAAATAGGCGAAGACCGCTGCACCATCTTCTCGCAGGATATTTCCCAGCGAAGCAATAAGATGCTGAAATTAAATCTATTGCTTAACGGACTTGTGTCTTCGCTTGACAATGCTATTCAAGGCGATACACTTGTAAGCCTTATCACAAGAGTGATGACGGACAGCAGTTGCGCCAATTCGATTTTGTGGTGAGCAATCCGCCCTTCAAGATGGACTTCTCTGATACCAGAGAGAAGATTGCTGCCATGCCAGCCCGTTTTTGGGCGGGAGTACCTAATGTGCCTGCCAAAAAGAAAGAATCAATGGCTATATATACCTGTTTTATTCAGCACGTTATCAATTCACTGAAAAAGACAGGCAAGGGTGCGATTGTTATCCCTACTGGTTTTATTACGGCCAAAAGTGGCATTGAGAACAAAATTCTTCATCGGATTGTAGATGACAAAGTTGTGTTCGGATGTGTTTCCATGCCAAGCAACGTGTTTGCCAATACTGGTACGAATGTCAGTGTGCTGTTCTTTGATAAGTCGGCAACCGCTGACAAAGTAATCTTGATTGATGCCAGCAAATTAGGCGAAGAATATAAAGATGCTAACGGGCTGAAAAAGGTGCGCTTGAACGATGACGAGATAGAAAAGATTGTCGGCACATTCCAGCGAAAAGAAGCTGTGGAAGATTTCTCTGTGGCTGTTACTTACGATGAGATAAAGGAAAAGAACTATTCTCTTTCTGCCGGACAGTATTTCGACATCAAGATAGATTATGTAGATATTACGGAAGAAGAGTTTAATTCCCGAATGGCGGACTACAAGCAAATCCTTTTCGAGCAATTTGCAGAGAGCCATCGTTTGGAAGAAGAAATCATGAAACAGTTGGATGCTTTGCACTTCAACGTAAATGTAGGCAACAATGAGTAACGAAATACAGTTTTTGTTATATAGCCTCCCCGATGAAGAGGTAAGGTGCAGGTAGTTATAAAAGACGAGACCATTTGGTGTACACAAAAGGCTATGGCAGAGCTTTTCGGTATTGATAAATCGGGTATCAGTCGGCATATAGCAACATCTTTAAGGATGAAGAATTACAGCAAGACACGACAGTTGCAAAAATTGCAACCGTCGTAAATCGAGGTATAAGAGGTGAGGTTGAAGAGTTGGTCGATTTCTATAATCTCGATATGATTATTGCAGTAGGCTATCGTGTTTCTTCTCCCAAAGCAACCAAGTTCCGCCAATGGGCAACTAAGATTCTTAATGAGTATATTAAGAAGGGCTTTGTGCTTGACGATGAACGCTTAAAGCAAGGCACGGCACTATTCGGTAAAGACTATTTCCGTGAATTGCTTGAAAGGGTACGCTCCATCCGTGCCAGTGAACGGCGTATTTGGCAACAGATTACTGATATATACGCAGAATGTAGTATCGATTATGACAAGAACTCGCCTACCACACACGATTTCTATGCCATGATACAAAACCGTTTTCACTATGCCATTACTGGGCAAACGGCAGCAGAGATCATCTACACGAAGGCTGACCATACCCAAGAACACATGGGGCTGACCACATGGAAGAATGCACCTGATGGGCGTATCTTGAAATCAGATGTGTCAATAGCCAAGAACTATTTGCAGGAAAATGAAATTCGTCGGCTGGAACGTGCCGTAACAGGGTATTTTGATTATATCGAAGACCTCATAGAGCGTGAGAATGCGTTTAATATGGAGCAATTTGCAGCCAGTGTCAATGAGTTCTTGACTTTCCGCAAATATCAGATATTGCCGGATAAAGGATGTATTTCTGCGGCACAAGCCAAGGCAAAGGCTGAAAGCGAATACGATATTTTTAATAGAACCCAACGGATTGATTCTGACTTCGACAAACAGATTAAAGGAATGTTGGATAAGTAATTCTTCCACAAGTTGTGGAAAATTTATTTATCCAATGTCTACATTTACTCCACAAGTTGGGGAGCAAATACGGTTATTATAGAAGAGAATGAAGCTAAGTTGGGATACATAAACAATAAATTGAAGGAAAGACATGATTGATTACGATAAGATTTCACAATATGAAACCACTATGGCAATGAACCTTGTTAGTGGTGCTAATTTAATTGGCATGGCGATTTCAGACCTTATAGGAAACAAAACTCGATGTATATCTGAGAATGATTTACATAACGGTATTGAATACTTGATTGCCAAACAAAAGAAAGAAATAGAAGAAAACCAAAATCTTTCTACAACACAGAAAAATATAGCAAAAGAACAAGACGAATACCAATTAAAGATTCTGGAAGAATGGATAAAATCATATCTTAAGAACCAAAATAGATTACAATGAAATTGACAAAATATAAACTGAAAGAAATCCTTGACGTTACAAGAGGAGCAAGTCTCAGTGGCGAGTTTTACGCCACTGAGGGACAATATGTTCGTTTAACTTGTGGAAACTTCGACTATCAAAATAATTGTTTCAAGGAAAATAAGTCAAAAGACAATCTTTATTATGTCGGTGATTTCAAGTCGGATTTCTTAATGGATGAAGGGGATATTATTACCCCTCTGACAGAACAGGCTATTGGTTTGCTTGGCTCTACCGCCATTATCCCAGAAAGCGGTAAATATATTCAAAGTCAAGATGTGGCAAAGATTATTTGTAAAGAAGAACTGTTAGACAAGGATTTCGCTTTCTATCTCATATCTTCTACTTTAGTCAAACAGCAATTAAGTGCAGCTGCCCAACAAACAAAAATTCGCCACACTTCACCAGATAAAATCAAGGATTGTACCGTATGGATTCCTGAATTAACTGAGCAGAAACGTATTGGCAAGTTGCTTCGTAGCCTTGATCGTAAAATCGAGCTTAACCGAGCGATAAATCAGAATTTACGTACAAGCCGAGTGCAAAGCCAAACGAAATTTGAGTTTTGCCGAGACGCAACCGTAAATGCCGATGTCAGTCGGAATTTACCGACACTTGACCATTCATCAGAAGAGGTAGAAGCTCGTCACGCTGCTTGATTAACTGAGATATTTCTTGATTATTTTGCACAATAGCCTTACGAATAGCATTCGCTTTTCTATTATACGACATTAATATATCCATAGACGGAATAAAGCACTCTGTCTTACAGAGTTCAACAGGACTAAGATTTGCTTGTGCTGCACCATTAGCCAAATTGTCAACAACTGTTCGCATTGTGCCACTATTAAGATAATTGTAGAAATACTCCAAATACGATGCGTCACAATACAACAATCCTACACGCTGATTTAACAATAGATTTTTTTCACATACAATACACAATCTTCCACAATTTCCAGTTAACGAAATCAACCTGTCTCCGATTTGGAGAGAGATGTAATTTTTTGCACGGTTCGGAATCTCGTCAACATAATCACAGCCAGATGTTACGAGTTCGCCGTCTTGAACATTCTTAATGGTAATAATTTTATAGCGTCCTAATGGCTTGTATGTCTCAGATTTGAATGGAAACCCTGACTTTATTTCAAGCCAACTATTGAGAGGTTTCACTTCCCAAGACTTTGGTATATATTTTTTCAGTTTCTCATTCCACACCATTTCGCCACCACTTGATTTATATGGCTTGCCCTCTTCATTCGGGAAATCAAATTGCACAAACCAGTAATCATAGAGTTGCTTTGCCATTACCTCTAAATTCTGATTTATCTGACGATTGAGCTCAATCTTTTTGTCTAAAGCAGAAAATATTTCGCCAATTTGCTTCTGTTCATGCAATGGAATTATTGGGACAGGAAAAGAATTGAGTGCTTCTACGGATAACGCATAGCGTTGTCCGCTTCCAGAGGCATTGCAAGCGAAATATTTTTTTGCGTAGTCAGTATGTAGAAGTGCATTCAGATAACGTCCATCTAAAATATCTTTGTTTGGAGATATTAGAGCGCAATGATAGCCCAGTATAACATCCTCAAAATCAGCTGCTATATAAGTAGGAATACCAATGTCATAACGAGTTTCACTGTCCTTTGTTAATGCAACTTGCCCTTTCTTCAGTTGGAACTTGGAAATTTCATTGGGACGAGCAGTGGCAAGCATAAAACTATCATGCTGAGCTATGGTGATAGCCCAGTTATAATAAACATCGACAAAATTACAGAGACGGATTTCTTTTTCTCCGTCTGTTATTTTTTTATCAACGCCACTGATTTCAACAGTAGCAATGTCTCCCAATTTATATTTTTCCATTTGCATCCAAATTAAGATGCAAAGTTATATAATTTTAGGCAGATTCCTGTGTTCGGTTACCCCAAATATTTCTTATGAGCTAACTTTACATTGTTTTGATTCACAATAGCATAATGCAGTGTGGTGTCAATGCGTACATGACCAAGTAATCGCTGTACCTGTTCGATGGGCATCCCTTTGTCGATAGCCATTGTTGCAAGGGTACGACGGAACTTGTGAGGATGAATTTTAGGCATAGAAAGGGATTGACCTAACTTTCGGATTCTGACTTCCACACCGCTGATAGTCAGTCGTGAATGTGGCAAATTGAGTGAAACAAATAAGGCGGGATTACTGTCTGTTCGCTCATTAAGATATTGTTGCAAATGTAATTTTGTACGGGCGTTGAAGTAAACTACACGCTCTTTGTTGCCTTTACCGAATACCACACATTGCCGCTCATGGAAATCTATATCCTCACGGTTCAGTTTAACCAACTCACCCACACGGATGCCTGTGGATGCAAGAATGTCTATAATGGCAAGGTCTCTCTTGTTAGTGCAACTATCCCTAAGTTGCTCTAATTGCTCGTCAGAAAGTACCTCCTTTACAAGAGAATCTGTCTTTACCTTGTGAATCCGTCTGACCGGGCTTTTGGCGATATAATCTTCATCTTCAAGCCATGCAAAGAAGCTGGAGAAGATGCGCCTCATATTGTCAATAGTTACTTTGCTTGATTGATGTTCTTCTTGATAATCGGATAGATAGGAGCGGATGTCTGTTGTGCTGATGTGGTAAATAGCCAAAGAGAGTGTAACCAACAATCGCTCAATGGTATTGCGGTAATATGCTAATGTCTTGTCCGAACATCCCTCTATCTTTTTAGCTGATATAAAGGAGTTAAGAAGATGCTCATTTTCTTGCGTTTGCTGTGTGGCGCAATCGCTTTTTTCTATGATTTCTACATTATGCAGTTCTGCTGCAAGCACGGCTTTAAGCCGTGCTATTTGTCGGCAATCCAAGTCACGCTGCATTTCCGCAACTATCGCCTGAATGATGTTCTCTTTCATAATTCTGATAATTTTATCCTTATATATAATATAAGAGACTGTTAAATCAGAATTTAGAGGTAATGGCAAAGCAACTCTATGATTACTGGTTTGTGCAATTTGATTTCCCGAATGAAGAGGGCAAGCCGTATAAATCGAGTGGTGGCGAAATGGTTTGGAATGAAAAGTTGAAGCGAGAGATACCAAAGGGGTGGAATGTTGCAAAATTGACAGACGAGATTGAATTACAATACGGTTTCCCATTTTCGACTGAATTGTTTACAGAGCAAGTAACGTCTGTTCCAGTTGTTCGTATTAGAGATATTCTTGATAATTCTGTTTCAGCATATACTACAGAAGAAGTTGATGAAAGGTATTTACTTCAAAAACAAGATTTACTTATAGGGATGGACGGAAATTTCCATATGAATTATTGGACTGATAATATTTCCTACCTTAATCAACGAAGCGTAAGATTAAGAGCAAAGAATAGCTCAAATGTATCTATTGTTCAAGCCAAATACGATATACAGCCATACATCAAGGCAAAAGAGGAAAGAGCAAAAGGTTCTACTGTGGGGCATCTTTCAGATAAAGACATGAAAGACCTATATGTCTTAGTTTGCCCTAATAAAAAATTAAGGGAGAAATTTGATTCAATTCTTTCAATGATTGTGAAAAATCGGAACGAAATCACTTTCCTCACTAAGCAGCGTGATGAGCTTTTACCACTTTTAATAAATGGACAAATAACAATAGAATAAAAAAATGTCTCGCATACTCTACAAATATTTAGATATAGTTGGCGCAAAGTGCATGATTGGAAACCAGAATCTCCAATTCACGAATGCGTCTCAACTGAACGATCCTTTCGATTGTCATCCAAAACTAATTGACTACTCAAATGTACCTGATACTAAACTTCAAGGATGGATATCTAAGGAATGGTGGATAGAGAAAGAAGAAAACGATGCCCTCAATTTGCGCAATGATACATGGCTATGTAGCTTGTCGAAAGTCAATAATTCATTACTAATGTGGAGTCATTATTGCTATAACCACAAAGGTGTTTGTATAGGACTTGACATAGACAAAGTGATGGAATCTGTTCCGCCAATGTTTGGTACAATATATCTTGAACCGCTTATTCTTGATGTTCAATATCAGGATATAATAGAGCGTCCTAACGCATATCATACCACAAAAGATTTATTCAGTTATCAATGGCGGACAAAAGCAAAGGAATGGGAATATGAGCAGGAGGTTAGATTAGTCGTGCCAAGCCCCTACGCTGCGTATGCCGCTTTTACACCACAACAAGCTGAACAGAACAAGGAAATATGGGATTGGCGAGAGATACGCCATTATATGCCACTAAAAGGCGAATGCTTTGAGTCTATCTATTTGGGTGTCAATATCGAACAAACTGAGAAAGAAAAAATAATCCAATATGTTCGCAAGGAACTAAATCCGCAAATTAGGTTGTACCAAATGGAAGTAGATGAAAATGCTTTTAGATTACGACCTGTAATCATATGAACGGTCAGGTGTCGGTAAATTCTGATTTATCGGTATATAAAAAGTTAAGGAGAGGAAAAATCCTCTCCTTAACCTTAAACCAAGTGTCAGACATTCAAATCTTTCATTGCCAATCCATAGTTCTCTTGCCCGAACAGGTCTTGATGGATGAGTTTCAGACCGAGCGTCTGATAATACTTGTAGTCATCACCTTCGGTGCAGAGGTATCTGTAACCGTAGCGCGGCATGTACTCCTTGAAGAAACGAGCCAAGTCCTTCAGACTTTCGGCTTGATTCTTCTTGAAATTGCTGCGCACGATGATGATAGACCAGTCGGGGAAGTTGCCTCTTCCGTTGCTATACTCCCAGAAACGGATGTAGCAGTCCAAATCACGCTCACGGATGTCCACACAAAAGCCATTGGCATTTTGCATCACGCTACAACTGTTTCTGTAGCCGAACTTCTCACACAAGTAGAGATTGAAATCAAGAATCAAATCTTTCTGTTCCATAAATAATTGAATTTAAAGTATTAATAAAAAGTGGATTATAAATGAAAGCCTCGCTTACGCTTAGCCTTTTTCTTTTTCATCAGACGATTGAACTCTGCTTCTTCTGCGGCAGTGGCATCATAGGAGGAACTGCCATTCAACAGACCAAGACTGATACTTGAACCATTGTCGGAATGGGAAACGCTTTGCTGCACCTCTTCATCTTTATGCGTGAACCCTTGTTTATGGTATTCAAATGAAGATGCACAAGCATTCTGCTCCAATCGGTTGTCGATATTCAAATAGCTGAACTCCCGGCTGACTTTTGAGCCGGAGAAAGAAAAGCCGTTGTACTCAAACTTGACTCCTTGTATCTCTCTTGTAGTCCGGCTGACCTTGAATTTCATATCAATGTCACGGTCGGCAAGGGCTTCTTTCAGTTCATCCAACTTTGAGCTTTGGGCAGTTCCTCTTTCAACGCTTTGTATATCTCGTGCTTTGCCCGGTCGTATGGGCGCAAGCGTTCCTCCTTGATATGGTCTTTGCCATTGGCAAAATGTAGTCGGTATTTTGCCGTCAGCATCTTACACGCCTTTTCATTTCTGCGGAAGTCATTCTTGTCGCTAATCGTCTTACCGTCATTGTCCACACGATTGAAAACGATGTGGCAATGCGGATGCTCACGGTCGATATGCCGGGCGATGATGTACTGCGTGTTTTCGATGCCCATCAGTTTCATATAGTCATGGGCGATTTGCAACATCAACGTATCATCAGACTTCAGGCGTTCGCCATCTTCAGGAGAGAAGTTGAGTGAGGTGTGTCCGACAATATTCTTTACCTTATCGTTGAGCAACGCCTGTAATTCAAATTGCTCTGCCATCTGTTCAGGTGTACCATCCACTCCGGCTGCTTCCAGCAATTTGGATTTTTCCTCTTTGAGGACATAGCGGACACAACCTCCGAATGATGTTCCTTTTGTCTGCTTACCTATCATCTTTCAGTTGCTTTATGAGTTGGTTAATATGCTGCGCCACCTCCTCGCATCTTTTGGCAACGGCAAAGAAGCCGTAGGTGTTTGCCTGTTTCGCCAACTGGTTGAGATTGGTACTTTCACCTATCAACTGACGGATGATGTGGATATGCTCTTTCGTGATTCGCTCACGCACCGTTCCATTCTCAATGAGTGAGCGGATGACTGCGCTTTGGGTCTGCCTGCTCCGTCTGCAAAGCGCGCCGAGCCATGCGAATTGGTCGTAAGACAGACGGAGAGTTATTGTATATTTCTTTTCCATTTTGAATTGCTTTTAGTGAATAATTTGTGACCATCGGGAGCCGCCTCCTCAGACTTTTTGAGGAGCAAGTGGTCGGGAAATGTAATACACCGACATTAACTTGCTACAGTAAAAAAGTCTCGATTTCTCTCCCTTTGCTCAAAGTCTGAATCCCCGTTTCTTAGGCGGTGAAATCTTCGGTTGAGGGATATCTTGTTGTACGCTGGTGAGCTTCAAATCGAATGTCTCTATCAGTGTTTTCAAGTTTGGATTTCTCTTAATCATCTGCTGGAGTATGGCTTCATCGGGGCGTACCTTCAATAGATAATCGGCAATGTCGTACCCTTCTTTCCGTTCGTTTTTGGTTGCTTTGGCTTCCAGATAATCGAACAGTTGCACATCAATTCCATAGCTTTTCATCAACCCGATTTTGCTCTGCCAATAGTCGGTAGCTCCCAAATCGGGGAATAACACAACGCTTCTTCCGGCAAGGACGGACAGACTGTTGGTATTGAAACAACCGTTCTTTCCACCCGATGCAATCCATAGGAATTGGGGTAGGTAGTAGGATGCAATGAGAGCGGTTTTCTCGCTTTCGACCAATGCAACAGGACGGCTTTTGTCTTCTGGAAGCAAATGCTCACCAAAGAAGCATTGCTTCAGATTATAGTCCTCTTTATGTAGTACGGAGTGTACCCACGTGACATGATTGTACGGCTCTTTTATCCGTTTGCCCGTTGCCGGGTTGTAAAGCATTATCTTACCCGTGCGGACTCTATTCTGATAATCCATTTGCCAAAATACGGTTGCACCGTTCCAATACTTGGAAGTACCGACTTTGTATTTCTTCATCAGTTTCAATGTCTCGGCTTCTCCGAATTGAGCCGATAAGAATTGAAACAGTTTGTTGTCGGGATAGCGTTGCAATGACTGATTAACTATGTCCAAATCAATGTAGGAGGTGACTTTCGGCTCAATTTCTTTAATAGGCGTATAGCTCCGGAAGTTATCCTCGGACAACTTTTCTTTCTCAGACGGATTCCGTTCAAAGTAATCACGGGGCGTGAAATGATAACCGCATTTCTGCTCGTGGTCGCAACGCCCAACATAATCAGGGAACTGGATTCGTTTTTCCGTATCAATGTACTTGGAAAAACATCTTTTGCGATGGCAGTTCGGACAAGTATGCCGGGTACTGACACCTTTGTAGGGTTCTAATATGAATCTATGTGTACTCATTGTTTTTTTGTTTTGTGTGTCACTTCTGTCGTTATTGTCGTTTTCGTTTGGAAAGTGTCAAAACCGACAAAAATGTCACGGGTTAATCTTAGAATATTCTCCATGCTTCTCTTTGCGGAACAGAGTCCCGATATTGTCATTGAGAAAGCGTTGAAATGTCCGCTCCTTCATTCCGTTTTGTTCGGCTATCTGTATAGCTTGGGCGGTGGTAAAGGAAGGAGGTAGCAGATTGACTATCGCCTGTTGCTGACTGTTGAGGGCATTCTCATTCAGAATATTTTGTACGCTCAATGCGGACTCCTTGAAATATTCCGTCAGTTTAATGGCTCTCTCCACTGTCAGCAGGTCGATACACGTCTTGTCGCACTCTCCACAAGTCCATCGTGCCAGTTGGATAATCAGACAGAAACGGATGATGTATATCTCTAGTTTGCAATAGACACTTACGATGGTATCGTTCGTTTCTCGATCGCACAATTCAGAGAAATGGTGCTGCCATTCGTAAAGCCGTTTCTTTGCATCCTCTGAGAAGAAAATAATTTGCGGCTCAATCTCTCCATGTTCATTGAGATTGCACTCCGATTGTATCAGCTTGTCAATGACAGCATTCCATTCTTGTTCTATATCTTCCGGCAGTTCCTTGTCATTCCACCGTGCCTTCTGTTGCAGGTTGGGCATCACAAACAAGATGCGGTCAATAAATCCGTTGCTGGAACGTTCACCTTTAGCCAACTCGTTCAGGATTTTCTTTTGGATAGTACCAATGACCGATATATACGGACGCTTGATGAAGATGGAACTCTTGGCATTCTTGCGGTCGGACATGGTGGTCTTGGCACTGAACACCGAGAGCCAGAACTGTTCTTCCGAACCGTTATTATAGCGGTTGAAATTCTTGAACCAAGCGGATAATTCATCGGCCCACAAGCATAGCCCACGTTTGTTCTGCGCATGAATGAGGCTCAACCCTTCGGGCGTTACATCCGAAACCAAGAAGCGTTTGCGGATAGGTTCTTGCGGAAATTGCTCTCCACCGCTTTCCGCACGTTCCTTGCGGCTCATGCTCATCAGCTCATCGTACTTGGCAAAAGCCTTTTCAAATTCCTGATTCTGTCGGTAGTCATAATCAAGAAACGGCTTCATCGCAAAGCTGAGCGGATGACTTTTGTTCGCTCCCGGTCTTCCAATCAATGCCATATACAGGATGGGGCTTTCCATCCAGCCTTGCTTGATTTGGACAAGGTACGTGTTGCCTATGCCGACTGCTATTGCCGTCAGGATAGCTGCGGCAATGTAGTCGGTAGGGTAGTTATGGCATTCGTGTACCTCACGGATGATGCGTTGGATTTTGTTTGGGAATATGCTGACGGGGAATGCCGTACCGGACAATCTTGTGCTTAAATCAATCGCTTCGTCAATGATGGATGCCGGATTAATAGAATATGTATCCATAGCCCAATCCATTAAAATTGCACTAATGATTTGGGCTTATGGCGTACACCGCTTTGCATATTGGCAAGCATCTCCTCGTAGGTCTGCTCGGCAGTCTTTCTCCTTCCGTTCTCAATCCAAGCAAGAAGCTCATCCTCATAGAAATAGAGTTTCTTCCCCTTCTTGTAAGCCGGAAGTAGTCCCTTACGTACCAATGTATATATGGTGGGCTTGGCTTTTCGGATGATACGGCAAGCATCCTCTATTTCCACCAATACATGTTTGTCGGATGGCTGTGGCTGGAGTCCCGCTACCATCTTTTTCAACTCGATGACCTGTTCTGTCAGATAACCTACCGCCTCGGGCAGCTTATCAAATGTTACTGTTTCTTTTTGCATACGCCAACTGTTTTTAATTGTTCGACGGCAAAGGAAACAAGTGTTTCAATGGTGGAATCATTCACCAAAATATAACTGATGAATAACTTTTTGATGGTGGTTAATGCTATTCTTGGGAATTAATCGTACCTTTGCAATAAATCATTTCAATTCTCTGATTATGAAAGTAGCATCAAAAGTAAAGGATGGTAGGATAAATGCCGTCAATGTATTGCTTGATATGAATATAAAGGAATATCTTGAAGTAGCTGGACACATTATTAAGAACAATGAGTTTCAAAGAAAGCGTGTAAAGAATTCTTCTACCGTTTATGCTCTGCTGAAAAAGGATTTGCGAAGTAACTGTACAATGCCTCCTATTGTTCTGGCTATTAAGGCGGAAAAAATGAACCATTTACTGAATCCATTTGATATTGAAGAAGATCAGATAAAATCCTTGTTTAAGCCTGAGAATCTGATTATACTTGACGGACTGCAAAGAACCTATACTATATTGGATTTAGTGGAAGAACTGACGAAGGAGAACAATAGTGAGGTTTTGGAGAATGTCATGAATAATAGTATACGTGTCGAAGTATATTTGGGTATAAACAAAATTGGTATTCTTTATAGAATGCTGACTTTGAATACTGGGCAAACACCAATGTCAATCAGGCATCAGATAGAGATGCTATATTCCGATTATGCAGAGAATAATATCGAGGATGTACGCCTGTTTAAAGAAACTGACTCAAAAAGTGTGAGGAATATTGGTGAATATCAATTTAGAGATGTAATTGAAGGCTTTAATTCATATCTGGATAGGGATGAACTTGGTATCAGCCGGAATGAGGTTCTTGAGAATATTCAGAATCTTGAAAAACTTGCTTTGGAGAATGGAAGTTCCGATTTGTTTAAGGATTATATTTTAACTTATAATAAATTGATAAAAAAAGTCGATTCATTTAACATTGGATGGGAAATAAACAAATCAGAAATTGAAATTAACGGACTTTTTGGAAAGAATATTCTACAGATATTTACCAAGTCGCAGGTTTTATCCGGTTTCGGTGCTGCAATTGGCAAATTGAAGGATTCCAAGGTTATTGAAGGGTTTGAAACGATTAAAAATGATATTGATAATATTGTAGTATCAAAAAAAGAAGATAGTAATCTTGATTTTGCTATGGTTAACTTACTTGGTAAATTGGATGATATTAAGAACAGAGCAAAGAAAATCGGAGTAGAGCAAAGGATGTTTTTCACTTATTTCTTTCGCGAACTGTTCAATCCTAATAGTGATTCGTATTTGGATATGAATTCAGCTATTGAAAGTGGGTTCAATAAGTATATCAGTCTGATTTGATTTCAGAATATGTTAGTAGACTATAATAGTGAAAGTCGTATTTTCTTTGTAGTAACAGATTCTTATGAGACGGTGAATGTCCCCTATCTGTTATTGGATAGAGACAAGAAAGGGGATGTGTTTAATGAGAATCCAGATAGTTATGGTTATAAGATATTCTATAAAAGAAATTATAAAGAGAATGATATTTTTCAAGTAATTGAGAGTGATTTGGATAAGAGGATAGGATGGATTTTCCCTATTTCATCGATTGTTTCTACTTCGCATGATTATGCAGATAATCCGCATTATTGTAGATATGCTCTTGTAGCTCATATGTTGTTATTACGAAATGAAATTGCTGAACAGGATATTGTTAGTAGAGATTTTAGCAGTATAATCGAGAGTGAATACTCAGATGATGCGATTATCCTTATCTATAAAAAAGATTTAGTGCAAGAGGTAACCGGCTTTAAACTTGATAATTATTTTGCAAGTTTATGTGAGTATGGATATTATATTGAGCATGGCTATACAAATACAAATATCAAGGAACCTGCATCAAGAGAAAAAATTCATCTACAGAGTATTTCAGAAGATATTATATCAGACAAATATATGACTCGCTTTTTCCGAATGCTTTGTAGAGAAGAACATTCGATTGTCAAATTTCATATATTATATCAAATTATAGAGCTATTAATAGAAGATATTCTGATTTATTCATTGGAAGATACAATCAGATTGTTCAAAGATAAGAAAATCTATACCCGGAGCTTGCGAGAAAGAATTAGTAAAGTAGAGTCTGAAAAAGACAGAATTTTGATTCTGATAGAAAAATGCGAATTACATAGTGAGAATTATAACAGCTTGCATGAGAAATGCGTTGCTTTTCTTGTGAAAAAAGGTCGTGAAAATGTGAATTTCCCTGAATCGCTTTATTCTGTCAGAAATTTTATTGTACATGATTATAGATTTATTGTCGAAGAGACAGAACTTGCGGAAATAAACGATATCAATGCTCTTTTTGAAATGTTTGTCTTGGATTTGATTATCAAGTATAAGCATTAGCCAGTCTCATAAAACGTGTTCTTGTAGATGATATAATTTAGATGTTCGGTTTTTTTGTTTGTAATAATAAATCTTCTATCAGTTTTTTTATATTGTTTTGAAAGTGTTAAAAACTATATTTGAAGACCTATGAAACGTTAAACTATTTAACGTTATTCTCAAATAGGTGTTGTAGCTATGCGATTTTTCTATCCAGTTTAATCTTACATACAGATTCGGTGTGCGACATTTTACGTTCAATGGTAGATATTTCCGAATCACGGAGGGTGTGAGCAAATACCCTCTTTATAAATGTGGCAGTCTGTAAACGTGGTTTGCCGAATGCCTTACCGATATTCCATCCGAAGTGCATGATGTCAATGGTCTTTAACTGAGAATCAACCTTTATTGGCTCAATTTTGGACAGAGAATTTGAGAGGTAATACCTTGTCACATATCCACATAAGCGATTAAGTGCCGTTTCATCAAGATAGGAAACCAAAGTTTGTTTTGTGTATGCGATAACCTTATTGAGTTTTTCTTGTGAGGTACGTTCTTTCTCAGCTATAGCGTTTGCACGGAGTATCTCATATTCTGATGGTTGGTTGGATTCTTCTATAAAAGTATTGTTGATAGTAGAAGGTGTGGCTTCTTCATTTGGAAGTTCTGCCACATCTTCGTTGAGTTCGGAACATAATGGAGTAGAAACTTCTTCTGTTATGTCAGATGTAGTTTCGATTTCAATTTCGGGTTCAGGCTCAGAAATGATAGGTTCTGAATTTATAGCACTTTCAGCAAGTTCCGAGTTTACTGCTGGAACTTCTACGACTACAGCCTTGTTGCGATAGCACTCAAATCTCATAAAGCACTTTTCTATTGTCGGTGAAAGAATTTGACTGAATACCATTTGCAGATTGAGATAGATAGCTCCCATGATAATGGAGCATACCACCAAAATAAGGTAGCTGCTGAACTCGTCCCAACCATAGTGAAGTACGGTTTGGCGGGCTAAAACACCAATGATGGCGATTGTACCAAAAACAATCAGATGCAATGTTATATGTTCTATCTTTTTCAGCTCCATAGTGGTATGTATTAATCGTTTGTGTGCAAATATATAGGATTAATTTTTGAGAAAATCCATAGTTTTGCCTGTTAATGGGCTTTTGACGATATATTTCATCGCTTTTCACTACGTTACACTCCTAATAATAAGCGCATTGCAAATTTCTTGTTTTTGGATGAAAATAGTTGGATAAATAGGCTTGTGTATCTTAAAAACAAAAATTATCTGCATCATTTGGGGTGAAACAATGCAGATAATCAATAGGGTATAGAGATATAGCTTATTAGCAATACAATGTCTGGTTTGTACCCTTGTTGAGATATAACAGGAGGTTGTAATCTTGTTTACGAGTGACTTTGTTTATTAGCCATTTCCTAAATGCAGCGGAATGCCCGGTGTCTATTTGATAGGATAGGGCTATAACTATATCGAGATTATACACATCGGCATTGTTCCCATTCTCCAATTTGAGGTATTTACAAACTTCGTGGCTCTTCAAAACATTAGATTTCAGGATTCTTTTGATTGCTGCGTGAATAGTCCCAGCCGTTGTATAAAACAAGCCTGCTATCTCCCAAGAGGTCATCCATATCTCACCATCGGAAATATAGATGCCTTGTCCGTTGTTGGTTATGATTCCTTGTTTCATAGTTATATCTATTTGAGTGATATTTTATTGGCTGTCTCTCGCTTCTTGGAATTGACCAAATCAGCATAAATCTGAGTTGTGGACACGTTCTTGTGCGTCAGCATCTTTGAAACGGTGTAAATATCTGTACCCAAGGATATTTGTATGACCGCATACGAGTGTCTGAACCCGTGAAAGGTTATCGGTTTCGTTATTCCAGCCTTTTTGAGCCAGCTTTTCAGCGGATAATTAATCATACTCCGTTTTAGCTCCTTGAATACTTTGCCTGTTCCGGGCGTACCGCATAGTTCGTAGGCTTCGTAACTGATGGGGAGTGTCGCTTCCGTCTGGGTTTTCTGTGTTCTGATACGTAAACAATAGCCTTGGTCGGGGGCGATAGTGAAGTCTTCCCATTGCAGGTTTAGAATATCACTGATGCGTAAGCCTGTTAGACAAGCAAACAAAGAGGCTGCTTTCAATACGGGGATGTCGCAAGGAGTGGCAGCGAGTTGTTTTACTTCGTCCAGTGTCAGATACTCCTTCTTCACATCTTGTGGCTCTATCTTATCAAGGTAATC
Organism: Bacteroides rodentium JCM 16496; assembly: GCF_000614125.1. Classification (GTDB taxonomy): domain Bacteria; phylum Bacteroidota; class Bacteroidia; order Bacteroidales; family Bacteroidaceae; genus Bacteroides; species Bacteroides rodentium. Next base: position 22,649 of record NZ_BAKJ01000003.1, read on the forward strand.
ATTGATATTTTCTCGAAACCATTTGTCCCGATAGGCAATCTTCAGCAAACCTCTGAAAGTAGAGTAGTAGCCGGATGCCGAATTGAGGGATATGGGGCGGTTGCTGTGTTTGAGTTGCTTGGCGTTCAACAGGTACTCACGGAACTTTTTGCATAAGTCCACATTCACATCGCCAAAGGTACATTGCCCCTTGACGAAATTGTGGAAATGCTGATAGACGAATTGCCATTTCTGGTCTTTGTTCCGGCACATCTTCTTGAAGTAGGCGAGGAAATCGGCTTTCTGTTTGGTCTTATCCAAGAAGCCAAACTCTTCATTGATGAGCGATTGCACTCTGATACAGCGGATAGCCTCTGCCTTGTTCAACATATCGTTGTTGAACTCCCGTTCCATTTCGTTTTTTGGGTGGGCATAGATGTAGATGCCGAGGTATTCCCTGCGGCTCATCTGCATAGTTTCGGGGTTACGGACTGCCGGATAATAATCCAGATACAAGGAGATACGATTATTACGAATCGCTCTCTGACGAACTGTTACTTTTGTACACGTGTGTGACATACTTTTTAATATTTAGAGTTTTACATTTGTTTGATGCAAAGGAATACAGTGATTCAATGGTGGGTACATTCACCGAAAAATAACTTATTCAATCTTTGGGGCTGCAAGCAACTTATCTAATTCGGGCTTGGAGATAAGCGTGTATTTGCCTTTCTTGACCTTGGGGATATTATGATACTTCGCATAATGATAGAGCTGGTCTCGGGTTAGTTTGAATTTCTCCATCGCTTCGGCTACCGTATAATATTGTGGTTCTTTGGGAGCAGCAATGCCCTTGGCTATATCCACGTGCTTCTTGGAATAGTACACCATGATGCCCTCTTTCTTTTTGGGAATGACATTCTTGGAAACGAAACAGTAGATAGCGGATAAGGTCATGCCGAACTTCTCTTGCATTTCTTGGGTGCTGTACCATTCGGTAATGTCAGGATTCGGGACTTTCTTGGCAAAGTAAGCGTCTATATGCTTCTTGCTCCAGTAGGTCTTACCACGATTGAAAGTCCGGGGTATGTTGTTTTTCTTGGCTACCACAAATATCCATGACTCGTTTACATGGTATTTCTCTTTCACTTCGGCTGTGGTGTAGAAGTCAGTGATGGGAATGGTGTCTTTAGGCTGTCGCTGTTCATAGGGACGAGCTTCTAACATTCGGTCAATATCTCCTTTACGGATAAAAGATAATCTACTGCTAATGCGGAATGCTTGCAGCTTTCCAGCATATACCATTTTATAGATGGCTTGTTTGCTCAGCCCTAATAAAGTTGCAGCTTCTTTGAATGACAGATATTCTTTGTCCTTAAAATCAGATATGGGTTGTTCTCTGATGACCGTTTGGACTTTGGTTTCTACTTCTTGTATTCTCTTTTGCCGAACAGTTTCCTTGTATGCAAGATTATTGCACCGATGAGAACAGAAACGTGTCGTTAGTTTCTGGGCATAGAATGTTGTGCCACACCATTCACATACCTTCTTGATTTTCATTTTACTTGTTGCCATATTCGTTACTTTTAGAGGTTTATTTCTCTTGTTATTTCTCCATTTTGTTCAACTATCGTAAATCATAGTCAACTATAGTCAACTTTCTCCACGACCTTTCCGACCTAAAATCGGAGAGTAACAAGCGAGCAACAAATGCGGTACAAAAATGAGCTAAAAAAGCCCTATAAACGATAACTATCGCTTATAAGGCTAAAAAGAAAGACGCTCAAAATGAACGCCTTAATAATCATTGATGATATATGCTAATCGTTGGTAATCACCACCTATTTGCCGATGCAAAAATGTTCAAAAATATTTCCAAGTACCATGTCGTTCGTAACTTCCCCCGCAATATCGCTTAGATGGAAAATACATTCGCGGATATCTTGTGAAACAAAATCTCCGGATAGATTTTCTGCTAGTCCTTGTTGGACCCGGTGGATGGCTTCCAAGGCATGGGTCAAAGCTTCGTAGTGGCGTATATTCGTGACAATGACATCGTTTTGGGTAACTGTGGGCAGGTTAGCGGCAGAGATTAGCATTTGCTGAAGCTTGTCGAGGTTGGTACGCCCTTTGGCAGAGATGGAGATGCATTGCACATTAGTAGCAGCCACGGTGAAACTGGGGTTGGGGATGGTTGAGGCATCCTGCACCAGATCGGCCTTGTTGAATACGAGAATGAGCCGTTTCCCTTCGCAACGGGGAAGTATTTGGGCAGTTAGTTGTGGCATCCGTGAGACGGCATTCGTGGCATCAACTATCCAGAGTACGATTTCCGCTTGCTCCAATTTCTGGAAGGTTCGCTCAATTCCTAGGTTCTCGATGGTGTCGCTCGTTTCGCGTATGCCTGCCGTATCAATAAACCGGAAAGTTATCCCGCCAAGATTGACTGTGTCTTCTATCACATCGCGGGTTGTCCCGTGTATGTCGCTTACAATGGCTCGTTCCTCGTTTAGTAGTGCATTCAGCAGGGTGGATTTACCAGCGTTCGTTTCGCCGATGATGGCTACGGGCACGCCGTTCTTGATGGCATTGCCTACACTGAAGGATTGCACTAAACGGGAAATTACCTGCTCTATGCCGTCTGCCAGGAGACATAGCTCGGAGCGGTCGGCAAATTCCAGTTCTTCGTGGTCGCTGAAGTCTAGCTCCAGTTCTATGAGTGATGTGAAGTGCAGCAATTGGTCGCGTAGTGAGGCCAGCTCTTTACTGAACCCACCGCGCATCTGGCTCATGGCGAGGCGGTGAGTGGCGGCAGAGGTGGAGGCGATGAGGTCGGCCACGGCTTCGGCCTGGCTTAGGTCCATTTTGCCACCCAAGAAGGCCCGTTGCGTGTACTCACCGGGAGCGGCCAGGCGGCAACCATTGCCGATGAGCAGTTGCAACACCTTCTGAAGAATATAGCTCGAACCGTGGCACATGATTTCTGTGCTATCCTCGCCCGTATACGAGTGGGGGGCACGGAATAAGCTTACAAGTACTTCGTCTATGATGTTTTCTTCTTCATGGATATGACCGAAGGTAAGTGTGTATGGCTTGGCATCCTTCAGTTTCTTCCCTTTCCGGCAGGGGTAAATATGCGGGATGTTATCTCTATGGCATCCGGTCCGGAGACACGGATGCATCCTATGGCTCCCCCTTGGGCGGTGGCTATGGCACAAATGGTATCTTGGTTCATTTTATCCGGCTTATTTTTATTCAGCAAAGATAATGGTTTCTTTACAAAAAAAGAGAGATGGCGATTCAACTTATGGGCTTTTGTTGTAACTTTGTGCAAATCGATAATGGATAGATGCTTATGAAGCCTAATCTGCCTCTGTGCCCATTGTGGGCATAGCAGGCATTGCTACTATACAGACCAGCAACGGGCATGTCAGGCAGGATGTGATGAAGTCATTACTAAACCCTACTCCCAGGACTTGCTGAAGGAGAGGGTGGAGCATTTCCTGAAGGATATTTAGATACGGTCGAGTACTGTTTTGATAAGCGTATCTATCGTATTCTTGTATCCCGTGTTCGCTTCTTTTATCAGGCGGTTGGCAATGACCATGCATACCGTCATGGCCTTGTGTCCCATCAGACGGCTCAAGCCTGCCAGGGCAGAACTTTCCATCTCGAAGTTGGTGATACGGTAGCCGTTGTATTCAAATTTTTCAATCTTCTCGTTCTGATGCGGGTCGGCAAGCGGCACGCGTAACTCGCGTCCTTGAGGTCCGAAGAAGCCCCCGGCGGCAATCGTTACGCCACGTACCATGTCGTCTTGTGCGATGCGGTCTATCAGTTCAGCACTTGCATCAATGACGTAGGGGGCAGGGGCACACATGTTGCCGGACCATCCCATATGGTTGAGGAAGGCACGCTCCATGGGTAGGTCGCACACGGAGTTGCGTCCGGCATAGAAGTTGAGCAGACCGTCGAAACCGATGGATTTTTCAGAACATACAAATGTACCCACCGGAGTGTAGGGTTGCAAGCCGCCGCAGGTGCCGATACGTACCAGCTCAAGGCTACGTAGGCGGGGCTTTTCTTCGCGCGTTTCGAAGTCGATGTTTGCCAGGGCATCCAGTTCATTCATCACGATATCGATGTTGTCACATCCGATACCGGTGGAAACCACCGTAATACGTTTTCCCTGGTAAGTACCGGTGATAGTCTTGAATTCGCGGCTTTCCACTTCACATTCCTTGTTCTCGAAATGGGAGGCAACCAGTGCCACCCGTCCGGGGTCACCTACCAAGATGACTTTGTCTGCCAGCCATTCGGGCTTTACGTGAAGATGAAATACAGAACCGTCTTCATTGATGATCAGTTCGGAAGAGGCGAAATATTTTTTCATTTGATTGAGCTTTTAATCTTTTGTTTATAAATAGAAACGCCGGGAACCGATTCTTGTTCACCGGTTCCGGCGTTTCTGTCAGTTGCTTTTCGAGTTATTTGCTCAACGGCTGGCTGGTATTGCCCGTCGTCGGTTTGGCAATGTTTTCGCGCATGGAAGTGTCTGCTTCTATGTTCTTCATCCGGTAATAGTCCATGATACCCAGATTGCCGTTGCGGAATGCTTCGGCCATGGCCTTGGGTACTTCCGCTTCTGCCTCGATAACTTTGGCACGGGCTTCCTGGGCCTTTGCTTCATTTCCTGCTCTGTGGCTACGGCCATGGCGCGGCGTTCTTCTGCTTTGGCTTGGGCGATGTTCTTGTCGGCATTGGCCTGGTCTATCTGCAGGGCGGCACCGATATTCTTACCTATGTCAATATCAGCAATGTCAATGGACAGAATTTCGAATGCTGTTCCGGCATCCAACCCCTTGCGCAATACCAGTTTGGAGATAGAATCCGGATTCTCCAATACAGACTTATGATTCTCTGACGAACCGATGGAAGACACAATACCTTCTCCTACACGGGCCAGAATCGTGTCTTCTCCGGCACCTCCCACCAATTGGCGGATATTGGCGCGCACCGTTACACGGGCCTTGGCAATCAACTGGATACCGTCTTTGGCAACAGCCGTCACGGGAGGGGTATCGATTACTTTGGGGTTAACGGACATCTGTACGGCTTCGAACACGTCACGGCCGGCAAGGTCGATGGCGGTTGCCATCTGGAACGGCAGCTCGATATTGGCTTTAGAGGCGGATACTAGTGCGTGCACCACCCGCTCTACGTGGCCTCCGGCAAGGTAGTGCGCTTCCAGTTCGTCGCGCGTGATGTTTTGCAATCCTGCTTTATGGGCTTCAATCATGCCGGGCACAATGATATAAGGAGGAACATTACGGATGCGCATCAGGAAAAGTTGTACCAGCGAGATGTTTACTCCCGATACTTTGGCGGATAGCCACAAGAAGAACGGTACATAATGGAAGAAAAGTACCAGGAAGATAATGCCTCCTATAATGAGGAAGGCGGTTAAATACATTGTGCTTGGATCCATGAGATTAAATATTAATTGTTAGTTATAAATAGGTTGATTTCTGAAATTTCACTGCTTGAGCCGTTCCACCAAGAGGACTCCGTCGGCAATACGTTCTACGATAATCGGAGTCTTTTCGTTCATGAAGCCATCTGATGACTTTACTTCCACGATGTCTCCGTTGATTTCGGCATAGCGATAAGAGCCAGGCGGGTAGTGGTTACACCTACATCGCCTACCTTGACTTTTTCCTCGGCACTACGGTCTACTTTGGAGGTGATGTTTTTTTTCAATGCAATTTTGTCGAGTGTCTTGGAGCGCATGAACCATATCAACGAGCCGATACAAGCCAGGGCAGATATGATAAGCGTAATGACACCTGCCGTGGTGCCCATATAGGCAAAGGCATAGTAGTTGGCAAAGATGATGCAACCTCCTGCCAGAAAACCGGCAACGCTGATGCCCGGAATTACGAATAATTCCACTAAGAACAAGATTACTGCTCCTATAATCAATGCGGCGATAATGAGTATATCCATAGTTGTCTTTATTTGGTGGCTTGTTTTTCCTGGTTGCGCACTTGAATGGCAGTCTGCTCCATCTCAGTGGACAATTGCCGTACACGTTGCTCCAGGTCGAGGATGGCGGCGGACATCTTGTCCTTTTCCTGCTTGTTGGCTCGGGAGTATTCCGAACGCATATCTTCCAATTTCTCCTGCAATTGCTTGTAGCTCTGCTCCAGCTGATTGTATTTGCCATACAAGGCTTTGGCCTGCGGGGAACGGAAATCGTCCAGCTGGTAGTAGGTAGAGTGGTCGTCAATGACGAATTGGAAATCGTGCTTCTTGGTGGTCCGCGGCTTTGCGTTGGCAGCGGTCCGAAGCCTTTCTTGGGCGGCCTCTACCGCATCGGTGTCCGTCCATGTGTCCTTGATAGCGTGAAGTTGCGCCAATGATATCATCTTGTCCGGGTCCATCCCTTCGTAGTTGTACACTTGCTTGGATGAGTTGGGAATGAATACATAGATGCACACTTTGCCTTCGGGCTGGTAGCGGTCGGAGGCAAACCATCCCAAGTCGTTGAATTCGTCGATGACGTACATATAGTCGTTGTAGGGCGAATTGAACGGCATGCCCACATTTTCCGGCATCAGATAAGAGTCGGTATTCGTATTATAGCGGGTGACGAAAATGTCATATCCTCCCATCGAGCCAGGGCCATCCGAGGCATAGTAAATAGTGATACCGTCCGTAAGTACATAAGGGCAGTCTGCATTCATGGCCTCGTTGATGCTTCCGGGCAACAAGCTGCCATCACTCCATTTGTCCAGCAATTTGTTGCGCGAAAGGATACTGAGGGTGCTGTCCGGCTGCATTTCGCTATAATATAGCTTATTGCCCAGCTCCGTTTCGTATACGGTTCCGCCTTCCTTACCGGAATCTTTGAAATAGGCGTCGTACATGAACAGCTTGCCCGATTCGGGGCTGATTTTGTATGCATCCAGGAAATTTTCCTTGTCTACCACAAAACTGTCGATGAAGCAAACCTTTTCCACACCTTTCAGCATGCGCAAGTTGGATTTGCTTTTTTCCAATAATTGTTCGGCCTCTTCGGTGGAGCGTTTTCTCTTTCTCAGGTCGGAAATGTAGGCCTCATAAGTCTCGATGGCATCTTCGAACCGATATAAATCATTATATGCCCGGGCCAAATAGAGTTGCCCGCTGGGGACGCGTCTTTTGACGGCGCTTTCCAGGTGTTTCAAGGCTTCTGCGGGTTCGCCGGTTTCCAGGCAGCATACACCGTACCATAGGTTGTAATTTCCATTACCGGGTTGTGTCTTGACGAGCTTCTTGAAGGCGGGCTTGGCTTCTCCGTATTTTCCCTTTTCGTACAAGGCTTTGGCTTCTGCCAGGCTTTGTGCGGAAATTGTTATGCCTAAAAGGCCGAATAGAAAGAAAAGGATATATTTTTTATTCATATTGATACATGCTGATTTGTTCAGTAGGTCAAAAATACAAATTTATCGTGAATAAAGCAGGTTTCCGTAATTCTATTTTGTTAATTCTTCTTTAAATCGTTCTTTTGCCTTACTTTTGCAGTCGGAAGAGCTATAACTCATGACTTATGCGAATCAGTAGTTGACAGACCGCTCGTTGGGAATATGAGTGTTTGCGGAGCCGTACTATATTCCGTGCCGTTGGATACTAATAAAAAAGATGTTGGCATTATATAGAAAAAGTTCCGGGAGCCAGTACTAAAACGTGTGGAAGTATAGGGAAAGTTCTATCCCAAGCCTTGGGATAGACAGACCAAACCTTGGGACAGACAGACCAAGCTTTGGGATACATATCCGCAAGGTGAGGATAACCTTACTCATGCAGCGCTGACGGACAGCCTTGAATAAGGGTGCAACTGCTGGTTTGCATAACTATAACTTATATTGTATCAATGGCACAGTTTACTGAAGAAGAAAAGATGTTGCGCCGCATAGACAAGCGGTTTAGCAAAGGTGTGGTGGAATATGGGCTGATAGAGGACGGTGATAAGATTCTCATCGGGCTTTCGGGAGGCAAGGACTCTTTGGCACTGGTGGAATTGTTGGCACGGCGTGCCCGTGTCTATAAACCCCGTTTTTCTGTTGTCGCTGCACATGTAGTGATGAAGAATATACCTTATCAAAGCGATGTAGACTATCTGAGGGAGTACGTAGAGTCGTGGGGAGTGCCTTTTGTTCTCTTTGAAACGGAGTTTGATGCCACGACCGATACCCGCAAGTCTCCTTGTTTCCTTTGCTCATGGAATAGGCGGAAGGCATTGTTTACCGTAGCCAAGGAGCAGGGATGCAATAAAATCGCGTTAGGCCATCACATGGATGATATTCTGGAGACCTTGCTGATGAACATCACCTATCAGGGAGCGTTCAGCTCCATGCCTCCCCGGCTGGTGATGAAGAAGTTTGATATGACGATTATCCGTCCGATGTGTCTGGTGCACGAGGAGGATTTGATGGAGTTGGCGCAAGTGAAGGGGTATCGTAAGCAGATGAAGAATTGTCCGTATGAGTCACAATCCAGCCGCAGTACAATGAAAGGCATTCTGAAACAATTGGAGGAAATGAATCCTGAGGCACGCTATAGTCTATGGGGGAGTATGACGAATGTGCAAGAGGAATTGCTGCCTACAATCATTAATCACTAATCATTAATCACTATATGAAAGCATTTTATACCATTTTGCTATTGATTGTATCTAATATTTTCATGACGTTTGCCTGGTATGGGCATCTGAAGCTACAAGAGACAAAAGTCATCTCCAACTGGCCGTTGTATGCCGTGGTGCTGTTTTCCTGGGTAATAGCTCTGGCAGAGTATTCATGCCAGGTTCCGGCCAATCGGATAGGCTTTTTAGGCAACGGAGGTCCGTTCTCATTGATGCAACTCAAAGTGATTCAAGAAGTAATCACTTTGATAATCTTTACGGTGTTTACAACGGTCCTTTTCAAGGGGGAAACGCTGCATTGGAATCATTTTGCCGCTTTTGTATGTCTGGTACTGGCGGTATATTTTGTATTTTATAAATGATGGGTTAATTGCATTTGCACATTATCTCATATACTTCTCCATTCCTTTTGTTAAGAACGTTTGAAGCTTTCCTTCTTCATCCGTATAAATGAAGCAGGCGTCGATATCCGGATGTGCATCCGCTACGCGTTCTGCTTCTTCCAGCCCCATCACCATGAATGCCGTGGCATAGGCGTCTGCACTCATGCAATCTTTGGCGATGACGGTGGCGGACAAGATGCTGTGCTGTACCGGATAGCCGGTACGCGGGTCAATGGTATGCGCATATTTCTTTCCGTCTTTATAGTAGTAGTTGCGATAATTGCCCGATGTAGCCATGCCTAAATCCGTGACTTGCAGCACTGCTTGCAATTCTTGGTTCACCGCCAGTGAGTCGTCTATCGGCTTGTTCAAACCGATGCGCCAAAGCCCGTTTTGAGGGTTTTGCCCGTGAACAACCACTTCTCCGCCTATATCGACCATGAAGTTGCGGATACCCTTCTTCTTCAGGAGTTGGGCTATGACATCTACTGCATATCCTTTTGCCACAGCGCTGCACGAGAGCATTATACGCGGGTCTGCTTTTACCACTTTTCCTTCATCGGACAATTTTACTTTTTCGTATCCTGTCATCTCCAGCAGGCTGTCTATCATGGCAGAGTCGGGGAAGTTACCCTTCTTGAACCCAAATCCCCAGGCATTGGCAAGAGGGGCAACGGTGATATCGAAGGCACCATCGGTCTCCCGGGAGATTTCCATGCTACGTCGGAAGACGTTGGTAAAGAATGTGTCGGGCACAATGTCCTCGTTGCGGTTGATGCGCGTAATGGTCGCCGTATCATTGAAAGGGGACAAAGAACCGTCGAAACGTTTGAGTTCCGCTTCTATCTCCGCCTTCAGATTCTGGTCACATTGATAAGTCACTTTATATACCGTACCGAATATCAGTCCGTTATCCGTCTGATAAGGAGTGACTTGGTTGTGGCGGGCAAGTATCCAGATGGTGCCCAGTACCAGCAGGGCAATCCATAAAAAATTCCGTTGTACTTTCTTCTCCATATCCTATCTGATTTTTTACTTTTTAATTAAAAGAAGAGATGTTCTATCAATATCTTGGTACCGATGATAACGAGGATAATGCCTCCCCAAAGTTCGGCGCGCAGTCTGCGGGCTATGCCACATCCGAAACGGATGCCGAACATCAGTCCGACCATCGACAAGGCGAATGATACAAAACCGATAATGCCGATGGGGGAAAGAATAGCTGAGAATTGCTTGATACCGAGGAATGCAAACGAAACACCTACCGCCAATGCATCGATGCTGGTTGCCACAGCCAGAGCGAGTACCACCTTCAGGCTGGTTGGGTCATACTCGTGCTTGCAACCTTCGTCCTTGAAGGATTCCATTATCATACGTCCACCCAGGAAGGCAAGGATGCCGAATGCTATCCAATGGTCAACACTTTCTATCAGGTGACTGAAAAAACTGGCGCCTATCCATCCCAGCAGAGGCATCAAAGCCTGGAAAAAGCCGAAACTGATGGCCATCACCAGCATAGGGCGCAGCCGGGCGCGTTTCAATATAATTCCGCTGGCTATAGAAACGGCGAAACAATCCATCGCAAGTCCTACGGCCAGTAGCCAAATCTCTAACCCTGTCATAAGTCGCTTAAAGAGGTAGTTTATAAGTTATCGTATAGGTTACTCCCATCGTGTTGGAGCCATATTTCCCAAAACCGGGCACATACCACGGGTCACCGTATTCATCGGCCGAGGCGGACAATTTGAACTTGAAGCGTAGTGACCAGCCCATGTACAATGCCTTCCAGACGTGTGCCCGGATACCGACACAAAATTCCGCCCATTGCATGGAGCCTTTCATTCCTTTATGGTTATAGGGCAGGCTGCCTCCCCATATCTCGTCGTCCAGATTCGGATTGCCTACGATGCCACCGTATATCGGGTCGTCCAGTCCCAAAGCGTCTACATCGTACTTGAAGCTACTTACACCGTAACGCAAGCCTACAAGCAGCATGTGTCCGTGCTGCTTCTTGTATAGTGTGTTATAGTCCATTCCTATGCGGAAGTAGGGGGCGTTGCTTTTGTAATGTATGCCTTTGTCGTTCCAGGTGTCTGTCGAGCCATACCCCAATTCGGCAATAGGGAAGAAGCGGTTCTTGAGGTTTACGTCTACGGCCACTTCAGAACTTAGGAAGTCGCTTCCCAATAGGCCTCCTCCGATTCCCCATAGGTCTACGCCGACAGACATGCCGTTGTACAACGGATAGTGCACCTCCTTCTCTTTCGTGTCCTTCTTTTCCTTCTTTGGGGCTGTTCTTTGGGGAGGAACGGTGGGATTCCCGTTCTGTGCCTGTAGGGGGAGGAATGTCAGCAGACAGAGCGCCAGACTAATAGAATAACTTAAGATTTTCTTTTCCATAGATGCCTGCTTCATTATCTTTGATATATATCGAATCCAGAGAGATGCGGGTACACGTAATACTTGTGATAGCCTGCTTCATCTGATAGCCGCAATCCATCGATAGGAAATAGGGGGTGTTGGTGTGGCGTATCACCATCGTGTCGCTCTTGGTCCGGCTATACTTGAATATCAGCTTGGTGGAATCCTCCGTATAGCGCAGTGGCAGGGAGATGTCGTGTACCTTCTTCTGGTTGTTGATGATGATGGAATCGGTGCCGTATGCCGTCACGGTGAGCGAGTCGAGCGTGTCGTTCTCCACGTATTGGGTTTCGGGGTCTATTCTATAAAGAATGCAATTCACCATGGGGCGTGCCGTCATGGAGCAATCGGCCTCTTCCGAACAGGAGATAGCTATGCTTACTATCGGGCCAAGGATAGCTCCGAGTATGACAAGTCTGACTAATTTTTTCATCGTTAAATGGTTTTCTCTATTTGATATTTGTTTCGTTCCGGGGCATTACGTGAAATCAGCTCTCCGAGGAATCCTGCCACGAACAGTTGTGTGCCGATAATCATGGAGGTCAGCGAGAGGTAGAAGTAGGGAGAGTCCGTCACAAGGCGGTAGGGCATGCCATGGTGCATGTAGTACAACTTGCTGGCACCCACTATGACCACGGCTATGAAGCCGAAGATGAACATCAATGAACCCAGCAATCCGAAAAAATGCATGGGCTTGATGCCGAACCGGGAAAGGAACCAAAGGGAAAGCAAGTCCAGATACCCGTTTACAAAACGGTTCAGCCCGAACTTGGTCTTTCCGTATTTGCGTGCCTGGTGGTGCACCACTTTCTCGCCGATTTTCTTGAAGCCGGCGTTCTTGGCCAGGTAGGGGATGTAGCGGTGCATTTCGCCGTATACCTCTATATTCTTGACCACCTCTTTGCGATATGCCTTCAGTCCGCAATTAAAGTCGTGCAGGTTCTTGATGCCCGATACTTTGCGGGCGGTGGCATTGAACAATTTGGTGGGGAGGGTCTTCGACAACGGGTCGTAACGTTTCTGCTTCCAGCCCGATACGAGGTCGTACCCCTCTTGGGTAATCATGCGGTAGAGTTCGGGTATTTCGTCGGGACTGTCCTGCAGGTCGGCGTCCATGGTTATCACGACGTCGCCTTGTGCTTGTTCGAAACCACAGAACAATGCCGGCGACTTCCCGTAGTTGCGGCGGAACTTAATGCCCCGTACCTTGTCCGGAGCTTGCGCCTGCAATTGTTCGATTACCTGCCAGGAACGGTCGGTACTTCCGTCGTTAACGAAAATCACTTCGTATGAAAAGCCGTTGGCATTCATCACCCGCTCAATCCATGCGAACAATTCGGGGAGTGATTCTTCTTCATTATATAGTGGTACGACAACTGAAATATCCATTGATGTATGATTTTTCTATTTACAATTGAAATAACATTTCTTTTTACTGTTCCGTCACTCTGCCGGAGCGTCGTCTTTCTTGCGTCTCATCACGAACAAGGCGGTGGGGAAAGCCAGTATCGACCCCCAAAACACATTAGACGATATCATCTGTAGCGTAATGTCGATAGGGCTGAGCAGTCGGGCTGTCTCCAGAGCTTCCTGATAGGTGGCGATGTACGAATCCATTCCCGGCATGTTGCTTTGGGCAAGCGTGTCTACCATCGTTTCGCACGTGTTTATCACATATCCGTGGTCTATGAACCTGAAGTAGATGTAGTGTGCCACGGCGGCAAGCAGCGCGGCAAACATATACATGAAAACGGTGAATATCCATGCATGCAGGAAGCTGATGCCGCCTCCGCATACCTGATTACGATACATCCGTGCATAATAATATCCCATAAAAGGTACGCATAGCGTGAGTCCCATGAAAAGGAAAAGTAAAAAAGGAACCGACAGTCCCACCGGAAAGAGTATGAACTTCAATATCCAAAAACCTCCCATATAGGTACCGAACAGCATTGCGTATCGTTGCATGTAACCTCTATTTTCTGCCATCTTTCTTAGAAATAATGTGCAAAGGTACAAATATAGTTGGATTCAAGGGCAAGCCGATGTGTAGATTTTAATTTTTAATTCTTTAATTTTTCATTATTAATTAAAAAAGAAAAGGTGATACATTTCGTATCACCTTTTCTTTTTCTGAGCCTCTTGTCGGATTCGAACCAACGACCCCGAGATTACAAATCACGTGCTCTGGCCAACTGAGCTAAAGAGGCGGGTGGGTAAGCTTGCTATATCGCGCCGCTACAACCAACTACCTTTGCTGCGATCAAGCCCTGGAGGATTCGAAGGGAGCTGGCCGTATAGGACTTACCCGTTTTCGTTTTGCGGTTGCAAAGGTAGACATTATTTTGAAATCTGCAATAGCTTGTGGCGATTTTTTTATTTGTTTTTTTTAGATTCCTTATTCTACCCCCTCTTCATGGCCTCCTTATATAGATACTTTGGAGGGGAGGTACGGATTCTTTTCGGCATTACGGTGGACAAATACTTCTTAGTATAGCGGAATCTAAAGTATAGTGATGCAAAAGATTGCCATTTGAGAAGAAAATAATAATCGGGGACGAAAAAACTGATAGGCTATTGTGCGCTACCTTGAAAATAAGCATTATTTTTGTGCAACTAACTATATAGTCATTATACGCATGAACAAACACATATTGTCATTCTACCTTTTTTTCTGCCTTTTTCTTTTTCCCCCTTTGGTCGAAGCAATTGCCGGCTGGAATAGCTTTATCGTCAATTTTGATAAAAGCGTTTATGGCAAGGGAACCCAGACTTGGCAGATAGCACCCTATGATGACAAGTGGGTATATTTCGCCAACAAGAACGGTATGGTGCAATTTGATGGCAATGTCTGGAACGTGTTTCCATTGAACAATGCTTCCGATGTGCGTTCCGTTCTGGCTTCTGCCACCCAAAAAAGAATTTATGTGGGAGGCATCAATGAGTTCGGCTATTATGAACCGGATGCGGACGGTTCTTTGGCCTATCATTGCCTGTCCGATACTTTGGAGAGCTCCGTTCGTTTTCTTGGAAACGTGTGGGGCATCCATGAGACTGACAATATCTTGTATTTCCAAGGGGACGGGTGCGTGGTGAAGTACCTGAACGGAAAATATACCGCCATTGAAATGAATGCCAAGATAGACTGTTCCAATATGGTCAATGGTATTCTTTACATCGGTACGGACAGAGGTGTATGGCTTTTGGTTGGAAACACTTTTTTCCCTCTTCAGGGGGCCGATGCGTTAGCTTCCAAACGTATCCGTGGCATTATACCTTATAAGAAAGGTGTTCTGGTGGTGACTGCATACAACGGACTTTACTATTGTGACGGGCGTACGATGGAACCATTTATCACCGGTGCCGAAGAGTTTATGCGTGAGAATGAAGTCTTTTGTGTGGCCCAAAAGGACGATAAGATTGCCTTGGGAACCATTCATAAAGGATTGGTACTGGTGGATTGCAGCACCATGCAACTGAAATATTTCAATGAGAACAACGGTTTGCGTAACAATACGGTGCTTTCTGTCTCCTTCGATACGACCGGAAACCTCTGGGCCGGTCTGGATAGCGGCATTGACTACGTCTGTCTGAGTTCTCCTTTTACGAATCTCTATTCCTATCCTTATTCCTACGGCACGGGATATACGGCGGCGGTAGAAGGCGGCTATCTTTATTTAGGTACCAATCGGGGTTTGTATTACACCTCTTATCCGGTACAGATGAACGGCGATTTGCCGGATGTCCGTCCGATGCCCCAATCCAGCGGACAGGTCTGGAACCTTTGCCGTATAGGTGATGAACTCTTCTGTCTGCACGACCGTGGTATTTTCCTTATCAATGGTACTTCCGTAAAACGCGTGACGGATATTGCCGGTGCCTGGTGTTGCCAACTTGTGGCAGGACGTACGGACCTTATGTATGTCGGGGTATATAGCGGTATTTATTTGGTTGGGAAAAAGAATGGAGAATGGCAGGTGGTTGGCAAGATTGAGGGTGTGAACGATTCTTGCCGTCTTTTTGAGCAGGAAAGCGATAAGGTGATTTGGGTGTACAATACAGACCACGTTACCCGTGTGGATTTGGATAATGATTTGACAAAAGCTGTCCGTATAAAGGAATATAGCGCGAAGGATGGTTTTCCGGTAGGACGTGATATGTATATAGCGAAGATAGAAGACCGAGTGTATTTTGCCACTCCCCGGGGAATCTATAAGCATAATCCTCATAAAGATGTCATGGAGCCTTGTCCGGATATGAACAACCTTTTGAATGGCACCGCGGCCTATTCGCGTGTCTTGGAGTATCACGATAAGCTGATTAGTTTGAGCCCTCACGAAATCTGTATTGCCAATCTGGGTACCTATAAGCGGGGGGCGAATACAAGCATTAATCCCATCCAGCAATCGCTGATTGAACTGGTACCCGGTTTTGAAACGATTATTCCTCTTTCAGATTCGCTGATGGTGGTTCCTAATGAAGGAGGTTTCGCTTTATTCAGTATCCCGGCCGTAAGGGAGCGTCAGGATCGTAGCCATTCCTTATATATAAGGAACATGTATCTGTCTTATCCCAAGGATTCATTGGTATATACCGCAAACTTTTTAGGAGAGAAGCCGGTTCCGGTGATAGCTTATTCCATGAATTCCGTTCGTTTTGACTATGCCCTTTCTTTCTTTGCGGTAGGAGATGATATCCGTTTTCAATATCGTCTGAATAAAGGGAGCTGGTCCGATTTCACAACGGTACGTACCAAGGAGTATAGCAGCTTGTCGGAAGGTGAATATACGTTTGAAGTTAAAGCGGTCTTTCCTGACGGTACGACATCATCGGATACAATCGCTTTCCGTATACTTCCGCCGTGGTATCGTAGTGCTGCTGCATACGTTTGTTATATCATCTTGGCTTTGCTTGCCTTATGGTATGTCTACCGCTGGGATGATGTCCGTGTAAAGCGGAAGAAACAGCAGGCGGTGGTCGAGAAGGACAAAGAGTTGCACGATATGGAAAGGGAGTACGAAGAGGAGAAAGCTCGTCAGGAAAAGCAGATTATGCAGCTGGAGAAAGAAAAATTGGAATACGATTTGCAACATAAGAGCCAGGAAATGGCCAATCTGATGATAAACTTTGTCCGTAAGAATGAAATGCTGACTGAAATCAAGTCAGAAATACTTAAAGTATCCGCCTTGCTGAAGGGTGAGGGGGCTCGGGAAGGAAAACAGCAACTCATACTTATTAATAATAAAATAGACGGTAATATACAGAGTGATGAGGTTTTGAAGCGTATTGAAGACCAGTTCGATTTGATACATAACAATTTTATGAAACGTCTTCATGCCAAGCATCCTGAACTTTCCCACAACGAACGCATGATGTGCGCTTATCTAAAGATGAATCTTTCCACGAAAGAAATAGCGCCTCTGTTGAACATTTCGGTTCGTGGAGTTGAAACAATCCGTTATCGTCTTCGTAAGAAGTTCGCTTTAGAGAGAGAGGATAGTTTGACGGATTATTTAAGCAATAAACTGTAGCCTTTAGATATTAACTTCCTTTAAAAGAAGGAAGTGCATGGAAGGGAGGAATGTTAAATTTCTCCCTTTTGTGTTCTATAACATATTGTGACGTAATACTTAAAAGTATATGTTAACTATTGATTATTAATAAGTTATTTGCTAATGACGTATTGATAACGTATTTGAATTTTGTATTTGACGTATTTAAGAATGATTGTTTCTTATTTGTTTTATTTGCTTTTACTCTATGTTTGCACTGTTCGATTGAGAACAAAACCGAGAAACGTTAATCTTAATTTAGTAAAACTTATGAAAAAGTTATTATCAGTTTTATTTCTGTTAAGCTTTACCTTGGCTTCTGTATATGCCCAAAATATACAGGTAAAAGGTACAGTGGTAAGCGGTTCGGATAATGAACCGTTGCCTGGAGTAAATGTGGTAGTTAAAGGAACTACCAATGGTGGAATTACTGATTTGGACGGTAATTTTACATTGTCGGTTCCTGCCGACGCAACACTTTCTATTACCTATATTGGTTTTAAGTCACAAGAAGTAGCGGTAAATGGAAAAAATTCCTTGAAAATAGTTCTTCAGGAAGATTCAGAAACGCTGGACGAAGTAGTAGTGGTGGGGTATGGTGTTCAGAAAAAAAGTGTGGTAACAGCATCTATTGCCAAAGTTAGTAGTGAGGATTTGGAAAACAAATCTCCGGTGCGTATGGATAATGCATTGAAAGGTTTGGCTGCAGGTGTGGATGTAACTTCAGCTTCTGGTCAGCCGGGTGATTCTCCTCGTGTACGTGTACGTGGTATTGGTACTATCAACAATAGTGATCCGCTCTACATTGTAGACGGTATGCCTATTGGGGGTGGTCTTGATTTTGTAAATCCTAATGATATCGAGTCTATCGAAGTGTTGAAAGATGCTGCTTCTGGTGCTATCTATGGTGCGCGTGCTGCTAATGGCGTTATTCTAGTAACTACCAAAAAAGGTAAGATGGGTAAGGCACAAATTAATTACAATTTTTCTTATGGCTGGCAGAGTGCATGGAAGAGACGTGATGTGACTAGTGCGACAGACTATGCTATCCTTCAGAATGAAGCCAATGTGAATGGTGGTCAGGCTCCAATTTATGCAGATCCTTATAATTTGATTGATGCTAATGGAAATTCTATCAAAGGGTTTGGTACTGATTGGCAAGATCTTGTTTTCTATGACAATGCTCCGGTAGTGAATCATGATGTGACAGTTAGTGGTGCATCAGAAAAAGTAAATTATTATTTGTCTTTGGGGTATTATTCACAAGATGGTATTGTTGGTGGTAATCACGGACATTCTAATTATGACCGTTTGACTATTCGTTCCAATACTCAATATAATCTAATTGATGCATCTAAAGAACGCGGTTTCCTTAATAAATTGGATTTAGGTGTAAATTTGGCTTATATGCGTACGCATTCAACAGGTGTTGGTACTAACTCTGAATTCGGTTCAATTTTGGGATCGGCTCTTTATCTGTCTCCTATTTTGACCCCTACATTGACTGGTGATGCAGCTGAAAAGATGATTGAAACTTATAAAGATTTTGATTTGCCTCGTGATGCAAATGGTGATCCTTATACAGTACCTGGCTATGGAGGAGCTTATCAGGAAATGAATAATCCGCTGGCTATGATGACATTGACTCCTACAAAGAATTGGTCGCATAAGTTTGTTCCAAAGTTTTCTATTGATCTTCAATTGTGGGATAATTTGAAGTATCACTTCAATTATAGTGCTGATATGGGATTTTGGGGTAATGAAGGGGCTACTAAGAGCAAGTATTATCTCTCAGCTAATAATAAGGCAACACATACTAATGCATCTTCATTCAAGGCACAGAATGTGACATGGCAGATTGAAAACACATTAACTTATGACAAAACTATCGGCAAACATACATTTGGTGTTGTATTAGGACAGTCTGCCCTTAAATATAAGGGAGATCAACTTGGTGGTAACCGTTGGAATCTGGTGAATCCTAATAAACCTTCTATTGATTATGCTACAGGGAATGTTGAATATACAAAGGATGCAGATGGTAATATTACTGGTGCTACAGTTCAGTATGGCGTTTATGGAGGTCCTTATACAGAACATAGAATGTCGTCTATGTTTGCTCGTTTGAGTTATAACTATAATGAACGCTATATGATTCAGGCTACAATCCGTCGTGATGGTTCAAGTCGTTTTGGTATTAATAATAAATATGGTACGTTCCCTTCAGTATCTGTGGGATGGAATGTGACAAATGAAGAGTTTATGGCTGATACGCGAGAATGGTTGTCTAACTTAAAGGTTCGTGCCAGTTGGGGTAAGAATGGTAATGATAACATAGCCGAATTTGGTTATACTTCATTGACGGCCATGGGTAACAATGTCCTTTTGGGTAAAGATGCCATCAAATGGAATGGTTCTAAAGCACAACGTTTGGCAAATCCTGATTTGAAATGGGAAGAGAGTGAGCAAACCGACTTAGGTATTGATTTGGGATTCTTTAATAATGCTTTAACATTCAGTGCTGACTATTACATAAAGAAAACCAATGGTATGATTATTACGATGCCTATCCCGAGTTATGTAGGTGAAACTAAACCTCTTGGTAACGTAGGTGATATGGAAAATAGTGGTTTTGAGTTTGAACTTGGCTATAAATGGAATATTGCTGATGCTAAATTTGCAGTAAAGGGAAATGCTACTTATCTTAAAAATGAATTGAAGAACTTGGGAAATGATACTGGCTATATGGATTTAGATGGTATTCAAGGATTCTCTGGTGGTGGTACACGCGGTTCTAACGGACAACCTTTCCCCTATTTCTATGGTTACAAGACTGACGGTGTTTTCCAGAATATGGATGAAGTTCGTGCTTATGTTAATAAAGATGGTAAAATGATTATGCCGGATGCGGTTCCTGGTGATACACGTTTTGTGGATGTAAATGGTGATGGTAGCATCTCGGCAGATGACCGTACTAACATTGGTAATGGTACTCCGGATTGGACTTATGGTTTGAATCTTAATGCTGATTGGAAAGGCTTTGATTTTAATATTTTCTTCCAAGGTGTAGCTGGTGCTGATGTGTTTGATGGCACTTATCGTACAGATGTTGCTTCTGGTAACTATCCTTCTTGGATGTTGGGACGTTGGACTGGTGAAGGTACTTCTAATAAGTATCCTCGTCTGGCTGTCGGTAATGCAACGAACTGGATGGTATCTGATCTTTATGTTTGTGATGGTTCATATCTTCGTCTTAAGAATATTACTTTGGGATATACATTGCCTAAGACTCTTACTCGCAAACTTACTATTGAACGTCTGCGTGTGTATGTGCAAGCTGAAAATCTTGTGACTTGGACCAAATATTGGGGATTTGATCCTGAAATTTCTTCAGGTGCAACTTCTCTTGGTGTTGACCGTGGTATTTATCCGCAGGCTCGCACATATACAGTAGGTGTAAATGTTTCTTTCTAATCTAAAAATAAGAACTATATGAAAACAAATAAAATATTAGCAATAGGCTTACTTGCTGCCGCTACAGTGTTGACTACCGGTTGCAGTGACAGTTTTCTTGAGGTGGAAAATCCGACAGGTGAACCATTGGAAGATTATTATACTACGGATGAGCATATTCAGGAAGCTCTGATTGCAGCTTATGACCCTCTCCATTGGCCAGATTGGGGATTGGGACAATACAATGCCTTGAATATTGACGGTGAAATTATGGGTGATAACTTTTGGGTAGGTGGTGCAACCAAGACCGATATGCAGAATTGGCATATGTTGTTTAATTATGAGGCTAATGAAAATAATACACTTGGCTCTCTTTGGACAGTGGACTATTCTGGTATCAAACGTTGTAATGACTTACTGAAGTATCTTGATTGGGGTACTGATGTTACTGAGGCTAATCGTAAACTCTATGAGATGCAAGCTCGTTTACTGCGTGTTTTCTATTATAACATGTTATGGCATTATTTTGGTAATGTACCTTTCTATTTGGAGAATCTTTCTGAACCTCCTTATACGGCTCCACAATATACTGCAGATCAGGTTTATGCTGAGTTGATTGCGGAACTTGAAGCTGTAATTGACTCTAAGGTGTTACCTTTGAAATATTATAAAACAATCAAAGAAGGTAAAGAAGTTGACGACGAAGGTCAGTTGGGACGTGTCACTCAAGCTATGGCTTATATGGTATATGCTGAAATGGTAATGTATCAGAATGATGAAAGTCGTTTCTCAAAAGCTTTAGGTTATATGAAGGAGCTTATTGATAGTCCTAGCTTTAGATTGAATCCTAGTTTTGCCAACATCTGGGAAACGGAAGGCGAATGGTGTGACGAATCTATCTGGGAAATTAATTATGAGCAAACTAATAACGAACGTGGCTGGGGAAGTCCGTTAGCTGTTGGTGGTACAGTGCTTCCTACTCTGATTTCTCCTAACTCTTTCCCAGGTGATGATGGTTGGTCAAAGGGTAATGATGGCTGGGGATTTATGCCCATGCGTCTTGAAACTTATCAAATGTTTAGTGAGCAAGACAAACGTCGTGATGCAACTTGCTGGGTGATTGCCGAAGATGTAGAATATACGAAACGTTATCAAGATACTCATATTTGGTTACAAAAATATCGTCCGTATGATAAGAACTTCAAGCAGTCTTCCGGTGACCAGAATTTGAACTATAATAACAATTATCGTTATTATCGTTATGCTGAGACATTACTAAATGCTGCAGAACTTTCTCTTCGTACAGGTGGAAGTGGTACAGGTGAGGCTAAGACATGGTTGAACGAAGTTCGCACCCGTGCCGGTTTGGCTGAACTTGCAAACGTTACGGTTGACGATGTACTTACAGAACGTCGTTTGGAATTTGTAGGTGAAGGCAAGCGGTATTTTGATTTGGTACGTGCTGAAGGAATCAGTGGAGCATCAGCCAGCAATAAGGCTACTACTGCACTGATCCCCGATCAATATGGTTACCGTACTAATTCTTGGACTGCAAAGAAGAAATATATTCCTATTGCACAGGGAGAGTTGGATTCCGATCCGGCTTTGGTTCAAAATGCTTATAAATAGTTTACCATAACTCCATTAACAAATAATTGATATGAAAAATATATTTAAATATATGGCAGGCGTGTTGGTTGCTGGTTTTGCAATGACTTCATGTTCGCCTGAAGATTTTACGGGAGCCAATGGCAATATCCCACAAGCATCGGATTATACTGATAACTTTAAAGTTACTGTAGATCAGACAACCAATTATGCAAACTTTGAATTTACTTCTGCTCCTGGAGTGTCTCCAATTTGGATAATTGACGGCGCTTATCAAGCCTCATATGGCTTTTCCAAATATTATCGTAAAAAAGGTTCATATACAGTAGAATGTAAAGTAAAGAACGCAAATGGTATCAGTGATGGTTCGGTAACCAAAACTTTTGAGATTGAGAAGACCATTATGAACGGTTTTGGTGGTTTTGTGGAAGATAGTGATTTCAACATGTTTAAGGGAGTGACTTTCAATGTGGCTTCTTTCTGGTATGCTCCGGGATGGGCTCAGATTGCTGACCCGAAATATACTTATCAGAATGGTGCATTCGTGGTTTCCTTGCCTGAGGCTACTACTGACCAGTGGCAGGCTCAGATGCATGTGGAACTTGACAAGGTAGTCGCTTTGCCGGCAGATAAGACCTATGATTTCTCTGTGATAATCACTTCTACTACCGCTCATCCGGGTGTGACGGTGAAAGTACAGCAGAAGGGTGATGACAATACGTTTATCAATATGCAGCGAGTGTCTTTGGATGCCAACGAACCTAAGTGCATATGGTTCAGCAATGTTCCTGGTGTGGATATTACCGATTTGAAGTTTGCATTCGATTTTGGCGGCAATGCGGCAAATACAGAGATTACGTTGGAGAGTTTCGTTTTGAAAGACCATGCTAATGATGACGGTACGGAAATTCCCGAAGTACAAGAGCCTGAACCTTCTTGGGTGAAGGTGGATAGTGAAGACAATCTTTGGAACGGGGCAACCTTTACCAATACTTTCTTCTATGCAAACCCGGATTGGAGTGCTCGACCTAACCCTGATTTAGCAGTAGATGGAAATGCTTATACACTTACTTTCCCTGATGCTACCGAGGCACAATGGCAGAACCAGTTCTCGTTCAGTACGGATTTGTCGGCTGATACAGAAACTACTTATGATTTCTGTGTCATTTTGAATCCCACTGTTGATTTGAAGGGGGTAACCGTGAAGTTGGTTCAGACAGATGAACCAGACATCAAGCATGATGATAATTTCTTCTTTGCAAAGCAGACCGATTTGCTGGGTAATGAAGATAATAAGTTCTGGGTTGCAAAGATAAAGGCACCTAAAGAAATGCATGCTATATCTTTAGTCTTTGACTTTGGTGGAAACCCTGCCAACACAAAAGTGACTATTAAAGATATTATTTTCCAGACTCATAGAGATTGACTAGTATTAGATAGAATATTGGTCTGCTAAAAGCAGTGAATAATAAAAAGGGGGAAGGATGTGTGTTATCTTGGCAATTGCTGGAGTTTCATCCTTTCCCTTTTTCTCTACTTATGTTGTAAAATATATATATATGAAATACTATTGTCTATTATCTATTCTTTTGTTTTCGTTGATTGCTTGTGGCAGTAGCGATGACAAGGAACCGCAATCCGAGGATGTTACCATTAAATGTTCTCCTGAAAAGATAGAGGCTGTTGCACAAGCTAGCCAATATGTGGTGAATGTGGTTTGTTCCGGTAAAGAGTGGACGGCTTTTGCCTCTGATGATTGCAGTTCATGGGTCAAAGTAAATGTAATAGGTTCTTCTTCTAGCCAAGGTACAGCGACGGTTATAGTCAGTGCTCATACGGTACTACTTCTCGTACTGGTACGGTGGTGGTTAAATCTGGTGCTACTCGTGTATCTATTCCTCTTACGCAAGCGGCTCCTTTATCAGTGTCACAGACTGAGTTGTATTCTAATTCTATAGGAGAATCTTTTATCTTATCTGTTATTGCTTCTGGTGAATGGAATGTGAAATCCAATGATAGTTGGATTAGCGCAGAAAAAAACAGCGGAGAGATTGTTGTGGCTACTTTAGCTAATGATGCAAAGATTTCCCGTACGGGTACAGTTGAAGTGGTGGCTGGTACAGAGAAAGTAACTGTAACAGTTATTCAAGAATCGGCTGAAGATCGGGATATCAATACCCCTGAGGGGTATCGGTTGGTTTGGCATGATGAATTTAATGAGGGCACATCTCTTGGCAATGATTGGACACACGAGGTTCAAGGAGCAGGGTGGGTAAATAATGAACTTCAAAATTACATCAATGGTTCTGCTGACGGAAAGCGTGTGACAGAACTTGTGGACGGTAAGTTGAATATTAATTGTTTCAAAGGCTCCGATGGTAAAATTTACTCTGGTCGTGTGTATGCTAAAGTGAATACTGGTTGGAAATACGGCTACTTTGAAGCACGCATCATGTTGCCTAAAGGCAAGGGGACGTGGCCGGCTTTTTGGATGATGCCGGTTGGTAATGACTGGAATACTAACCCATGGCCCATGTGTGGTGAAATAGATATTATGGAGGAAGTGGGAGTCGTACCCAACGAAGTCTCTTCGTCTATCCATACGCAAGATTATAATCATACTAAAGGTACGCAGAAAACACATGCCATGACTATAGAACAGGCAGAAGGAGAATTTCATCTCTATGCTTTAGAGTGGACGGAAGATGCCATCACTACATACGTAGATGGTAAGGTACAGTTGGCTGTTACCAAGCAACAATTGGGAACTGGGCATAATCAATGGCCTTTCCACTATGCTTTCTATCCCATTCTGAATCTGGCTTGGGGCGGTGATTGGGGTGGAATGAACGGTGTGGACGAGTCTGCTCTTCCAGTGACGATGAAGGTGGACTATGTACGCGTGTTTCAGAAAAAGTAGAGCTGTTTTATTTAAATAAAATTTGAATGCGCAGACTAAATGTTAGTTTTATCTATAACATAGATACTTATGCTTTAGGACAATTGATGATGAAAAAAGAAAAAATATTTATTTTTATCTGTTTAGTTTTGTTGTCTGCCTGTTCTCCTTCTTCTTTAGACGGCATTGTAATAGAGAAGGCGACAGACGGTTATAAACTTTCCATTGACGGAAGAGAAACTTATATTAAAGGCGTAGGCGGCACATATCGGTTGGACATTGCCGCCCAGAGTGGTGCCAATGCCTTCAGAACCTGGGGAGGTAATGTGGAGGAGATAAAGAAAAACCTGGCATTGGCTTCGGAGCACAACATGTACGTAATGCAAGGAATAGGCATGACCAAAGACTCCATACGCTATTACGATGATGAATATAAGAACAAGATGCGCGAAGAAGTCCGCTTGTTGGCAGAAACGTTCAAGAATGATACGAGTTTGCTGGCTTGGGGTATTGGCAATGAAATTGAGTTGGGAAATGCCAATATAGCTGCCGCATGGAAGTTTGTGGAAGAACTGGCACAGCTGATAAAGTCGATAGACAAGCGTCATCTGGTTTCGACAGTGATTTCCTACAATCCGTCGGCATTGGACTCTGTGGCAAAGTATGCTCCGTCTCTCGATTATGTGGGCATCAATGTATATGGTCCGATGGGAGAGGTGCAGATGGTTGTTGACAAGTCGGACTACAAGGTGCATTTATGATTACCGAGTGGGGACCGACCGGTTGGTGGGAAACAGCTTCTACCGAGTGGAAAGCACCCATAGAGCAGACCAGTGAAGAAAAACGGCAGGTGTACGAAGAGCGTTATACGCAATATATTTCTGCCAATCCCCGTTGCTTGGGCTCTTTTGTATTCTTGTGGGGACAAAAAGAAGAACGTACGCCTACCTGGTTCAGTATGTTTGTAGAAGACACGGTGGATATGCTGCCTCTGAAAGGAGAAAAGACTCCTATGGTAGAGGCTATGCAAAGAGTGTGGACTGGTAAGGAACTGGATGAAACGGCTCCGGTAATTCTGGGTATGATGACTGTCAATGGGAAGAGTGCTATTGATAATGTCCGCATCAAGGCAGGTGCTTCATTGAAAGCAGAGGTTGCGGCCATAGACAAGGAAAATGATTCTCTGACTTATGTTTGGGAAGTGCTTAAAGAAGCTACAGTACTGGGCTTTGGAGGTTCTTATGAACCGCGTCCGGAAAGAGTCGGTGAGGTGGCTATGTCAGATAAGAATGTGTATGAGACTGCAATTAAAGTTCCCGGAGAATATCGTTTGTACGTATATGTACTTGATAATACGGGCTTTGTCTCAACAGCAAATATTCCATTTCAAGTAATAGATTAAAGATGAAAACAATGAAAATGCTCTCTGCTTGTTTGTTGCTGCTTCCTTTTATATCTTGTACTCAAGTGCAGGATACAAAAAATGATGCAGTCATCGAGCAGAAAATAGAAACGCTGTTGTCCAGTATGACATTGGAGGAAAAAATTGGGCAGATGAACCAGATTTCTTCTTATGGCAACATAGAGGATATGAGCGGATTGATAAAGAAAGGTGAAGTCGGGTCTATCCTGAATGAAGTAGATCCGGTGCGTGTCAATGCCTTACAGCGTGTGGCAATGGAGGAGTCTCGCTTGGGTATCCCCTTGCTGATGGCGCGTGATGTGATCCACGGTTTCAAGACCATATTCCCTATTCCCTTGGGACAAGCGGCATCTTTCAACCCGCAGGTGGCTAAGGATGGTGCACGGGTAGCGGCTGTGGAGGCTTCTGCCGTGGGTATCCGCTGGACATTTGCACCGATGATAGATGTGGCTCGCGATCCCCGTTGGGGGCGTATGGCCGAAGGATGTGGCGAAGATACTTATTTGACTTCAGTGATGGGGGTTGCTATGGTCGAAGGTTTCCAGGGAGATTCGCTGAACAGTCCGACTTCCATAGCCGCATGTCCTAAACATTTTGTAGGTTATGGCGCTGCCGAGGGCGGGCGTGATTATAATTCCACTTTCATTCCGGAGCGTCGTTTGAGGGATGTATACCTTCCTCCTTTTGAAGCTGTGGCCAAGGCAGGGGCAGCCACTTTCATGACTTCGTTCAATGACAATGACGGAGCACCGTCTACCGGAAACACTTTTATTTTGAAAGATGTGCTTCGTGGTGAATGGGGATTTGATGGAATAGTAGTGTCAGACTGGGCTTCGGTAGCCGAAATGATGGCACATGGCTTTGCTGCCGATTCTAAAGAGGCAGCAATGAAGGCGGTGAATGCTGGCGTGGATATGGAGATGGTCAGCTATACGTTTGTCAAGGAATTGCCGGAATTGATAAAAGAAGGTAAGGTCAAGAAGTCTGCCATAGACGATGCCGTGCGGAATATTCTGCGTATCAAATTCCGGTTGGGACTGTTTGATAATCCTTATGTGGATGAGAAACGGATAGAGGAACTTTATGCTCCTTCTCATCTGGAGGCTGCCAAGCAGGCTGCTGTGGAATCGGCCATCTTGCTGAAGAACGAAAAGGAGACATTGCCTTTGCAATCTTCGGTAAAGACGGTTGCTGTGGTAGGTCCGATGGCAGATGCACCTTATGACCAATTGGGTACCTGGATATTTGATGGTGACAAGACAAAAACCGTGACACCGTTGAAGGCTATCAAGGAACTGGTGGGAGACAAAGTGCAGGTGATATACGAGCCGGGTCTGACTTATAGCCGTGACAAGAATATGGCAGGTGTTGCCAAAGCCGCTGCTGCCGCTGCACGTGCTGATGTTATTTTGGCGTTTGTAGGCGAAGAGGCTATTCTGTCAGGAGAGGCGCATTGCCTGGCTGACCTGAACCTGCAAGGTGCGCAAAGCGAACTGATTGCCGCTTTGGCGAAAACGGGAAAACCGGTGGTTACGGTCGTAATGGCAGGGCGTCCTTTGACCATAGGAAAGGAAGTCGAACTCTCGTCAGCTGTACTTTATTCGTTCCATCCCGGAACCATGGGAGGACCGGCATTGGCCGACTTGTTGTGGGGCAAGGCAGTACCAAGCGGCAAGACTCCGGTGACGTTCCCGAAGATGGTAGGACAAATACCGGTTTATTATGCTCATAACAGTTCCGGACGTCCGGCTACGCGGAATGAGGTTTTGCTGAATGACATTCCGTTGGAAGCGGGACAGACTTCATTGGGATGTACCTCTTTCTATATGGACGCTGGTTTCGATCCGCTGTATCCGTTTGGCTACGGTCTGTCGTATACGACGTTCAAATATGATAATGTGAAACTCTCGTCTGCCAGTCTGAAGAAGGAAGATGTGCTGACTGTGACTTTCGACCTTGAGAATACCGGAAAGTATGAAGGTACCGAGGTAGCCCAGCTTTACGTGCAGGACAAGTTTGCTTCGGTGACCCGTCCGGTGAAGGAGCTGAAACGCTTTGCCCGCGTCACATTGAAGCCGGGTGAGAAGAAAAATGTATCGTTTGAACTTCCGATAAGTGAACTTGCTTTCTGGAATATAGATATGGTGAAGACGGTGGAAGCCGGAGACTTTGCTCTTTGGGTGGCACCGGATAGCCAAAGTGGAGAAGAAGTTTTCTTTAAGGTAGTAGATTGATTGTTGATTTAAGGTTAAAAAGAGAAGGGGCAGACCGTGACGGTTCGCCCCTTCTTACGTTTATATAAATGCTTTCTTCTTTATAAGCCCCGCCTTCCGGCAAATAATTCATCACTTATCACTTATCACTTTCTTATATCCATACACCGCATTGCTTCCCAGTTCTTCTTCGATGCGAAGCAGTTGGTTGTACTTTGCCATACGGTCTGAGCGGCTCAGCGAACCGGTCTTGATTTGTCCGCTGTTGGTAGCTACGGCTATGTCTGCGATAGTCGCATCTTCCGTTTCACCGGAACGATGGGAAGTTACGGTAGTATATCCGTGGCGGTGTGCCATTTCGATGGCGTTCAGTGTTTCGGTCAGCGAACCTATCTGGTTTACTTTAATCAATATGGAGTTGGCACAGCCTTTTTCGATGCCCATTGCAAGGAAGTCCACATTGGTGACGAACAAATCGTCTCCTACCAACTGGCAACGGTTGCCGATACGGTCGGTCAGTTTTTTCCAGCCATCCCAGTCGTTCTCGCTCATGCCGTCTTCGATAGAGTCGATGGGATACTTGTCGATTAACTCTTCCAGATAGTCAATCTGTTCGTCGGCAGTACGTTTCTTGCCTTTGTCGCCTTCGAATTTGGTATAATCGTAGATG
Organism: Bacteroides rodentium JCM 16496; assembly: GCF_000614125.1. GTDB lineage: Bacteria > Bacteroidota > Bacteroidia > Bacteroidales > Bacteroidaceae > Bacteroides > Bacteroides rodentium. The sequence continues at coordinate 51,936 of NZ_BAKJ01000003.1, forward strand.
CCGTCATGGTAGAACTCGGAAGAAGCGCAGTCCATGGCAATCATTACATCTTTGCCCGGTTCGTATCCGGCAGCCTTGATGGCGGCAATGATGGAGTTCAAGGCATCTTCTGTACCCTCCAGATTAGGAGCAAAACCTCCTTCATCGCCTACTGCTGTGCTGAGGCCACGGTCTTTCAGGACTTTCTTCAGTGCGTGGAACACTTCGGCACCCATACGCAGACCTTCGCGGAAGGAAGTGGCACCTACGGGGCGTATCATGAATTCCTGGAAAGCAATGGGAGCGTCACTATGCGAACCGCCGTTGATGATGTTCATCATCGGTATAGGCATCACATAGGTATTTGTACCACCGATATATCGGTAGAGTGGGATGTCAAGGTAAGCGGCGGCAGCCTTGGCTACAGCAAGAGATACGCCGAGGATGGCATTGGCACCCAGATTGGCTTTCGTTTTGGTTCCGTCCAGTGCAAGCATGGCATGGTCGATACCCATCTGGTCGAGGGCGGACATACCGATGAGCTTGGGGGCAATGATATTATTGATATTGTTCACGGCTTTCAAGACACCTTTGCCTCCGTAACGTTTTTTGTCACCGTCACGCAGTTCCAATGCTTCGTGTTCTCCCGTGGATGCTCCCGACGGGACAGATGCACGGCCTATGAAGCCGGATTCCAAGGTTACGTCTACTTCTACAGTTGGGTTACCTCTTGAATCGAGGATTTCACGTCCGATAATCTTCTCTATTTTCATATTCAGTCAATTTTAATTATAAACTATCTTACTAACAAATGAAAACAAGGAATTGTTTTTCGTTTTTAATCCTTTATTGTAATACCTAAAAGAGCAGTCAACTCCATGGCTTGGGAAGTATTGACGATGGCTCCCCGTATGTCGGGCAGGTTGATGCGTACGGGAGGCATGACAAAAGGTTTGCTGGGTTTCATAGGGGCGTTTGGGTTATATACAGCGTCCGAAGGCGCCGCCGGCAAAGGCTGCCAGGACTCCTAATGTGATACTTAATAAGGTATATAAGGCAAACATTCCGTAGAATCCTTGCTTTATCAGAATCAGTCCGTCATTGCTGAAAGTGGAGAAGGTGGTGAATCCTCCGCACAGACCGGTAGTCAGCAACAGCCGTACCTCAGTAGAAAGGTTGAAACGGGCGGATAAGGTATAGAATAGCCCGATGAGGAAACTTCCGAGGATATTGACCGTGAATGTAGCCCATGGGAAAGAGTAGGGGACTATGCGCTCGTGGAGCATCATCTGCACGCAGTAGCGCAGTACGCTGCCGGTACCGCCGCCAAGGAATATAACTATCAATATTTTGCTCATAGGATATCTGAGTATGGTTTTGATTGCAAAGGTAATCACTTTTTGTATACCCGGCCATATGGTAAGGTCTGTCTTTTGTCTCTATGGCACCGAAATTTGCTGTTTGCGTTCTATATCTTGCATCTTGAAATTTGATTGGGGGGAAATCCGTATCTTTGTTATTCATTTTAACTGCAACATTTCAGATGGATGGCAATTTTTCTATATATACCGAGCTTTCTGCCTTTCCAGCAGATGAACATAAAGCGTATTCGGCAGAAGGTTTTGGGGGAGTTTGCACAAGTGGAACAGCTGTTATAGAGGTGTTTTCAATCAGCCGCCGAATATCCCAAAACGACTTGGTAACAGTTTTACCGCTACAGTCAGTTTCAATACGTGAGATAAGTCCGGATTTCTCCATGACTTTTTTCAAAATAGATAAAACAATGTTTTTGGATACTATGAGTGGCTTAGGAAAAATCACTCCTGATTTCTTCTTTTATATGCGTAGGAATTTCCAGGTTCAGTTGACTCGGGATGAAGTTCAAAGGTTTCTTGGCTTTTGCCGTGTCATTGATTTCCGGAACAGCTCCGACAATTCCGTTTTCCGGCGGGAGACTATCTTGCATTTCTTACGTATTTTTTATTGGGATTTTTATGTTCATTTCCGCAAGACTGTAAGTCGGAGGGGAATCCCGGTTCCATTGAATTCTAATAAGGAGAATATTGCTTTCCGGTTTGCAATGTTGGTCTATGAACATTATAAGCAGCATAAAGAGATGGCGTTTTATGCTGATAAGCTGTGTATAACTCCTCAATATCTGACCCGGGTTATTCAAGAGGTAAATGGCTTGTCTGCCCGAGAATTGCTCGCAGACCATATTGTACTTGAGATAAAGTCGTTGCTTCGTGATGCTAATCTTGAGATAAAAGAGATTGTACGGCAGACGGGATTTGCAAACCAATCGTCGCTGAGCCGCTTTTTTCGCCGCTACACAGGTATGTCTCCGACAGAATACCGGCGTACTATTCACATTATTCGATAACTGTAAAATCTAATAGATGGAACAACTGGAAACACAAGCTTGCGATGGAGATAACACATCTTTTGAAGAAGAGATGTCGGTATTGCTGCATGAACAGATATTCTTGACAGATGGCGTGTACGCCCGTCTGCCAATGGGTGTGGAAATTTACGACTCAACTGGTATTCTTCGCTGTTTGAACGAGCGGGCGCGGATGATGTATGGCGTGGAACTTGATGCGGTGATTAATAAAGTCAATCTGTTTAACAGCCTTATGTGGACGAGGCACTCTTAGCGAGGATTCAGTCCGGAGATGATATTGTACTTGAGTTCGAATATGATTTTGACCGGATGAATAAAGAGTATTTTCATACTTCTAATACGGATACCATTATTTACGAGGTCAAGATTGTTCCGATAACCAACAAGAAGGGGGCTATTGTAGGCCATATGTTGCTTACCAATGATGTGACTTCTACCAAGGAGGCGGAGTACCGCACAGAGGAAAGTAAGAAAAATCTGGAGATGGCAATGGAGGCTGCAAACATGTCTTCATGGATATATGATGTGTACAAAATGGAGTTCGGAGTATTACATGGGAGTTCTGTGTTCAGGAGTGGCATGTCCTTGGAGCACTTGCTGCCTATGCTTCATCCGCAGGACCGTACTCCCTTAAAGGAGCTGTTTTCCAGACTGATAAATAAAGAAGTGATGCAAGGGCAGCTTACTGTTCGTGTCTTTAATGAACGGGAAGGGGGATACCGGCATTATGAGAGCCGTATGCGGCTTTCGACCGAGCATTTGGGTAAGTTGCAGATTGTCGGGACTTTATTGGATGTAACTGAAAAAATCCGGTTGGCAAAAAACACGCAGGATTTGTTGGTAAAACGTGAGCTGGCCATGAAGGTCAACGATATAGTGCATTGGGACTTCAATGTGCAGACACAAAAATTCGAATCTTACAACGATCCGGTCAATGATTATGCTTCTGACAGATTGGTGTCTTTGGAAGATTACTTGAATGTGATTCATCCCGAAGACAGTTCATTGGTCAATGATGTTCTGCAATCCATGTTGCTGGGGCGGGATATCAACATTAATCTTACCTGCCGCATGCAGACCAAACATGATGAGACCTGGCAATACTGTAATATCACGGGAGTCCCTTTCGAATTCGGAGAGGATGGAGAAGTTATCGGTTATACCGGATTTAGGCAGAATATTTCCAAACTCCATCAGTTGAACGAGGAGCTTAAGGAACGGAACTACAAAATGGAACTGACTTTCAAGACTGTCGGTATGTCTTATTGGGATTATGATGTGGAGAACAGACAATACCGGTCGTTCAATGATCCGGTGAATGATTTCAATCCCGAAAGAGTAATTATGCCTGAAGACTATCTGAATGCTGCTCATCCGGAAGATACGGAACGTGTCCGTGAAAATATAGTTGCCATGTCTGCCGGGCAATATAATGAATTCTCATTTCAGTATCGTTCCCGGACCAAATGGGACCAGGATTGGCAGACATTGATTGTTACCGGACTTCCGTCCGAACGTGACAAGAAGGGGAAGCCCATTCGTTATACCGGCATTGCTTCAATAATACGAAATGGGAGACAATGGCCCAGGAACTGAAGGAGATGAAGGATAAGGCTGAGCTTTCCGATAGGTTGAAATCAGCATTTTTGGCTAATATGAGCCACGAAATACGTACACCGCTGAATGCCATCGTAGGATTCTCCGAATTGCTGGTAGACTGTGATAACCCGGATGAGAAGAAGGAGTATTGGGATATCATCGAATCCAATAATGACTTGTTGCTACGGCTTATCAATGATATTTTGGACCTTTCGAAAATAGAGTCGGGAATTATCGACCGTAAACGGGAGCGATTTAACTTGGCACAGCTGTGTCATGAACTCTATGTGATGATTCGGTCGAAGATTTCAAATGCTGATGTGGAATTACTCCAGGATAACCCTTGTACGGAATGTTGGATTTTTCTCGATAGGAGCCGGCTTAAACAGGTATGGATGAATTTCCTTACCAATGCGGTAAAATATACCGGAGCAGGATTTATAAAGATGGGGTATGCGGTTGAAAAAGAAGGAATCCGGTTTTATGTAGAAGACACGGGAGCAGGTATCCCTAAAGAATTGCAAGACCGGGTTTTCGGACGTTTTCAGAAACTGAATGATTTTGTGCAGGGTACCGGACTTGGATTGGCAATCTCCCGGGCGATTGTTGAAGCTGCGGGTGGAGAAATCGGATTTAGTTCCGAGCAGGGAGTTGGGTCTACTTTTTGGGCATGGGTGCCGTGTGAAATCTTCCAGCATGGTGATTCCAGTTGTCCAAAGATATCGCTTCCGGACCTTTGCCCGGTGTGGGACGGTAAGGATGACCGGAGACTTAAGATTCTGGTGGCAGAAGACAATGATAGCAATTTCTTACTGGTGCGCAATATCCTCAAGAATCACGACTTGTTGCGGGTGGACAATGGTGTGGATGCTGTTGGGGAGATTCGCAATGGGAAGTTTGATTGCGTCCTTATGGATTTGAAAATGCCTATTATGGGTGGGTTGGAAGCAACCCGGAAGATTCGGGAGTTCAATAGTGTCATTCCGGTTATAGCACTTACGGCTAATGCTTTTGATGCAGACCGTGCCGGTGCTACCGATGCCGGATGCAATGCCTTCTTGTCCAAACCGGTGAAGCAAAAGCAACTATTGGAACTTCTCTCAAGGATTTGTAGATAAGGTGAGAGTATAAGGGTAGCCATTGTTCAAGGGAAGTTGGTTTTCATGCAAACGTTTGCCGACAAATCATCATCATTTTAGTTTAATTGCGTCAGAGCGTATTTCTTTCCTGCCTATATTTGCATCTGGAACATAATTTTATAAATATAGCATGAGAAACATGAAAGCAATCTGTACAAAATTAGCCTGCTTCCTGCTCGTTTTGTTGGTGAGCGGCGTAGCAATGGCAGAGAGTATTACCTCTCCCAACGGACAACTTCAATTGAATTTTTCGGTAAATGCGCAAGGCGAACCCGTTTACGAACTTTCTTACAAAGGAAAGCTGGTGATTAACCCTTCCAAATTAGGACTCGAACTGAAGAACGACCCCGGTCTGATGAATGGCTTCACGTTGGCGGATGCAAAGACTTCCACTTTCGACGAGACTTGGGAACCGGTATGGGGTGAAGTAAAGCAAATCCGTAACCACTACAATGAGCTGGCTGTGACGCTCAACCAAAAGGCGCAGGATAGGAACATCATTATCCGCTTTCGTTTGTTCGACGATGGTATGGGCTTCCGCTATGAATTCCCTTTGCAGAAGAACCTGAACTATTTCGTGATTAAAGAGGAGCGTACTCAGTTTGCCATGACTGGCGACCACACTGCCTTTTGGATTCCGGGCGACTACGATACGCAGGAATATGACTACACAGAATCCAAACTTTCTGAAATCCGCGGCTGATGAAAGGGGCCATTACGCCTAACTCTTCGCAAACCCCGTTTTCGCCCACCGGTGTTCAGACTTCTTTGCAGATGAAGACTGCTGATGGTTTGTACATCAACTTGCACGAAGCTGCTTTGGTGGATTACTCTTGCATGCACTTGAATCTGGATGATAAGAATTTCGTTTTTGAATCTTGGCTTACTCCCGATGCAGTAGGCGATAAAGGTTATCTGCAAGCTCCCTGCACGTCACCGTGGCGTACGGTTATCGTAAGCGACGATGCCCGTGACATCCTTGCCTCTAAAATCACGCTGAACCTGAACGAACCTTGTGCTTACGAGGACGTTTCCTGGATTAAGCCCGTGAAATACGTAGGTGTATGGTGGGAAATGATTGCAGGTAAGAGCACCTGGCATATACAGACGACCTTCCCTCCATCAAACTGGGTGATGTGGACTACTCCAAAATGAAGCCCAACGGCCGTCACGGTGCCACTAACGAAAATGTAAAGAAGTACATCGACTTCGCAGCCGAGCACGGTCTGGACCAAGTATTGGTAGAAGGCTGGAATGAAGGCTGGGAAGACTGGTTTGGCAAATCCAAGGATTATGTATTCGACTTTGTAACTCCTTATCCCGATTTCGACGTGAAGATGCTGAATGAATATGCAAAGAGCAAAGGCGTGAAGCTGATGATGCATCATGAGACATCCGGTTCGGTGCGCAACTACGAACGTCACATGGACAAGGCCTATCAGTTTATGGTGGATAATGGCTACAATGCAGTGAAGAGCGGATATGTAGGTAATATGATTCCCCGTGGTGAACATCATTATGGGCAATGGCTGAACAACCACTACCTCTATGCCGTGAAGAAGGCTGCCGACTACAAAATTTGCGTGAATGCGCACGAAGCTGTACGCCCTACCGGTTTGTGCCGTACTTATCCTAACTTGATTGGCAACGAATCTGCACGAGGAACTGAATATGAGGCATTTGGTGGCAGCAAACCGTTCCATACCACATTGCTTCCATTCAACCGCTTGATTGGCGGTCCGATGGATTACACACCGGGTATCTTCGATACCAAACTCGACTTTATGGGCGATTTGCCCCACGGACAAGTGCAGACTACACTTGCCAAGCAACTCGCTCTGTATGTAACTTTATACAGCCCGTTGCAGATGGCTGCCGACTTGGTTGAGAACTACGAAAAGCACATGGATGCTTTCCAATTCATCAAGGATGTGGCAGTAGACTGGGACGACAGCAAGTACATTGAAGCAGAACCGGGTGATTACATTACCGTGGCCCGTAAGGCAAAAGGAACCGGCAACTGGTTTGTTGGCGGTATTACAGACGAGAATGCACGTACAGCCAACTTTACGCTCGACTTCCTTGAACCGGGCAAGCAATACGTAGCCACTCTCTACGCCGACGGTAAAGATGCTGATTATAAGGAGAACCCTACTTCTTATCAGATAAAGAAGGGTATCGTAACCAGTAAGACCAAAATGTCCGTGAAAGAAGCGCGTAGCGTGGTTTTGCATTGAGCTTGATTGAAGCGACTCCGGCTGACAAGAAAGCTGTGAAGAAGTGGAGATAATTTAGGGTAGAAAGAGTTTTTATTAGGCATTAGTGAGGCCCCGCAGAAGTCCAATCTCTGCGGGGCTTTTTATTTCCCCCTCCCCAACAAGTTTTTTTTAAATGTATAGATAGAAAATGACACGAACAAAAAAACTTCTTTGTACCTTTGCACCCGTTAATTTTAGAAACCAATAACAAAACAGAACTTATGGGAGGTTTTTTCGGAACAGTCGCCAAGGCAACAAGCTGTGTGGCGGATTTGTTTTACGGCACAGATTATAATTCACATTTAGGGACAAAACGTGGTGGGTTGGCTACATACGATGCAGAAACGGCGCAGTTTACCCGTTCCATCCACAATCTGGAAAGCACCTATTTCCGCACGAAGTTTGAAGATGAACTGGACAAGTTCAAGGGAAATTCCGGAATAGGAATCATCAGCGATACAGACCCTCAACCCCTTATCCTCAACTCCCACCTTGGCCGCTTTGCCATTGTAACGGTAGCCAAAATCGTGAATCTGCAAGAACTGGAAGCAGAACTGTTGGCTCAGAACATGCACTTCGCCGAACTCAGTTCGGGCAAAACCAATCAGACGGAACTTATTGCCCTCCTTATCATACAAGGAAAAACATTTGTCGAAGGAATTGAAAATGTGTATAAGCATATCAAAGGTTCCTGCTCCATGTTGTTGCTGACAGAAGACGGCATCATTGCCGCCCGCGACCGCTGGGGACGTACTCCGATTGTGATTGGCAAGAAAGACGGAGCGTATGCCGCCACAAGTGAGTCGAGCAGTTTTCCGAATCTTGGTTATGAGATAGACCGCTATCTGGGTCCCGGAGAGATTATACGGATGCGTGCCGATGGTGTGGAACAGATACGCAAGCCTGATGAAGGAATGCAGATATGCTCCTTCTTATGGGTATATTACGGTTTCCCCACTTCCTGCTACGAAGGTAAGAATGTGGAGGAAGTGCGTTTTGCCTCCGGTTTCAAGATGGCACAGACAGATAAGTCAGAGGTGGATTGTGCCTGCGGCATTCCCGATTCGGGTGTAGGCATGGCACTTGGATATGCTGAAGGTAAAGGAGTTCCTTATCATCGTGCCATCTCCAAATATACTCCGACTTGGCCTCGTAGTTTTACTCCCAGCAAGCAGGAATTGCGTTCGCTGGTGGCAAAGATGAAGCTGATTCCCAATCGTGCCATGCTCGAGGGTAAGCGTCTGCTGTTCTGTGATGACTCTATTGTCCGGGGGACCCAGTTGCACGACAATGTGAAGGTACTGTATGAGTATGGTGCCAAGGAGGTGCATATCCGGATTGCTTGTCCTCCATTGATATATAGCTGCCCGTTTGTAGGATTCACGGCTTCCAAAAGCGACATGGAACTGATTACCCGTCGTGTCATCAAGGAGCTGGAGGGTGACGAGAATAAGAATCTCGATAAGTATGCCACTACCGGCTCACCCGAATATGAAAAGATGGTGGACGTTATCCGCGAGCGTTTCGGACTTTCATCCTTAAAGTTCAATACGTTGGAAACTCTGGTTGAGGCTATCGGATTGCCTAAGTGTAAGATATGTACGCATTGTTTTGATGGTAGCAGCCATTTTTGATTGACATTTTGTCCTTAAGGAATAAAAAAGGGGCGTGAATTGCTTGGCAGTTCACGCCCCTTTTTTTATCTTTACAGCGAGTTGTCAATGCGTCAATGTGCTAATGTGCTAATATGCTAATGTGCCAATTGGTTGCGCTGTGGGCATAGGCATGACTATCTTCATTAGCATATTAGCACATTAGCATATTGGCATATTATCACATTGGCATATTATCACATTGGCATATTATCACATTAAATCATTATTATCATGACTTTAGTAGAACGTTTTTTAAAGTACGTAAGCTTCGATACTCAGTCCAGTGAAGAGACTGAGGTTACTCCGAGTACTCCGGGACAAATGGTGTTTGCCCGGTATCTGAAAGAAGAATTGGAAACTTTGGGTCTGGAAGAAATCACGTTGGACGAAAATGGTTATCTGTTCGCCACTCTTCCTGCCAATACAGACAAGCCGTTGCCCGTTATCGGCTTTATTGCCCACATGGATACAAGCCCCGATATGAGTGGCAAGAATGTTTCTCCGCGTATCGTGCAGAATTATGACGGTAAGGACATCGTTCTTTGCGCCGAAGAGAATGTGGTTCTTTCTCCTGCCCAGTTCCCCGAACTGCTCGACCATCAAGGGGAAGATTTGATTGTGACCGACGGCAAGACCTTGCTTGGTGCCGATGATAAAGCCGGTATTGCCGAAATTGTATCGGCAGTGGTATATCTGAAGGAGCACCCCGAAATCAAGCACGGTAAAATCCGTATCGGCTTTAATCCGGATGAGGAAATCGGTCTGGGTGCCCATAAGTTCAATGTAGCGCAGTTCGGCTGCGAATGGGCCTATACCATGGACGGCGGAGAAGTGGGTGAACTTGAATTCGAGAACTTCAATGCGGCCTCTGCCAAGATAAGTTTCAAGGGACGGAATGTGCATCCGGGCTATGCCAAGAATAAGATGATTAATTCTATTCGCGTTGCCAACCGTTTCATGTCCATGCTTCCGGCTGACGAGGCCCCGGAGCATACCGAAGGTTACGAAGGTTTCTATCATCTGATAGGCATTACCGGCGAGGTGGAGCAGACAACAGTCTCTTACATTATCCGTGACCACGACCGCGCCCGCTTCGAAGAGCGCAAGAAGGAGATGGAACGCCTTGTGGCAAAAATCAATGAAGAATACGGTCCGGGTACTGCTACTCTGGAACTTCGCGACCAATACTACAATATGCGCGAGCAGATTGAACCGGTGATGCATATCATCGACACCGCTTTTGCCGCCATGAAGGCGGTAGGTGTAGAGCCTCGTGTAAAAGCCATTCGCGGAGGTACGGACGGTGCCCAGCTCTCTTTCAAGGGGTTGCCTTGTCCCAATATCTTTGCCGGTGGCTTGAACTTCCACGGCCGCTATGAGTTCGTGCCTATCCAGAACATGGAGAAAGCCATGAACGTCATCGTCAAGATTGCCGAGCTCGTAGCCAGCAAATAGATAATTCATAACTCATAACTCTAATAGTTCCATGAAAACCACTCCGTTTACCGAAAAACACATCTCGCTGGGTGCCAAGATGCACGAGTTTGCGGGATATAATATGCCTATCGAGTATTCCGGCATCATTGACGAGCATCTCACAGTATGTCAGGGTGTCGGTGTATTCGACGTCTCACACATGGGAGAATTCTGGGTGAAAGGTCCCCATGCTTTGGACTTTCTGCAGAAAGTGACCTCCAATAATGTAGCTGCCCTCACACCAGGGAAAGTACAGTATACCTGCTTCCCCAATGACAACGGAGGCATTGTAGACGACCTTCTGGTCTATCATTATGAGCCGGAGAAATACCTGCTTGTCGTGAATGCGTCGAACATTGAGAAAGACTGGAACTGGTGTGTGTCTCATAACACGGAAGGCGCTGAATTGGAAAATGCTTCCGACCACATGGCACAGCTTGCTGTGCAAGGACCGAAGGCTATTCAGGCGTTGCAGAAGCTGACTTCCATCAATCTTTCCGACCTTCCTTACTATACTTTTACCCACGGTGAGTTTGCCGGAGAAAAGGATGTCATTATCTCTAATACCGGATATACCGGCGCGGGTGGTTTTGAGCTTTACTTCTATCCGGAGGCTGCCATGAAGATTTGGGATGCCGTGTTCGAGGCAGGCGCGGAGTTCGGCATTAAGCCAGTTGGTCTGGGTGCGCGCGATACGCTTCGTCTGGAAATGGGCTTCTGTTTGTATGGCAATGATTTGGATGACACCACTTCGCCCATTGAAGCGGGTTTAGGATGGATTACCAAGTTTGTGGAGGGAAAGAACTTCACCAATCGCCCGATGCTGGAAAAACAGAAAGCGGAAGGCACTACCCGTAAGTTGGTGGGATTTGAAATGATAGACCGCGGTATCCCCCGTCATGGTTACGAGCTGTATAGTACAGACGGTACTGCCATCGGTGTGGTTACCTCCGGAACTATGTCGCCTACCCGTAAGATTGGTATCGGAATGGGGTATATCAGACCCGAATACAGCAAGGTCGGTACGGAAATCTGTATTGACATGCGGGGACGTAAGCTGAAAGCTGTGGTTGTGAAGCCACCGTTCCGCAAATAGTAATTTGAATGAATAACTAAAATAAGAAGAATGAAGAATTTGTCATGCGGCATCATCGCGCAGTCAAATTCTTCATTCTTAGTTATTCCTTTCTCTATATTCTGCTTATCCTATCCAGCATTTGGTTTGCCCAACCTATCTCTTTATTAGTCCATTCCTTTTCGGTTCCTTCTATGCCCTGGCCTTCGTAGTCCGAAAGCAAGGTGATGTATTCTTTCAGTATATCGGCGGCTTGGGCTTGTTTGTTCATGCGCATCAATAATAGTATTTTTTGTTTATATATGTCCAGATTGGGGCTTGTTCCTGCCATCTCCTGGGCTTTGTCAAGCATGGCGAGGCAGCGGTTGTTCACTTCTTCCGTATTGGACAGTGCCATTTCCGCTTTTACCAGGATGATGTAGTCGTTGTCCGTGGCTAGTCTGTTGTCAATGTTCTTGCGTATCAGCCGGGCGGTTTCCTTATAGCGCTTGTTGGCGTAGTTCATACTTGCGTTGAAAGAAACGACATCGCTGGTGGTCCGTAGGTAGGGGCGAGCACTCAGGCTATGGGATTCACCGGCCTTTTCTATACGCTTTTGCAGGTCGCCGATGCTGCCGTAGCGAGGAATGTCCTTACTGCGTTGGTGCAGGTTGTAATACCCTATAATTTTACCGAGAGCCGATGCGATTCCGTCGGGATTATAGCCCTTGAATGCCAGAAGTTGGCGCGCAAGGTGGTCCGAAGAGATTTCCTGGGAAGTTTTGTATTTCATTCCCAACCGGTCCGTTGCCGGAATGCTCAAAAGGGAGGCGATGGCTCCGATATCTGCCACCAGACTGACGGCATAAGCATCTTCATTATCGTCCCAGTAGGCCACATCGAGGGCTGTGCTGGCGGCAGTGGTAAAGACGTCTGCCCAGAAAGCCGCACGCTTGGCACGCCGCTCGGCACGGTAAATGTTGTTTACCTGATGGTCGAGGACGAAATGCCCCAGCTCACATGCGATGACGGCGGCCAGTTCGTCTTCGGAATCAAGAGTGCAGAGGAGGCCCGTACTGATAACCATGGAGCCGTTGGGAAGCATGAAGGCATCTGGTTCGGGCGACTGGATGACACGTATGTTCAGGCTCTCTCCACGATTGCTGTCGATGGTGGTGGCATTCAATTTGGAGAATATTCCTTGCACGTACGAGGTTATGTAGTCGTCTTGATAGGCTATCTCGTTCAGTTTATCGAGATAGTCCAGGCATTCTTCGTCGATTTCCTGGCGCAGTTTGTGCTTGTAGCCGCGGTCGTTGAAATATTCGTAAAGATGATTCTTCAGGTATATTTGCTGCCAGAATTCCCGGTCCGTTTCCGGAGCGGATATGGCAATGATACCTATCTCATCCGAAGGAATGGTCTCTTGTATGCCGTTCACTTCGACAGCATAGTAAATGTTGTCGCTGTTTTCGCCGGGATTGTTCATTTTGACAACCCGTCGGATAATGACCGGGGTACCGGCGGGAGATTGCTGGTACTCTTTTGTCAATTCTCCTTTGATGGCGATGTTTCCGCTTAAGTCCTTGTGCTTGGGGTTGGCAAACCCTGCCGTTGTGACAAGGATTGTCAGGATGAATAGGGTGGCGAGTCGTTTCATGATTTTGGTATGTTTTCGGTTTCGATGATACAAAAATAGGAAAGTGTTTTTCCCCTTTCTTGTTTTTTCCCCTATTCTGTGATAGGAGATTCCCTATTTATCGCTCAGCGGGAGGCGGAAACAAAAAAGGGAACCTTTCAGTGAAAGACTCCCTTTTTTCAGTTTGCTTGAAACTGATTATTTCTTACGGTTACCGTAACGGCTCATGAACTTATCAACACGACCGGCAGTGTCAACCAGCTTGGACTTACCTGTGTAGAACGGGTGAGAAGTGCTGGAGATTTCCAGCTTTACCAGCGGATAAGTTTCACCTTCGAATTCGATAGTCTCTTTCGTGTTGCAAGTGGAACGAGACAAGAATACATCACCATTTGACATATCTTTAAATACTACCGGACGGTAATTTTCAGGATGAATACCTTTTTTCATTTTGATATTTTCTTTTAAAAATTTATATTCTGTTACTATTTTGGTAATAAATAGTGTAATGGTCTTCTTTTCAGAGCGCAAAGATAGTGCAAGTTGGAGACTCTACAAAATAAATTCAGATTTATTTTTATTTAGTAGGTTTATCGCATTTTATTTCTGATTTTTGCAGGACTTAATCTTGTGAATTTATGAGGAAACTACTTGTCTTATGCTCTTTCTGGCTGTGCGTGGCAACGCTGGGGGCACAAAATGCGGAACGGAAACTGTATAGTGTTGCGTTCTACAATCTTGAGAACTTGTTTGATACGATTCATGATGCAGGTAAGAATGACCATGAGTTCCTGCCCGACGGCAGTTACCAGTGGACGGCAAAGAAGTATGAGTCCAAGCTGCAGAACCTTTCCAAAGTGTTGGGTTCCCTTTCGCGCAGTTTAGTGCCGGAAGGTCCGGCCTTCATCGGTGTGGCAGAGGCAGAGAACAGCCGGGTGCTGGAAGACCTCGTGAAGCAGCCGGCCATTTCCAATTATGAGTTCGTGCATTATGAAGGACCGGACAGACGGGGTATAGACTGTGCCTTGCTGTACGACCCGAAGCAGTTCAGCGTTACCCGCTCAAAGTTGGTGCTTTCTACTCCTTTTGAGGGGGATACGGTGCACTTGACGCGCGGCTTCCTGATTGTGGACGGACAACTGGCGGGAGAGCGTGTCTGCGTGATAGTGAACCACTGGCCCTCCCGTGGGGCAAAGTCACCGGTGCGTGTGCATGCAGCCAGGCAGGTAAAGGCCTTGAAGGACTCTCTGATGCGTAGCGACAAGAAGCTGAAGCTCATCGTGATGGGGGATATGAATGACGACCCGATGGATGAAAGCATGGAGGTGCTGGGTGCACGCAAATATCCGAAGCAGGTGAAGAAAGGCGAATTCTACAATCCCTGGTGGGAGACGCTGGAAGACAAGGGAGTGGGGACATTGCTCTATCGGGGCAAGTGGAACTTGTTTGACCAGATTGTCATTTCGAAACCGTTGCTGAAGGCAAAGAAAGGGTTGCGCTATGACCACAATGAAGTTTTCATCCGCGATTATCTGATTCAGCAGGATGGCAAATACAAAGGTTCCCCCTTGCGTACGCATGGGGGCAGGACTTGGCTGAACGGTTACAGTGACCATTTGCCGACCATCATCTATCTGAAAAATTAGAGCCTGTTTAAATTTTCTTGGAGCTTTTTTCTAAGAGTTGTTTTTGAGGATTTTTCTTCTTTCTCATGAGGAGCATAGCGGGCTATGTGACGAATGTGAAAGAAAAAAAAGACCAGAAAGAAACTTAGAAAAAGCTCATAAAATACTTTTTATAGTCGAACAGAACTGATTTGCGAAAAGAAAAGCGAATAGAGCGAGTATCTTAATTCCCCTCCTCTGGGGAGGAGGGGTGCCCAACGGGCGGGGTGGTAGGGAGCATAAAGTGATGAAAAATAGTACAGTGTGTATCGCTACCACCTCCCCCTACGTACTCACCCCCTCCACCTCCCCCGTTATCGGGGGAGAGCAACCTCCCCGGAGGAGGAGAAGTAAGTTACTCCGTATTTTTTCGCAAACCAATTCTGTTCGACTATAATAAAATCAAAACAGGCTCTTAGTATTACATAATAATGTGTAAACAGCCGTCGGAGAGCAAACATGGTCTCCGGCTTTTTTGTTGATAGGAGTATAGATGGCAAAAGTATGGCTGGCAGAGATAAATGCAAAGAGTTTGTAATATAGAGATTACAATAATCTGTTAAATGAAGCCAATAGCTTTAAAATAGAATGGATTTGATAGGATGAGCCGGATATTTTATTCCCCTCAAGTTCTTTACTTTAAAGGATTATGATTACTTTTGCGAAGAATTTTAATTCACTAACAATAAAATTTAAACAAAATGGTTAATTACAAAGATTTAGGACTGGTAAACACAAGAGAGATGTTTGCTAAGGCTATCAAAGGTGGATATGCTATTCCGGCATTCAACTTCAACAATATGGAACAGATGCAGGCTATCATCAAGGCTGCAGTTGAAACAAAGTCTCCGGTTATTCTTCAGGTATCTAAGGGTGCCCGTCAGTATGCCAACGCTACGCTGTTGCGTTACATGGCTCAGGGTGCTGTTGAGTACGCTAAGGAATTGGGTTGCAAACATCCTGAAATTGTTCTTCACCTCGACCACGGAGATACATTCGAAACTTGCAAGAGCTGTATCGACTCTGGTTTCTCTTCAGTAATGATTGACGGTTCACACCTTCCGTACGAAGAAAACGTTGCACTGACTAAGAAGGTAGTTGATTATGCTCATCAGTTCGACGTAACTGTAGAAGGCGAACTCGGTGTATTGGCAGGTGTAGAAGATGAAGTTTCTGCAGAACACCATACATACACTAATCCTGAAGAAGTTATTGACTTCGCTACCCGTACAGGTTGCGATTCACTGGCTATCTCAATCGGTACTTCTCATGGTGCATACAAGTTCAAACCCGAACAGTGCCACGTTGACCCTGCTACCGGTCGTCTGGTTCCTCCTCCTCTGGAATTTGCCGTTCTGGATGCTGTAATGGAGAACTTCCGGGATTCCCCATCGTTCTTCACGGTTCTTCTTCTGTTCCTCAGGAAGAAGTTGATACTATCAACAAGTATGGTGGTAAGCTGGAAGCTGCTATTGGTATCCCCGAAGAGCAGTTGCGTAAGGCTGCTAAGTCTGCAGTTTGCAAAATCAACATCGACTCTGACTCACGTCTGGCTATGACAGCTGCTATCCGCAAGACATTTGCTGAAAAACCGGCAGAATTCGACCCGCGTAAGTATCTGGGCCCGGCTCGTGACAATATGGAGAAACTGTACAAGCATAAAATCATCAACGTGCTTGGTTCAGAGAACAAGTTGGCTCAACTGGACTAATCGCAAGATAATCCGAATATAGTGTCAGCCCTTGCAATATTGGTGTTGCAAGGGCTGATTTGTTATAAGGCCGGTGAAAGGCATATCCCCGTGACACCTATTCCATACTAAAAATCCCTTGCAGATGGCTGGCAGGAGAGGTGTCTGCCAGCTATCTGCGAGGGAGATTTGCAAGAATGAGCTCTCTGTGTGGAGTGCGCGTTATAATTCTATCACTAATGATTCTCTGGGGCCCATCTTCAGCTCTTCACCGAAGGTGACGGTCTTTCCGCTCAGAATGTCTTTTCCTTGTTTGCTGTCTTTCAGGATTTCCTTGTAGAATTTCAAAGGAACGGTGGTCTCCGCATCCGTGCCGTTCAGCATCACGAATACCGTCTTGCCTTCGTACTGGCGTGCGTAGGCATAAACACCATTCTGTACCATGAACTGCACCATGCTGCCTTTGGCAATGACATCGTTTCCTTTACGCCAGTTCAGGATGGTCTTGTAGAAGTCGTAGCACTCGTTCTGTATCTTGGTACGTCCGGCTGGGGTCAGTGCGTTTGTTGCGTCACCGCTCCATCCGCCGGGGAAGTCCTTGCGTACATAGCCATCGCTCTTGCTCTTCACACCATTCATCATGACTTCCGTTCCGTAGTAGAGTTGCGGAATGCGGCGGGTGGTAAGCAGCAGGGTAGAGGCTTGCTTCAGCATCGGCAGATTGTCGCCTTCGCCCAGGAAGCGGTCGGTGTCGTGGTTTTCGATGAATGCCAGTACGGAAGCGGGGTTGGGGTAGAGGAAGTCGTATACGAAGTTATTGTATATGCGGTCCAGTCCCTTGAACCAAGTCTCGGTCTGTTCATTCTTGGCGGTGTTTATCTTGTCGAAGAAGCTGAAGTCCATAACTGTCTTGAGGTTACTGTTCTTGGGGGCTGATAGCTTGGAATCCTTCTGCCACCAGGCGGTGTAGGCGGGTTCGGTAACCCAGGTCTCGCCCACGGTGTTGTAGTTGGGATATTCTTCGTTGAGCTCTTTCATCCAGTTGCTCATGGCATCATAGTCGGCATACGGGTAAGTGTCCATGCGGATGCCGTCGATGTTGGCGAATTCAATCCACCAGAAACTGTTCTGTACCAGGTAGCGGTAAACGTGAGGGTTCTTCTGGTTGAGGTCGGGCATGGCGGTAACAAACCATCCGTCGTTCATCTGGTCGAAGTCATATTGGGATGTATAAGGGTCTACGTGCGGGGTCAGTTTGAAGGAAGTCTGCACGAAGTTATTCTCGTGGTCGGGGTTGTTGAACCAGTCTTTGGAGGGCATGTCCTTAATCCATACATGCTCTACGCCGCAGTGGTTGAAAATCATGTCCATTACGATTTTGATGCCGCGTGCATGGGCTTTTTCAATCAGTTGCTTGTATTCTTCGTTGGTGCCGAAGCGTGGGTCCACCTTGTAGTAGTCTGTGGTGGCATAGCCGTGATAGGAACCGCCGGTCATGTTGTTTTCCAGTACCGGAGTAAACCAGAGGCTGTGACGCCGAGGTCGGAGAAGTAGTCCAGGTGTTGTTCGATGCCGGCAAGGTCACCGCCGTGGCGTGCATTGGGGTCATTGCGGTCTACCTTGTACTCGGCCATGCCTGCAATCTGGTCATTGTCCGGGTTGCCATTGGCAAAGCGGTCGGGCATCAGCAGGTACAGTGCGTCGGAGGCGTCGAAACCTTTATGTTCGCAACCTTTCTTGTTGCGCGCCTTTAGTTCATATTCCTTTACGAGTTTCTTTTTTCCTTCGGTGAAGGTGAGGTTGAATTTGCCGGGTTTTACATCCTTGTCCAGTTTCAGATAGACCAGGAGGTAGTTGTTGCTTTCCAGCTTGACGGTGCTGCTCAATGAGACGCCGGGATAATTGACGGATACTGACGCGTTGCCGATGCCTTCGCCATAGACCATCAGCTGGAGTTCCGGGTTCTGCATGCCGGTGTACCAAAACGGAGGGTCGATTTTGTTCACATTCATAGCTGCATACGTACTGAGGGAGAGTAAGAGTGTTCCCAAGATTAAGAAAACTTTTTTTCATGATAGTAACTTTACGGTTAATTTTTGCGCTAATTTAAAACAAATAACGGAGAAAGTTAATCTTTCTCCGTTACTGTACCTTATTATATTATGCAAACGTTTTCATTGGGGCTATTTAATGGGGGTTACGCTGGCGGTATCGACCTTTCCCTTGAAGAAGTCCTCTTTCTTGCGCTTTTCCCTGATGTCCTTCAGCCAGTTTTCGGCGGCATTGTACCGGTTGTCTTCTCCGATGATGGGAACCCCGTCCGCATCCACTTCCTGCACTTTGTCCTTACCGTTTTTCGGACGGGTTTTCAGGTAGGCCGTTAGGTATTGCTCTGCCTTGGATGTATCTTTCAGATAGTAATAATAAACGAAGGCCGTGTCGTAGAGCAGTCTGTGTTTTTGCCGGTCGTATTTCTCGTATTGTGTCAGGAGGGCGTTTGCCTGGTCTGTATATTGGAGTGCCATCTTATAGCAGTCCACAAGCCCTACGTATAAGCGGGACATGACACTGTCGCTGGGCATGGCCAGGTTTACGGCTTGTTCCAGATATTCCACGCCTTCTTCCTTCCACGAGGTCTTGGAGCAGGCGCGTCCCAGGTAGTAGAGCACATTTATATTGGACTGGTCATCTTTAAGGGCGTGTTCCAGTACATCGTGCGCTGTGTAGAAGTCTTCGACAGCATAATAACTGATGCCCGCATAGAAGCAGGTTTGGAAACTGCTGTCTTGTTCTTGCAGTAGCTGTTCATATCTCTCTATGGCTTTGGGGTAATCTTTGTTCAGGCAATAGGCTTGCGCATTGACACGGTTCACCAGGATGTTGGTGGAGTCTATGCCGCGGTATTTTTCTGTCACCTCGATAGCATCGTCATATTGGTGTCCGGCAACGTAGATGTTTCCCAGTTTGGCGGCAGACAGGTAGTCGTTGGGGAATCTTCTCTGTATGTCGGTATAGGCATCTATGATGCGTTCTATCTCCGTATTGTCATACACATGTATCATGTTTTCTGCCCTGAGGTGCAGCACGTAGCGGAGCTGTCATGCTCTGCCAGCAGGTTACTTTCTTTTAGTGCTTCGCGGTGTTTTTTCATACTCATCAGCATGCCGATGTACTGGAGGCGGACGTATTTGTTATCCGGATTGATGGTGAGGGCTTCTTGATAGTAATTCAGCGCTTCTCCATATTTGGCAAGCGACTTGCAGCATTCGGCAGCTTCGATGTAGGCACGTGGGTTGAGCGAGTCTTGTGTCACAATTTCTTGAAAGACGCTCAAGGCTTCCGGATTGTTTCCCAGTCCTTTCAATGCTTTCCCTTTTTGATAGAGCAGGGGGAGGCTGGGAGCAGCCTCTTGTTCTATCAGTTTTAAGGCTGTTTCATAATCGTAGTTTGACATTGCCTCCTGAATGGGGTTGGTGTTCTGTGCTGTCAGAAGTGTACAGCAGATGCTGAAGCATAGAGTGATAAAAAGTTTTCGCATACAGTCTCTCTTTAATATGATGATTAAACTGACTGCAAGTTACTAAAAAGAATGCTTTTACGAAATAATCGTAGTGAGGGTTTAGATAGATTAACAAATAAAGCCCCTTCTCACGAAGGGGCTTCAAACATAAACAGTTAAAATCCACTCCAAATGAATGGAGCGAAAGAAGTATTACATTAAGAATCCTAACAAAATACCGGCTGCTACTGCAGAACCGATTACACCGGCAACGTTCGGACCCATGGCATGCATCAACAAGTAGTTGGTCGGGTCGTATTCCAGACCTACTACTTGGGAGATACGTGCGGAGTCGGGTACGGCAGATACACCTGCATTACCAATCAACGGATTAATCTTATTGTCTTTCTTCAAGAAGATATTGAAAATCTTAACGAAGAGTACACCGGACGTAGTAGCGATGATGAATGACAATGCGCCGAGGAAGAATATCAAGATAGAATCCAATGTCAGGAACTCGGATGCTTGTGTGGAGGCACCTACTGTCAGACCCAGCAAAATGGTGATAGTATCAATCAACGGACCGCTGGCGGTATTGGCCAAACGACGTGTCACACCACTTTCCTTCAACAGATTACCGAAAAACAGCATACCCAGCAAGGGCAGACCGGACGGAACCAAGAAGGTAGTGAGCAGCAAACCTACAATCGGGAAAATGACTTTCTCTGTATGAGAAACCACGCGCGGCGGTTTCATACGGATGAGGCGTTCTTTCTTGTTGGTCAGCAGGCGCATGATGGGCGGTTGTATCACCGGTACCAGCGCCATGTAGGAATAGGCTGATACCGCAATGGCACCCATCAGGTTAGGAGCCAGTTTGGACGAGAGGAAGATGGCGGTCGGACCATCGGCACCACCGATGATGCCGATTGCACCGGCTTGCATGGGGTCGAATCCCAATCCAAGGGCAATCATGTATGCACCGAAAATACCGAATTGTGCAGCCGCACCGATAAGCATCAGCTTAGGGTTCGAAATCAAGGCGGAGAAGTCCGTCATGGCACCGATACCCAGGAAAATGAGTGGTGGATACCATCCGGATGTCACTCCCTGATACAGAATGTTTAGTACAGAACCTTCTTCATAGATACCGACTTTCAGTCCGGCCTCCATGTTGAAGGGAATATTACCGATAAGCATACCGAAACCTATAGGAATCAGCAACATCGGCTCAAATTCCTTGGCTACAGCCAAGTATATGAAGAACAAACCTACCAGGAGCATTACCACGTGTCCCACCGTTGCATTGGCAAAACCCGTATAAGTCCAGAAGTCGGCAAGGTTGTTTCCTAAGAATGTGATAAATTCTCCCATATTATTCAATAATTACGAGGTCAGTACCTTCGAGAACGGAGTCTCCTTTATTAACATTGATAGCAGTAATCTTACCGTCTTTGTCGGCATTGATGTTATTCTCCATCTTCATGGCTTCCAGAATGATGATGACCTGGCCTTTCTTCACGGTGTCGCCAACATTCACTTTGATGTCGAGGATGACACCGGGCAGCGGAGATTTCACTCCGGATTTTCCAGTAGAGGGAGCAGCCGGCTTAACCACCTGGGTGGTAGGAGCAGCCGGAGCAGTGGAGGCAGGACGTACTATTGGTTTGACAGCCACTTTCGGCGCCTTCTCCATTTCAACCTTGTAGGGAGTACCGTTCACTTCTACGTGAGCGATATTATCTTCGATATCTCCAATGGCAACCTTATATACGTTACCGTTAATCTTATATTTATATTCTTTCATCGTTTTATCTTATTATAGGTGACTTTACTTTCTGGGAGTTTCACGCAACGTATAAATCTTCGAACTCCACGGTGAATAACTACGTTTTACACGGGTAATGGTAAGTATGGTATCTTCCACGTCGTGTACATCGCTTTGCATCTCGTGCATAGCCATGGCAATGGCAGCGAATACTTCTCCCGGGGCCTCGCCGAGTTTCTTCTCTTTGGCTTCCTGCTTGTCGGTGATGCCTTTCGCTTTCATGGCATTACGCTTGCTGAGGCTGACAGATGCCTTACCGATAATCTTGAAGGAGATATAAAGAAGAATCAAACCGCAGAATACGACGCTCATGGCGGAAATGGCCATACCGATACCTATGCTGTCGTGCTCTTCAAACTTTTCCATCTTGGCATTGCTGTCGATGGTCTTGTTGTTGGTACTCGGAGTGACATATTTATCTTCGCTTCCACCCTTTACTTCCCATTGGTCGGCTGCATCGCTGACACGGGCATACGACTGGTTGGCTTTTAAAGTACCGGCAGGCACTATGACTTGATCAAGCAATTTCTTGCCGGAATCATACAGCCCAATCCAGTTGGCGTTTGTGGCATCCAGTTTAAAGTTCGTGTGGAATGTACCGCGTCTCGGAGCTCCATCTGCCCAGAAAAGTGCATGTTGACGTGGTTTTACCAGTGTCAGCACATCACCTTTGGGGATGAAATAACTGGTAGTATCACCCGGCTGGCTGCTGAATTTCAGATAGCAACCTGCAAGGTCGGCGCTGCCGTATGATCTGTTGAATATTTCAATCCATGCGCTATGTATACCGTAGTCATCCTGATAGTTGCTTTCGTTGTTGACCAGCACTTCATTCAGTAACAATTTGTTGTTCGATTTCTGTTCTTGGCAAGAAGAGCAGAAGCCTAACACCAGCATCAATGAAAGGAATATTCCGATTTTTGTTTTATTCATAATCGTTCTTGTTTTAGTGTAAAAAGCCTGATTACAAAGGAATATTACCATGCTTCTTAGCCGGATTGGACAACTTCTTGGTTTGCAGCTGCTGCAGGGCGCGGATGATGCGGAAACGTGTGTTGCGCGGTTCGATTACATCGTCGATGTAACCATACTTGGCTGCATTGTAAGGATTGGCAAACAGTTTGGTGTATTCGGCTTCTTTCTCTGCCAGGAATTGAGCCGGATTTTCCTGCTCTTTGGCTTCGCGGGCATACAATACCTCTACGGCACCTGCGCCACCCATTACGGCGATTTCGGCAGTAGGCCATGCGTAGTTCATGTCGCCACGCAGCTGCTTACAGCTCATCACGATGTGCGAACCACCGTAGGACTTACGCAGTGTGATGGTAACCTTGGGTACAGTAGCTTCACCGTATGCATACAGCAGCTTGGCACCGTGCAGGATGACGCCGTTGTACTCCTGACCGGTTCCCGGAAGGAATCCCGGTACGTCTACCAATGATACGATAGGAATATTGAAGGCGTCGCAGAAACGGACGAAGCGTGCGCCCTTGCGGGATGCGTTACTGTCGAGCACACCTGCCAGATACTTCGGCTGGTTGGCAACGATACCCACGGACTGGCCGTTGAAGCGTGCGAAACCGATAATGATATTCTTTGAATAGTCTTTCTGAATTTCGAGGAACTCACCGTTGTCCACAATGGCACCGATAACTTCGTACATATCGTACGGCTTGTTCGGATTGTCGGGAATAATCTCGTTCAGGGAGTCTTCCAGACGGTCGATGGGGTCTGTGCAATCAATGTAAGGAGCTTCTTCCAGATTGTTTTGAGGAATGTAACTCAAGAGCTTGCGGATGAGTGCAAGACCTTCTTCTTCAGTCTGTGCAGTGAAATGAGTAACACCTGATTTGGTGGAGTGAACGCTCGCGCCACCCAGGTTTTCCTGGCTTACATCTTCGCCGGTTACAGTCTTTACTACCTTCGGACCGGTAAGGAACATGTAGGATGTACCTTCCATCATCAGCGTGAAGTCTGTCAATGCAGGAGAGTAAACGGCACCACCGGCACAAGGACCGAAAATACCGGAAATCTGCGGAATGACACCCGAAGCAAGGATGTTGCGCTGGAAGATTTCAGCGTAACCCGCCAAGGCATTGATACCTTCCTGGATACGTGCGCCACCCGAGTCGTTGATACCGATACACGGAGCACCCATTTTCATGGCTTGGTCCATAATTTTACAGATTTTCAGAGACATGGTTTCGGACAGTGAACCGGCAGAAACCGTGAAGTCCTGTGCGAAGATATAAACCAGACGGCCTTCGATTGTACCGCAACCGGTTACCACACCGTCACCGGGGTAGTGTTTCTTTTCCATGCCGAAGTTGGTGCATCTATGTTCTACGAACATGTCCATTTCTTCGAAACTGCCTTCGTCGAGAAGCATGGCTATGCGCTCGCGAGCTGTATATTTACCCTTCTCGTGTTGCTTTGCAATCGCTTTTTCACCACCACCGAGACGTGCTGCAGCGCGGCGGTCTATAAGCTCTTTAATCTTTTCAAGTTGATTACTCATGAATTTATATTCTTTTAATGTTTATACAATTTATGGTTGGACGATTTACGGTCGTGCTTATTCCGGTTTCTCGCAAAGTTCAGTCAGAACGCCGAGGGTTGACTTCGGATGCAGGAATGCAATGTTCAGACCTTCTGCACCTTTGCGGGGAGCTTTGTCTATAAGGCGGATACCTTTCTCTTCGATTTCGGCAAGCGCACCGGCCACTCCGTCTTCTACGGCGAATGCAAGGTGGTGCATGCCACCGTTGCCGTTGTTCTTTTCGATGAACTTGGCAATTGTGCTTTCTGGAGAAGTCGGTTCCAGTAACTCAATTTTCACATCACCCACTTTCAGGAAAGCGGTTCTAACTTTCTGATCTTCCACGGTTTCGATGTTGTAGCATTTCAAACCTAAAACGTTTTCGTAGTACGGAAGGGCTTCTTCAATGCTCTTAACGGCAATGCCCAGATGCTCAATGTGTGAAATCTTCATAACTATATAAATTAATGTTAGTATTGTATCCTTTTTAATAAAGGTATAAAGCAGTACAAAGAAAGAGAATTCTTCCTTAATAAAGAAATTTTTCATCAATTAATTAATGTGATTATTTGTAATAAGACGCCTGAATGGGAAATTTCCGGTTCTCTCCTTATTCTCTCTTTGTTTTCTCCCTGTATATGCAGAGGGAGCAGGTAGGGACTTGGTAGGGAGCAGACAAGGAGTAGGCAGGATTGCAGATATCGTTCGCTAACGGACATCCCCACTGTCCGAAAATGAACACTTACCCCTCTATGGAACCTTTCCGGCCACTTGGCACACTCTTTGCTTTTCTGTTTGCGACAATTTTAAAGATTGAACATGAAAAAGAATATTTTACTTGCTGCTTGCTTTTTGATGCCGTTGGCAACCATGGCGCAGAATGATACTTTGGGACATGAACGCAATATTACGCTGTCGGAGGCCATTGTACTGGCCCGCACGCAGTCTGTGGATGCTGCCGTGGCATTGAATGAATTGAAAACCGCGTATTGGGAATACCGTACATTCCGTGCGGACTTGTTGCCGGAAGTGAATTTCACCGGTACACTGCCCAACTATAACAAGTCCTACAGTACCTACCAGAATTCCGACGGCTCCTATAGCTTTGTCCGCAACAATACACTGGGGCTGTCCGGCCAGCTTTCGGTAGACCAGAACATTTGGTTTACGGGGGGTAAACTGTCACTGGCTTCTTCGCTGGATTATCTCAAACAGCTGGGCTCCGGGGGAGAGAAGCAGTTCATGTCAGTCCCCGTGAGCCTGGAGTTGACGCAGCCGGTCTTCGGAGTGAATACTTTGAAGTGGAACCGCCGTATAGAGCCCGTACGCTATGCCGAGGCAAAGGCCGAGTTCATTTCAGCTACGGAAGAGGTGACGATGAAAACCATCACTTATTTCTTTCAACTGTTGCTGGCCAAAGAATCGCTCGCTACCGCCATGCAGAACAAAGTGAATGCCGACCGCCTTTATGAAGTGGCCATAGCCAAACGTAAGATGGGACAGATATCCGAGAATGATTTGCTGCAGCTTAAACTGAATTCATTGCAGGGCAAGGCCGACGTGACTGAGGCAGAGAGCAACCTGAATGCAAAAATGTTCCAGCTCCGTTCTTTCCTCGGGGTGTCCGAGCAGGAAAGCCTGAACCCGGTGTTGCCCGCCACTGTTCCCGATATAAAGATGGAGTATGACCGTGTGCTGAACAAGGCACTGGAACGCAACTCCTTTGCACAGAACATCCGTCGCCGCCAGCTCGAAGCTGATTATGAAGTGGCAACGGCACGCGGAAACCTGCGCAGCATCGACCTCTTTGCCAGTGTGGGCTATACGGGGCAGAACCATGAATTCTCTTCAGCCTACCGGGACTTGCTTGACAATCAGATTGTGCAGGTGGGCGTCAAGATTCCTATCCTTGACTGGGGCAAGCGCCGTGGAAAGGTAAGGGTGGCAAAGAGCAACCGTGAAGTGGTCTTGTCCAGAATCCGTCAGGAACAGATGGACTTTAACCAGGACATCTTTTTGCTGGTGGCTAACTTCAACAACCAGGCGCAACAGCTGGACATAGCCGAAGAGGCGGATGTCATTGCTGAGAAGCGTTACAAGACCAGTGTGGAGACCTTTATGATAGGTAAAATCAGCACACTGGACCTGAATGATGCACAGAACTCTAAGGACGAAGCCCGTCAAAAGCATATTTCAGAGTTGTACTACTATTGGTATTACTTCTATCAGCTCCGCAGCTTGACCCTTTGGGATTTTGAACGCGATACGGAATTGGAAGCTGATTTTGAAGAGGTGGTAAGAGGATAAGTCGACGGGTTGCAAGTGATAAGTTATGAGTCGTTTGCCGGTAAAAGCGCCGTATATGCGATATTATAGGTAAATAACTTATAACTTATCATTCATAACTCTGCTTTTTTACTTATTTTTGCGGGAAACAAACTGCAATTTTTATGATACTGATAATAGACGACGATAGTGCTGTGCGTTCTTCCCTCAGCTTTATGCTGAAGCGTGCCGGATATGAGGTGAAAACGGCTCCGGGTCCTCGCGAAGCTATGGACATAGTGAGGGCCGAAGCTCCCGCTTTGATTTTGATGGATATGAACTTCACTCTTTCCACTACCGGAGAAGAGGGACTCACCTTATTGAAGCAGGTAAAGGTGTTCCGTCCCGATGTGCCCGTTATTCTGATGACGGCATGGGGAAGTATCCAGCTTGCCGTGCAGGGTATGCAGGCCGGCGCATTCGACTTCATAACCAAGCCTTGGAACAATGCTGCTCTTTTGCAGCGCATCGAGACGGCCCTTGAGCTTACGGTCGCCCCGAAAGAGGTGCCGGAAGAGCAGACTACCGCATTGAATCGCAGCCATATTATAGGCAAGTCCAAAGGGCTGATGGAAGTGCTGAACACAGTGGCCCGCATAGCCCGTACCAATGCTTCGGTGCTGATTACGGGAGAAAGCGGAACGGGCAAGGAGCTGATTGCCGAAGCCATCCATATCAACAGCCAACGTGTGAAGCAGCCCTTTGTCAAGGTGAACCTCGGCGGCATCTCGCAGAGCTTGTTCGAGAGCGAGATGTTCGGCCATAAGAAAGGGGCGTTTACCGATGCCAGCGCCGACCGTATAGGGCGTTTTGAAATGGCAAACAAAGGTACCATCTTCCTCGACGAGATTGGTGACCTCGACCCTTCCTGCCAGGTGAAACTGCTGCGCGTGCTTCAGGACCAGACATTCGAAGTGCTGGGCGATAGCCGTCCCCGCAAAGTTGATGTACGCGTCGTGTCCGCCACTAATGCAGACCTCCGCAAGATGGTGTCCGAACGTACTTTCCGTGAAGACCTCTTTTACCGTATCAACCTGATTACCGTAAAACTGCCCTCCTTGCGGGAGCGCCGTGAAGATATTCCTTTGCTGGCACGTCACTTTGCCGACCGTCAGGCAGAGGTGAATGGCTTGCCGCGTACGGATTTCTCGGCCGACGCTCTGAATTTCCTTTCCCGCCTGCCTTATCCGGGTAACATTCGTGAGTTGAAGAATCTGGTGGAGCGTACCATTCTGGTCAGCGGCAAGCCGGTGCTGGATGCCACGGATTTTGATGCCCAATATCTGCGTCACGACGAACCGGCCAAAGCTGCCGAAGGTACTTCTTTTGCAGGTATGACCTTGGATGAAATAGAGCGGCAGACTATCTTGCAGGCGTTGGAACAGCATAAAGGGAATCTCAGTCAGGTGGCAGTGTCATTAGGCATCAGCCGCGCTGCGCTTTACAGACGTTTGGAGAAATATAATATTCAAGTCCCGTGCGCATAAAATTCTTTTTCTTCATACTTGTCCTTTTTCTGCTCGGTCTGGGTGGAATGCTGGTGTATCTGCTGAGTGAAAAGCCGCCTTTGTATCTGTACGTATTGGAGGGGCTCATCGGTTTATCCTTATCTATCTGATAGTATTCTATAATAAGATAGTGAAGCCGATGAACACCATAGGCAGCGGTATGGAGTTGCTGCGCGAGCAGGATTTCAGTAGTCGTCTCAGCCGGGTGGGGCAGTACGAGGCAGACCGCATTGTGAATATCTTTAACCGAATGATGGAGCAGCTCAAGAATGAACGGTTGCGCATGCGCGAGCAGAATCACTTCTTGGATTTGCTGATTCAGGCATCTCCAATGGGGGTTATTATCCTGACAATGGACGATGAAGTGTCGCAACTGAATCCGATGGCGGTAAAGATGCTCGGTGTCCGTATGGAGGAGGCGATGGCAAAGCGGCTGGACCAGATGGACTCCCCGTTGGCTGCCGAACTTTCGTCCATTCCCAAAGACGAGACGGCAGTAGTCCGTCTCAATGACGCGAATATTTATAAATGCACCCATTCTTCTTTTATTGACAGAGGGTTCAAACATCCTTTTTTCTTGATAGAGCGTATGACAGAAGAAGTGATGCGTGCCGAGAAGCGTGCCTATGAAAAGGTTATCCGCATGATAGCTCATGAAGTGAACAATACCACTGCGGGCATCACTTCCACACTCGATACAGTGGAGCAGGCACTTTCTACGGAAGATGATATGGAGGACATCTGCGATGTGATGCGCGTCTGTACGGAGCGTTGTTTCTCGATGAGCCGTTTCATTACCCGTTTTGCAGATGTGGTAAAGATACCCGAACCTACCCTGGCACCCGTCCAACTGAATGAGTTGGTGTCCATGTGCAAGCGTTTTATGGAAGGAATGTGCAATGACCGCAATATAGGGCTACGTCTGGAATGCGACCCGGAGGTGGGAATGGTGCGTATGGATGCTTCTCTTTTTGAGCAGGTGCTTGTGAATATCATCAAGAATGCTGCCGAAAGTATAGAGGGGGTTGCCGGAGAAAACGGACAGCAAGGTGAGATAATAGTAAGGACCACTGCCCCCGCTTCTGTCGAAGTCGTTGACAATGGTCCGGGGATAAGTAAAGAGACCGAAGCTAAACTCTTCAGCCCCTTCTTTTCCACCAAGCCGAACGGGCAGGGAATTGGCCTGGTGTTTATCCGGGAAGTTTTGAGCCGTCATGGTTGCACGTTCTCCCTGCGTACCTACAACGATGGATTGACCCGCTTCCGTATACTATTTAATTGAAAATTGAAAGTTTAACCTTTCGCCTTTCCATTTTTATAGTCGAACAGAATTGGTTTGCGAAAAATACGAAGTAACTTACTTCTCCTCCTTCGGGGAGGTGTAGCGATACACACTGTACTATTTTTTATTGCTTTATGCTCCCTACACCCCGCCCGTTGGGCACCCCTCCTCCCCGGAGGAGGGGAATTAAGATACTCTCTCTATTCGCTTTTCTTTTCGCAAATCATTTCTGTTTTACTATAAAGAATTCTTTTGCATACTCGTCCAGTATCTTTTTGATGCTTTGGCCGATGGTTGCATAGTCTTTCTCGTCCAGATTGGCGAGTGAGGCACGCACGCTCCATTCGGGGCCGTCAAAACCACCGCCGTTCAGCAGCACCAGAGAGGTTTCTTTGGCAAGGCGGAAGACTACGTTCAGCGGGCTGTAGGTACGTTTCAGATATTCTACAAAGTCGTCCCCATAGAACTTCTTTGCCCAAACCAGCATGTCGATTTCTGTATAATAACCTACGCGCAACGGGTCTTCCGTCAGCGTGAAACCGGTATTTTCCCAAAGGGCATGCAATCGGCGGCGGATAATCTCCTGCATCTTTTGCTTGTATTTGTTTTCCTTGTCCAGCAGGGCAAAGGCGGCGAAAAGGCCCATCTGCATCTGTTGTGGCAATGACAGTCCGGCGGTATGGTTCAGTGCCACCTGACGGCTGTCGGCAACCATACGGTCGATAAACTTCAGTTTTTCAGGTTCCAGAGTGAGGGTGGAGTAGCGGTGGTGCAGAATCTCCCGTTTCTCTTTCGGCAGTTTGGCTATCAGCTTGTCGAACAGATTGAATTCGTGCAGGGCGATGACCGCATTGCGCCATCCGGTGGCACCGAAGTATTTGGAGAATGAATAGACGCAAAGCGTATTGTAGGGAATTTCTGCCATGAACGAACGGAAGTGCGGACTGAATGTACCGTATACGTCGTCTGTAATAATCATCAGATTAGGGTTGTCATTTCTGACGATACTCACGATGCGCGCCATTGTATCCGGACTGAGTGTGTAGCTGGGCGGATTACTGGGATTGGTGACAAAGAGGGCCTTGATTTTAGGGCTTTTCAAGCGGTCTATGTCTTCGTCGCTGTACTGCCAGAGGTGCATCCCTTCGTTATTCATGCGGTTGGCATGTATTTTGGTCACTCGAAACTGGTAGCGGCTGAGTTGTGGGATTTCAATATAGGGGGTAAAGGCAGGAACCATGAGGACGATGCCGTCCCCTTTGTTCAGCAGGAAGTTTTCCTGCAGGGAGTCGAAGATGTAGCACATGGCGGCTGTTCCACCTTCGGTGGCAAACAGGTCATAGGCACCCCGGGGAGGACGGTTGTCGCACATCTCTTGCGAAAGGTAGTCTTGCACAAGGATTTCCGTAAAATGAAGGATGCGGTCGGGCACGGGATACTGGTCGCCTACAATGCTTTCGGCCCATTCGTGTACAAGGCTGTCGGGGTCGGCGGCATGCTGCATCAGCAGGTAGTTGTAGGTTTGTTCCAGCAATTTGGCGCCCGGTACGTTATTGTTCTTTTTCAGGAAGGCTTCGAAGCGAGAGGCAATGCCTTTTTTTTCGGGGATGCCTGCAATTCCCTCGGGCAAATCCATGATGCGGCGGCACTCTTCCAGGCCGAAGCTTCCCAACAGGAAGAAGGCTTCGCGTGGAGCGGTTGCAATCCAGTTGGGGTTGCCGCGCCCTGCGTTCAGCATGGTACGGGCGGTTTTCTTCAGACTCTCGTCTGCCATGTCTATCAGGCGGTTCTTCAGTTCGAAAGGACTGATAGATTCCATTTTCTTTTCTAAAAGTTTTGTATCCATAAGCTCAAGTTTAGGTTCGTTATTTATTGTTTTCAGTCATTCGGCGAATAATCTCTGTTCATGCGGTATACTATTTCTTTCCTTGCTTGAAATTAATCGTCCGATATATGTTTCCTTTTCGTCCGACAGTTGTTGAATCATCGTCCGACAACTGTTGAATTATCGTCCGACAGCTGTCGGACGAATAGCTATTAGTGAATGGGTATATAGTCGCTTGCATTTCCGGCAATAATTCTTTGAATGCTCCGGATTAGTAAGCATTGGTACAGAATCGTCTTATATTAGCAAAACGATGACTACACCCCATATTATTAATAAGGTATTGCCCACGGCATAGGTCACGGTGTATCCCAGAGCAGGTGTCTCACTCTCAACGGCATCCTGCACCGCGCCTAAAGCGGCCGTAGTGGTACGTGCCCCCGCGCAGACGCCCAAAGCCAGTGCCGGATGGAACTTGAAAACATACCTTGCCAGCAGCAAGCCGATAATCAGCGGCAGGGTGGTGGCGGCTGCTCCCACCAGAAACAGGCTGATACCTACGTCGTGGAAGCCCTGCACGAAACTGGGACCTGCCGAAATGCCCACTACCGCGATGAACATGTTCAGACCGACATTGTTCAACACCCATTGCGAAGGTTCGGGAATGCGCCCGAAGGTGGGATGCTTACTGCGGAGCCAGCCGAAGAACAAGCCCGCAATCAATGCGCCGCCGCTTGTGCTCAAGCTGATGGGGATGCCGCCGATATGGACGGAAAGTGCTCCGAACAAACCTCCGACAAGGATACCCAGGCCTACGAATATCATATCCGTCTGGTTGGTAGGACGGTCTATATACCCTAGACGTTTGGCTGCTGCTTCCACTTCCTGCCTGGTACCTACCACTTCGATGACGTCGCCGGCATCTACTACCGTTTGTGCCAGCACGGGAATGGATATTCCGGCGCGCTTGATGCTCCGGATACTGACACCGTGCATGAACTTTTCCCTTCGGATAGCTGCAACCGTCTTGCCGGCAACCGTCTTGCGTGTGATTGTAACCGGTAACTTTTCGGCAGGAAAATCCAGGAGCTGGGCATCTTGTACTTCCGGCCCTATCCAGCTTTCTTCGCCTATGATGTATTCGCGGCGTCCGCTTAGCACTATTTCGTCTCCCGGCTCTATCCGTAGGTTCATGCTGACTTCCACTACAATTCCGGATTTGCGGAGGCGTTCCACAAATAGACGTTTGTCGTGCTGCCGGAAGTAGACTTCCAGGTCAATCACCCGCTTTCCATTCTTGAACCATTCGTTTTCGACCCGGTAGGCACGGAAAGTGACGGGGCGTGCCGCCGGCATGAATCCCGGTTCGTCAGCCAGAGAGCTGCCCATCTTCGCCTCCAGTTCCTTGCAGGCGGCTTTCACCTTTTCCAGCCCGCCCAGCATCTTGGGACCGATGGATGATAGGACCCATGCCGAGCCTGCCGTACCGAAAATGTAGGTGACGGCGTAGGATACGGGAATGATGTTGACGTAACTTTGTCGTTGGGCCTCGTCCAGTCCCATATTGGCCATGGTGTCTTCTGCCACTCCGATGACGGCGGAGATGGTTTGCGAACCGGCCAGCAGTCCGGCAGCTTCACCGGCATTGTAGCCCATCATCAGGCCAGCAGCCAGGTCACTAACAGTACGGATATACACATCAGTACGGCAAAGCCACTTGGGGCAATCCGTCCTTTTTTAGTCCGCGGAAGAACTGGGGACCCACTTTATAGCCCACGGCAAAAAGGAAAAGCAGAAAAAATACCGACTTTATCGGACCCGGTACGGCTATATTCAGCTGCCCTACCAGTACGCCTACAAGCAGTACACTGGTCACTGTGCCCAGCGTAAACTTACCGATACGCAGTTTCCCCAGCCAGAATCCCAGGAATATAGTGAGGAAAATGGCAAGTTCGGGGCGTTCCCTGAGCTGGTTGAAAATCCATTCCATAATCAAGTTGTTTAGGTTATATATTGGTTGTTCCGATGCTTTCTGGAGCGTCGTTTCGCTATACAACGGCTTTTAACGGGAAGTGTTTTATACAAAAGGAGTTTTTTAGAACATTTATTCCGTAAAACCGAACTTTAAGAAAAAGTTTTCTTCCGTACCTTTGCTATCCAAATTAGGTAAAACAAGGTATGAAGTTGTTTTTTAGGGTATTTCTGCTTATCCAGCTGGTTACTCTTCCATTGAGAGCACAATATATGGTGCAAGGCGTTGTCACCGATTCGTTGACGAAGGAGCCATTGCCTTATACGTCAGTTTATCTGAAAGGAACTACGGAGGGAGGGATGACGGACAATAACGGCCGTTTTTCCTTCAAGACCTATCGCCCGGAGGCCACGCTGGTCATTTCGGCCGTGGGATATAATGAATATGTCCGGCTGATTCATCCTGCAAAGTCTTCTAAGTTCAATATTGCCCTTTCGCCAGCCACTTATGCACTGGATGAGGTGGTGGTGAAGCCGAAACGTGAACGGTATAAGAAAAAGGATAATCCCGCAGTGGAGTTTGTACGCAAGATGATAGAACATCGGGATGACTATTCGCCCGACGAACGCGACTTCTGGAAACGTGACCGCTATGAAAAGATGACTTTTGCCATCAATAACTTCGACAGCTTGAAGCAACAGAAGTGGCTTTACCGTAAGTTCAAGTTTCTGACGGATTATGTCGATACCTCTGCCGTTACCGGCAGGCCGGTATTGGCCATCTCCAACCGTGAGTTACTTGCCACAGACTATTACCGCAAGTCTCCGCATAGCCGGAAACAGTGGGTCACCGCCCGCAGGCAGGCAGGAGTGGACGAAATGCTTTCCCAGCAGGGTATGGAGCAGGCTATCAGTGTCACCATGACCGATGTAGACCTTTATGAGAACAACATCACCTTGTTCACCAATAAGTTTGTTAGTCCGCTTTCCTCCCTTGGGCCGTCTTTCTACAAATATTATCTGATGGATACGCTTACCGTTGCCGGAAAGCCTTGTGTTGACTTGACATTTGTCCCTTTCAACTCCGAGTCGTTCGGTTTTACGGGACATTTGTACGTCATGTTGGACAGTACCTATTTTGTAAGGCGTGCCGTCATGAACTTTCCTCAGAAAATCAATCTGAACTTTGTGGACTACATGAAGATTGAACAGAATTTTGACCGCGCGGAGGACGGTACGAGGCAGTTGCTCAATGAGAGTATCACTACGGAATTCAAGTTGGTGGACAATAGTGACGGTATTTATGCCAAGCGGGATGTGTATTACAGAAACTATCAGTATGAACCGGATGACAAGGCTCTGCAGGCTTTCCGAAGACCGGAAAAGGTGATTGAAGAGACATCGGCTTCCGGCTATTCGGAAGCATATTGGGATGCCAACCGCCAGGTGGAGGTCAGCAAGAAAGAGACTTCGGTGGACAAGATGATGGCCCAGTTGCGCAGCTATCCCGTTTATTTCTGGACGGAGAAAGTGCTGAAGGTGCTGTTCACGGGTATATTCCCGCTCCGAAGGAAAAAGAACCTTTGTTCTATATCGGTATGATGAATACCACCATCAGCGGAAATACACTGGAAGGGGTGCGCTTGCGTGCCGGCGGTATGACGACGGCATGGCTCAATCCGCATCTGTTCGGCAGGGGGTATATGGCATACGGTTTTCGCGACCATCGCGTAAAGGGACTCGCTGAACTGGAATATTCTTTTCATAAGAAGAAGGAATATGCCAATGAATTTCCTATACATTCGTTGAAGCTCCGTTACTTGTCAGATGTCAATCAATATGGACAACACTATCTTTATACCAGTCAGGATAATGTTTTTCTTGCCTTGAAACGTCAGAAGGATGACCGTATCGGTTATCAGCGGAAGGCGGAGCTGACCTATACCAATGAGTTCCATTCCGGCTTTTCCGTACAGATGACGACGCGTCTGCGTAAAGATGAATCATCCCATCTGATTCCTTTCGTCAAGCAGGATGACCGTAATACGTATGTAAAAAGTATTTCGACCAGTGAGCTGGAATTGAAGCTGCGCTATGCTCCCAACGAGAAATTCTTCCAGACCCAATGGAACCGCTTCCCCGTTTCGCTGGATGCTCCGGTCTTTTCGCTTACGCATACCATGGCTGCCAAAGGGGTACTGGGAGGAGACTATACCTATCACTATACGGAAGCGGGTTTTCAAAAGCGTTTCTGGTTCTCGGCATTCGGTTATACGGACGTTATCCTGAAAGCCGGAAAAGTCTGGAATAAAGTCCCTTTTCCTCTGCTCATCATTCCCAATGCGAACTTGTCTTATACCATACAGCCTGAGTCTTATTCATTGATGAATGCCATGGAATTCATGAACGATGAATACGCTTCCTGGGATGTGACCTATTACTTGAACGGCTGGCTCTTCAACCGTATTCCTTTGTTGAAAAAGTTGAAATGGCGTGAAGTACTTTCCTGCCGCGGCTTGTATGGGAATTTGAGTGATAAGAATAATCCGGCTTTTCAGCAGGATTTGTTCCGTTTTCCTGCCGGAAGTACCACCATGGGGCATACGCCATACGTAGAGGCAGGTGTAGGCATTGAAAATATTTTCAAGGTGTTGCGTGTCGATTATGTATGGCGTCTGACTTACCGAAATTTACCGGATATAGACAAATCCGGGCTCAGAATCAGTCTACACATGACATTTTAACTTAAATCTTACTAATGGAACATTAAATCGGATAAAATGACTAATCCCAATTGAGTAAAATACCCTAAATTTGAGCAATTTTTTAAACTCTAAATAATACAATGGCAATGAAAGAAAACATTAAGCCGGCAACCGGACGCTTGGGCGTGCTGGTAGTCGGAGTAGGTGGTGCGGTTGCAACCACCATGATTACCGGTACATTAGCTGCTCGCAAGGGCTTGGCAAAAGCTATAGGCTCAATCACACAAATGGCTACTATGCGCATGCAGGACGGCAAAGAAAAACTTATCAAAGACATAGTGCCTTTGGCTGATTTGAATGATATCGTTTTCGGTGGTTGGGACATTTTCCCGGACAACGCCTACGAGGCTGCTATGTATGCCGAGGTCTTGAAAGAGAAAGACTTGAATCTGGTAAAAGACGAACTGCAAGCTATCAAGCCGATGCCTGCTGCATTTGACCACAATTTCGCAAAACGTTTGAACGGTACGCACATTAAAAAGGCTGCTACCCGCTGGGAAATGACAGAGCAGTTGCGCGAGGATATCCGTAACTTCAAGGCAGCCAATAACTGCGAGCGTATTGCTGTGCTGTGGGCTGCAAGTACCGAAATATATATTCCGCTGTCCAAGGAGCACGAATCTCTCGCTGCTTTGGAACAGGCAATGAAGGAAAACAATACTGAAGTAATCTCTCCGAGTATGTGCTATGCATATGCTGCCATTGCAGAAGGTGCTCCGTTTATTATGGGTGCTCCTAATCTGTGTGTGGATACTCCGGCTATGTGGGAATTCTCCAAGAAAATGAATGTGCCCATTTCCGGTAAGGACTTCAAGAGTGGCCAGACTTTGATGAAGACGGTGCTTGCTCCGATGTTCAAGACCCGTATGTTGGGTGTAAGCGGCTGGTTCTCTACCAATATTCTGGGTAACCGTGACGGCGAGGTACTCGACCAACCGGAGAACTTCAAGACAAAAGAGGTCAGCAAGCTGTCTGTTATCGACAATATCTTCGAACCGGAGAAATATCCTGACTTGTACGGTGATGTTTATCATAAGGTACGCATCAACTACTATCCTCCCCGTAAGGATAACAAGGAAGCATGGGACAACATCGATATTTTCGGCTGGATGGGCTATCCGATGGAAATCAAGGTCAACTTCCTGTGCCGTGACTCCATTCTTGCTGCTCCCATCGCACTCGACTTGGTTATTTTCAGTGATTTGGCATTGCGTGCAGGCATGTGTGGCATCCAGACTTGGCTGTCTTTCTTCTGCAAGAGCCCGATGCACGATTTCGAGCATGAGCCGGTACACGATTTGTTCCAGCAATGGCGCATGGTGAAAGAGACTCTCCGCAACATGGTGGGTGAAACAGCACCGAGTTATCTGGACTAAAACAACAGTGATAAGGTGATAAAAATAAGGTGGTAAGGTGATAGAGTGATAGCACTTTACCACTTTATCACTTTTATTACTTTATTGCATTTATCATTTTACCGTTTTTATCGCATTTGTCACCTCATTACTTTTTTGATGAAGAAACCCTCCCTCCTCCCAGTTATTATCGGTACGGGCTTTGGCTCGGGCTTTTCTCCTTTTGCACCCGGCACTGCGGGAGCTTTGCTGGCTACGCTTATCTGGTTCGGGTTGTCTTATCTGGTTTCAAGTGTCTGCCTTTTGTGGCTGACAGTAGCATTGATTTTGGTATTTACACTTGCCGGTATCTGGGCTGCCAACCGCCTGGAGGCATCTTGGGGCGAAGACCCTTCGCGCGTGGTGGTCGATGAAATGGTTGGCGTGTGGATTGCCTTGCTTGCGGCGCCCGCCGGACACGTATGGTATGCATTGGGAGCATTTGTCTTGTTCCGTTTGTTTGATATATTCAAGCCCTTGGGCATCCGTCGTATGGAAAGACTGCCGGGTGGAATCGGGGTAATGATGGACGATATTCTGTCCGGAGTTTACGGATTTGTAATTTTGATTGTGGCAAGATGGATAATCAGCTGAAAATAAGTGGCAGAGGTTTGTCATGGCGTCATTCTGTCTGGATCTTCTTCAAGGCCCAGATTTCTGCGCAGTTTGCAAGCTTTGTCGATTTTCTGGTGACTATCCTTCTGGTAAAGGCTTTTGCTGTTTTTTATCTTTATGCCACATTCACGGGCTCCGTAGTGGGAGGCATTGTAAACTGTGCCATTAATTACGGATGGGTGTTCCATGCTGAAGACTGCAAGAAAACGCATGTTGCCGTCAAGTATCTCTTTGTCTGGGGAGGCAGCATTATGCTGAATACTTGGGGTACTTTTGCACTGACCGAATGGCTTACCGGCATGACATGGGTCAATGGATTGTTGGGATATTATATAGACAATGTATTTATTCTGTCAAAGATAATTGTAGCAGTGCTGGTAGCTTTTTTTTGGAACTACCATCTGCAACGTTTTTTCGTTTATCGTAATCATAATATAAAAGGCTTTCTGAAACATTATTTAGAGAACAAAAAAGACGAATATGAATTATAGAGATTGGTTGCAGCAGGTGATATACAAGATTATCAACCCTGTGGTGCATAGTATGATTAGAATTGGCATTACGCCTAACTTTATTACGACTACGGGGCTGGTACTGAATATCGTGGCGGCTGCCTTGTTTGTGTATGCCGGGGTGTACAAGAGTGGTGAACTGGCTTATGTAGGCTGGGGAGGCGGTATTGTGCTCTTTGCCGGGTTGTTTGATATGATGGACGGACGCGTGGCACGCGTGGGTAAAATGAGTTCTACTTTCGGTGCGCTCTACGACTCCGTACTCGACCGTTACAGCGAGCTCGTGACATTGTTTGGCATTTTCTATTACCTGATGCTGCAAGGCTATTTGTGGGGCTCCATCATTACATTCATTGCGCTGATAGGTTCGCTGATGGTGAGTTACGTGCGTGCCGTGCCGAAGGCTTGGGACTGGAGTGTAAAGTAGGTTTCATGCAGCGCCCCGAACGCGTTGTACTGACTGCCCTCGGTGCCATGTTCTGCGGTATCTTCGGTGATTGTACCTTGTTCGACCCGATGCTGATACTAATTGTGCCTATGGCAGTGATTGCAATATTGGCGAATTTGACGGCATTTGCGCGCTTGGCGCATTGCTATAAACTACTGAAAGACAAGGAATGAAAAATAGTTTGTTTCCCTCTGTGAGAGAGGCAGTGCTGGTGATTGTCATCACAGCGTTTTTCCTGATTCTGACAGCAGTCTGTATCGGGCTTCGTCCGGAACATTTCCTGATGGCGGGTGTATTTTTGGCATTATTCTTTGCCGGACAGACAACCCGTAAGTTGGCAGTGGCGCTGTTGCCGTTTTTCATATTCGGTATTTCGTATGACTGGATGCGCGTATATCCCAATTACCAGGTGAATCCCATTGATGTAAAAGGACTTTATGAGGCAGAAAAATCCCTTTTTGGCTTGTCTGTAGACGGTGCTGTCCTTATCCCTTGTGAATATTTTGCTTTGAATCATTGTCCGGTCGCCGATTTCTTTGCCGGGATATTCTATCTCTGTTGGGTACCGGTTCCCATTGCATTCGGGTTGTGGCTCTATCTGAAAGGTGACCGTAAGGTATATCTTCGCTTTGCGATGGTGTTCCTGCTGGTTAATCTCATCGGTTTTGCCGGCTATTATATCCATCCCGCTGCTCCGCCCTGGTATGCCATGAATTATGGTTTCGAGCCGATACTCGACACTCCGGGCAATGTGGCAGGCTTAGGGCGCTTTGACGAATTGCTGGGATGCTCCATCTTCAACTCCATTTACGGAAGGAATGCCAATGTATTTGCGGCGGTGCCCTCGCTCCATGCCGCCTATATGGTGGTGGCTTTGGCCTACGCCGTTATGGACCGCAGCAAAAAGTGGTTGATAGCGTTGTTTGCGGTGATTATGGTCGGTATCTGGTGGACGGCTGTCTATTCGGGGCACCATTATCTGATTGATGTGATGCTGGGCATCTCTTGTGCATTGCTGGGTATTTTTGTTTTTGAGAAAGGACTGATGAAGTGGGGAGCGTTTGGACGCTTCTTTGAAAGATACAGTCGATACATTAAATAAGATATACAATGAATAATTTTGTTTTTTATAGTCCTACAGAGTTTGTCTTTGGCAAGAATACTGAAGTTCAAGTCGGTGCATTGGCACGTAAGTATGGTGCACAAAAAGTGATGATAGTATATGGAGGCGGTTCCGTTGTACGGAGTGGTCTGCTTGATAGGGTGAAGCAATCCTTGCAGGAAGCCGGTGTGGCTTATTGCGAAATGGGAGGTGTCCAGCCCAATCCCATTGACAGGAAGGTGTACGAAGGTATTCAGCTTTGCCGTCGTGAGCACGTGGATATGATGCTTCCTGTGGGCGGTGGTTCGGTCATAGATACGGCAAAGGCCATTGCTGCCGGAGCTTTCTATGATGGAGACTTTTGGGATTTCTTTATCGGTCGTGCCAAGGTGGAGAAAGCGTTGAAAGTAGCCGTGGTGCTGACTATCCCGGCTGCCGGAAGCGAAGGCTCGGGCAATACGGTAATTACCAAGACAGAGACACTCCAAAAACTGGGTCTCTGTGCCCCCGAGCATTTGCGTCCCGTATTTTCCATCATGAATCCTGAACTGACCTACACCCTCCCGGCTTATCAGACGGCTTGTGGTATTGCCGACATGATGGCTCACATCATGGAGCGTTACTTTACGAATACACCGGATGTGGAAATCAGCGACCGGCTTTGCGAAGGCACCTTGACAGCTATCATTAAAGAAGCTTACCGGGTGAAACAGCAACCGGACAACTATGCCGCGCGTGCCAACATTATGTGGTGTGGCACTGTGGCGCATAACGGAACTTGTGGGGTAGGGCGTGAGGAAGACTGGGCATCCCATGCACTGGAACATGAAATCAGTGCTATCTATGATGTAGCCCACGGTGCAGGCTTGGCTGTAATCTTTCCTGCCTGGATGGCTTTTATGGCGGAACATAATCCGGCAAAGATAGCCCAGTTTGCCCACCGCGTTTTTGATATACCCAAGTCCGAAGATTTGGAAGAGATGGCTTTGGCTGGTACCGCCCGCCTGAAACACTTTTTCCGTTACATGGGCTTGCCGGTTAGCTTCAAGGAGTTGGGCATCGAGCATCCCGATATAGACCGTATGCTCGTCAGCCTGCAGCGCAATAAAGGCGAACAGCTTGGCAACTACGTGAAGCTGACCATGACTGATTGCAGGGAAATATACCGTTTGGCTTTATAGCAAAAGGAGCCTGTTTTGGGGAGAACTCCCCCAAAGCAAGAAATAAAAAAGACGGCGAAGATAAATACCCTTCGCCGTCTTTTTTATTTGATTTCGATTTCTTCCTTCATGTCTATCTCTTCCCCTTGCAGGTCGTAGAATACATATTCCAGGAATGCTAATTTCTGGTTTGGAATAATCTTGATACCGAATCCGTACTTCATCTGCCACTTCCGTTTCAGGGAGACGAGTCCCTGATTGACGTAGGCTGCGATGTACGGGTGGATGTGTAACGAGAATTTCTTTATCTTCAATTTGTTGACCAGGTAGTCAATCTTACTCTCTAAGGTGTCCGTAAAGAGGATGGACGATTTGATGGTGCCTTTACCGAAGCAGGTGGGGCAGGTTTCCGTCGTATTTACATCCATGGCCGGGCGCACACGCTGGCGTGTAATCTGCATCAGTCCGAATTTGCTGAGCGGCAGGATGTTGTGACGTGCTCTGTCTTTCTGCATGTTGGCACACATACGTTCGTAAAGCTTCTGGCGGTTTTCGGCTTCATTCATGTCGATGAAGTCCACCACGATGATACCACCCATATCCCTTAGTCTGAGCTGGCGTGCCAGTTCGTCGGCTGCACCCAGATTCACTTCCAGTGCGTTGGCCTCCTGCCCGTTGGCATTCTTGGTGCGGTTACCGCTGTTCACGTCTACTACGTGAAGCGCCTCAGTATGCTCAATAATCAGGTAGGCACCACTTTTGTATGAAATGGTCTTGCCGAATGACGACTTGAT
The DNA here is from genome assembly GCF_000614125.1 of Bacteroides rodentium JCM 16496. Classification (GTDB taxonomy): domain Bacteria; phylum Bacteroidota; class Bacteroidia; order Bacteroidales; family Bacteroidaceae; genus Bacteroides; species Bacteroides rodentium. Next base: position 94,060 of record NZ_BAKJ01000003.1, read on the forward strand.
TTGTTTGGTGATACCAAAATTGTCGTAAATGGGGAGTTGGCCTTTGTACAGCTTCACGATTCCTGCCCGTTCAGGGGCGATGAGGGTTACGTAATCCTTGATTTCGTGGTACACAACCTCGTTGTTCACGTGGATGTTTTCGAAGGAAGGATTGAACAAGTCGCGCAACAGTCCTACGGCGCGGCTGGTTTCTTCGTAAATCAGTGTCGGAAATTTGGTGGCCTTCTGTACTTTTGTAATGGCATCTTCCCAATGTTTCAGTAATACTTTAAGCTCTCCGTCGAGTTCGGCAACACGTTTTCCTTCGGCTACGGTGCGGACGATGACGCCGAAGTTTTTCGGCTTGATACTCATCAGCAGTTGCTTGAGGCGTGCGCGCTCTTCGCTCGATTTAATTTTTTGTGATACGGAAACCTTGTCATTGAAGGGAATCAGCACGAGGTATCTTCCGGCAAAGGAAAGTTCGGAAGTCAGTCGCGGCCCTTTGGTAGAGATAGGTTCCTTGACAATTTGCACCACTACTTCTTGTCCCACCTTGAGTGTGTTGGAAACCGTTCCGTCCTTTTCAAGGTCGGGAAGTATGGTTGCTTTGGTAATGGGATTCAGCTTCTTCTTGTCGCTTAAAGTTTGCTTTACGTACTTCTCTAACGAGTTAAATTGAGGACCCAGGTCCAGATAATGAAGAAAAGCGTCTTTCTCGTAACCCACGTCCACGAAGCAGGCATTCAGGCCGGGCATCAATTTCTTGACGCGTCCCAAATACATGTTGCCCACCGAAAAGGAGATGTTTCTTCCTTCGCTCTGGAGTTCCACCAGCTGCTTGTCTTCAAGCAGTGCAATGGATACCTCTTTGGGCTGTACGTCTACAACGAGTTCGCTTGTCACAATAATTGGCTTTTAAATGATTCTATTTACTACTTAAACAAAGAACAAACCCGCGAGACATTTTGCTTCACAAGTTTGTTCTTTATTTTGTCCTTCAGACTAAAAATTACTTTTTGCTTTTATGTCTGTTCTTTCTTAGTCTTTTTTTACGCTTGTGCGTAGACATTTTATGTCTTTTTTTCTTCTTTCCGCTTGGCATAGCTTCAAAATTTTTATGGGTTAATACTATTGTTTATTATTTCTTCACTGAGAGGGTGAACGTTTTTGCAGGCTTAAATGCCGGAATGTTATGTTCCGGAATGATTATTGTAGTGTTCTTGGAGATGTTGCGAGCAGTTTTCTGGGCTCTTTTCTTCACTACAAAACTACCAAACCCGCGGAGGTAAACATTTTCATCTTTGGATAAAGATGCCTTTACTGCGTCCATGAATGCTTCAACGGTTGTAAGTACGGTTGTCTTATCAATTCCGGTGTTCTTTGTAATTTCGTTTACAATATCAGCTTTAGTCATTTTTCTTTAAAAAAAAATATTATTACTATAGTTTTCCTAATTTTTTGGACTGCAAATATATAGCTTTTCCGTGGCTCTAAAAAATATATTTCGGACAATTTTCTAAAAAAGTCTTGGCATTAAGCTTTGTTAGGCTGAAAATGAAGTATTTTTGCAGCATGAATATTTTTAGCGGAACATTGTTGGACTGGTATGCGGAGAACAAACGCGACCTTCCGTGGCGAAATACCACGGACCCTTATCTGATATGGATTTCTGAAATCATCTTACAACAGACAAGAGTGGCGCAGGGGTATGAGTATTTTCTGCGTTTCATAGAACGCTTCCCGGATGTGGTGTCGCTGGCTGCTGCGTCCGAGGACGAAGTGATGAAATATTGGCAGGGCCTGGGGTACTATTCGCGTGCCCGCAACCTGCATGCCGCAGCCAAAAGCATGAAGGGGACATTTCCGAAAACCTATGCAGAGGTACGTGCTTTGAAGGGAGTGGGGGATTATACGGCAGCGGCCATCTGCTCCTTTGCCTATGACATGCCTTATGCGGCGGTCGACGGGAATGTGTATCGGGTGCTTTCCCGCTATTTCGGCATTGATGTTCCCATTGATTCTACTGAAGGGAAAAAGACTTTTACCGCTTTGGCGGGTGAGGTGCTCGATAAATCCAGGCCGGCAGATTATAACCAGGCAATTATGGACTTCGGAGCCGTGCAGTGTACGCCGCAGTCGCCCAACTGTCTGTTTTGTCCTTTGTCCGGCAGCTGCCGGGCATTGTCTGAAGGAAAAGTGCAGCAACTGCCCGTGAAGCAGCACAGAACCAAGACCACCAACCGCTATTTTAATTATATATATGTACGCATGGGCGCGCATACCTTGATACATAAGAGGACGGAGGACGATATCTGGAAAAATCTCTTTGAATTGCCTCTGGTTGAAACGGAAAAAGATTTATCCGAAGAGGAATTTCTGGCATGTCCGCAGTTTCATGCGCTGTTTGCAGAGGGAGAGGTGCGGATGGTCCGTACACTGCTTCGGGGGGTGAAACATGTATTGTCCCACAGAGTGATTTACACCAACTTCTACGAGGTTACTCTGCCCGATAATTCGAGCTCCTTCTCAAGTTACCAACGGGTTGCAGTCGAAGATTTGGACCGTTATGCGGTACCCCGGCTGATACATGCTTTCTTGGAGAAATATGTATAAAAGTTGTTTGTATTCTTGCATGGTGTGAATATTCTCGTTAATTTTGGCAGCAAATTAATAAAATAGAAGCTTATGTCAGTAAATAAAGTGATATTGATAGGAAATGTGGGACAAGACCCTAAAATAACCTATTATGAAGGTGGAAACTGTGTTGCCCAGCTTTCTTTGGCCACTACGGAGAAAGGATACACTTTGCAGAATGGTACGCAGATTCCGGACCGTACCGAATGGCATAACCTGATATTCCGTGGCCGTTTAGGCGAAATCGTTGAGAAATATGTGCATAAAGGCGATAAGCTTTACGTGGAAGGTAAGATACGTACCCGTTCTTACGATGACCAGGGAGGCATCAAGCGCTATGTGACTGAGATATTTGTCGACAATATGGAGATGCTGACTCCGAGAACGGCAACTCCCGGTGCCGCCCCTTATGCGCCGCAGGCGGGAGCCGCCCCCCAGCCACAACAACCAGTACAACCGCAGGCTGCCCCTGCACAAGATAACCCGACGGACGACTTGCCGTTCTAATTGTTTAACTAAAACCAAAATCTTTGGACCCAGACGCTTATTTATGCCAGTTGGCAGATGTTTTTAACGGTATATCCGTACAGACTCCTTCTATTTCGGCCATTGTAGCCATTGTGTTGGCAGGTTTGCTTTTGCTCGTTTCCGGTTTTGCATCAGCTTCCGAAATAGCCTTTTTCTCTCTTTCTCCGTCAGACCTGAATGCAATAGCGGAGAGAAAGCATCCTTCGGATGAGAAAATCAGTAATCTGCTGGACAACAGCGAACGTTTGTTGGCAACGATTCTGATTACGAACAACTTCGTGAATGTAACCATAATCATGCTCTGCAACTTCTTCTTTATGAATGTGTTCCAATTTCATTCTCCCATTGCAGAGTTCCTCATTCTGACAGTAGTCCTTACATTTTTGCTGTTGCTTTTCGGTGAAATCATGCCTAAGATATATTCGGCTCAGAAGACGCTGGCTTTTTGCCGCTTCGCCGCTCCCGGTATCACGTTTTGCCGTTCCGTATTCTATCCGATGGCATCCATGCTGGTGCGTTCCACTTCTTTCCTGAACAAGCATATGGTCCGCAAGAACCATAACATATCGGTCGATGAACTCTCGCATGCGTTGGAGCTGACCGACAAGGCAGAGCTTTCGGAGGAGAATAATATTCTGGAAGGTATCATCCGCTTTGGCGGGGAAACGGCCAAGGAGGTCATGACCTCTCGCCTTGATGTGGTGGACTTGGATATCCGTACCCCTTTCAAAGATGTGGTGAAGTGCATCGTAGAGAATGTCTACTCCCGTATTCCCATCTATGCGGATAGCCGTGACAATATCAAGGGGGTACTTTATATCAAGGACTTGCTTCCCCATCTGAACAAAGGGGATAATTTCCGCTGGCAGTCGCTTATCCGGCCCGCCTATTTTGTGCCCGAAACCAAGATGATTGATGATTTGCTGCGCGATTTTCAGGCAAACAAAATTCATATAGCCATTGTGGTCGATGAGTTCGGCGGTACGTCGGGCATTGTCACCATGGAGGACATTATAGAGGAGATTGTGGGCGAAATTCATGACGAATACGATGATGAAGAACGTACATATGCCGTACTGAATGACCACACTTGGGTATTTGAAGCCAAGACCCAGCTGACTGATTTCTATAAAATAACGAAGATAGACGAGGAAATGTTCGATGAGGTGGCAGGGGATGCCGATACGCTTGCCGGACTTCTGCTGGAACTGAAGGGGGAATTTCCTGCTCTCCATGAAAAGGTGACCTACGGCCGTTATGAGTTTGAGGTGTTGGAGATGGACAACCGCCGTATCCTGAAAGTGAAGTTCACAGTAAATGCCCCGGCAGAACCCAACTCTTCTTCCCTTTAATTTTTAATTATTAATTTTTAAATTGTTCCGTGCCCCTCTTCTTGCAACATACCGCTCTTCCCTGTCGATGGGGAATTTGGAAAACGGAGGAATCTCCGGAGGAATTGCTGGCCATGCTTCCTCATCAGGAAGTATACCGGGAAGGTATGCGGCGCTTCACCGCGGCACACCGCCGTCTGGAGTGGCTGGCTGTCCGTGTGTTGCTTTACACGCTGTCGGGAGAAGAGAAAGAGATTGCCTATTATCCAGTGGGAAACCTTATCTGGCAGATGCCTCCGCCTCTCTCAGTATTTCGCATACGAAAGGTTATGTGGCTGTTGTCTTGGGATTGCCGGGCCGGGAAGTAGGTATTGACATCGAGCAGTATGGTGAGCGGGTAAGGAAGGTGGCGCATAAATTCATGCGCGAAGATGAACAGCCGTCCGTGTTTCGCGGAACCGACACTTGGTCACTGTTGCTGCACTGGTCGGCCAAGGAGACCATGTTCAAATGCCTGAATGCTTCCGAGGTTGATTTCCGCAGGCACATGCGCATTCTGCCTTTTGCTGTAAATGAAAGCGGCGTATTCTCCGCCGAAGAATATCGTACGGTGGAGAAACGCCGGTTTACTATCCATTATTATTTGTTTCCGGATTTTGTCTTGACATTGAGTCTGTAAATCTCTTACAGTCTTTCCAGTTGTACCGTGAAGTGTCTCATCAACGGAGCTTCCCAGGTGATACGTACTCCGCGGGTAATACTTTCCCGCTTGTCATATACATTTTTCAAAGCGGCTGCCACCACATCCATGTGGTTGTCGGTATACACACGGCGGGGGATGGCAAGCCGGAGCAAGTCCAGGCCGTTGAAGCGGTTTTCGCGGGTCACCGGGTCGCGGTCTGCCAGCAGATACCCGATTTCGCAGCCGCGTATGCCTGCTTCCAGATAGAGCTCGGCGGTCAGTGTTTGTGCCGGGAATTCTTCTTTGGGCACATGTGTCAGCACTTTGGGGGCATCCACAAATATGGCATGGCCGCCTGCGGGACGTTGGTAGGGTATCCCGTATTCGTCCAGTTTCCGGGCTAAGTATTCCACCTGGTGAATGCGGGTTTCCAGATTGTCAAATTCAGTGTTTTCATCCAGGCCGATGGCAAGGGCGTTCATGTCACGACCGTTCATGCTCCGTAAGTAAGGTAGCCTTCGAACTGCACGCAGAAGCCTTTGGCACCTTCATACCAGTCTTTCCGGCGGGTGGCTATGAATCCGCCCATGTTGACAATACCGTCTTTTTTGGCACTCATCGTCATGCCGTCGGCAAGGTCGAACATCTCGCGGGTGATTTCCTTTATGCTCTTGTTGTGGTAACCTTCTTCTCTCATTTTGATGAAGTAGGCATTTTCCGCAAAGCGTGCCGAGTCAAAGAGAACGGGCTTGCCGTACTTGTCGGCAATGGCGCGGACTTCGCGCAGGTTCTGCATGGAAACCGGCTGGCCGCCTGCGGTGTTGTTGGTGATGGTGACGATGATGAACGGTATCCGTTCGCTATGTTCCTGCAATGCTTTTTCCAGTTTTTGGGGGTCTACATTGCCTTTGAAGGGGATTTCCAGTTGTGTCTGTTTGGCTTCGTCTATGGTGCAGTCCAGAGCCAGTGCCCGGCGTCCCTCGATATGTCCTTTGGTGGTGTCGAAATGGGAGTTTCCCGGCACAATGTCGCCCTCGTGCACCAGGTAGGAGAAGAGCACGTTTTCGGCAGCGCGTCCCTGGTGGGTGGGGATGATGTATTCAAATCCGGTGAGGCGGGTGATGACCTCCTTCAGTCTGAAGAATGAGGTGGCTCCGGCATAGCTTTCGTCGCCCAGCATCATGCCTGCCCATTGGCGGTCGCTCATGGCGCCGGTGCCCGAGTCGGTGATGAGGTCGATATAAACTTGTTCCGATTTGAGTTGGAATACGTTGTAGTGGGCTTCTTTCAGCCATTGTTCGCGTTCCTGGCGGGTGCTTTTACGGATAGGTTCCACCATTTTGATTTTCCATGCTTCGGCAAATGGTAATTCCATAGACTCTGTATCTTTAATGATTTGACAATAGGTTAACGGATAAACCGGTTAATGCGGTTTGATGTGCCGAATTTAGACAAAATAAGTGTAATGACCAACTAAAACATGACTTTTTGTAAAGCGAATGTCCGGACGAAATCACTTCGGCCGGACATCATGAAATAAACTTGGCAGAGTTTATTACCTTCTTTACTTTCTCTGAATCAGGTTTGATGAATGAAATGATGGACGATTTGTCCGGCTCATTAGACTCAACGCTTTTTCCTCGAAAGCAATGATAAAGTATGCATGGCAGGTCTTCTGACTTGTTTCTGTTGCAGGCGCCTTCCCGGAAGAGTATTCCAGTGGCATAGAGGGTGATTGCCTGCAACATTGTGCGAAACTTACAGCAGCGGGACTGTCCAGGATTTACACCTGATTCCCTTTTAATCACTTTCCCCGAAGAGAGGGAGCGAACCAATGCATGACAAAGATAGGGATTCTTCTTGAGAAAACAATTCTATGAGTGATAAATTTTCTTCCCCGCTCTCTTTCTTTTTGCCGACAAGTTGGCAAGGGCTTGCCACCGCATTGGCAAAACTTTGCCATAGGCATGGCAAAAGTTTGCCAAAAGCATGGCAATAGGTTGGCAAAATTACTCTCTGATTGATAGTGACTTAAGATGATTTACCCAATCCGTCACATCAGTAAGGTGAAAACCGATACAAGCCACACTGGCCACAAGAACCTTTTCCGGAGGTATGCAAAGCATTTTGTTTGGTGTAGTAAAACGGGCTGTTATCTCTCTTTTGCCAGTGTGAATACGAACTCCAGCCCTCCGCCTTGGTTGTTTTTGGCAGAGATGGTGCCTCCGTGAATGAGGACTGCGTTCTTCACAATGGCAAGTCCCAGTCCGGTGCCGCCCAATTTGCGCGAGCGTCCTTTGTCTACACGGTAGAAGCGTTCGAACAGACGGTTGAGATGTTCGGGAGAGACACCGATGCCGGTATCGGCGAAACTGAAATAGTAGTAATTCTCGTCTTCGCGGAAACAACTGATATGGATATATATATTGGCGCCGGCATAGGCGATGGCGTTGTCCATGAGGTTGCGGAAGATGGAGTAGAGCAGGGAGTAGTTGCCCCGCAACTGTATCTTCGGCTTCAGGGAATTGACAACGGTGATTTGCTTCTGTTCCAGTTCCAGGGACACTTCGTTGACGATGTTTGCTACCAGCATGCTGATGTCCACCTTTTCCATGTCAATCATGTTGGCGGCTTCGTCCATGCGGGTCAATACGGATATGTCGCGCAGCAGGCGGCTCAGCCGGTTGCTTTGCGCGTAGCAGCGTTCCAGGAAGGCGTGCATTTTCTCGGGTGCGATGTTCTCGTTGTTCACAATGGTTTCCAGATAACCCTGTATGCTGCTTACGGGGGTTTTCAGTTCGTGGGCGATGTTCTGGGTCAACTGCCGTTTCAGCTGTATCTGCTCCTCTTCCTGGGTGATGTCGTTGATGGAAATCTCAAAGCTGAGGTCTTGGAAGATGATGCACTCCACGATGAAGGTGCGTCCGTTCTTGTTGATGTGGACGGACATTCTTCGTTCTTCGTTATAGGAAGGGCGTTTCTGCGCCTTGTTGATGAAATCTGTTATCTTCTGGAATTCGCAGATGGAGAATATCTCTTCGGTAGCCTGCAGGTTGGAGTCCGAAATCAGGTTGCCGTATTGGGTGAACAGGTTGTTTACCAGTATCTCCTTTTTGTCTCTGTTGAATACGCCCAGTCCTTCGCGGGAGGTCTGCAAGTGGGTGATGAGCTTTTCGCGCTCAATGTAAAGCGCCTCTTTCGTTTCGCGCAAGCGCTTGTATATCTGTATGATGTGCTGCGAAATCTCCCCCAGCTCATTGTGCGGGAAGGCGGCTTGTATATCCATTTCTATGGGTTCGTTCTTGTCGGCTCGCTTGGCGAACTCGCGCAAGTGGCTGATGGCGCTGCCCAGTTTGGAAGTGAATTTGTAGAAGATGAATATCAGCAGCAGCGATACGATGACCGTGAACCAGATGTAGTGTGGGTCGGCAGCCAGGTTCTTCATCAGGTTGACGTTGTAGGGCAGTGCCGAGCGGATGATGCAGTCTTCGTAGGCGGTGGCAGAATAGAAATAGGTCTTGCCGGTGGTTTCGGAGATGCGCCGCAGGTCGTAGCCCTTGCCGTTTTTCAGCGCTTTCTGTACTTCGGGGCGCTTGAGGTGGTTGTCCAGTTCATGGCTGTCGTTCTGGAAACTGTCGAACAATACGTTGCCATGAAGGTCTACCACGGTGACGCGCAATTCCTTGTTCACATGCTTGGAGATGTAGTTGTCTGGCATGGAAGTCCATAGGCTGTCTGGAAGGTAGCGAAGTTCCTGGTGCAGTCTGTCATTATAGTCTTGCAGCTGCATGTCCAGCAGCTCCGCTTTGTATTCTTTTTCCCGCTGATACTGGTAGGCAATGAAGCAGGCGGCGAATACGAGGAACAGCGAGATGACCGAAAGGAAGAGCTTCCGGCTGAAGGACAGAAAGTGTCTGTCGTTATTCGGCTTCGAAACAATAACCATATCCCAAGCGTGTTACGATGCATTTGCCATAAACTCCGATTTTCTTGCGCAGGCGTGTGATGTTCACGTCGATGGTGCGGTCCAGTACATATACTTCGTCGCTCCAGATGCGGTTCAGTATATCCTCGCGCGAGAATACGCGTCCTTTATTCTGCAAAAGCAGCAATAAGATTTCAAATTCCTTTTTGGTGAGCGGTGCCTCTTCGCCGTCAATGCAGACTTTCTTCTTGATGATGTCCAGCACCAGCGTCTTGTAGACAATCTGTTCCGGTGCGTGCTCCGTTTCTCCTTGCCGGGTGCGTCTCAGTACGGCTTTGACACGTGCCGCTACTTCGCGCAGCGAGAAGGGTTTGGAAATGTAGTCGTCCGCTCCCAGGTTGAAGCCGGTCACGGTGTCATTTTCCGTATCTTTGGCGGTGATGAAGATGATGGGTATCCGGGCTGTCTTCTTGTCCTTCTTCAGCATACTTGCCATTTTGAAGCCGGAAATTTCTCCCATCATCACGTCCAGCAGCAGCAGGTCGTAGCTGCCTATGTCCATTCTCATGGCCTCTTCGGCAGAGTTCGCCGTGTCCACTTCGTAGCCTTCGTTTTCGAGGTTGAACTTCAGAATCTCACATAAGTCTTCTTCATCGTCCACTACTAAAATCCGGTAATCGTTCATTGCTTTGTTGTTTATGTATGACAAGGATAAAACAATTCTCTTGTCACAAAGTTAAACTTTATTTCTTTTTATCGGCAAAAATAGTGCAAACCGAATGCAGAATTTCCATGTTTGCATGAAAACTTGTGCTGAGATGCAGCCATTTCTACTTTCTGGATGCAAAAGTGAGGCTAATTTGTTACGGAATGATGAAACAAGTGTTACATTTGGGTTACATTAAATTCCCGTTTATCTAAAAGAACCGTTCCATTAAAATATTGTTATCTTTGTTCCGTAAATACTGATGATTTTATGAAAGAACTTATGTATATCAGGAGTTTCTCCAAAAGACGTTTGTCGGTTATTGTGGGAACTCTGCTTTTGGTGATAATCGGTTCAGTCTGGCTGAATACGGCTCCTTTCCGTTCGGGCTTTGAGATTGCGGATGAGTTGGGCGGCAATATCTTTCCTTCCAGCATCCTTTCGGTGGCCACTACCGATGCCCAGGTCATAGTGCCGACAGACTCCATGTACGTAGGTAATCCGAAGTCGTGTATCGCTGTCCGCGTCCGTTCGAGTAATGCTTATAGCCGGGTGCGGGTAGAGGTTGCGGAGACTCCGTTCTTTGCCCGTTCCGTGTCGGAGTTTGTGCTGGCAAAACCGCGTACGGAGTATATCATCTATCCTGATATCATATGGAATTACGAGGCTCTGAAGAATAACAACCAGGCGGAACCCATCAGTGTGGCCGTTATGGTAGAGATGAACGGCAAGGATTTGGGGCAGAGGGTGCGTACTTTTTCTGTTCGCAGCATTAATGAATGCCTGTTGGGGTATGTCACGAATGGTACAAAATTCCATGATACCGGCATCTTTTTTGCAGCATACGTGAATGAGGAGAATCCCATGATTGACAAGCTGCTGCGTGAAGCGCTGGATACGCGTATCGTCAACCGGTTTTTGGGTTATCAGGGAGGTGCCGAGGTGGTGGACAAGCAGGTTTATGCTTTGTGGAATGTGTTGCAGAAGCGCAAGTTCCGCTACAGTTCGGTCTCCAATACGAGTCTTTCCAGCAACGTGGTCTTTTCGCAGCGTGTGCGCACGTTCGACGATGCGCTGGAGTCTTCGCAAATCAACTGCGTGGATGGCAGCGTGCTTTTTGCATCCCTGCTCCGTGCCATCAATATAGAACCTATATTGGTGCGTACTCCGGGTCACATGTTTGTGGGATATTACACGGATTCCAGCCATAAGGATATGAATTTCCTTGAAACGACCATGATTGGTGATGTGGATTTGGATGATTTCTTTCCGGACGAACAGTTGGATTCGACGATGGTGGGAAAGTCGCAGAACCAGATGTCACGCATTACCTTCGACAAGTCTAAGGAGTATGCCAATAAAAAGTATACCCAGAACAAGGAAGGTATCCACTCCGGCAAACTGAACTATATGTTTCTGGAAATATCCAAAGAGGTGAGGAGGAGGATACAGCCGATAGGGAAATGAGGTGCAGACGACAAGCAGCCGATTCGCACGAACCGGCTGCTCCAATCATCATTTATGAATGAAGACCTTTTGAAGGTACTTCATTTTTTATTTTCAGTTATTCTATGCCATACTCTTCGTCAGTGGCGCAATCCCACCATACCGGATAAGAATTGATGGTGTATTTGGTAGCTTCCGGATTGGAGTCGCCCCAGTTGGCAACGTTGTACAGCTGGTCGTAGCTCGGTTGTTGCAAGCGTCGTGGCCAGTATCTTACGTTTTGCGGGTCGGTAGTATTCGGGAAGTGTCTCTCACCTTCGCTGTTGAACTCATACGGACGTTTGAAGTCGGGGTAAATGTAGCCGAACGTGGGGTCCTTGGCACCGTAATTGCAACGGCGCATGTCGTTCCAGTTCTCCAGTGTCATGGACATGGCTAAGAATTTTTGCTGCATAATCTGCGAAAGCTTCAGTTCCGCACCGTTTTGCGCCACGGCGGCACTTGCCAGGAATGCGGTGATTTCCGATTCCGGAATCACTTTTTTGCCTAATATCTGCGGATAGGTGGCAAGTTTTTCGTTCATCAGTTCCATGTGCGCGCGGATACCGTTCTTGTAGGCCACCTGCGCCTCGTCTTTCTTGCCCATTCTGTAAAGCACTTCGGCTTTGATAAAGCACATCTCCGGATAAGTGCAGTAATAGGCGGGAGCATCGGCACGAAGCTGGAACACACCGGTGGAAATCACTCCGATTTGCTTGGCAGATTCCTCTTTTGTCAAGTTTTTCGCTCCGTTGTAGCGGCAAGCCAGGTAGCGGTCGTCATTTTCATCTCCTTCTGTGTCTACAATCCATGCCAGACAATCGGAATATACGGGTACATAAATCGAGTCGCCCTGCCTTTTAGGGTCTTGGCTGGTAGTTCCCCAGTGGTTTATCTTGCCTGCTTTGTTCTTTTCGCCTGTTTCGTCATAAGCATAGATGTCGAATGCAACCGGTCCTCCCTGGAAACGGATGTCGCTGCTCAAGTCTACTCCGGCAGAGCGTACGAATTGAATCTTGCCGTCGATGTTGAACTCTCCGCTGGGCACCATGGCATCCGTGCGGGGGTCTTCCACGCCGCTGCCTCCGGTAAAGGTGTTGGTCAGCAGGTCGATGTACCATTTGGTAAGACGGCTTGTTGTATTTGTGACATTGCCGAATACATTGCCATACACATTACCTGCTGTTTTGGAGTCACTGATGTTCTGGAATCTCATGATAGTGTTGTCTGCATTAGATTGCGGTGCTTTTTCCAGCTCACTCAGGATGCCTTGCGGGTCATATAAATCCGCTTTTTTCGAGAGTTTCAGCATCCAGCGGGCTTTTAGCCCGTGTGTCAGTTTAATCCAAGTGTCTACATTGCCGCTGTTCCACAAGTCCCCTGCGCTCAACTGTTCCGCTGTTGGCGTTTGTTGCTTTTGGAAGTCTTCCAAAGCTTCGTCCAGCAAGCCCATGCATGCGTAGTAGACATCTTTTCCACTGTCGAATTTTGGATTGGCGATTCCCACCATGGATTCCGTATAAGGGACTTCACCATACACATCGACCATCGTCATGAATCCCCATGCCTTGATAACCTTGGCGGCACCGGCATAATGGTGGGCGCCGGTCTCTTCTGCCTTGGCAATCAGGTAGGGAATATTGTTCCCGCAATACACGAACCATCCTTGATTGGGCCAGTTGCAGGAATTGATATAAGGATCCCACTTGATTAAGTAGTCATTGTAAGCAGTGCCTCCAGTTTTAGCCATGTTTTGCGTGAACCAGATGCCGCGGATTCCTGCCATCTCGTAACAACCGCCGAAATTCGCCTGGATTCCTTTCAAACGTAAGGAACACGAAGGTACATTGGCGTTCGGATTGTCCGGATTGTCATTGATATCCAGATAATCATCACAAGCACTCAGACCCCATGCAGAAAGGAGTGCCATCAGTATATATTTAAATTTTTTCATATGATATTCTGTTTTTATAAGTTGATAGATACGTTTCAGAACGTTACGTTCACTCCGAATGAAACACCCGCTGTGGCAGGCACGCCGCAGTAGTCGATACCTACAGAACTGGAACCTACGGCACCAGAGCCGGCAGCACTTGTTTCGGGATCCATGCCTTTATAGTTGGTCCATACAAACAGGTTGGTTCCTGTCAGTGTAGCGGAGAGACCCTTGATGAACTTCGTCTTGGCAAGCCATTGTTTCGGGAATGTATAGGAAAGCGACAATGAGCGCAGACGTAGCCAATTGGTGTCGGTCATGAAATTGGCAGACTCCATGGCATAGTAACTAGCCCAATAGTTTTGGATGATGGCTCTACCGCTTCTTGCGTTCGGGTCGGAAGAGGGAACTTCTCGGCTGGCATCATTCTTGTCATAGAACTTTCCGGCATCGAAAGTGAAAGTCTTGGCTTCGTAAATCGGGTTCTTGTCGGCATCTAATCCAGTCTGGATGACTCCTTCCGTAACCAGGTGCTCGCGGTTCATGCTTCGTTTGCTCATACCGATGGAGGTCATATAGTAATCAGTTCCGTTGAATACGTCACCACCGATGCGGAAATCGAAGAGGAAAGATAGGTTCCAGTTTTTCCAAGTGAGGCTGTTGTTGAAGCCGCCGGTCAGTTTGGATTCGCGGTTACCTATTTCATAAGTAGCCTTGCCGTCTGTGGTCGCATGCCTGAATTAGCGTCCAATACGATGCGCCCTTGGTCGTCCCTTTTGTATTTCGAGCCGGAGATAGCCATGAAGTTACCTTGTGCAAACGATGCAGCTTTGGCATTTCCCACTTGTACATCGGTCACGTACAAGATGTCGATACCTTCCATCAATTCTTCTACCTTGCCTTTGTTGTGTGCCAAGTTTAGCGTGGATTCCCAGGTGAAATTGCGAGTTTCAACGGGCTTTCCTGTGATAGAAACTTCAATACCCTTGTTGGAGATGTCGCCTGCGTTGACTGTTTCGAAGATGTAGCCGGTGGCATTACTTACACGTGGGCTGAGCAGTTGGTTGTAGCTTTTGTTGGTGTAATAGGTGAAATCGAAACCTATCCGGCCATTGAGGAAACGCATTTCCAGACCTACTTCTGTGGATTTGGTCATTTCGGGTTTCAGGTTTTCGTTGCCGTGTGTCCAGGAGTTCTGGATACCAGAGCCGCCGATGGTGGCAAATGGTGCATCCAAGTAAGTGTTCGTCACGTATGGAGAAGCGTCTTTACCTACACGAGCCCAGGAAGCACGGATTTTACCGAAGGAAAGCACATCGTTTTCCGGCAGTAATTCTGTGAAGACAAATGCGCCACTGACCGAAGGATAAAAATAAGAACGGCTGTTGACGGGCAGCGTGGAAGTCCAGTCGTTACGTCCGGTCACAGTGACGTATGCTACACTTTTGTAGCCCATGCGGAATTCTCCGTATGTACCCATCAGACGATGACGGCTGTGTCCGGAAGCGAAAGAACGGTCCGATTCGGCGGCATTGCTCATTGAGAAGAAGTTGTCTACCGTGAAGTTCCAAGCTTTGCGGCGTTGTGTTTCCACTTTGGTGTCTTCTACTGTGTAACCCAATAAAAGGTTGAAGTCGAAGTCGCCGAATTTCTTGTTGAAATTGGCCATCAGGTTTGAGGTCAGATATTCGTAAGTGTAGTCATTCTCGCTCAACAACCCTTTTTGGTAGAGGATGGGATAACCGGAGCCCGGTTCAATCAGGCGGTTCCCTTTGGTGTCATAGCGGTCGATACCTGCTGTATAGCTTAGTTTGAACCAGTCGCAGATGTCATATTTCAGGTTCAATCCGCCTGTGAATCTGGTGGTCTTGTCATGACCCTTGTTTTTGTTGACTACCCAGAACGGGTTGTCATAGTCGTCTTGCAGTAACTGGTCGGGGAAGATGCGGTATTTGGTGCCGTCTTCATTCAGCCAATGGGTCACTTGCTCGTCGCGTGGCCAGGTATAAACAGAGTTCATGGCACCTACACCACCAATGGCATACAGACCGCCTCCGGTCAATGCCTTGTCGCTTTCGGCTACGGAGAAAGCTACGTTGGCGCCTACTGTCAATTTGCCGTAACGCTGTTCACCATTGAAGCGGAAGGTGTTTTTCGTATAGTCAGTCTCCGGAATGATACCGGTTTGGTTGAAACGAGAAGCGGACAGGTAAAAATTGCCGTTTTTCGAGCCGCCTGATACACTGATGTTGTTGTCCCACGTAACTCCTGTCTGGAAGAAGTCCTCGATGTTGTTGTACATCTTTTCACCGGCTCCGAACGCTTCACCCCAGGAATTCATGGTGGTGGAACGGTCCAGCATGCCATTGTCCAGATAAACCCCTCTTTTATATTTATCTTGCTGTTCCGGAAGGCGGTTGGCCCAGTTGGCCGATACTTTAGAACTTAGGTTTACTTCAACTTTGCCTTCCTGTCCTTTCTTTGTTGTGATGATGATAACACCGGCAGCAGCACGCGAACCGTAAAGGGCGGCAGCTGCGGGACCTTTCAGCACAGACATGTTTTCCACATCTTCCGGATTGATATCCATGACACGATTGCTGTGGGTGGTATTGGTACGTGATGCACCGTCAAAAGCACTGTTGCCGGCATCGGTTCCATTATCATAGATAATTCCGTCGACAACAAACAGCGGTTGATTGTCACGTTCCAATGATGTACCTCCACGGATAATGATACTGGCACCTTCACCGGCGGCACCGCTTCCTTGTGTGATGTTGACACCTGCCACTTTCCCGCTTAAGGAATTGATTACATTGGCGCTTTTGTTCTTTAAGAGTTCCTTGCTGTTTACATCTTGTACGGCATATCCCAATGCTTTCTTTTCTTTCTTGATACCCATGGCAGTAACTACTACTTCATCCAGTGCTTGGGAGTCGTCTTGTAGCGTTACATCGTAACTGGTGGCGTTCGTTATTTTTAGCGACACAGTTTGATATCCGATGAAAGATATTTCCAATGTGTTACCTACCGATGCTTCCACGGAATATTTTCCGTTTAAGTCCGTCACCGTGCCTGTTCCGCGTTGTTTCACTAATACACTGGCACCGATTATCGGCTCGCCTGCTGCATCTACAACTTTACCTGTGATTTTCTTGGCTTGCTGAGTACTTTGGGAACTAAGTACACTTTCAACAGCTGCGTTGGCTGCAAAAGGCATAGCTATCCCAAACAATGCAAGCAACACTAATGATAAGCAATAATTTCTTTTCATAAGCTTTGTTATTTGGATTTGTTTGCAAACATATAAATTAATTTAGTAATATCATAATTTATTAATATGAAAAAACGTAAATAAAAATAAAATTCGGATATTTTGTTTTATAGAAAATAAATGTATTTTTAGAAATCATCTACATCAAGTGGGTTTCAGTAAGACGTCTTATATAAATTTATTTTTAGTAAAAAAAAAAGTGTATACCAATGGTTTTATATAGAAATAGCCATTGTTGACTACTTGCCATGTGAGGCCTTTCGATTAAACTAAGCTAAGGAAATTCGTGGGTTTTCTAAAAAATAGTATCAAATAATTAATATTATACATGTATGCTTTATAACATAAATTAATAATAGGTGACGTAATACTAAGACCCGTTGGCAGAATTAAATCGTGTGCAAAAAACTGAAAAAGTATTCCATTTTTCCACTTGCTCCGTATCTGACCATCCGTATACGGAAAGAATCCAGACCAGGTACGGAGCGGACTAAAAAACAGAATGAAGTCGGTGCGTACATTTATTCAAATAACTAATTCTACCAACGGGTTAGTACAACTTTAATCCATTGGCGACTCTAACGGTCTTTATTCATGACGATGATTGAAGCGGCCGATTCTCACGAATCAACTGTTTTGTCGTCCATAAAATCCCCTTGTTTATAGAATATTAATTTAATATTCTTAAAATCTTAGGATTGTATGTATTCCATTGATTATCTTTGTATCCGAATTAGAAATTTAATGGATTTCATTTAGACTTTAGTTTGCTTGAATAAAGATATTGAAGGCTCTAATGGTCTTCATTCATAGATGATGATTGGAACAGCCGGTTCGTGAGAATCGGCTGTTTTTTGTTTCGTTTGTTTGCATATCAACGGCGGTAATGTTACTTTTGCCCTAAAAGCGAAGATAGACTGCACCTCAGCATAAAAAATGAATAAGTTCATTTTATTTTGCATTCGGTTTGCACTATCTTTGCGAGAAATAGCTAAGATGGTATGGAACAAAGCAAGAAATTTATCTCTCCGGGGGCATGGTTCTCTATGGCTTATCCGGCAGACTGGAATGAATTCGAAGATGGGGAAGGTTCTTTCCTTTTCTATAATCCCAATGAGTGGACCGGTAATTTTCGCATTTCGGCTTTCAAAGGGAATACTACTTATGGCAAGGACTCCGTGAAGCAAGAGTTACGGGAAAACTCCTCTGCCACTCCGGTCAGGATAGGCCGGCTGGAATGTGCATATAGTAAGGAGATGTTCGAGGAAGAAGGTGCATACTATACTTCCCATTTATGGATAACGGGCGTGGATGAAGTTGCTTTTGAATGCTCGTTTACGGTGAAGAAAGGAGAGTCGGTTGCAGAAGCGGAGAAGATTATCGCTTCGCTGGAAACGCGTAAGGATGGAGTGAAGTATCCGGCAGAGATAATTCCGGTGCGGCTTTCGGAAATCTATCAGATTAATGAAGCATACGAGTGGGTGGATACTACTGTAAAAGAGTTACTGAAGAAAGATTTCCAAGGAGCGGAAGAAGACATTGCCAAGATGCAGCAGATTATGGAAGAAAGTGACATCAGCCCTAAGAAGAAGGATACATGGCTGGCTCTTGGCATCGTGCTTTGTGTTATTTTCGCCAATGAAGTGGACGGTATGGAATGGCGCACCTTGGTGGACGGAAACCGGGAAGCGCTATATTGCTGAACACGTCTACCGCTGAATGGATAGACCCCATGAAGCTGGTTTGGAGCAAAGTAAAGGCAGGAGCTAAAGTGAATCTGCCGGAGGTATATAGCTCCTTGTTCTAAGGTCCGGTCATCTCAGTACTGTGATTTTCAACTTTCAATTTTCATTTTTCAACTATTAAAGCATTGGCAGCAGTAAATTCAATTCTTCAGGTGGAAAACCTGACCAAGTCGTTCGGTGACTTGGTACTATTCGAAAATATCTCTTTGGGCTTGTCCGAGGGACAGCGTGTCGGGCTGATAGCCAAGAACGGCAGCGGCAAGACGACGTTGCTCAATATCCTTTCCGGCAAGGAAGGGTATGACAACGGCACCATTTCCTTCCGTCGTGATTTGCGTGTGGGGTATCTGGAGCAAGACCCGCAATACCCCGAAGAGCTGACCGTGCTCGAAGCGTGCTTCCATCATGGCAACAGTACTGTCGAGTTAATCAAGGAGTATGAACGTTGCATGGAAACGGAGGGGCATCCCGGCTTGGACGAAATTCTGGTGCGTATGGACCATGAAAAAGCTTGGGAGTACGAGCAGAAGGCGAAACAGATTCTGTCTCAACTTAAAATACGTGATTTCAGTCAGCACGTAAAGTATCTGTCCGGTGGACAGCTGAAGCGTGTGGCACTTGCCAATACCCTTATCACTGAGCCCGATTTGCTGATATTGGACGAGCCTACCAACCACCTCGACCTCGATATGACGGAGTGGCTGGAGGAATATCTCCGCCGGAATAACCTCAGCCTGCTGATGGTGACACACGACCGTTATTTCCTCGACCGTGTATGCTCCGAAATCGTAGAGATAGACAACCGGCAGATTTATCAGTATAAAGGCAATTACAGTTATTATCTGGAGAAGCGCCAAGAGCGTATCGAGGCCAAGACTGTGGAGATAGAGCGTGCCAATAACCTCTACCGCACAGAGCTGGAATGGATGCGCCGCATGCCGCAAGCCCGCGGGCACAAGGCACGCTATCGGGAGGATGCTTTTTACGAGTTGGAGAAAGTGGCTAAGCAGCGTTTCAACAACGACAATGTAAAGCTGGACGTCAAGGCTTCCTATATAGGCAGTAAGATATTCGAGGCAGACCATCTGTACAAATCCTTTGGTGACTTGAAGATTCTGGATGATTTCTCCTACATCTTCTCCCGGTACGAAAAAATGGGTATCGTTGGGAACAATGGTACGGGAAAGTCGACCTTCATCAAGATACTGATGGGTTTGGAGCAGACAGACAGCGGTACGTTGGACATTGGTGAGACGGTCCGCTTCGGTTACTATTCGCAGGACGGCTTGCAGTTTGACGAGCAGATGAAGGTGATTGATGTAGTGCAGGACATTGCCGAGGTCATCGAGCTGGGTAACGGCAAGAAGCTGACGGCATCGCAATTCCTACAACATTTCCTGTTTACTCCCGAGACACAGCACAGCTATGTCTACAAGTTGAGTGGGGGAGAACGCCGCCGCCTCTACCTGTGTACGGTCTTGATGCGCAATCCCAACTTTCTGGTGCTGGATGAGCCGACCAATGACCTCGATATTGTGACGCTGAATGTGCTGGAAGAGTATTTGCAGAATTTCAAAGGATGCGTGATGGTGGTGAGCCACGACCGTTATTTCATGGACAAGGTGGTAGACCATCTGTTAGTGTTCAACGGACAAGGGGATATCCGCGACTTTCCCGGCAACTATACCCAATACCGCGACTGGAAAGATGCGAAAGCCCATCAGGAAAAGGAGAAAGAGAAAGAAGCCGCCAAGGCTCAGGAGGAGAAGACGGCGAAGGTGCGTCTGAACGAGAAGCGGCGCATGTCTTTCAAGGAAAAACGCGAGTTTGAACAATTGGAACAAGAGATTGCCGACCTGGAAACGGAAAAGAATGCAATTGAAGAGGCTCTGTGCAGCGGCACCTTGTCTGTGGACGAACTGACGGAGAAGTCGAAGCGTTTGCCGGAATTGTCGGACTTGATTGACGAAAAAACATTGCGCTGGCTGGAGCTGAGCGAGATAGAGTCGAACTGAAGTTCGAAATTAAGAATTAAAAATTAAGAATTAAAATTAGAAATTAGAACTGAGAAAGTGGGAAATCTGACGAATTATCATAGCCATAGCCTTTATTGTGACGGGCGTGCCGGCATGGAGGACTTTGTGCGTTTTGCATTGAGTGAAGGTTTTACATCATACGGCTTTTCATCGCATGCGCCATTGCCTTTTTCTACGGCATGGACGATGGAGTGGGATAGTATGGACGACTATTTGTCTGAATTCCACCGTCTGAAGGAGAAGTATGCCGGACGTATCGAACTGTATATTGGTCTGGAGATTGATTATCTGAATGAAGCGAGCAATCCGTCCATCGCCCGTTTCAGGGAATTGCCGTTGGACTACCGTATCGGTTCTGTACATCTTCTCTACAACGACAAAGGGGAAGTGGTGGATGTAGATGTACCTGCAGATACCTTCAAGACCATTGTAGACGGACATTTCTGCGGTGATTTGGAGCATGTGGTCCGCCTCTATTATGGCAGGCTGGCGAGGATGCTCAAGCTGGGTGGTTTCGATATTGTGGGCCATGCCGACAAGATGCACTACAATGCGGCATGCTATCGCCCGGGATTGCTGGACGAGCCTTGGTATGATGAGCTGGTCAGGGCGTATTTCGCAGATATTGCCCGTCGCGGCTATCAGGTAGAGGTCAATACCAAAGCCTATCATGACCTGGGCACTTTTTACCCCAATGAGCGCTACTTCTCCTACCTGCATGATTTGGGTGTACGTGTGCAGGTGAACAGTGATTCACACTATCCGGAACGGATAAACAACGGGCGTCCCGAAGCTTTGCGTGCCTTGAGGAAGGCTGGGTATGAATCGGTGATGGAACTACACGGAGGAGAATGGAAAGAGATACCTATCGTGTTTTGAGTGAATAGGATACAAAAACGGGGGTGTGTCATAATTCACCACAGATTACACAGATTAACACAGAATAAATCAATATATTGATAATCAGATATATTTATCTGTGTAAATCTGTGTAATCTGTGGTGAATACCAGTTTTGACACCCTCGTTTTTCTTTCTATTATAAACTATTCTGTTTTCAGTAAAAAGTCGTCAATCGCCTTCTTGTAAGTCTCCTTGTCGGCTGCACCGCGGAAGAGCTGAGGCTCTCCATTCATAGGGATGAATACAAAAAGAGGGATGCTTGTGGCATTGAACAGTGCGGCAAGTTCCTTTTCCTTATCCACATTTACTTTGTAGATAACGATTTTGCCCGCATACTCCTTTGCCAGCTCTTTCATGATGGGAGCCACCATGCGGCAAGGCCCGCACCAGTCGGCATACAGGTCAATGATGGCAGGCTTGCTTCCCTTGTATTTCCAGTCCTGGGATTTCTCGTAGTCGAACACATCCTTGATGAACATGGCTTTGTCCATGACGATTACCTCTCCACCGGCTTGGACTTCTGTTGTTTTTGCCCGGGCATCTGCCGCTTCCGCCTGGTCCTGTTGTTTGGCGCTGCTTGTGCAGGCATAGGCCAGCATGCTGGAAAACGCGAGGGCAGCCATTGCTATAATCTTCTTCATTGCTTCTTGTTAAGAGTTTTGTTCTATAACGGCTTTCAAATCCTTACCGCTGATGACACCCGAGTGGCGCCATACGGCTTCACCTTTCTTGAATACGATAAATGTCGGTACTGCTTGTATGCGGTAGCTGGTAGCAAGCTCTTCATGCTGGTCCACATCTATCTTGACGATACGGGCAGCATCGCCTATTTCGTTTTTAAGTTCTTCCAGTACCGGATGCATCGCCTTGCACGGACCACACCAGGTTGCAAAGAAGTCGACTAAAACGGGCTTTTCTGATTGTATCAATTCTTCAAACTTTTCCATAATCTTATTTTTTTGATGTTAATATGTAATGATAACAATGTTAGGAGGAAAAATGTTCATCATTCACCACAGAGGACACAGAGTTTCACAGAGCTTTTTTCTTTCCATTGCAGAATTACGTGGATTACTATCGACATTATCTAAAAAGAACTCTGTGAAACTCTGTGTCCTCTGTGGTGAATTTTATTTAATCGTCATTTCTTCTATCAGATGCTTTGCTCCCGCATACTTGTCGATGATGAACAAGGTGTAGCGGATGTCTACACATGCTGCTCGTTGGGAGGACGGACGGAAGGCGATGTCGCCGGTCAGACCTTCGTAATTGCGGTCGAAGCCGGTGCCTATCAGCTCTCCCTTGGCATTGAACACGGGGCTGCCGGAGTTTCCGCCGGTATTGTCTGTGTTGACAATGAAGCAGACGGGCATCTCACCGTTCGGCATGGCATAACGTCCGAAATCCTTTGCCTGGTACAGCTGTTTTAGTTTGGCGGGGACTACAAACTCCCAATTGTCGGGGTCTTCCTTCTCCATGGCTCCTTTCAGAGTGGTGTAGTAACCATATTCCACACCGTCTGCCGGAGCGTAGGGGAGTATCTTGCCGTAGGTCAGGCGCAGGGTGGAGTTGGCATCCGGATAGATGGGTTGGCCATTGGCACGCTTCATGTCCATCATGCCCTTTACCCATACCTTGTGGGCGGCATTGTAGTTCTTGTTGGCGTCCATCATGGCAATGGAGGTTTGAAGCAGGCCGTCGGTGATGGAATATTTCAGCAAGACCATCCAGTCTGTATTAATCTTGTAGAGGCTGGGCTTGCGGATGAACTTGGCAAAGTTCTCCTTGTTGCCGAAGATGGAATGTTCAAAGCAGGCGTCGATGAAAGCGTCGCTGTTGCCCTTGAAGCGCTTGTCTATGATTTGGAAAATACCGATGCGTTGTTCGGCAGGGATATACTTCATGTAGGTTTTCAGCATTTCCTTGCCTACGATGCGTTCCACTTCGGGGAAGGGGACGGAAGCGAAGTAGCGGTCGGCTGCCTTCTGAAGGCTGTCTTTGGCGGCTTCGATGGCTGCTTTGTCCTTGTTCTTCAAGGCAGACACCAGTCCTGCGGTGCTGGGAATACGCATGAAATCGAGTCCCGTCACCAGCGCTTCCTGAATGGCTTGCTGGTGGTAGAGGGCCGGGCGGCGTTGCTTTACGATGGCACGTATCTGGTCGAATGCCTGCTGATAGCTATTGTCGTTCAGCGAGCGTCCGCGTGCCAGGAGTGCCTCTTGTTGTGCACGTTTGGTGTCCAGTACTTTCAGACGGACGAGGCCTTCGTTCATGCCGATGGCGTTTTTCCAGTAGTTGGCGCTGGAGGCATACTTGCTGGCGTAGTGGATGCGTACGGCATTGTCTTGCAGCATCTGTTTCATCAGGGCTTTCTGACGGACGTCGCGCACGTGGTGGCGCATGAAGTTGGTGGTTTGCATGCGCTCTTCCACCTCGTCGGAAATCATGTAGCGCCAGTTGCGTCCGGGGAATCCCATGATGAAGGTAAAGTCGCCCTCGCGATAGCCGTCAAGGCTGATGGTGAGATGTTTCTTCACTTTTAGGGGAACGTTGTCTTTGCTGTAAGCGGCGGGTTTCCCGTCTTTGTCGGCATAAATGCGGAACATGGAGAAATCTCCCGTGTGGCGGGGCCACATCCAGTTGTCGGTGTCTGCACCGAACTTGCCGATGGAGGAGGGGGGAGCACCTACCATGCGGATGTCGCTATAGACGGTCTTCACGAAGAGGTAGTAGCGGTTTCCGCCGTAGAAGGCTTTCAGTTCCAGTTTGCGACCGGGTGTCATTTCGATGTTTTCGGCCTGGGCGAAGCGGTCGGCTACCTTGCTCAGGTATTTGGGAGACAGGTAATTGGTGCCGTTCGGGTCGTCGTCGGTTTTTAGTTGTTCGTTTACGTAGTCTGTCACGTCCAGTATCCGGTCGATGTAGGTCACGGTGAGTCCCTTGCAGGGAAGCTCCTCTTCGCGGGACATGGCCCAGAAACCGTCGGTCAGGTAGTCATGTTCCACCGAGCTATGTTGCTGTATGGCTCCGTAGCCGCAGTGGTGGTTGGTCAGTACCAGGCTTCGGCAGAGATGACTTCGCCGGTACAGCCGCCGCCGAAATGCACCACGGCATCCTTCAGGGCAATGCCGTCGGGATTGTAGATTTGGTTGGCGGGGATGAGCAGGCCGAGTTCCGTCATGGCTACTTCGTTCTGCTTTTGCAGGTCGGTGAGCATCCACATCCCTTCGTCGGCGTGAACCGTGGCAAAGGCAGATGTAATGAATAATGATAATAGGATTCTTTTCATGTCAATAGCTGTTAGAAGGTGTTCTGAGAGGGGGTACTCTCAGTCGTATACTGAGACTATCTAAGTATACGACTTAGGCTACCTCAGTATACGACTGAGATAACCTAAGTTATATCCTTTGTTTTGAACAAGGTTGCTTTTAGTCTACGATGTTCATTTCGTTTATCAAGTGTCCGCAGTTGCCCAGCTTGTCGAGGATGAAGAGCACGTAGCGTATATCCAGTGCGATGCAACGCTGCAGGTCATTGTTGAAGTTGATGTCACCGCTCAATGACTCCCAGTTACCGTCGAAAGCAGTACCGATGAGCTGTCCTTCGCCATTGATGACGGGGCTGCCGGAGTTACCGCCGGTGATGTCGTTTGTCGTGAGGAAGCAAACCGGCATGGTGCCGTCTGCCATGGCGTAGCGTCCGAAGTCTTTCTTCTGAATCAGTTCTTTCAGCTTGGCGGGTACTACGAATTCACGGTCTTCGGGATTCTCTTTTTCAAGGATACCGTCGGTAGTGGTATAGTAGTCGTAGTGTACGGCATCGCGCGGGCTGTATGATTTTACATTACCATAGGTCAGACGCATGGTGAAGTTGGCATCCGGATAGGAGGGGACGGGCTGTTTCATTTCGCCCAAGCCACGGATATAGGCCTTGTGAAGCAGTTCCATTCCGCTTTCCAGTTCCATGTATTGCTTTCCGAGTTCCTGCAGCTTTTCGTTCTTGGAACGTGAGTAAGCCGTAGCAGGGTCTTTCTCGATGGCTTTCACGGTGGGCTTTGCCAGGAATTTGTCCAGGTTCTTGCGGTTGGAGAGGATGGAGTTGTCGTAAATGTTGTCTACGTATGCGTTGTAGTCGCCCTTGAACTCTCCGTTGATGGTTTGGTAGAAGGAGGGCAGCTCGTCGGCGCTCAATGCCTTGGCAAGGGCGGGCAGAATGGCTTTGGCTACGGCACGGTCCACTTCGTGGTCGTAGTCTTTATTGTGGATACCATCGTATGCATTTTCCAACTGCTTCTTCGAAGCTTGCAGCAATGAGTCGTTCTTCTCTTCGAGCGCTTTCTTTATGTTATCCATAATAAGGTAGGTACTGCCGAATTCGATAGCACCGCGCAATGCTTCGTTGGTATAGTAGAGCTGGCGCAGCGTGGGAGTGCTTTTCTCGATGATGGCATCAATTTTCTCTACCACACCCTCGTATTCGGGTTTTCCTTGGGCAAAGGCGGCATACTTTTTCTCGATTTCGGCTTTGGCGCCCAACACGTCATTGTCGATGATTGCCTTGTTCATACCAATGGAGTTCTTCCAGTAGTTACTGCTTCCGGCAAACTTGCTGGCATACTGGATGCGGGTCTTGTCGCTGGCATCCATATACTTGCGCAGTACTTCGAGGCGTACGCCGCGCATATCAATCATTGCCTGGTTCACGGCGTTCATGCGTTGCTTCACTTCGCTCTGGGTGAGGTAACGTTCTGTGCTGCCGGGGAAGCCCATAATCATAGCGTAGTCACCTTCGTTCAGGCCTTTGATGGAGATGGGCAGGAACTTCGGCGTTTTCAGGGGTACATTGCTTTCACTGTATTCTGCAGGCTCTCCGTTGGCATCGGCATAGATGCGGAACATGGAGAAGTCGCCCGTGTGGCGCGGCCACATCCAGTTGTCGGTTTCACCGCCAAACTTACCTACCGAGGAGGGAGGAGCGGCAACCATACGCACGTCGCTGTATACCTTATAATAGAACATATAGAATTTGTTTCCTGCATAGAAGGGGAGTGCGCGCACTTCAATGCCCGGTTTGCCCTTGAGGTCGCTCTTTTCCAGCTCTGCCTTTGCCAGTTTGCTGAGGAAGGGGTAGGTCAATGCTTCGACTTCCGTCACTTCACCTGCCTTTATCTTAGCGTTGACAAGGTCGGTGATGTCTACAATGCGGTGTACAAAACGGAATTTCAATCCCGGGGTGGGCAGTTCTTCACTGCGGTTCATGGCCCAGAAACCATCTGTCAGATAATCGTGTTCCACGCTGCTGTGCTGCTGTATGGCACCGTATCCGCAATGGTGATTGGTCAGAATCAGTCCTTCCGGAGAGATGATTTCGCCGGTACAGCCGCCGCCAAAGATACCTACGGCATCTTTCAGTGACACACCGTTGGATTATAGAGGTCATCTGCCTCCAACTTCAGTCCTTGCTTCTTCATCATGTCGATGGAGTTCTGCTGCTTCATCAGCTGCAGTAGCCACATCCCTTCGTCTGCACGTGCAGAGCACACTGTCAGTGCGGCAATCGCCACAAGCAAACCTTTCTTTAATGTAATCTTCATTTTATATCCATTTTAATTAAGTAATGTCAAATGATTAACTGATACTATCTCAATTCCCCTCCTCCTGGGAGGAGGGGTGCCCGCAGGGCGGGGTGGTAGAGAGCATAAGGCAATGAAATCAACCTATTTGTGTGACACTACCACCTCCCCCTTCGGTATTCACCCCCTCCACCTCCCCGGAGGAGAAGAATTGAGATACTAAATTTACTCATTCCTCTGTTCTTTCATTGAAACAAGTGGTGAGTTCATCACATTGGCAGGCGGACGCTGGTTCATCAGTTCGTTCTTCATAAAGTCCATATAGGGAGCCACATGCTTGAAGAATTTGCGATAGCCGGCACATAAGTAGTTCAGTCCCGGTTCTCCATTGGCGGTATGCGCAAAGCGGTTCTTGGGGCATTCGCCGTTGCAGGCAAACAGCCATTCACATTCCCGGCATTGGGTGGGGAGCGATTGTTGCTTCATCAGTCCGAAGGCTTGTTGCCGTTCGCCGTACATCATCTCCACCAGTGTATTCTGATGGATGTTACCCAGTTTATATTCGGGGAAGACAAAATGGTCGCAGGTATATACGTCTCCGTTGAACTCCATGACGCCTGCATGGCCGCAAGTCTTTGCCATGGAACATACACCCGGCTGTTCGCCTATCCAGTTGGCAAGGGTGGAGTCGAACAGCTGTATGTAGTAAGTGCCCACGTCCTGCTTCACCCATTCGTCGAACAAGGCGCAGAGGAAGTTTCCCCATTGTTCCGGTGTGACGGAAAAGTCTGCCAGCTGTGTGCTCTTTTCCTTGTCTGCCAGGGAGGCAAGATGGCGTCCGTCTCCATGAGGGGCAATGCGCTCCACGATGGGGGCGAATTGGATGTAGTGGCATCCCAATTCTTTGAAGAAATTATAAAAATCCAGAGGATAATCGGCATTGTAGTCGTTTACCACCGCCATTCCGTTCCATTCCACACCGTGCTTTTTCAGCAGGTTGATGCCCTGCATCACCTTGACAAAAGAGGGCTTGCCCTGCTTGTTCTTCCGGTATTCGTCATGGAACTCTTGCGGTCCGTCAATGGATACGCCTACCAGCCAGTTGTTTTCCTTGAAGAACCGGCACCATTCATCGGTGAGCAACGTGCCGTTGGTCTGTATGCAGTTGTCGATGGTGCGTCCGTTGGCATATTTCCTTTGCAGCTCCATGGCCCGTTTGTAGAAAGAGAGCGGACGCATCAGTGTCTCTCCGCCATGCCAGGTGAACAGAACCTGGGGCATGGTCTGCGAGTTGATGTACTCCTCAATAAACTTTTCCAGAAGTTCTTCGCTCATTACATGCTTGGGGGTATCTCTATATAGTTTGGATTTCTCCAGGTAATAGCAATAATCGCATGCCAGGTTGCATACCGCCCCTACCGGTTTCAGCATTACATAGAGCGGTTTGGCAAAAGGTGCATAGGTTGACATGTATATTTTCTCTATTTTTATAATTTATAATTGTGCAAAAATACGTAAACCGAATGAAAAATCCTTTCTTTCTATCCGGTTTATAAGGAATATTAATACCTTTGCCGGGTGTAATTCAAAAATCGTTTCTTGCATGATTAGAATGAGTGTGAACCGCATTTTGCCTTTTTTACTCTTGCTTGTGCTCTTTACTTCTTGCAACCGCAAGTATAAGATAGAGGGCAGTTCTTCGGTAACCAGCCTTGACGGAAAGATGTTGTTTCTCAAGATGCTTCGGGACGGACAATGGGTGAACGTTGACTCGGCAGAGGTTATCCATGGGCATTTCAATATGAAAGGCCGGGCCGATTCCGTGATGATGGTGACTCTTTATATGGACCAGGAAGGCATTATGCCTTTGGTGCTGGAAGACGGCAAAATCGTGGTTTCCATCTCCAATACCCAGTTGATTGCCAAAGGAACCTCTTTGAATGACAAACTGTACGAGTTTATAGACAAACGCAATTCCCTGGAAGTAAAGATAGAGGAGCTGGAACGGAAAGAGGCGCGTATGGTGTTGGATGGTGCCAATCTGGATGACGTGCATGGGCAGTTGACGAAGGAAGGCGAAGCACTTGTGAAAGAGATGAACGACTACGTCCGGCAGTTCATTGTAGATAACTTTGAGAATGTGCTGGGCCCCAGTGTATTCATGATGATGTGCAGCACACTGCCCTATCCGGTGATGACTCCGCAGATTGAAGACATCATGAGAACTGCCCCCTTGTCTTTTAAAGAGAATACTTTGGTGAAGGATTTCCTTACAAAGGCAAAAGAGAATATGCAGTTGATTGAGGAACAGAAACGTATGGAGCAAAAACGTTAGTCTTGGTCTTCGTTCTTCACCATCCCTTTATACTTTTCCGGCAATGCACTCTCCACTGCCGCATAAGCCTCGGTCATGCTTGCCTTGATGTTTTCTGCCCCTTTTCCTTTGGGAGGAATAGGCTCGTGGATGGTCAGTATCATCCGGTGGCGGTGTATCCACTTCCCGGTGCGTGGAAGAATCTCGAACGGGCCGTCTAGCGTGACGGGCACCACTTCCAGTTGCAGTTCATCCGCCAGCTGGAAGGCTCCTCTCTTAAAGTAGCCCATGTGTCCCGTGAAGGTACGTGCCCCTTCGGGGAAAACTACCAGTGATACGCCGTCTTTCAGGGATGATTCTGCCTGCTGCATGGTGGCAAGCACCTTCTTGGGGCTGGAACGGTCGACGAAGATGTGTCCTGCACTTTCGCATGCCTTGCCGACAAACGGGATTTTGCGCAGGCTCTTCTTCATCATCCATTTGAAGTTCCGTCCCAGGAATCCGTATATCAGGAATATATCGAAGGCGCTTGGTGATTGGGTACAAACACGTAAGAGGTACGTTTGTGTATTTTCTCCCTTCCATGCACCTCGACCGGAATAAGCAGGATATAGCAGATGAGCTGTGACCAGATTTTACCGGGATAGTACCCCCAGATATGCGCTCCTCCTATCAGCGAACCGATGATGGTAACCAATGCTGTAAGGATAGTCAGTACCAATAAGATGGGCAATGCAAAGCAAACCTGATAAATATTGTAAAGTATCTTCATAGGTGTCGGATTTTTTATTGCTACAAAGATATACCTTTTTCTTATTTCGTCACTCTTTCTCTCTTACTAATTTTAGTACTGTAATCTCCGGCCATGCTCCGAATCGGAACGGCAGTCCTACATAACCGATGCCAATATTCACGTACAAAGCCCTCTTGCCTTCGTAGTACATTCCTCTCCATTCCGGATAGATAAGTTCGGCAAGGGAGTGTCCGAACATGATGCCCTGCATGGCATGGGTGTGGCCGGCAAGCATCAGTGGAATATCCGATTGGGGCAGTACTTCGCGTCTCCAATGGGTAGGGTTATGGCTGAGCAATATTTGAAACATTCCCTCCGTGCCCTGCATGGCTTGTGGCAGATTTGCAAATTGGGAGAAAGGAGGCTCACCGTCGTTTTCCACACCGATGAGTGCTATGCTGTCACCTTTATGATGAAGGATGTCATGCTCATTGTTCAACAGTTTCCATCCCATTGCTTTTTGCTGCCGGATTAAATAGTCCAGATTGGCAATTTCTGCTTTCGGGCTTTGCCAGTGATAGTATGAACCATAGTCATGGTTGCCGAGGATGGAGTACACTCCGTCCGGTGCATGCAGTTGGGAGAGTATTTCTTGGAAATCATCCAGTTCGTGACTTTGCTGGTTCACGAGGTCACCGGTAAAGACAATCAGGTCCGGCTTTTGCCCGTTGACCAAATCGACCAGTTGCTTGATGGGAGCCGGATTGCCTTGCCAACTGCCAATGTGTATGTCCGATATCTGTACAATGCGGTAGCCGTCGAAACCTTCCGGAATATCGTCAGAACGATATTCTACTTCTTTTGTATCGAAACGGGTGATACCTGCCAAGGTACCGTAAAGGATATTGAAGAAGCTGACGACAGCCAAAACCAGTCCTATAGCGGTGAACGGGCTGCGGGGACAACGGCGGATGATGAAATGCGCCAGTACTCCCACCAGCGAGCAAAGCATGAATATGGTTTTGGGAAAGACAAACAGCATGATGGTGATGGCCAGCCTGCCTATGGCTTGCGTATGGTTTGACATCGCATTGTCACCCGTAAGAAACATGAAGTAAACATAGCCTGCCGATAATAGCAAGGTGGGAAGCCAATAAAGGCAGTGAAGGACTGCCTTTTTGGTTTTTCTTACTACATAAACCAAGTAAATGTAAAGGTCGGGGATGAGAAGGAAAAGGATGAAAACAAGAGTTACTCGGTGCATATATCTTTCAATTCTTCAATGTTCTTTTTAATATTGTCCAGATGTTTGTAAATCACTTTTTTGTAGAGAATATAGATAATCAACGCATCAAATACTACAAAAAGGGTAATCAGTATGGCTTGCACGTCGACGGACATCAGATGATATTCCATCACCCAATAGTTGAGGATATTGAAAAGGATAATCCAAATGGAGATGCCCATCACCTCATATTTGGTCCATTGGCGGAAGGTGGTCATACGGCGGCTGACTTCGGCAACACTCATTTCTTCAATATGTGTATTTTTGTTCCAACGGTATGTTTTCCAGTCCCACCACATGCCTGCGAGAATGCTGATGGCAATGAATCCTAAAAAGGGAACAATCTTTTCTTGCAGTTGTTCGTTGAAACCGAAGGTGGGCAGTAGCAGCCATATAAGAAGAAGGGTAGCCAGACATATCGTTCCTATTCCGATAGAGAAGCGTTGTATGACTACGAGGCGTCCCAGACTTTTGCGGGTATTGGCCTTGTAGCCGGCAATCAGTTCCGTAATCTGTTTTTCGTCAGCAATCGGTTCTTTCTGCAACTGTTCATTCAGTGCGTTCCATGATTTCTTCAGTTCATCCAGTTCCATATATTTATTCCTCCTTATTCATTTTTTTCAATTTGTCCTTGATGCGGCTGAGTTTGGTGGCAACATTTGTCAAGGTCAGCCCGGTGATTTCGGCAATTTCTTCGTAGCTTTTCTCTTCCAGATAGAGCAGGATGATGGACTTTTCCAATTGTCCCAGCCGGTTTATCATCCGGTAGAGTTGCCGTAGCATGGCTTGTGTCTCGTCGGTTTCTTCAGTCCGGTCGGCCTCTTGGGTGAGGGTGACGATTTCGGGGATGTTTTTTTCTTTGCGGATAAAGCTGATGCACGTGTTCAGTGCGATGCGGTAAATCCATGTGGAAATCTTACACTCCCGCCGGAACCTGGGAAATGCTTTCCATAAGTTGAGCACCACTTCCTGATACAGGTCGTTGAGGGTAGCGTTGGGCGTGGTGTACAGATAGCACACCTTATATATCACGCGCTCATACTCCCGTACCACGGATACAAACTCTTGTTCTGCATTTTCCATCTTTTTAGCTTCTTTCGAATTGCTTTTGCACTGTTAGTCGCATTGTGTAGCGATAAATCACAGTTCAAAAAGGATTATTTTAATGGCACCACAGATGACAACGATCAAGCGTTTCCTGCCAGGAACTTCCGCATATCCCCTATCGGCATTCCCCGGCGGCGGGCGTAGTCTTCCAGCTGGTCTTCTCCAATCTTGCCCACTGCAAAGTATCGGGATGCGGGATGTGCCAGCATCATGCCGCAGACGGAGGAGTGAGGGTGCATGGCTCCATGCTCGGTCAGCGTGATGCCTATCTGCTTCATGCCGAGCAGTTCGTCCAGCAGGAAATTCACAGATTGGTCGGGTAGGGAGGGGTATCCCACAGCGGGGCGGATGCTTGGTACTTCTCGACCAGCAAATCCGGAATGGACAAGGATTCATCGGGGGCATACCCCCAAGCCTCCTTGCGGACATATTCGTGCATCTTTTCTGTGGCGGCTTCGGCAAGGCGGTCGTTCAGAGTCTGTACAAGGAGATGCTTGTAGGGATCGCTCTTATAAGTCTCTTCGGCCTCTTCACTGATGGTGGAGGCGAAAAACCCTACGATGTCGGGCGTGCCCGAAGAGAGGGGACGTACAAAATCGCTCAGGCAGAGGAATGGGCCGCCGTCGGGGTGTGGCGTCTGCTGTCGGAGCAGAGGGAAGGTTGTTCCTTCTATCAAGAGGTTATCTCCGTCTGCATGTGCCTGGCAGAGCCGGAAGATGCAATGCACGTTCATCTTTTCGTCCAACCGGTTCAACATCCGGTTTGCCTCTTTGAACAGTTGCATCGCTTCCGCCGCTTCATACGTTCTTCCTCGGGAAAGGTTGTCAGCCAAAGTGCACGGCAGGAGTCGCAGCCATAGATGTTTGCAATAGCCGCAAAGCGAGGCTGGAAGCCCCAGGCATGGAAGAAATAAATCCAGTTGATGTAAGGGGTTACTTCATGAATCCGATACGAAAGCAATTCATGCCCCGGTGCCAGTATTGTTCTTTTCATCCCATTTAATCCCTAATTCCTAATTCCTAATCCTTAATCCCTAATCCCTAGCCTTCACTCCCCAAATCTCAGTTCCTCGCCCCGATAAGCGTCGTCCACCATGCCGTCGCTATAAACGGGATGTCCGTTGGCAAAAGTCTTTTCCACTTTCCAGTTGAAGGTATGCCCTTCCAATGGACTCCAGCCGCATTTGCTCAAAACTTTGTCGGCTGTCACTTCCCACGGGGTGTCGGGGCGTACCAGCACAAGGTCTGCCCGGTAACCTTCACGGATATAGCCGCGCTTGTTGATGCGGTAGATTTGTGCGGGAGCATGGCACATCTTTTCAACGATGGTCTCGAGTGTGAATATTCCCTCATCTACCAGTTGCAGCATGCTGACAAGCGAAAACTGTATCATCGGCATGCCGGACATGGCCTTCAAGGCACCCCCTTCTTTCTCGGCGAGCAGATGGGGGGCATGGTCGGTGGCTATTACGTCTATCAGGCCGGAGTTGACGGCTGCACGCAGGGCATCGCGGTCGGCTTGCTTCTTAATGGCAGGATTGCACTTGATACGTGCACCCAGCGTGCGATAGTCACTGAGCGTGAAGAGGAGATGGGCAACGCATGCTTCGGCGGTGATATGCTTCTCGGAAAGTGAATAGTCATTGAATAATTGCAGTTCCTTGGCTGTGGACACATGCAGAATGTGTAGCCGTGCACCGGCAATCCTTGCCAGCCGTACTGCCAGCTCAGAAGATGCATAGCATGCTGCCGAGGAGCGGATGTAGGGATGCTTGCCTATGGGAATATCATTCTCTCCGGCAAACATTTCCTTGTATTTGGTGAGATTCTTCTTGATAATTCCCTGGTCTTCGCAATGGGCGGCAATCAGCATGTCTGTACCGTTGAAGATATTCTGCAGGCTGTTCATCTTGTCTACCAGCATGTTTCCGGTACTGGAGCCCATGAATAGCTTGATGCCGCAGACACGGTGCTTGTCCAGCTTGCCGAATTCGCTGTAATTGTCGTTTGTTGCACCGAAGTAGCAGGAATGGTTTACGATACACTTCTCGTTCAGCAGGTCAAGTTTGGCATTGAGGGCATCCAGCGTAGTGGTCACCGGGTTTGTATTGGGCATATCCATGATGGAGGTCACACCACCTGCGGCAGCCGCGCGGCTTTCTGTGAGGATGTCCGCTTTGTGGGTCAGCCCCGGGTCGCGAAAATGTACATGGTCATCGATGATGCCGGGCAGCAGATAGCATCCGGTGGCATCTATGGTCTCGTCACAAGGTGCGGAAAGAGGTTTCCAGTTAGTCAGTACTTCTGCGATGCGTCCGTCTTCTATCACTACGGAGCCTTTCACGGATTGCCCTTCGTTGACAATCGTGGCGTTGTGTATCAATGTTCTTTTCATAACTTATTTATATAAAGGAAGGAGATATGAAAATTCTAAAGAATAATCCCCCCAATCATTCTTGTTCTTTTGTATATTTATGGAACCAGCTGTTCCATTTCAACCGGATTACCCCGAACACGGCCTCACCAAAAATACTGCTGTTCATTTTGGAGGTACCCAGTTCACGGTTGATGAAGATGACGGGTACTTCTTTTACCTTGAAGCCGTATTTGTAGGCAGTGAACTTCATCTCTATCTGAAAGGCGTACCCTTTGAAGCGGATACCGTCCAGATTGATAGTCTCCAATACACGGCGGCGGTAACATACAAATCCGGCGGTAGTGTCATGGATAGGCAGCCCGGTGATGAGGCGTACATATTTGGAGGCAAAATAAGACATCAGTACACGTCCCATAGGCCAGTTCACCACGTTCACACCGCTCACGTAGCGCGACCCTATGGCTACATCGGCACCCTCTTCGGAGCAGGCGTGGTAGAGGCGGGGCAAGTCTTGGGGATTGTGGCTGAAATCGGCATCCATTTCGAATACATATTCGTAGGCCCGTTGCAGTGCCCATTTAAAGCCGGCTATGTAAGCTGTCCCCAGTCCCAGCTTTCCCTTGCGCTCCACCATGAAGAGGCGTTCGGGGAATTCCTGCTGCAAGGTTTTCACAATGGCAGCCGTTCCGTCCGGCGAACCGTCTTCAATGATAAGGATATGGAATCCATGTTCCAGGGCAAAAACGGCACGGATAATGTTCTCTATATTCTCCCGTTCGTTGTAGGTGGGGATGATAACAATGCTGTCTGATGTCTGCATACTTTATAAAAATACACGTGAGGGTTGTAATTGGGAACAAATGTAATACATTTCTTTCTTATCTGGCAGCATTTTCACACAAATCTTGATTTTGCAAAGTTCCGGTGCCGCGGCTCTTCCATTTATGCAGCTCCTTCCAGCTCCTGGCTATGTGGAATGCGGATTGAATGAAAGTGCCGTGTGCCGGACTTTGAACTGTGGCCTCAGTCTTCGGCTGTTCCCGCCTCAATCATTAATAAAAAACATTCAAACTATCAATGAAAAACTTCCGAAGTATAAAGGGTAAAGTTGTCGGATACAGGCAGAAAGAGTGTTTCCAAGCCTTGGTCTGTCTATCCCAAGCCTTGGGATAGACAGACCAAGGCTTGGGGTACATGTCCGCAGGCTGGGGATAAACTTTGTGTAGCATGGCTCCTGAACAGGGATTGTACAGGCTGTGTTGTTCATAATCGGAGGGAAAGAAGTTTCACCGCCTTCCCCGATAAATAGGACGATACCGGAAAAAGGTGAAGGATGTGCAGGCCGGAAGCGGGAAGATTATTTCAGAGAACATGGTTGCCGATAGGTCAAAGCTAAAGATTATTTGCGTATTTTTGCACCGGATTTATTCCGACTATGTATCAAAATACGAATTGATAGTAGAACAGAAATGATTTGCGAAAAGAAAAGCGGATAGAGCGGGTATTCTGTTCGACTATAAAAGAAAACGATAAGTTTGTTTTGATACCTTTTCGGGGAAAAAAGCAAAGACTCAATGAATATAACCGAACTGCAACAATCATACGCCTCCCATCCCAATGTAGAGGGGATGCGCAGGCTTCTGGAAGATAACTCTGTCCGTCATTTGTATTGCGGAGGACTATGCGCCTCTGCCGCCTCCTTGTTTTCGTCCGTATTGGTGGAGCGGACGGACGTTCCGTTTGTCTTCATTCTGGGCGACCTGGAAGAAGCGGGCTATTTCTATCACGACTTGACGCAGATTCTCGGGACGGAGCGCGTGCTGTTCTTTCCTTCCTCCTTCCGCCGTGCCATCAAGTACGGACAAAAGGATGCGGCAAACGAAATTCTCCGTACCGAAGTGCTGAGCCGCCTGCAGAAAGGAGAAGAAGGGCTTTGCGTGGTGACCTATCCGGATGCGCTTGCCGAAAAGGTTGTCTCCCGCAAGGAACTGGGGGATAATACACTGAAACTGCATGCTGGTGAAAAGGTGGACATGGACTTCGTGATGGACGTGCTTCGTAGTTATGGCTTCGAGTATGTGGATTATGTCTACGAGCCGGGGCAGTATGCCGTCCGTGGCAGTATCATCGATGTCTTTTCTTTTTCCTCCGAATATCCTTTCCGTATAGACTTCTTCGGGGATGAGGTGGAGAGTGTCCGCACTTTCGAGGTGGAAACGCAGCTTTCAAAGGAGAGGAAAGAGGGCATCGTGATAGTTCCCGATTTGAGCCGTGGGCTGGAGAAAGGGGGAAGCGGCGGCATGGTGTCGTTCCTCGACTTTCTTCCGGCGGGCAGCTTGCTTGCCATGCGCGATTTCCTCTGGTTGCGCGAGCGCATACAGGCGGTACACGACGAAGCGCTCACCCCGCAGGCAATCGCCGCCCGCGAGGCGGAAGAGAACGGTGCCATCACGCTGGAAGGCAAACTGATTGACGGTGGCGAGTTTACCGTGCGTGCCCTCGACTTCCGACGGATGGAGTTCGGCAACAAGCCTACCGGAACACCGGATGCCACCGTCACGTTCCACACTTCGTCACAGCCCATCTTCCATAAAAACTTCGATATGGTGGCAGAGAGTTTCCGCGAATATCTTTCACGCGGTTATACCATCTATATATGCAGCGACAGCCTGAAGCAGACCGACCGTATCCGCGCCATCTTTGAGGACCGTGGGGACAACATCGCCTTCACCGCCGTGGAACGGACACTGCACGAGGCTTTGCCGACGACGACCTGCGTATCTGTGTCTTTACCGACCACCAGCTGTTCGACCGCTTCCACAAGTATAACCTGAAAAGCGACAAAGCGCGCAGCGGAAAGGTTGCCCTGAGCCTGAAGGAGTTGAATCAGTTCACCCCCGGTGATTATGTGGTGCATACCGACCACGGTGTGGGACGTTTTGCCGGACTGGTGCGCATCCCCAACGGCGACACCACACAAGAGGTGATGAAGCTGGTCTATCAGAACGAAGATGTGGTGTTCGTCTCCATCCACTCCTTGCACAAGGTTTCCAAGTACAAGGGCAAGGAGGGCGAAGCGCCCCGCCTCAACAAGCTGGGCACCGGAGCTTGGGAGAAGCTGAAAGACCGCACCAAAACGAAAATAAAGGATATCGCCCGCGACCTGATAAAGCTCTACTCGCAACGCCGCGAGGAGAAGGGATTCCAATATAGTCCCGACAGTTTCCTGCAACGGGAGTTGGAAGCTTCTTTCATCTACGAAGATACCCCCGACCAAAGCAAGGCTACTGCCGACGTGAAAGCTGATATGGAGAGTACCCGTCCGATGGACCGCCTGGTGTGCGGTGATGTGGGATTTGGTAAGACGGAGGTTGCCGTGCGTGCCGCCTTCAAGGCGGTGACGGACAACAAGCAGGTTGCCGTGCTGGTTCCCACTACCGTGCTTGCCTACCAGCATTTCCAGACTTTCAAGGAACGTTTGAAAGGCTTGCCTTGCCGGGTGGAGTATTTGAGCCGTGCCCGTACTGCCGCCCAGACTAAGGCGGTGGTGAAAGGACTTGCTGCCGGAGAGGTGAACATCCTTATCGGTACCCATCGCATATTGGGGAAGGATGTGAAGTTCAAAGACCTTGGCTTGCTGATAATCGACGAGGAACAGAAGTTTGGCGTTTCCGTCAAGGAGAAGCTCCGCCAACTGAAGGTGAATGTCGATACGCTGACCATGACCGCCACGCCCATTCCCCGTACCTTGCAGTTCTCGCTGATGGGTGCCCGCGACTTGAGTGTCATCCAGACACCGCCGCCCAACCGCTATCCCGTGCAGACGGAGGTACACACCTTCAACGAGGAAATCATTGCCGATGCCGTCAATTTCGAGATGAGCCGCAACGGGCAGGTGTTCTTCGTGAACAACCGCATTTCCAATCTGGCAGAACTGAAAGCCATGATTGAACGCCACATACCCGACTGCCGTGTCTGCATCGGGCACGGGCAGATGGAGCCTGCCGAATTGGAGAAGATTATCTTTGATTTTGTGAACTACGATTATGATGTGTTGCTTGCCACTACCATCATCGAGAGCGGTATCGACATCCCCAATACCAATACTATCATCATCAACCAGGCACAGAATTTCGGATTGAGTGACTTGCATCAGATGCGTGGCCGTGTGGGACGGAGCAACAAGAAGGCGTTCTGTTACCTGCTGGCACCTCCCTTGTCTTCGCTTACCCCCGAAGCGAAACGCCGCCTGCAAGCCATCGAAAATTTCTCCGACCTGGGCAGCGGCATCCACATTGCCATGCAGGACCTTGACATCCGCGGTGCGGGCAATATGCTGGGTGCCGAACAGAGCGGCTTCATTGCCGATTTGGGCTACGAGACGTATCAGAAGATTCTTTCCGAAGCCGTGCATGAACTGAAGACCGACGAGTTTGCCGACCTTTATGCCGAAGAACTGAAAGCAGACGGAGGCGTCATCAGCGGCGAGCAGTTTGTAGACGAATGCCAGGTGGAGAGCGACCTTGAACTCTTGCTGCCTGCCGACTATGTGACGGGTAGCAGCGAGCGCATGCTGCTCTATCGCGAACTGGATGGTTTGACGCTCGACAAGGATGTGGCTGCTTTCCGTTCCCGTCTCGAAGACCGCTTCGGTCCGGTACCTCCAGAAACGGAAGAGTTGCTGCGCATTGTTCCCTTGCGCCGCCTTGCCGCCCGCCTCGGTGTGGAGAAGGTCTTCCTGAAAGGGGGACGCATGTCTCTGTTCTTCGTTTCCAATCCGGATAGTCCGTACTATCAGAGCCAGGCTTTCGGCAAGGTCATTGCCTACATGATGAAGTACACCCGCCGTTGCGACCTGCGCGAGCAGAACAACAAGCGGAGTATGCTGGTGAAGGAGGTGAGGACGGTGGAAGAGGCGGTCTGTGCGTTGCAGGAGGTGGTGGCGATGCAGGTAGAGGAGTGAATGCTGCCTGATGAATTTTTAAATCTTTATATGCAGACAGTATGATACTTTTGAGTAAAACGTTTATCTTTGTGTAACAGTATTCCCCTAAAAAAACAAGAAGAATATGGATGCAAAAGAACCGATGCAGGTGTACTACAATCAACCGCTAATGAATGCTATGCGGCGCAATATCCGTACGCGGATAGAAGAAGAATCGGACCCGGAGGTGCTTTCGAAGGTGTGTGCGTTGCTTGACAAGAAGCCGCAGGGAGCTTCATTTGAGGAGCGGTTTGAGCAGGCAAAAGCTTTTGCGTATGCACACTTTGATGAGGCTTTGGCTCGTGATATGGAAAAACATAATTTCTATATAGGAGAAGCATTTCCGGCAGAACGCTATGACTCGGAAGAAGAGTTTGACCGGATGATTCGTGAGGCGGAAGAAAGTGGTGTATGTACCGATGAGGAAGTAACAGATATGTTTTCTGTATGGAAACTTTAACTGTAGTGTGGCATAAAAAGGCAAGAGCCGCACTGCATAAACAAGCTATGTGGTATTTGTTTAATTGTAGTCAATCGTATGTAGATACGTTTATTACTAATGTGGAAAATGCAGTATCGGCAGCTTCCAGAACGCCTACGATAGGTCGTTACAAGAAAATTAGTAGCAACAAGACATATCGTGAATTATTGACACATCCTAAAAGTAAGATTGTTTATTGGTACGATTATAAAGAAATACATATTCTGAATATAGTCTTTTCCGACACCAACTATTAACCCCTCTTCCCATACAGCTTGTCTATCAAATCCTGCCTTCCTATCCGCCGCAATTCATTCACAATATTCCTGCGTTCCTCGGGTTTGTACCAGAAGAAGAATTGACGTTGTGCCAGTTTCTCGCGCTGCGTCTTGGCACTGAATACCGGTTCCTGCGTATAAGGATGGAAGCCCGTGTACCATGCTTCGGTGGCAACGGTCATGGGAGTAGGGGTGAAGTCCTGTACTTGTTCCAGATGGAAGTCCAGTCGCTTGGTGATGACGGCAAGTTCCGCCATATCCTCTTCCTTGCATCCGGGATGACTGCTGATGAAGTAAGGGATGAGTTGTTGGCGCAGTCCTTCTTCACGGTTAATCCTGTCGAATATCTTCTTGAACTCACCGAACTGGCTGAACGGAGGCTTGCGCATGATGTTTAGCACGCGGTCTGATGTATGCTCCGGAGCCACCTTCAGACGACCGCTGACATGACGGGCAATGAGCTCGCGGGTATATTCCTGCGTACTTTTGTTAGTGTTCGGGTCCTTGCTCTGGTGCAGCAACAGGTCATAGCGTACACCGCTGCCGATGAACGACTTCTTGATGCCGGGCAGGGCATCTACGGCATGATAGATGTCGAGCAGCGGACGGTGGTCCGTATTCAGGTTGGGGCATACCTTGGGGTAGATGCACGACGGGCGTTTGCATTTCCTGCAGACGGCCTCATCCCGTCCCTTCATACGGTACATATTGGCCGACGGACCTCCCAAATCACTCAAATAACCCTTGAAGTCGGGTAGTTCCGTGATGGCTTTCACCTCTTTCAGAATGCTCTCCTTGCTGCGGCTTACGATGAATTTGCCTTGGTGTGCGGAGATGGTGCAGAAGGCACATCCTCCGAAACATCCGCGATGCAGGTTGACGGAGAACTTTATCATGTCATATGCCGGAATACGTTTCCCTTTATACTTGGGATGAGGCAAGCGCGTATATGGCAAGTCGAAAGAACGGTCGAGCTCAGCCTCCGTCAAGGGGGGTAGGGAGGGTTGACCACTACCGTCTGCTTGCCGCTCTTTTGCAGAATGCGGGATGCTGTATATTTGTTGCTTTCCTCCTCGATATGACGGAAGTTGGCAGCTTCTTTCTTTTTATCTTTCAGACATTCTTCATGGGAAAAGAGGATGATATCCCCTTCTTGTTCCACTACCTCCTTGTCAAGATAAACCATTTGGGGAATATCGGCGATGAGCTTTTTGAAGCTTGGGGCGTCTATCTGTGTCTGTTGGCGTTTCAGCCTTCCGGCAAGTTCCACCACCGGTTTCTCTCCCATACCGTAGATGAGTGAGTCGGCTCCGCTGTCGAGGAGGATGCTGGGGCGTACACGGTCTTGCCAATAGTCGTAGTGCGTCAGGCGGCGCATGCTTGCCTCGATGCCGCCCAGTACGACGGGGACATCGGGGAATAGCTTCTTTAATATCTGGGTATATACAATGGAAGGGTACTCCGGACGCATATCCGGACGTGCATCCGGGGTATAGGCGTCATCACTGCGCAAGCGTTTGTTGGCAGTATATTTGTTGACCATCGAATCCATACAG
The DNA here is from genome assembly GCF_000614125.1 of Bacteroides rodentium JCM 16496. GTDB lineage: Bacteria > Bacteroidota > Bacteroidia > Bacteroidales > Bacteroidaceae > Bacteroides > Bacteroides rodentium. The sequence continues at coordinate 135,912 of NZ_BAKJ01000003.1, forward strand.
CCGGGACTGATGCCGAAGAACAGACGGGGACGTCCCAGTTTCTTGAAGTCGCGCCAGTCGTCGCGCCAGTTGGGTTGGGGGATGATGGCTACGCGCAATCCTTCTGCTTCGAGGATGCGGCCTATGACGGCGGCTCCAAAAGAAGGGTGGTCCACGTAGGCGTCACCGCTGAAAAGTATTACATCCAATTCGTCCCAACCACGCAGTTCCACTTCTTTCTTGGTAGTAGGAAGCCAGTCTGTAAGGCGATATTCTTTCATTTGCACATTAAAAACTGTAATGTCATCCGTTCTCCGTCGTAAATCTCACGGAAGCCTATCTGCTGCTCGGAAAGATACTCTTTCATGTCATTGAAGGCTGCAGCGTCATCCATGATGATTTCCAGCTTCTCGCCTTTCCCGGCCTCGCACATGGCTTTGACGGCAGGGATTAAAGGGCTGTAATGCTGTTGTCCGCAGGTGTCGATGGTTTTCATTTATTCTTCTTCTATGGTTTCTTGTTGGGAGAGCCATTGCAGATAGAGCTTGATGAGTTGCTGCAGTCCGAAGGCCTTCATGTTGTTGTGATAGATAACGTCGATGCAGAGGTCGAGCAGGTCTTTGCTGTCCTCCTCTTGTGCGGCGATGAGGGAGCGGATGTTCAGTTTCAACTTGTCGAGCACGGTTTCGTCCACAATACCGTTGCTGTCGATGAGATGGCGGAAGAGGCCGTATTTCTCGATGGTGGCAAGGTTCTCTTCTGAAACTTCCAGACTGCGGGTTCCGCTGGGGTTGGCTTGTATAGTGTACATGATGTTTAATGTTTAGTGGTTAATGTTTAATGATTAATGGAAGCAAAGATAGTTTTTTCACCACAGATTACACAGATTTCCACAGATTATTTATAGGGATTGCTATTTTGTCTGTGTTAATCTGTGTAATCTGTGGTGAGAAAGCGGAGTATGGATGCCATAATTGCATTTCTGGATGTTTCTTCCCGGATGCTTTCAAAAGGGAATCCCATGACAAAAGTGCGATAATCGTTGCCTTGATAGGCCACGGCGGCGGGGGTGTTGCCGATGGCATAGGTCATGACTGGAAAAGCGGGAGACATGGGCAGGATGCAATCGGGGGAAGTGACCGGATAGCTTTGCTCATTCGGCAGGCGGGGAAGGGTGAAGGTATGCCCCAGTCCCCGGACAGCGATTTTGTCCCCGTCTGTTTTCAGAGAGTTGCCATACCGGTACTTCAAGATATTCTGAATAAATTCTTTATTGCCCTGCGAACTGTCCATATCGCTGCCTACGTAGGCACCGCTGACCAGGAGATGACCTCCCGACTGGCAATAGGAAGTCAGTATGCGCTGCATGGGCGAGGAGAATGTTTTGTAGTAGGTATTGCGTGCCGGATTGCTGGAATTGTCTTCTTTCTCAAGTCCGAGGATATAGTCCACTATCGGATAATCCTCCAATGAGAGGATGCCCTTTTCCACAGCCTCGTCGCTGCATGAGACGAAGCTGTAATTTCCGGCTGCCTGGATGGCTTTGCCATGTACGAAGGGGTAATCGAAAGTGTTTCCGATGATTTTCATGCCTTCGTATTCGTCATTGCTCTCTCCCAGACGTCGTCCTGCTTCCTTTCGGCTGAAATTCTGCTGGGCGCCGCAGAGGGAGATGTCATAGAGATAGGGTACGCCGGGCTCTTGCGACAAGTCGAAGCCTGCCGCATCGGGGGTGTCTATAACGGCAGGCCCGCTGATGCGGTCGAATCCGTTGACGATAAGTATCTGTCCTTTTTCACGCTTTGCCTTGTAGGCGGCAAGAATTTCCGAAGGGAAGCTTTCGCCACCCCGGTTTACGGCGGTTACTTTGAAGGAATAGACGATGCCCGGTTCTATTTTTACGGTATGGGACGGGGAGCTGACACATACGCCATTGTCAAATCCTCCACGACCGATACGTGTATATACAATGTATTCGCGTGGTTTGGCAGTCGGCTCCAACGGGTCTTCCTCTCCTTGCCAGGAGAGCTCTAAAGTATTCTTCTTTTGACCGAAGCGGATGGCAAAGTGGCTGACGGGAAGCGGTTGGACCACGTACTCTTTGCCGTGCTGGCTGCATATGTATTGCAGAATGGCTTTATAGAGCGCACGCCCGACGGTGAACTTGAAGTTAGGGTCATGTCCCAAGCGCATATCTGCGAAGTTCTGGTGCGACAACAGTTCTACGATGGTGGAAGGGACGGCGGGCAGGCGTGTTTCACTGTAATTGCGGTTCCATAGGCTGCGGCGTGTCCAGTCAACGTTGAAGGTGGAGCGGATGTCACGCTGCAACTGCGTCAGCAGAATGTCCGAAAGGTCACGGGAGGCATGGCGGTCTGTACCGGCATGCAACTTGCCGTTGTTGAAGTTGGTGGTATAAATGCCGAGAGTGCCTACAATCTCATCTTCCTTACTGAAACCGGCATCGCTATGCAGGGCCATACTCATTTCAAAGGGGATGCCCAAACCTTCTTCCACCGGGTTGAATACTGATTTCCCGGCAAGATAATTCACTGTACGTGAACGTACGTTGATGTCGTCGTTCATATCATTCTTTCCCTCGTAGCCTCCATAGACGGGATAGGGCATGCCTGCCCATTGGGCGGAGTAGCGTGCGCCTTCCAGGTATCTGGGCAAGCCGCTGGTTTGTCCGCCGCGGGCAATGTTGCCCATGCCTCCTCCAAAGCGGACGGCATCGGCACAGACCACGCCTTTCTCTTTGCTCTCGTTGCTCAATACCACCATGCCGTAGTCGTTCCGGCCTTTGTCAAAAGTGAATGTGCCGAGGTACACCCATGTGCCGCCTCCTATTTGCTGGTTTACCTTGAATTCCGTGACGCCTCCGTTGTGAAATACAAGATATTTGGCATCGCTTACGCTGCCCGGCAGTGTCTGATAAGATACGTATACGGCATATTCTCCCGTTTCCGGAATATCGGGGACCCATTCGGCAAAAGCCTTGTCTTTCTTCTTTTCAGTTTTGGCGAAGCGTGCCGTGCCGGTGAGGAAAGGGTTTTCATTGTCCTGATAGGTTCGTTTCCGTTGGGCAAATCCGGGTCGGGAGGTCTGTTCCCAACGTGCTTTCCGGCTTTTCACGTCCAGATAAAGGGAACCTTGTCCTCCATGTCCGCTCAGGCTACCGTCATTGTCTACGATGACTTCTTGCTTCTGCGTGTCCCGTTCGCGGGGGGTGAATACATTGGCTCCTGCATTCTCCAGCATGGGCAGGAGGTAGGGCAGGATGAAGGATTGGGTGAACTGGTCTTCCGTGGTGCAGAACAGCCTCGGGCGTTGCCATCCCCATTTGTCCTTGTCATTGATGTAATATTTCCCGTGGCTTTGCCAAAGGGCGATGTGGCGTCCTTCCAGTCCGCGGGTGATGTCGTAGGGGCGCGAGGTACGGGTTACCCAGGGTGTACCTTTGTATTCCAGGTGGCCGAACAGACGTGCCTTGTCTTTCTTCCCTTTCCGGTAGAGGTTGGGGATAAGTTCCTCGATGCTTTTCCCGTCAGCAAAGACGGTGAGGTCGAAATAGTTCACCGGTCCCGGCAGGATTTGTCCCAGATGGCGGTAAATGGCATCGACGGTTTCAGGCCGTAGAGGCTGGTAGGCAAAGCGCTCGTTTGCATAGACAAGCAATTTCTTCTTCCGGAAGTCAATGCGGAAACTATCCAGCTTGCAGGTACCGATGTTGGCCGTATGGGTGGTGTATTCCCTGAAGAATCTCTGGAGGCGTTCTTCCACATTCTGTTCCACTTCTTGTGCCGATAGTCCGGACAAGGTGATGAATAGTGCTATAATGGATAGGTATAGTTTTTGCATGATGGTCTGTTATTAGAAAAAAAAGGATTGCAAATGTATACAAAAAAGAGTGGAAAGCCGTCAGCCTTCCACTCTTCTTTCTTTTATTTAGCAAATCTTATAGCGGAATGTATTCCACAAAAGCCTCCATCGCCTCATAGGAAGCAAGTCCGAGGCTGTCATACAAGGCAGCTGTCCCGCGGTTACGGTCTTCGCTACGTTGCCAGAACAGACGTTCGTCATTGCCCAGGAACGGTGCGCTTTCCATCTGCGATTGATGTTTCAAGATAGAGTTACGCTTGGCACGCAGTTCTTCCGGCTGATGGGCACAGCCATCTCGATGTTTTCGATTTCCCATTCGGCCCATGCACCGCGGTACATCCAGATGCGGCATTCCTTCAACCATTTGGCACCTTCTTCTTTTTCCAGGTCGATGGCGGCAAATACGGCGTCCGTACAAACACGGTGTGTGCCGTGCGGGTCTGCCAGGTCACCGGCAACGAAAATCTGATGGGGTTTCACTTCACGCAATAGGTTGCGTACGATTTCCACGTCTGCTTCGCTGATAGGATTCTTCTGTATCTTGCCCGTTTCGTAGAATGGCAGGTCGAGGAAGTGACAGTGATCCAGAGGGATATTATTGTATGTACATGCAGTGCGTGCCTCGCCGCGGCGAATCAGTCCCTTGATGGTCAGGATGTCGCGCGTATCCATGTCGCCGTCTTTCTTCTCCTTCAGGTATTTGCGGATTTCAGCATATTTGTCGTTAATGACCTGGTCTTCGCTGTTGTTGAAGATTTGGTTGAATCCGTTGATGAAGTGCAGGAAGCGGATAACTTCTTCATCGCCTACGGCAATGTTACCGGAAGTTTCGTAAGCCACATGCACGTCATGTTTCTGCTCTACCAGACGACGGATGGTGCCTCCCATGGAGATAACGTCATCATCGGGATGCGGAGAGAATACGACCACACGTTTCGGATAGGGTTTGGCACGCTCAGGACGATAGGTGTCGTCAGCATTCGGTTTACCGCCCGGCCATCCGGTGATGGTATGTTGCAGGTCATTGAATATCTTGATGTTCACGTTATAGGCTGAGCCGAACAATGCCAGCAGTTCGCTCAGTCCGTTCTCGTTGTAGTCCTTGTTGGTCAGTTTCAGAATGGGTTTTCCGGTGAGTTGGCACAACCAGACGATGGCGCTGCGGATGAGCTTGTCGTTCCATTCGCAGGATGTTACCAGCCAGGGGCGTTGGATGCGTGTCAAGTTGGCGGCGGCAGACAAGTCGATAGCTACATGTGCATTGTTGTGAGTCTGCAGATAAGATGCAGGGATAGTATCTGTTACCGGACCTTCAACGCATTCTTTCACCTTTTGCGCTTTCTCCTCACCCCATGCCAGCAGATATATTTTCTTTGCCGAGAGGATGGTGGCTACTCCCATGGTGATGGAGCTGATGGGGGTATTTTCAATGCTGCCGAACATCTTGGAAGCTTCATTGCGGGAGTCGTTGTCCAGTAATATCAGACGAGTGGTAGAGTTCAGGCGTGAACCCGGTTCATTGAAACCGATATTACCTACACGGCCAATGCCCAGCAAGGCGATGTCCAAGCCGCCGAAACTTTCAATGCGCTGCTCGTAAAGACGGCAATATTCAAAGATGGTGTCTTTGGCGATAGTGCTGTCGGGGGTGAAAACATTTTGTTTGTCAATATCCACATGGTCTATCAGCATTTCCTTCAATGCGTTGAAGTTACTGTTGATGGCATTGGGAGCTAATGGATAATATTCGTAGAGATTGAATATGACTACGTTGCGGAAACTTAATCCCTCTTCTTGGTGCATACGTACCAAGTCTGCATATACGTTGCGCGGAGAGTTGCCGCCTGCCAGTGCCAAGACACAGAAACGTCCCGCCTTTTGCTTGTCACGGATTAACTGTGCAATGTCAAGGGCAATCTGGTTGGCACCTTCTTCGGCAGACTCATAGATGTCTGTCGGGATTTTTTCCAGTCGGGTCAATACCGACCGTTCAAATGCATTCTCAGGTCTGTAGTACCTGGGGGAGACTCTGTTGAGAGTGATTTGAGAGCTTAGATTGGTTTTCATAAAATTTATTATTAATAAATGATTAAGTATTGCGCTGTTCTTTCAATCAACAAATATATATAAACTCGCTCACATACAGATGGCTTTGGAGAAAATAATGCAAAGTGTTTGAGACCGAAAGGGATATGTGGTTTTGTACCAGATTCTTCCATTTATGGCTTTTGACCGTTTTTGGGGGAGTTAGGATAACGAATCGCTACCTATCCGTTGCCTTTTTCAGGATTGAAAAAGAGGTTTGGAAATTGCTCCCGCATCTCGTTCTATATCCTGTTTACCATAGTAAAGAACGCAGTTTTTGCTATGTCTGTTAATGCAAACTTAGTCATATTTTTCCGTATTAGAAAAAAATATAGACTCTGTTTACAAGCCAAGGGATCTTATTCTTCGTTCCGCTATATTTTTCATGCCGTTCATTTGCTCTGCATATAATAATTTTGCAAACAAAGGAATTAGTTATGAATCAGGCAAATGTAAAGGTATCGTTCTACCTGAAAAAGAGCGAGGCGGATGCTGACGGCAACTGTCCTGTAATGGCAAAGTTGAATGTCGGAAAGTATTCCGAGGCGGCTTTCAGCGTGAAGATGAAAGTGCCACAGTCACGCTGGACCTCCGGACGTGCAACCGGCAAGAGCGTGGCAGCAAAGGAAATCAACAACCGTCTGGATGAGATTCGTGCGATGGCATTGAATATCTACACGGAGCAGTCGGCTGTTCGTGACGGTGTGACAGCCGATGAAGTGAAAGGTGTACTGCTTGGAATGGCCAGCGGGCAAGAAACGCTTTTGGGGTATTTCAAACGATTCATCAGCAATTTTGAAAAGCGTGTGGGAGTAAACCGCACAATAGGAAGCCTGCGGGCCTATCGCAATGCCTACAACCATATCGAAAGATTCTTGCAGGTGCAATACAAACTGTCGGATATTCCGTTTTCCGCGTTGGACCGCTCTTTCATCGACAAGTATGATTTGTATCTTCGGACTGAACGTAATCTCGCTCCCGGAACGATTATCAATCTGACCGTACAGCTGAAAACGATTATCGGTGAGGCCATCGCTGACGGCATCATTACCGCCAGCCCGTTTTTGGGATATGAGCCGGTGCGTCCCAAAGCCGTACAGAAATATCTCACGGCAGAAGAGTTACACAGGATTATGACCACTCCGCTTCACAGGCAGACCCTCTATCATGTCCGTGATTTGTTTCTGTTTTCCTGCTTCACCGGCATTTCATACGGAGATATGCGCCTGTTGACCAGGGATAACCTGTGCCTTGCGGAGGATGGGACATGGTGGATTAAAAGTGCCAGACAGAAGACCAAGATAGAATTTGAGATTCCGCTGCTGGACTTGCCGTTGCAGATTCTGAAGAAGTATGGCGACACAGCTCCCGGTGACAAGTTACTGCCGGTGTATTGCAATTCCATGCTGAACCTTTACTTGAAAGAGATTGCCCGGATCTGCCATATAGACCGTCCGCTGGTCTTCCACCAGGCCCGGCATACATACGCAACGGAAATCACGCTCTCCCACGGAGTTCCTCTTGAAACGGTCAGCAAGATGCTCGGACATAGCCAGATAGAAACGACACAGATTTACGCGAAAGTGACCGACGACAAGATAGATGCCGATACAAAGGCCTTGAACCGGAAAATTTCGGAGCGTTTCTCCGTCATCATTTAATAACCACTTGAAAACAATTATATGGAAAAGAATATTGAAAAACAGAACACTAAACGGCGCAGCACTTTTGCCGTGCTGTTTTATATCAACCGTACGAAAGTGCGCAAGGACGGGATGTGCCAGCTATTGTGCAAGGTGAGCATTGATGCAGAATGGGCACAGATAGGAACCAAGGTTTCGGTCAATCCTGCCATCTGGAATCCGGAGAAAGGGCGTGCTGACGGAAGAAGCGAGAATGCCGTTACAGTAAACCGCGCCATAAATGACCTGACAAGCGAGATTGCCGGACATTATGAGCGGATAAAAAACAGCCTGGGTTTCATCACGGCGGAACTGGTCAAGAATGCAGTCAAGGGTATCGGACAGAAACCGCTTACCCTGCTGGCTCTCTTCAGGGAGCATAATGAGGAATTCAAGAAACGTGTCGGGATAGACCGCATACAGGAGACATACGACTCCTATCTGCGTTCCTACAAGCATCTTTCCGCTTTCGTCCGGGAAAAGAGAGGTGTGGAGGATGTAACGTTACGAAGCCTTGACCGGGTGTTTTATGACGATTTCGAGGTATTCCTGCGTACAGTCCGCAACCTGAAGCCCAAAAGCGTGCATGAGCACCTGTACCGCTTGAAGAAACTCACGATGCGTGCGGTCAGCCAAGGAACATTGCGCCGCGATCCATATTGCCGCCTGCATCCCGAACTGCCCAAAAGGAAGAGCCGCCACATGAAACTGGAGGATCTCAAGACATTGATGACTACGCCGGTGAAAAAGCCGCAACTGCAATTCGTACGGGATATGTTCATCTTTTCGACGTTCACCGGACTGGCATATGCGGATTTGAAGAAGCTGTCAGTAAATGATATTACGCAGGCGAAGGATGGCATATGGTGGATTCATATCCACCGGCAAAAGACCGACACGCTTTCCTCTGTCCGCCTGTTGGATATTCCACTCCAAATCATAGAGAAATACCGCAACCTAAGAACCGGGGACAGAGTTTTCAATATTTATACCCGCAGATATTTTATCCAGCTGACGAGAGAATTAGGCCGGGTATATGGATTTGATTTGACCTTCCACCAGGCCCGGCATAATTACGGAACCCACATCACTCTTTCGCTCGGTGTTCCGATAGAGACGGTAAGCCGCATGATGGGACATACCTCCATTTCCACCACGCAGATTTACGCGCAGGTCACGGACACGAAAGTGGATGAGGACATGAAACGGCTGAGAGCCACTGGTTTCGAAAACAGGATTGCTTTGTGTGAAGAGGATTTCCCTACAAAGAAAAAACGAAACAAGAAAGCGCAAACCGTATGAAACAAGAAAGCGGAGAAACGACCTGCCCGAGCCGCAGGCTGTTTCTCCGCACTTGATTAATGAGGAAGGGCTATACCCAGCGTTGTTCCTCCCGGCATCTCTTGTAGGCATCGTCCAGAATCTTCATGATATCGGACTCTTTGTAAAGAGCCTTCCCCTGAACCATGTAGTAAGGGATCACACCGAATGCACGGTATTCCTGCAATGTGCGCCTGCTTACCCGCAGGACTTTGGAAAGTTCCTCGTCCGTAAGGAAACGTTCACCATTGAAAAGGGATCTCGGCATATCCTCCATCGCTGAGAGCATCTTCTCCATTTTCTCCAACCCATGGAACATAACGTCTATGCGCGGGTCTTTCTTGTCTATAAAATGATAGCTCATAATTTGCTCTTTATTAAAGGGTGATAACTCAATTCCAACAATCTCTGTATATCTTCCGGCTTGTAGAAGAGTTTGTTCTTGATACGGCTGAAAGGCAGTAAGCCTTTGGCCCGGTACGCCTGAAGGGTCTTTTTGTTGATGCGAAGCACATCGCACACCTCCTGGTTGTCCAGCCAGTTTTTCAGGCCGAGGTCTTTAACCGGACGGCATATCCGTGTCACCCGTTCCTCGAACTCGCAAAAGCGGACACGCAGTTCTTCAAAAGTCTGTTTGTCAATACATATAAGTTCCATAATTCTTGTTCCGTTTAATTTAAACATTTGTCTGGTGTCTGAATCTCGTCGGCAATGACTTGCCCTTCTGATTGAGGAAAGCCTCCACTTCGGATGCCTTGTAGTAGGTTCTCCCGTCAATCATGTAATAGGTCACGAGTTTCTTTTGCCGGTAACGCGCCAGCGTGCGCTTGGTGATGCCGAGCAGCTGGCACAGGTCATAGTTGTCCAAGAGCGTGTCGCCGTCCAAACAATCCTTCAGCTTGTTCATACGTTCCAATGTCTGCTCTATCTTGTCGAACCGTTCCATGATTTGGGTGAACATCCCATGGGCGGTCTCACTGTTTATCTGTAACATGACTAATCTGTTTTAGTGTAAATAATCGTTTGCTTACACCTTGTTGCGCAACAGGTTATATCATATTATAAGACCAACGGCGTGCCAATGGCACCGATAGACACCAAAAAACACCGATATAGCATTGTATATCAATGGAATAAAATTTCAATGATGTGAAAATGTCGATTCCAAGAATCTTGCAAAATGCGAGATTCCTTTGCAGGATGCAATGGACTATCGCGAGGATTTGCGGTAAATGATACGGGTAATCCCGTTTTTAAAAGTTTTAGACCGATAGAGTTCCCAGCGGTTGGCAGGGAGCTGTTGCAGGCAGGCGATGCCTTTCCCATATGTCAGGGGAAGGATATAAATCACAATTTCGTCGATAAGGTGGTAGATGGTCAGCCCATGCAGCAAACCGAGGCTTTCCTTGCCGTATATCTCTGCCGTGTAGATGAACGAGGCATTTTTTTCGCCCTTCTCACAAATCAAATCCAGCATGGGATAGCCAGGGAATAGCGTGAAGGTGCTCCTCTCGTGCCAGAATGGGAAACCTTGCCGTTCCGTCCTGATCCATTGCAACAGTTCCTCATCCTTGTCAGGAAGATAACCGTCCAATGTCACCGCGGTTATGATTTGTATTGTTGCCATACCTCTATCTGTATACCAAAATTAAAAGCGTGAAACTCACGCACTATCAGGTAGAGGCTCTGGTAAGCCCATTGTAGAATCATGCATGAGCTCACGCTATAAGGCATAGCACAAGCTACACGCAATAATCTCTACAATTTGAAATTTACCAGATTTCTACCTGAGATCTCTTGCGACTTGTATGTATATAATCAGCGGAAGTTTTACGCCCCCGCCGTTATCTTCTATGTTTAAACCGGACACGGTTCTATGAACCCTCCAATCTTTTGCAAATGTACGAATTATCGTTCATATTGAAAATTATTTTATTCCGTATTTCTTCATCTTGCGGTACAAGGTCGCCGGATTTATTCCCAGTAGCCGTGCCGACTGTTCACGGTGTCCGTTACACGCTTGTAGGGCGTTAATGATGGATTCTTTCTCTGCGTTCTCATCTTTCAATGGTAATACAACAGGAGCAATTCCCTCATTCGTATGCTCTGTCTGACCGCCTATATTCAAATCCGATAATTCCAGTAACGGGATTTCTGCAAGCAGCACGGCTCTCTTTACCATGTTCTGCAACTCCCTGACATTGCCCGGCCAGGAATAGGAGCGCAGGCGGTATATGGCATCGTCGGAAAAACCACGTGTGTCCCGTTTGAGTTCTTTCGAGAAGCGTTTACGGAAAAATTCGGCTAAAGGCAGGATGTCGCCCGGACATTCTGCCAGAGAGGGTTGCCGTATCTCGAACTCGCAAAGGCGGTGGTAGAGGTCTTCCCGAAATCTCCCTTCATTAATCGCCCGTTCCATGTTTTCATTCGTGGCGGCTACTATTCTTACGTCCGCAATCTTTTCTTTTTGACCGCCTATAGGCATATAGATGTTCTCCTGCAATACCCGTAGCAGCATGGACTGTATCTCGAACGACATCGTTCCGATTTCGTCCAGAAACAACGTACCGCCTTTTGCCATGTCGAAGAAACCGGGCTTGCCCGTGTCCGCACCCGTGAAAGCCCCTTTCTCGTGCCCGAACAGCATGGAGGGGGCAAGATCACGTGGCAGGATGCTACAGTTGACCGCCACGAACGGCATTCCCACACGCCCGCTGTTCTCGTGGATGCTTTGGGCCACGGACTCCTTGCCCGTCCCGTTGGCACCGAGTATAAGCACAGACATGTCCGAGGGGGCGACCAGCCTCGCGTACCTTTCCACCTCAAGTATTTTGGGGCAGGTACGCTTGAACAGGTCTTTCGGTTTCGTGCGGACAGTCGCGAGCGGACGGAATATCTCTTCTGCCAGTTCAAGCAGGTGTTCCCGGTGTACCGGCTTGGGCAGGTAGTCCTTCGCTCCCAATTTGATGGTGCGTACCACGTCCGGTACCGACACGTATTCCGTGGTTATGATGAAAGGTATGTCCCTTTTCTCCTTTTTAAGCCATTCCAGCAGGGAGATGCCGTTGCCTTCCGGCAGCCGGACATCAGACAGGATCAGATCGAATTGGTGCTTGCGTATCAACGCACGGGCTGCCGGTTCGTTCATGGCCGTCATCGCATCGTACCCGGCCTGCTCGAACCAGTCCTTCTGTCGCTGCGAAAGACTTACATTGTCTTCAACTATCAGTATTTTCCGTTTCATGGGCTATTTTGTTTATGGTGTTCTCCGCTTCCGTTACCAGCATGGAGATATGTTTTATAATCCGTCTCGTGTATTCTTCAATGACATCCTTACCGGCTGTCTCGTCTTTCAGCACTTCCCGGAAATCGTAAAACGGACCGTAGGACTGCAACAGTTCCAATGAGGGCTGTATTTTGTGGGCGATTTCCCGTAATCCGGCTCTGTCTCCGGCTCCCATGGCAGACCGGAGATCCTTTATATCCCGGTTGGATTGAGAAATGAACGTCCGGAGCAGTTTCCGCTTGTCCCGGACATCCGCCGTGAATGTGTCGAAATCGGGAACGCAGGGTTCTTCCGGTTCTGTATGGGATATAACAGCGGATATGGTATTCAGCAGTTCGTTCATCGAAAAAGGCTTGTAAACGCAGTCGGCAAAGCCGCTGCCGGTGAACGCCTCCTTTTCCCGGTCGCCTCTTGCCGTCATGGCTATGACAGGAATCGTGCGTGAATTGCCGATATTGGAATTACGCAGCAAAGCCAATATCTCGAAGCCGTTGGTTCCCGGCATCTGTATGTCTGACAGTAGCAGGTCGTAATCCTGCTTGCGCATCTCCTTCACGAGTTCCTTGGCGTTGGAACAGGCGGTACAGGACACACCGTTACGCTCCAGCATCTCCTTGACGATTTCCAGTTGCAGACGGTCGTTGTCGATGACAAGGACGCTTTGGGGCAACGGGAATGTTGTCCGCAATGCCGATGCCTCGTGTTCTATCCTTTCATCGGAAACCGGCAATGGCAACAATACCCGGAAAGTGCTTCCATGCCCGGGTTCGCTTTCGACATCTATTTTTCCACCTAAAAGATTGACCAACCTTGCGTGATAGGGAGTCCAAGCCCGAAGCCGTCGGCGTTCATTTCCGAGACCAGACGTTCGAACGGGCGGAATATGCGTGAAAGGGTATCTTCGTCCATACCTATGCCTGTGTCCTTTATCTCCAAAGAGAGATTTCCGTCTTTGTAGGCGGCATTGAAACGTATCGTTCCGCTATCCGTGAACTTGACTGCATTCGCCAGCAGGTTGTCTATGATTTGTGCGATACGGTCTATGTCACCGTGAAGCACGACATCCGTATCCTTGAAATCGCAAAGAAAAAGGATGCCTTTATTGTTCACCACATTGGAAAAGCCGGTGGCTATACGCTCCAACCAATCGTTCAGGCTGAATGGTACGTTGTTGCATGTCTCCTTGGACTCGTTAAGACGGTACACGTCCAGCAGATTGTTCAAAAGGTGCAGGATATGCCTGCAAACGATTCTGATATTGGTCAGGTGATGGTTTCGCCTTTTCCTATCACGGATATCCGCCGCCAGTTCCGCGCTGCCGTTGATGATATTCAGCGGGGCGCGTATATCGTGCGAGATGGTAAGGATGATATTCTTGCGTGTTTCCAGCAGTTCATTGTTCTTGTCTATGATACCTTTCATCTTGTCCCTGAGCCTTACATCCCATTTCAGATGCTTGTGGATAATCAGGTACGAGAATACCAGCAGGACGATTGCCGCGACTATCAGCCCCGTGATGATGGAGGTGGAGTAATTGTGCGCTTGCGCAATATATCGTTCTCTGTCTTGGAAGGCGGCTTGTGCGTGATTGTTGATGCTTCCGAGCAAGGCGAAGAGTTTCCGGTTCAAATCCTTGTTACGGACACGCAGGCTGTCGGTGTAGCCCTCCATATTGCGTATTCTCTCCGTTTGCAAGGCGATAAGCTGTTCGTTCAGAGAGCGGAGCCTGTTGGGAGACGCGGGCACTTCCACAGTTTCCTTGCCGCCAAACAGTCCTGCGATGCCTTTCTTCTTTCGCATGACGGTACGTGGTTGTATCGCTTGCCGGGCAGCTTCGGACAGATGATTGACAAGCAAGCTGTCGGCTTTGTCTTGCCGATGGAACACCTGCATGATTTGGTACAGGTGCCCCTCCTTGCTTGACAGCAATCCCCGAAGCGTGTCTATCTGAGTGGTATCTACCATGTTGTCGCTGCCTATTTTCAAGACTTGTAGCAGGGAATCCACTCTCAACCGCCTCGTTTGGTAGGCACGGTAGTCCTCCTCCTCCCAAGCGATAACACTCTCGCCTAATGAGGCCAGAACTGTTATATTGCGGTGTATCTCGGATAGCTCACCCCGCACCTGGCGGATTTCTACGATGTCGGCCTCCAGTTCCCGGAGCCTCGCGCGTTCATGGAAAAGAATGGCGGCCATGCTGATGATAACAGCCATTAAAACCAGATATCCGAAAAGGATTTTCGCTTGTAGGGACACACTTTTTGTTATCATTAATATCAACTATTTATCCAGATTCAGTGTTTCCGAAATAATGTTTTAGTCACTCTCGTCCGAGTTCCCGGTTTAGCGAGTGGAGGGTATCCGTATCGGGCGGCAAATGTACGGCTTCCTTTGCCCAGAGCCACCCGGGAAGGCCTTTTTTCTTACGGGGTGACTGTACGGAGACGGGTTGCCTGTTGCACGGAGATGGGCAGGCGTTTCAGCAAAAGATCATCGGTACTATCCTGTTGCTGAGACAACCGCATGCTCTGGTATAGGTGGCCTCCTTGCTTGCCTGCAGGCCTCGGAGCATATCGATATGCCCTTTACGGACAAATTCCGTACCATGCATCGTCCACAACAGGGAGTCTGTACGCAGGCAGAGTTCCCTGTATTCGACCAGATACTCTTCCGTCCAGAAGATGGCTGTCCACCGTGAAAGGCGAGAACGGAAATCAGGTGGAGGATAGTATTTCCATCACGCTGTATCTGACGAATAGTTACGGCTTCAGTCTTGATAGCTTCTACCCGGTTACGCTCATGAAACAAAACGGCGACCATACTTGTTATGATCGCCATCAAGATGATGTATCCGAAAAAGATTTTATGTTGCAAAGGTATTTGCCTACTATGTTATCATATATTCTGCATCTATAAACATGGAAAACCATGCCCCCGACCAATGAAATTCTCCCTATAGGTGAAAATCACATATACGAATCGTTTGTAACGACATTGTCTATAAAATTCCTCGCAATATCCGTTTCCATGTTCTCTATCATGCCGTTATACTCGCCATTGATTATATTCCACCTCTTTTTTACCACTTTGCCCAATCCTTAACCGTCATGCATATTGTCGATTATCCACTCATGTTTTCATCCTCATATATCCTTATTTTTTTAAGTTCTTGCGACAATTGGACATACAACACCATGGCTTTTATCAGGTCCAGACTCTCCTTGCAGAACCATGGAAAATCGATACATCTGAAATCAATATGGCTCTCTTCCAGTAGATTGAGAAAACGGGTGTCGTCTATCATCCCTTTTAAGGAAACGAACAGGAGAGGTATCCTTTTTCTTCGACAAAAGAATAATGCCTTCTGCAGTTCCGCATATGCGATGGCTCGTTCATCCTTGGAGGTGGAATCATTTCTCTTGTCAAAAAAAGACAACTGGACTTTTAATGAATCATGCCGTTGGAGGTATTCTGTCAACAGTTTCTGTGCTTCAGGAGAGGTATCATCTCCATACAGTATTATATCACTGTATTGTTTCATATCGGGTATTTGTTCCGGCTGTACACTCCTTTTTTCCAAAGGCAGCCTTTCATATTCTTTCAATAAATATTGTTTCGTAACTTTCCGAGGATTCTCAACGGAGTAGAATGCATATCTGAATACAAACAGAATCCCTTTCTTCTGTACAGATTCTTGTTCCAAGAAAAAAGAGTTCAGACGTATCTTGTTTTCTTGAAGGATATGTTTGGGAATATCTTCCTGATAGGTATCGGTCGTGTATTCAAGGACGGTCTTTTTCATTTAGATTACACATGTTTATTTCTAACCAACCTTAATAGTAATGTTATCTATTATTGATATTTTGTAATGAGAGGATTTTTTCATTTATTGATTACTTGACTAATTGATATACTGAACTTAAATTCCGGTAATATCCATCTAAATCTAAACCATAGCCTACTACAAATTCATCTCCAATCGAAAAGCAAATATATTTGAGTGGGTGATTTTTTTCTTTTAGTTTCTGGGGCTTATACAAAAAAGTAGCTATTTGTATTGATGTCGGATGATATTTGGACAATTTATTTATAAGAAATCGGGTGGTCAGACCTGATTCGACAATATCTTCCACGATAATGACATGACGATTCGTGATATTGACGTCAAGCCCTGATATTTCATCGATATATCCTTTGGATTCCATACCTTGGTACGATTTCAATTTTACAAAAGATATCTCCAACGGAATATCGATTTGTTGAATCAAATTCGATGCAAACATAAAACTACCGTTTAAGACAGGAATAAAAATCGGCTTCTTTCCCTGATATTCGGAATTTATCTGTCGGGCAACCTCTGAAACCCGTTCCTTTATTTGTTTTGAAGAAATAATTTCCTCAAATATAAAACTGTTAATTTGAATTCTTTTCATCCGAATGATATGGCAACTCTGTTAAATTTATGGGTTATTGACTCTTGAAATGCAGCTAAGTGTTCTTTCTTTGAATAAATCTTCAACGATAATATCTTGTAAAGATCATTGTGTCTCGAAACAAAAGAAACGGCATCCTGAAAATTTCGTTTCGTATGGGCAATACTTCCATGAATCTTGATTTCTTTGTAATGCACTTTATTGTAATCAATGCTAACAACCGACTCATTCGCTATAGACTGGAATAAAACAATCGTTCCACCCCGTTCTATCATATTTAAAGCATATACCAGACCTTTTTCTCCATACTGAGTACAAAAAAACGCATCGATCTGTGGTCTCATAGAGCCTTCTGCATAATCATCAATATTTATGTATGCATCAATCATGCGACATATAGGTTGATTATAAATCCGTTCTAATCCGAATAAGATTACATTATATCCCAATTGTTTTAACACAATAGAATGAAGTATTCCGAATGTCCCTGTACCGATAATCCCGACATTTCGACCGATAGATCCAGCCACCTCTATGCTTCTTAATACACAAGCTGTCGGCTCTACAAATATGTAAGTTTCATCTGGAATATCAGGTAGCAAAAATGCACGCTCATCAGGAACCGTAATATAATTGCAGAAACCTCTGGTACCAGTCGGTCCCTGAGAAAATTCATTTGGACGTGATACGTAGGCGCAATGATTGTCCAAACCTGCCAGGCAATAGCGACATATCCCACATCTCGCATTAAAGACAATGCCACATAATCCCCAGGGTTAAATTTTGATTTGGAGATAATCTTTTCAACACATCCGAATAATTCGTGACCTCCCCAATATGGATATGGCTTATTGGCCGTTCCTTTAAAAACACGTTGTTCCGAGGTACATATTCCACACATATTCACTTTTACCAAAATAGAGTGAGTCGGTGGTACTTCTATGTTCTGAGTTTCAAGCAGCGAACTAAAGGGAGCGTCGATTATAACTCGTTCAATCGGAATCATTGTCATGAATTAAACGATTAACATTACCAGATGATTTGTATTCCACTTTTGTATGTGGATTCTTTATCGCATACGACGGAAATATGCCGGAATCATAAGCTCTTTGACAAAACGGATATGGAGCGTTAAGGTTTTTATAGTGCGTATAACTACTTAGTTTACACATCCCCTGACACAAAGAATAAAAGATACAATTTCCACAAATCCCTTGTGGTTGATCTCTTATCACATTGAGGTGTTTAAAATACGGCTGATGCTTTATTTCGTTAGCGGTGACATCATGTATATTTCCTCCGGCAGGAATATCTTTCGTATAATTTCCATAACACATTGTTAAATCTCCATTTGGCAATATTCCGAGTACATTACGCCCCCAACCGCAAGCCTTAAAATTCAGCATTTTTTCATAAGGTAGGAAAGCTGGCGGTAAAGAAAGGATTAAATGGTCCGAATAAAAGAATGGAGATTGTGTTACCATGTCCAATGTTTCCATACATTCTTCCAAGGACAATTCAATTCCTTTGTGCATCTCCGCATTTCCTGACGGGTGGATATTGAAAATAATTCGATGTTCATTGGCACCCATCTCGTGAATGTGAGTGATAATTTGATTTATTACTTTATAATTCCCTCGATACAAGACTGTGGTTACTCTCGTCTTAATTCCACGTTTTAGTACATATTCGATAAACCGAACAGATTTTTCGAATGCTCCCGTACCATGTCGGAATTGATTGTGTGCTTCAGGAATATAGTGATCAAGACTGATACTTAATCTTACATTGGGATGGGTTAAATATGTATTAATGATTTCTTCGTTTAAGATAGTCCCGTTTGTTTCAATTTGAACTTCCTCAAATGGATATTCGAAGATACATCCCAACAAATCTCTAAGTTCCGTATATAGGAATGGTTCTCCTCCTGTTATTTTGATACGATTATACCCCTCATCAACCAACTGCGATATATAGTTTTTTATCGTTGGTACATCCCAATTTTCTGTTTCGATGTTTTTTCCTAAGTAACAATGGTGACAGGACAGATTGCATTTGTTACTTACATACAAATATATCTGTTTTGAGACATCTTCCTGTATACAAGAAAGAAGCGTATTCGTTTTTTCTGAATTAAAGCTTCGCTCCAAAAAGTCTATATACATTTTATTCGGTTACTTTCGGGTAAGATAAATATTGAAAATTATGTGCATCCTCCCAGTCATAATATTTTCTCATATCAATATTTCCAGCCACAAATTTTACTGCACTATGTCCCGGGTGGATTTCTTGGTTATCTATCGCTATTACTTGGACAGGTACATAAGCGATTGCATTCTCGATGGCAGCACTACATCTTTTATGTCCATCCCAAATAAAATAATAGCCATTAACTTTGATACATGTTATAGGGTATTTTTTATCATACTCGTTTTGCCTGATATCAATTTTGAGCATTTTAGTCTCTTCTCTGGCTAAAACTCGGATGTTCTCGGTGGGATACAATATTCGAGGATCAAGCCAATATTTTGCGACCGGTGTACCGGGATAATTTGCAATTATTTTAGCAAGCAGATCACATATGGATGGGACATCGGATAACGAAGTATTGACGACTAGATCATAGTTGCCAATGTGATCACAATCGATTCCATACCGATCCAAATAGCGTTGATTTTCTGTTCTTTTTCGGTCCTGAAGAGCATGGTAAGCTAAGTTAATGTCTGGGTATTTCTGCTCATTATTTCGGCTATTATCACCAAATACCCGTTGAGCAGCGACCAATGGATCTACTTCAAAATAAATTTTTATGGACTCATTAATGAAATGCCATGCTAATCTGGAATCGATGATTAAACCTGTAGGGTGTTGATTATATTCTTTTAATTTTCCATCAACACGATCATCAATAGACGTATCCGTCAAGGCTAATTTGTTTAATTTGAGTACGTCAATTCCATACTCCTTGGCAATTTCTCTGAATATGGTTCCTGTTGAAATGTAGTCGAAGCCTAAATCTTTAGCTAATTGTTTGGCAACAGTGCTTTTACCACTGCCCAAATCTCCAGTTATTGATATTTTCATACTTTATGGTATTAATGCGTGTTCTAATAATATGATGATTTCTTTTTCTTTAATTATATGATATATAGAATCATAGAATCTTTTCTTTTTAGCTTGATCCCTATAATCAAAATCACAATCTTTAGGAATGCCTATTCCAATTAATGCAATACAGTGATTGTGAAATGAAGTATATTTATCATGCTTTAAGGCTATAATAAAATGTGAAGCAGATGGTTCACTTGTCTCTTCCCGACGCATATCATTAACAGCATCTTTAGGTTTCATATCATATTCTTTCTTTTCTCTTAGAGCTGTTGTAAACATAAAATTACTATTTGGATCATTCCAATGATACTCTTTTTCTATGTCTACTTTTTGCATACTATAAATACCTCTGCTTGCCAGTAGCCTATATCTACCCCCTTCTACTGGTTGCACAATGGTTATTTTGTACTTCTTATGTTCACCAAGTTCCTCATATATCGCAGTTATAAAAGGTTCCAATAATTCTGATATTGGTCTTTCGGGATGTATAACCATGCATTGGACAGCATCTAGCATCCTTTTGGCTTTCTTATTCAAGGCTGATTGCAATCGTTTCTTTAATCTGATAATCCAATATAGTTCAATATATATGATGAGTATAAGAATCAGTATTATATAGAAAGAATAAGAATGTAAATAATCATCAAGACTTTTATCATCAAACTTAAGACCAATATAAGTGACAAGTAATAACAACAATCCATAAACGATGTTGCTGGCTACTCCCGTAAAAATATTTTCTATTCTCTTTTTCATGGCATATCAGTCAATCCACGACACAATATATCTATCTTATTTTTGAAAAGAATATACGTTTGAATGAATAATTCTATATTAGCAACATACGGATACATCTTTTCGTAAAATGAATAATATTCTTGTTCAGAGAAATCATATTCTTTAGGGATTCCAATGGAGATTAATCCGATACACTTCTGAGGAAATTGAGATGTACGATATTTTGTATCTTTTAATGGGATCATAAAATGATATTCAGACGTTGATTTGTGTTTTCTTGGCATACTGCTATATGAGGTATCATTTTTACGATAGACTTTATATGGTACATCGACACTGATTTCCCGTAATCCTTTTGAGAAAAATCCTTCGTTTTCTTCTTCTTCTTTTTTCCATGTTAAAAGATTGGAATTATATATGTCATCTTTCCCCAAATACCACAACAATTCGAATCTTTCATCACATAAGGGACGAACAATCGTAATCCGATATTTACTTCTATCGGCAGGTAATATATCTTTTATCTTTTCGACACATAAAGCCAATGCATTAAAAATTGAAAAACGATTTTCGATAATGACATAACGAGTCTCGTTTGTCAATGATTCCCAATGCGTTGTTCTCATTCCTATAATTTTCTTATATTCTTGTTGTAATGTAGAATGTTCATTTTTTAATTCATTGCATTCTGATTGCAAGCTTGATTTTTCATTTTGTAGCTGTTTAATTTGATTGGAAAGGTCGGTATTTCTACTCTCTTTTTCCGTAATTATTTGATTTAATTTTTTTCTTTTTGAAGTTTGAATAAAAACTGTAATTCCCAATACTGCGATTAGAATGATCGATAGAATAGGAGACCAGTGAAGGATGAAAAAATCAATAGCTTCAAGTAGGAAAGAGGCAACTGTAATACCATTGGAAATTTTAGGATTATCTAAAGACTCCATTAGTTTCATATTTTATGATATGATCTATAACATTTGCAAGTCGGCTTTCTCTCGTACCAACAATGTATTGATAATTGATTTTACAAAATTGTAATACCTCTATTATTTTTTCGTTAATATAATTCCGTAAATCTGTTTCTGTATATCGTTGACCATCATCATCAATGTCAACCTCGTTGTGATCGCAAACAAAAACCAAGTCATAGGGGTTATGATGAAAATATGCCAATACATCCTGACGATGATTATCACCGGGTAGTAAAACCCTATCATGTGCTAAAAAACTCACTATCCCGGAGTCTACAATTATATATTTTGCATTTGATTTCATCGCTTTCTCTTCTTCAATCAGTTGTTTAATCAATATATAATCCCGTAATTCCGGGAGACTCCAATCAACTTTGCCGTAAAGGGCAAGAACTTCACGTGTTACTTCAGGTATTACATATACATTTTCTAAATGTGATGCTAATGCATTCACTAAGGTACTTTTCCCGGAACAAAAGCTTCCCGTAATCAAAATTTTATGAGGTTTCATTTTCTATTGATTAGTTATTTAATCTTTACTGTTTTTAGATCGTTGGTTATTATTAATGCAAACAAACTATAAACCATATAGTTACCAATTATAGTCGAACCGCTCGACATCATCTTCGACGAGCTGATCACCGGACTGCACCTCAATGAAGGTCAAATCGGAGATAGCCTTGACCGCATGTCTGACACCTTTCCTGATCGTAACCGTATCGCCTCGGCCGACAACCGACCGGACACCGTCGAGTACCAATTCCCCCTCACCGTCGATGAACGTCCATACTTCATCACGATGGCGGTGTGCCTGATAGCTGATACACTTACCGGATTTGATTTTCAGTTGCTTGGTAAAAGATTTATAACCGTCGGGAAACTCTGCTGTATCGATCACTTTATATTCGCCCCAGCGACGCTCCTCGAACATAGGCCGATGTTGCAGACGGTCGGCGTAGGTCTTGATGTTTTCGCTCTTACTCTTGTCCGAGATCAGGATTCCGTCGTTCGATGCCGCGATAACCAGATTCCGTGTACCGATGCACATGACTGGCAGTTCAAGCTCATTGATGACGTGTGTATTCTCGGAGTCGTCATCCATGACAACATTTCCCGTGGCATGTTCCGATAGTTCATCTGTCAGCGTGTTCCATGTACCAAGGTCTTTCCACTCTCCGGCAAAAGGAATAACGGCTACGGATTGGACTTTCTCGGCAACTTCATAGTCAAAACTGATTTTCGGAAATTCTCCATAGCGTGAACGAATTTCTGCGAAATTATCGGTTTTGATGTATCGGGCTGCAATTTCTGTCATATATCCCAGCCGGAAAGCGAACACTCCCCCATTCCAAAAAGCACCCTCCGAAATAAATTTCTCAGCAGTCGACACATCCGGTTTTTCCGTAAAACGGGATACTTTATAAATTTCCGTATTCGTATCGTCTGCCACGGGCACTATATAACCGTATTTTGCCGATGAGTATGTAGCTTGATTCCCATCAATACCAGCTCTGCCATATCGTTTGCTACGGCATCCACCATCTTGCGAATTGTTTCGAAATAGCCGGCTTCCGTATAAGGGTCGCAAGGCATAACTACTACGATTTCATCGGTGGGGCACTTACGTTCGTATGCTAAATACGAGCTTGCGAGAGCGATAGCCGGGAATGTATTGCGGCGTTCCGGTTCCGTAACTACAGGAATCTCGTCTCCAAGCTGGTTGATGATGACATCCCACTGCGACTGGCTTGTTGCCACGGTAATAGAATCGCAGATACCGGCTTCCCGTAATTGCCGCACCACACGCTGCACCATCGACTCTTTCGAGCCGTCGGGCGCAGTCAGCAGCTTGATGAACTGTTTGGACCGCGTATTATTGGAAAGCGGCCACAGACGTTTGCCCGAGCCGCCAGATAATAGTATGATTTGCATATAAATCTTTTTTAATCGTGTTATCGCTCCGCCCTCATCGGATTGTTCAGGAAATCCTCATAAGAGAGGCGTATGCCCTCCTCCAAATTAGTCTTATAGGTCCAACCGAGCGAAGCGGCTTTCGACACGTCGAGCAGTTTGCGGGGAGTGCCATTGGGTTTTGCGGTATCCCACTTGATTTCGCCCTCATAGCCGATAACTTTCGCCACAAGTTCAGTAAGAGCCTTTATGGTCAGTTCCTTTCCTGTTCCGGCATTCACCGTCTCGTTACCGCTGTAATTGTTCATCAGAAACACGCACAGGTTCGCCAGGTCGTCCACGTAGAGAAACTCACGCAAAGGGCTGCCGTCGCCCCAGCAGGTAACCTCTTTCAGTCCGGCCTCTTTCGCCTCGTGAAAACGGCGGATAAGTGCCGGTAATACGTGGCTGTGTTCGGGGTGGTAGTTGTCATTCAGTCCATAGAGATTGGTAGGCATCACGCTGATGTAGTCCGTGCCGTACTGCCGGTTCAGGTATTCGCAGTATTTCAGTCCGGAAATCTTCGCCAGAGCATACGCCTCGTTGGTCTTCTCCAATTCCGAGGTCAGCAGGCAATTCTCTTTCATCGGCTGCGGGGCCATGCGCGGATAGATACACGACGAACCGAGGAATTCCAGTTTCTTGCAGCCGTTTTTCCAAGCCGCATGAATCACGTTCATCTCCAGTATCATGTTCTCGTACATGAAGTCGGCCAATGCGGACTGGTTCGCCACGATGCCGCCCACTTTGGCAGCTGCCAGAAAAACATATTCCGGTTTTTTCTCGGCGAAGAACCGTTCTACGGCATCCTGACGGGTCAGATCCAGTTCTTTATGGGTACGGGTGATAATGTTCTCATATCCCTGCCGCTTCAGTTCGCGGACAATGGCCGACCCTACCATTCCCCGGTGTCCGGCCACATATATCTTTGCGTTCTTTTCCATTGTCATTGTCGATTATTTTACGATTCCTTTTTCAAGATATTCGGCAAGATTGGTTCTCATCACACTGGCCACATGCTCAGCAGCTACTTTCTGCATATCATGCGTCACCATAATTTTCACCAAATCTTCAAAAGAGGTGGTCTGAGGATTCCAGCCCAGTTCATTCTTTGCCTTGGTCGGGTCACCCAAAAGGTTGACCACGTCCGTAGGACGATAGAAGTCTTCACTTACGGCCACCACTACTTTCCCTGTCTTCATGTCAATACCTTTTTCATGGACACCTTCACCTTCCCAATGAAGTTCGATACCTGCATAGTGGAATGCCAGCGTGGCAAACTCACGCACCGTGTGCTGTACACCGGTGGCTATCACAAAGTCTTCCGGCTTGTCGTTCTGAAGAATCAGCCACATGCACTCCACGTAGTCTTTGGCATAGCCCCAGTCTCGCAACGAATCCAGATTGCCCAAATAAAGGCAATCCTGCTTGCCTTGTGCAATACGGGCAGCGGCAAGGGTAATCTTGCGAGTGACGAATGTCTCGCCTCTGCGTTCTGATTCATGGTTGAACAGGATACCCGAACAGCAGAACATATTGTACGCCTCGCGGTATTCCCTTGTAATCCAAAATCCATATTGTTTCGCCACGGCGTATGGAGAGTAGGGATGAAAAGGAGTGTTCTCGTTCTGCGGAACTTCCTCCACCTTGCCGTAAAGTTCCGAAGTGGAAGCCTGATAAATACGGCACGTTTCAGTCAAATCGCACTGTCGTACTGCTTCCAAGATACGCAATACGCCGGTCGCATCGACATCTGCGGTGAATTCAGGGGAATCGAACGATACCTGTACATGGCTTTGTGCGGCAAGGTTGTATATTTCGTTAGGCTTTACCTTTTTCACCACTTGCAGGATACTCATCGAGTCGCCGAGATCGGCATAGTGGAGGTGGAAATTAGGATGCCCCTCCAGGTGGGCGATACGCTCACGGTAGTCCACCGACGAGCGGCGTATGGTGCCGTGTACGTCATAACCTTTCTCCAACAGGAACTCGGCAAGAAACGAGCCGTCCTGCCCGGTAACGCCAGTGATTAATGCTGTCTTCATATAAATTTCAAATTTGTGATGTATATTTTCGAGAGACTTTAGTTGCTATAATTTCATATACTTTGTAGATGTATCTCAACGATTCAAGCGGGACATTACTGTAAACTCCATTCTCCTTGAATGCCCGTTGGTGATCCCGTAAAATTTGTTTATGGCTAGACAATCCGCTGGTCGATGCACCTCCTGTACGCATTGTTACAAAATCCATCGGGATGTATCGAAGCCGTATCTTATGGACGAATATTAATCGCAGCAGACATTCAAAATCGGCAGCAATTTTGTACGACAAATTGAAACCGCCGTATTTCTCATATATTTCTTTGCGGCAATAAAAACTGGGATGGGCCGGCATAAAGCCGAGACGCATCCAACGGCGATGAAAAAGTTTCGAAGAGTAATAACGGGTACACTTTTGTAAATCATTGTCTTGTACATAATGTATATCGCCGTAAACAGCATCTATGTTACCATCTTCAAATGCGGATACCACTGTAGAAAGTACACTATCGCTGGTATAGAAATCATCACTGTTAAGTATTCCTACGATATTGCCTGTAGACATTGCGATACCCTTGTTCATGGCATCGTATATCCCTTTGTCTTTCTCGCTGATATAGCGCAAGCAACCTTGATACTCAGGTTCCAATTCATGCACGATTTCCATTGTGTTATCAGTTGAACCGCCATCCACGATGATATGCTCTATATTTGGATAGGATTGTGACAACACACTCCGCATTGTGTGACGCAAAGTCGCACCGCTATTCCATGTAGCGGTGACAATTGTTATTTTCATCAGATTAAATTGAATTGATTTCGGGCGAAGAGTTTGACTATGATTCGGACATTACCCGTTCTGCGACTTTAACAGCTGGATTTCCTCGATATATCGAATATGGCATTAAATCTTTAGAGGCTATGGAACCGACAGAAAGAACACTATGCGAATGCATCGTTACTCCGGGACAAACAGTGGATTGAGCGCCAACCCATGCACCATCTTTAATAACAATAGGCTTTACGATAAGGTCAAAAGTTTGTCTTTTGTAATTGTGATTACCGTACAGCATCCTGCCATTATGCCGAGACTCGTATTCCCTGATCAATGACATTGTATTGTCTGTGCTTCCCCCATCCACAATGATATGTTCTATATTGGGATAGGTCTGACTGAGCACGCTTTCCAAAGTGTCACGAATAGTCACACCAGCATTCCACATTGCATTGACTACTGATACTTTCACTCGATATTTATAATGTGATATTGTATTTGTCTTTCAGGAAGCGCTTGATTTCTTCTTTATCGTTACCACAAGCTTTCTTGATTTCATATACCTTGGCATCTACCAGCGTGCGATACCACCAGCCTTGCAGGAAAGTCCAGATGAAACCAACCTTACCGTCCAAACAAGCCCCTTTCAGAAAATAGCGGTAACAGAAATAGGCAAAGGAACGCCAAAACAGAGGTTGACGGACGTATTTATGCTTCTTCATTCGCTTGCTCTGTGCCTGTCGGCTTATGTTCTTGTTCTCATCCGTCTCGGCCGCACCGGTCAAGTCCAGTTCAATGTCCAGCAAGTCCACAGCCTCACGTATGGCATAGTTCACATGTTTGTGGCAGAACCAAGACAAGTCATTCAGATTATGATCGCAGAAATCATGTTCAAACTCCACGGCACGGCCTTCGGCCAATTGGATATGCTCATCCATCAATCGCTGTTCACACATCCCTTTGCCATATCGGAATACCCGCAACAGTTTCACCGGATATATGCCCCGCTTCATCCATTTCTCCATAAAGATATGGCGACGGTTAAAGATGATGCCGGTTACATCTTTCGGTAATGTCGATAATTTAGATTGCAATTCTTCCACTAATTCAGGTAGCAGATATTCATCTGCGTCCAAGCGCAACACCCATTTGGTGGAAATCGAAAGATTCTCTAAAGCCCAGTTGAACTGTTCGGCCTGGTTGCCGGGCCATTCGTGTTCCACAATCTCTGCACCTATTTTTTTAGCTATTTCAACGGTTTTGTCCGTAGAGAAGCAATCCACTACATATACTTTCGAGGCAAATTGCCTCACGTTCTTCAAACACCTGCGGATATGTATTTCCTCGTTGTAAGTGAGGATGATAACAGTAATATCTAACATAAATTCACGATGAATTGTGCCACATCAGATGCAATGTGGCATAGAGATATTGAAAAGAAGGATTATTCCTTGATAATTCGTTTCTTGATAAACTTTGCGGGATTGCCACCCACGACACAGTAACTGTCTACATTTTTGCATACAACAGAATTAGCACCTATTACGCTATAATCACCGATTGTCACGTTTGGCAACACGGTAGAAGCAGTCGCAATCCAGCAACCATCACCTATAACAATCGGTTTAGTCACCAAATCAAAAGTGTTTTTTTCAATATCATGGCTACCCGTCAATAGATAAACATCTTTCCCGATGCAACTCAATTTGCCTATAGAAATGGATGCCATCGCATAAGCCCAACAATGTTCTCCTAATGAGGATCTGTCTTTCATTTCTAAGTTCCAAGGATAATCTATCGTCACTGTAGGATGTAAGGAAACATTCCAGTCTATTTTTGCACCAAACAATCTTACCAAAAGCACCCTGTATTTCCTAAATATTGTTAAATAGGGGGGGGTAAAACGGAAGATTGTCTTATTAATCACTTTCCACGCTATATTTTTAAGTTTGCACTTAAAGGGCATAGAATTAGTTTGTACCGGATTATATACCATAGTTGTTATTTTAAAATTCTCTTCTTTATCTCTTTAGCCGGATTTCCGCCTACGACAGTCCAAGCCTCTACATCCTTGAATACTGCTGCCCGTGCCCCTACAACCGCACCTTGTCCGACCTTAACTCCCATACCAACAAAAGCGCCGGCAGCTACCCATGCCTGATCTTCTATCACGATGGGAGCGGTAATCAGCGGATTCAGCGGATTGGTTATGTCATGGCTCGCCGTACACAGGTAAGCTCCTTGCGACACGGTCGTATTCGCTCCGATTCGTATCGGAGCCACATTGTAACAGTCCACCTCCGAGGCTAAACAGCTATATGCATCCATCTCCAAGTTGGCAGGGTAATACACTTTGGCCGAGGAATACACCACGGCAGTAGAATGGACTTTTGCCCCAAACAACCGCAACAGAAAACGCTTCCATCCACTCCCCATGCTTCGTGGCAATGGACGGGCGAGCAATCCCCACACCATATTCCACAGCAACCGCACCAACTGGTGGCGCCAGTTCAGGGCGTTGTGATATTTAGATAGATCAATCTTCGTTTCACTCATACACAAATTCCGGTTTGTAACCTCCATTTAATATCCATTCATAAAGCCGCTTCATCTTCTCGCCAAGTACCTCTACGGAGTAGTTCTCGCGCATCAGCCGCTTACCGTTCATACCCATACGCAGTCTCTCTTCATTCGGAATGGTAACGGCCTCCAACAATGTTTGGTTAATACTATTTTGGTCGTTATCTATCCACCATCCGCAATGACACTCCTCCAGTTCCTGCCACGGCATTCCTTTCGAGGCTATGACTGGCACACCTCTTACCAATGCTTCCGTCACGATGTTCCCGAAATTCTCAAAGTCACTGGGTACGACAAGAAGTGACAGCCCCGTTATCGCATCATCTTTCTCTTTTCCTGTCAGAAACCCGGTAAACTCCACATTTTTCACGTCCAATCGCTTCACTTCTGCCTCCAAGAAAGCCCGATATATTTCATCACCGCCGCCGATTATCATCAAATGGCAGTCTTTCAGTTCTTCCCTAAGTTCGCTAAACGCATAAATTAACCGCTCCACCCGCTTACGTGGATGCAGCCGTCCGAGATAACCTACTTTATATATCGGTTTGTTCGGAATCTCTCGGTCTATGATTTCGTTGATGTCTATCGGATTGGGTAGCACCGCCACCGGATTCTTGAAACCCAACGCACGATAATGCTCCATTTCTTCCTTGCAGGTAGCCTGAATACATGCTGCCTCAGAAAAAACATCCTTTTGGTAAAACTCCATCATTACCTTTTTCAGTAAAGCATGATGTGCCAACGCCTGCGGATAAAGCATTCCACGAGGCGAAACTACGTATGTTCTTCCTGTTTTATGAGCATATCGGGAAACTGCAAGTCCGTGATACATCCATGTGCCGTGGATATGGTAAATGTCCACATCCGCCTCTTTTTTCAAACATTCATAAATGTTATCCACATATGCAAATGTTCCATACTTGCCTCTGTGTGTGAACCGGATATTTAGGTCGGGAGCGATCAGTTTGCCGTCCGAAGCTATCTCTTCGCACAAGCCTACAGTCTTTACACCTGCCTTTTCAAGCCCCTTTAATGTCAGACTCATACTCATCGCAGGCCCCCCCGCATTCACGTTGAGTGAGCCGGAATGAAGTGTTTTCATTTTTGTAATTTTGATAATGCTATGTCGCTGATGATGAACTTCCGCTTTCCGGCAAAATCCTCTATCGAATCGGTGATAATGACCTTTATGTCAATCACATTTTTTACGAGAGAGCGGAAATCATTGGTAATTTTGTTTATTATAATCAGATGGGATTGGTCGGAACTTTTAGGGACGACCCTAAAAGTCACGTTATAATCAGCAGACTGGTATATCTGATAACAGGATATGTGAGTTGAATAGTTGTCGCAGATAGTAGTTAGGAAAGAACCATCCAATACATCCCCGCCGGGCAGATAAAGCATGTCGCTTGTGCGTCCTTGCACAAATGCAATCTTTTGAAAACCGTCTGCCGACTCCTTGCAACTCTCCAACAATCGACTTCTGTCTCCAAGACGATACTTTATCAAAGGAAATTCAAGCGTATTAAGGTCTGTAATACATACATCGCCCAAATCGCCTTTCCTAACGTTTGCCCCCTCGGTATTTACTATATCCACCCAAACATAATCATTGTTGACTGTCAAGCAATCCTCCATCGGCTTTTGTACGGCGATATTTCCCATTTCACAACATCCATACTGATCCATCACCGGGCAATTAAATGCATTCTCTAACTTTTCTCTTACGATTTTGGTTAGAGGGGAACTGGTAGACCAAACCAACTTCACACACGAAATGCCTATATTGTTTTTTAGGATATAATCTGCCACGTATTCTAAAGAGCCACAATAGCCTACTATCCATTTGATTTTTTTCAGCCTTATCTCATCAACAAATCGTGCAAGCTTCTTGTCTGATATTCTGGTAGCACTCAAGTATACCCTCTGGGTAGGCCACCACATCGCTCTGTTGATAAGTTTCTCTTTGAATGTCACAGGAACACGGCGATGTACGATAGCTTCATTCATCCAAGGTGCCACACCGTACCAACTTAATGCCCTCCATGCCAAGACCTCAAAATGCACGTCTTTCGATTTATAAACCACCAAGGGCTTTCCTGTCGAGCCTCCTGTCTTTGAAGGAGAAAGCCTACTTCTGTTTGCGATGTCGGAAAACATTCTTTCCCCATGCCCCCTTATCATCTGTTTCTCCAATACAGGCACCTTCTCCCAATCGGCTTCCGTTTTCAACATTGAGGGATGAAAACCTTTACTATCGTAGTATTCCTTATAAAAAGGACAATGATTGTAGGCATACCCAACCAAAGCTTTGCGCTTTCCAAATGAAATATTTAGTTTCTCGTTACCATGAAATATCTCATAACTGAGGCATTCTCGCAAGGCTTTATGCGAATGTTGACGCAAAAAGCCATTCTTACAATTAAAAATAATCTTTTTCATCATTAATTATTGCCTCCAAGGAACTTGTGGCTTATCTCTATTATCTCCGAAATAGTAGTTGATGATTTTAATAAGATAATTTGCTACCGTGATCGGTTCAATCTTCTTGCTGTATCTCTTTATCTTCCTCTTATTTTACTTTATTAAGTATCTTCTCTGTGTATTTACCCAAAAGTGCCCCATTGGGAATTTGAATGATATTAACGCCAAATCCGTTGACATTCAGTTCGACAAGTAGAGGATTTCCATTTTCGCCAATGGCCATGTCCCATCCCACTATCCTGTGATATGGCAAAAGTAAAGAGAGTTCACATACGGTCTCTTTGAGTTTATGGAATGACGGAACGGGTAATCCATCCACTTTGATTTCTGATTCTGTCATTTCTTTTTTAGAAAAAGGATTGAGAGAATATACCCACTTTTTTAATGTACCATCCTCGTTTGTCCCGACAAAATATCCACCCGCATGTCCATTGTCTACGACTTCTCCTTTGTGTCCAATTTTGAGTGTTACGTTAAGGATATAAACATTGTCTCTTTCTCTGTATGTAACTATCCTAAATGTATTTAATGACGAAGGATTTAATTTTGCAATCTCAGCATGTTGTTTAACCCGTTCCTGGATGATAAAGTTATCGCCTAACGAGCGCAAGTACTGTTCGGGAGAGACAATGAGATTTTTTTGATGAAAACAAAAAACACCATGTCCTTGCCCTGTCTCCAGTGCAGGCTTAATTATAACGTTATCCAATGTTCCAAATAGTCTAATCGCCTCTTTTTCAGAAACGATTTTATTGTCAATGTAAAAATCCCCCCCCCATTTTTTTAGAATAGTCATGGGTTGGTTGAATTCTTTGAACCGAATATCATAAGTGTTCTTGTCCGCATAGGCACGCATCGTGGTTTCATCATTGAGTCTTGATATAACACGTTGGAATACCTTGTTTATTGGAATATAGCGAACATCAAAGTCGTTATTGATGGAGTAATACATTTCATGCCATAATGTATCATGTGTCGTTATCCCTATGTTTGTTTTGAAATATTGGGAAATAAGTTTCTTTTGGGATTGTGATAACCTTCGGACTGGTATTCCGGACATTATCGTACGTACTTCTTTTTTCTGTGAAAGAGTACGGTAATAGTCTCTTGCCTGAATTATGATGTTATGAAATTTCATTTCTCTAAAGATATTGTCTTGTTAATAGATTCTATAATTGTGTTTTCGTTGTAATATTTGTAAATTTCTTCTTTGGCTTTCGTTCCAATTTGTTCAAGTTCATTTCTATGCTGTAAGATTGAACACAAGTTTTTGTATAGCTTATCGTCATCTTTCGGATTGAAGTCATACCCGTTAGATCCATCCTCAATGATTCCTTCTACCGATTTGATTCCTTTCGAGCAAACAAGAACTTTCCCGCATTTCATCGCATCAATAGGAGGAATTCCAAATGGTTCAAATATAGACGCATGGATAAAGACATCCGTATTCAACATGGTTCGGGTATATTCCTCATCTTCTATCCAATCTAAAAAAATGATTTCAGAATCCAATTGATGGAATACTTCTTTATATTTTTCAAGATCTTCTCCTACACCTGCGATTTTTATGGAAAATCGAGATAAAAGATTTTCATTCTTTAGCTTTCTGAATGCCTTAAAAATAGTTTCATAACCCTTCCTCTCATAGAAATTATTTGCAATAAAAATCCGTATCCTATCTCCGTCTGAAATTTGTTTCATACGTTTTGTCCAATACATTGCAATTGCGTCCTGTTCAATAACGTCCATTGACATATAGGGAAAAACGAATAGTTTGCTTTTATCAATCCCATAGATGGATGCGTAAAATTGGCAAGAACTTTGGGTTGCGCATAAAATGGCACTGAAACAATTCTTGAAGACTATCCTTTTTATAAAGTATTTGAGGTTCTTTTTTTGCGGTTTGGGATAGTCGCTGAATAATGCAATCTTACGTTTAGTAAACAATCCGTACACCAGAATTGCAAAATAATACAAATTGTTCCATCCTCCCAGTATCACCAAATCTGCATGTGAAACGTAATTGGTCAATTTCACGAAACCCATTTTTGAAATAATCTCTCCTTGATACGGAGAAAATCTTTTCCATGCCTTGACTTTGGCTTTCTCCGCATAATAAAGGACATCCGTATCGTAATAGAGATTCATTTTCTCTATCCATCTATTTATATAAGGTGCCGGATGGTTTGTTGTCAATAAAACTTTTGTCATAGATAGATCTGAAATTCATGTATAAAGTCAACCAAAAGAATACAAATAGTATCCCACCCGAATGGAGAACATATCCTTCAATGAAAAAATGGACAAAGAAGAAGAACAAGATGGCTGTATGCCATATATCGGGCGTATATTCTTTAGCCATGACAAATTCATGGCAAGCTTTTATCAGCATGGCTATAAACAGCCCAAACCCCATAATCCCTAATGATGAGAGAATGAACAACCAGCTGCTACCAGGCTCCAAACTTCGGGTAACAATCGAAAAGGGTGTCCGGGTTGCCACCATGCGGTTTATTGACGCAAATCCCTGCCCTATTATAGGACTGTCTTCAAACTCCTTGATTCTGTCATTCCACAGCGCATCACGTGATGAGTGACCAACTTCGGACGCATACTCTATTTTCTTTTGCATTGTTTCCGTATAAGGAAGCCAAACCGGTACCGTAAAAATACCAATGATGATGGTTGCGGCAAGGATAGCCGTACATATTCTTAGGCTATACTGTTTGAATATAAGAAATGCGGCGCTAAAAAGCCCTGCGGCTAACGCTCCTCTGGAACCGGCTAAAAAGCATGTGAGCAATGCTATCACAATGCCCATTCCATACATTACTTTGATTTTATTCTCTTTAGCGATGAATAGTTGATGTATTAAATTCAGCATGGTTATCCCCGATATAGGTCCTAATATCATCGCATGGATTGACACTCCTACAAACATGCTCCTCTTATATACGAACCCCATTCCAAGTATGTAAAAAAGGAAAGACAGCAATGTTATGATGGTAAAAGACCAAGACAATAGAGTATAAAGCAGTTGTTGCGGCTCTTTATTGGCATATATGAACAATGGTCCTATTGCTATCATCATCATGACAAATCCAGCTATTCTATCTAAAGGCTTGAAAAAGGCAATGTCCGGATTGACGATGCTGTTGAATGCGGTAGAGAGCAATGCGGTTAAAACGAACAACAATATAAAAGTGCTAATCTTGCAATTGCGTCCCTCATATATCAACAAAAGAAGTGCTACCAAGCAAAACTACCATAGTAAACAGCATTAGGAATGGGTATTGGAATCGCTGTTACCTTGATTATGTTGATAGCCCATAGGATTATAATGGCAGTTCTAAGCATTTCGTCTGAATATACGGTTCAACTTTACGAGATTATATACGGAAGCTCTTTCATTTTTTGTGAAACCAAATAATACTATCAATATTCCCATAGCAATGATTTCTAAAACGATATTAGCATATTGATATGTAAAAGATATTTGCGAAATCGAGTAGCAAACGATGATTCCCAATAAAGAGACCCAAACCGTAGGAAAAATGACGTTCCTCATATATTGGGTTTTGGATATAAAAAGATACTTGTTGAGATACAAAAATCTGAATACGCAAATGATCATCTGATTAAATGTCTGGAAAGCAAAGACCCATGCCGGATGCAATCCAAGATGCAACATCAGGTAAGCAATCGGTACATTTGTCAAAGTTATGATACTTAATATAATACTATAATATTTTATTTTCCCTACAGCATGTATGACAATCGTCAATGGGGTAGATATGGCTGCAACAATAGATTCCATGATGGACAATAAACTGAATACAACCAAATAAGTCGGTATTTGTTTCAACCATACATGGATTACATAATTCAGGTTTAGCAATATGGGTATTGAAAAAAGGAGTAATAAAAGGACAGAGAGTTTCGTTGTCCATTGCAGCATTTTTTTTAGCTCCTCAAATTGGCGAGAAGCATAAAGTTTCATCAGCCGCGGATTGAATGCCAATTGGAAATTAGACACAAAGGTTGAGACTCCTGCGCTTAACTGGGTTGCCAATCCTACTGCCGCATTGGCAATAACGCCACAATAAGCATTGATTGCTATATTTATAATCTGTTTTTGAATTGTGATGGAAGTAGAGGAGAGCATATTCCAACTTATAAAGCCTAAAATCTCCTTGAAACTGGAAGAGTTTCTGACAAACTCATATTTTTGAATCAATTTACAATGAAGACAATAAAAGCGATAAGCCAGATAATTGAAAAAAGAGACTAAGAACATAAGGAATGCATACAATTCCAGTTTGCTAAAAGGCAAGAACATCAGCAAAAAAACCATACCTAATTTCAGAAAGACCTCCCAAAGACTGTTATAGGCATAAAAAGCCATTCTTTCATGAGCGACGACACAACAATTATAAGGTACTCTGATTATTTGTACGGCAAATGTCAGAATAGAAAATTGGAAAGTTATATTAGCTGCTGTAAGTCTGTCTTCGGGTATATTCAAATAACTGTTAATAAGGAATGAACCTATTATTTCTGAAAGCATTAAGACTAAAACAGCAATATAAATATGAATAGTCAAACTTATGTTGAATGTCTGTTGAAAGACTTCCACATTCTTTTTTCCTAATGCGACATTAAAGAAACGTTGTGTTGCGCTGGAAATCGCATTATTTAGAAAAGAGAATAAAACTACTACACCGCCAACCAAATTATATATGCCATAATCAGCTACGCCTAAAACGTCTAACACAACTCTTGATGTGTAAAGATTTACCAATAACATCAGTAACATCCTTATATATAACAAGAGTGTATTTTTGACAATTCGTTTATTGTCCGTCATAGGTTGTCCCATCTTACAAATAGAATTTCATTTGTTTCTAGAAAACAGGCACATTGCACTATTGATAATCAATAGAAACATAGTTGACTTAATGTTTCATAATGTTTTATTGGGTGTGTCATAGTCAACATATGAAAGGCGTAGTCGCAGAAACATTCACGAATATCATCGAAAGCAAGTTTGTTATCTTACATATATTGTAAGAATTTCTGTCTTCGGTTAAATTAGGTAAAATCAATTTGTTTATCCGCAATTTTAGTTACCGCAATACTGATTAACGGATTTGCAGTCTCGTTGATAAGAGATTCTTTTATATCCTTATGAAATAAAGATTCAATCTCTCCTGAAAATATCTCTTGTATAGACCTTATTCTCCACATCATCAAGGCAAGCATCATAGCGGTTGGCGATAATGGCTTGGCTTTGTGCCTTGAATGCGACAAGATTATTCACCACCTTGCTTCCGAAAAATGTACTGCCGTTTTCCAATGTCGGCTCATAGATGATGACTTCCGCACCTTTCGCCTTGATTCGCTTCATCACCCCTTGGATGGAGGACTGACGGAAATTGTCGCTGTTCGACTTCATGGTCAGGCGATAGACACCTACAACACACTTATTTTCCTTGTTGGGATTGAAATCGCCACGATTGTAATAGTCATAATAACCCGCCTTGTTCAATACCCTGTCTGCAATGAAATCCTTGCGGGTACGGTTACTCTCTACAATGGCCTGTATCAGATTTTCCGGCACATCGGCATAGTTGGCAAGCAATTGCTTCGTGTCTTTGGGCAGGCAATAGCTCCATAGCCAAACGATGGGTTATTGTAATGCGTACCGATACGGGGGTCAAGGCTTACACCGTTGATGATGGCTTGGGTGTCCAATCCTTTCATTTCGGCGTAGGTGTCCAACTCGTTGAAGTAGCTCACACGCAGGGCGAGATAGGTATTGGCGAAGAGTTTCACGGCTTCCGCTTCGGTCAAGCCTATGAAAAGCGTATCAATGTTTTCTTTTATCGCTCCTTCCTGCAACAAGGCTGCAAAAGTATGTGCAGCTTCGTCCAAACGGGCATCGCCCTCCGGTCTGCCCACAATGATGCGGCTGGGATAGAGGTTGTCATACAAAGCCTTGCTTTCTCGAAGGAACTCCGGCGAGAATATCACGTTCCCGGTATCGAGCTTCTTGCGCACGCTTTCGGTATAACCTACGGGAATTGTACTCTTGATGACCATGATAGCGTTAGGATTGACACTTTTCACTAACTCAATCACTTCTTCCACGTGGCTTGTGTCGAAATAGTTCTTCACAGGGTCGTAGTTGGTGGGAGTGGCTATCACCACAAAGTCGGCATCCCTGTAAGCTGCTGCACCATCAAGGGTTGCCATGAGATTCAGCGGCTTTTCCGCCAAATATTTACCAATATATTCATCTTGTATAGGTGATTTCCGCTGATTGATCAGTTTCACCTTTTCGGGAATGACATCCACGGCTATCACCTGATGGTGTTGTGCCAACAGCGTGGCAATGCTCATCCCAACGTAGCCCGTTCCGGCCACGGCAATCTTGATTTCTTTATTCGTTTTCATATTCTTGGATTTTATACTTGCTTCACCACCGAAAGTATATCTTACTTTCTTATCGAAGTAGTACTTACTTTGTCATCGAAGTATATCTTCTCCGTACGCATGGAGTATGTGGGAGGGCTTGCCCGTGACTGCAAGACACCCTGCTACACCAATACCGATGCGCAGAAGGCGGCGTTGAGAAAGTTGCTCGATAACTTGCATAAGTGTTATTCGAGAACGTTGATTGCAGGTATCTCCGACCTCGACCCGAAAAAGCCCTGTTGTCCGGGCTTTGATGCGAATAAGGAATATCGTGACCTTGAGCCTGTTGTCTGATTCGTATTGACTCGAACATCCGATTTGTGGTAATTTTTGTTTGTATAGGATATCAACCTTTGTATATCTCCTCATAATACTTCTCATACTCACCACTAGTGATGTCGTCCATCCATTCCTGATGTTCTAAATACCATCGGACGGTCTTTTCAATCCCCTCTTCAAACTGGAGGCTTGGTTCCCAACCCATTTCCTTTTGCAGTTTGGAAGAGTCGATGGAATAGCGCATATCGTGTCCCTTACGGTCGGTCACGAAAGTAATTAAATCGAGGGAATAACCTTCGGGCTTGCTTAACAGCCTGTCCATTGTCTTTATAATAACCTTTATGATATCAATGTTCTTCCATTCATTGAAACCACCGATATTGTACGAGTTTCCCACTTTCCCCTTATGAAAGATGATGTCGATAGCACGGGCATGGTCTTCAACATAAAGCCAGTCGCGCACGTTTTCTCCCTTACCATACACAGGCAACGGTTTGCGATGACGAATGTTGTTGATGAATAGGGGTATCAGTTTTTCAGGGAATTGGTACGGACCATAGTTATTGGAACAATTGGTTACAATAGTGGGCATACCGTAAGTGTCGTGATAAGCCCGTACAAAGTGGTCGCTGCTTGCCTTGCTCGCCGAATAGGGTGAGTGAGGATTGTATTTCGTCGTTTCGTAGAAGAAATCGTCACCGTAGGCCAAATGATGCTCCGATGAAGATGCAGTTGCCGTAAATGGAGCTTGATACCTTCAGGACGGTTCATCTCCAATGCGCCATATACCTCATCAGTGGATATATGATAGAAGAGTTTACCCTCGTACTTCTCCGGCGAAGACTCCCAATAGAGTTTGGATGCTTGCAACAGAGACAGTGTCCCCATTACATTGGTTCGGGCGAATATAAATGGATCTTTAATGCTGCGATCCACATGGCTTTCAGCCGCCAAGTGGATGATACCGTCCACTTGTTCCTCTTGCATCAGTTTATAGAAAGCATCGAAGTCGCAGATGTCCATCCTCACGAACTTGTAGTTGGGTTTATCTTCCACATCTTTCAGGTTAGCTAAGTTTCCGGCGTATGTCAACTTATCCAAGTTGATAATGTTGTACTCCGGATATTTGTTTACGAATAAGCGTACCACATGGCTACCGATAAAGCCGGCTCCCCCGGTGATGACGATATTTCTCTTTCTCATTTTATTCCGATTTTTTCATATTGTTGATACATTGTTTCAGCGATTCTGTCCAATAAGGAATCCTTATTCCAAAAGTCTCCTTAATTTTTGTCTTGTCGAGGACTGAATATGAAGGACGTGTCACCGGGCTGGAAAACTCGTTGCTATGGCAGGGCTGTATGTCACAAACAGTTGTGCCGTTGTATTCAGCTATCATCTTGGTGAAATCATACCACGAACAAACGCCCTCGTTGGAATAGTGATAGATGCCCGTCTTGCCATATCGTTCGAATGCTCGCTCCCGGCTGTAATCGGCCAATACGCATTGAATGGCATTGGCCAAATCAAGGGCGTATGTCGGTGTACCAGTCTGGTCGAATACCACTTCCAGTTGTGGCTTGGTAGCCGTCAGATTCATCATCGTCTTACAGAAGTTCTTACCGAACTCGCTGTAAAGCCAAGCCGTACGGATAATGACATGTTTGCAACCGGTAGCCTGTATTTTCTGTTCGCCATGCAGTTTGGTCAAACCATATACTCCCGTAGGTGTTCCTTTTTGATCCTCCTTGCAAGGTACGTTATAAGGCTCTTTGCCAAACACATAATCAGTAGAAATCTGTACCAACAGCCCATTGACTTCCTTCATCGCTTTTGCAAGATTCTCGGGTGCTACTGCATTGAGTTTCTCTGCCAGCGCCTCGTTACTCTCGGCTGCATCCACATTGGTATAGGCGGCACAGTTCACGACAACATCCACACGGCTATCCGTCACCATTCTGCGGACTGCTTCCAAGTCAGTAATATCCAAGTGGAGTGTTGTAACCCTTTCCGGTTGATTGACATCGGTAAAAATATAGTGGTCGTTGCTATCACGAGCAACCATGCGCATTTCATTGCCCAACTGTCCGTTGGCTCCTGTAACAAGTATATTCATGATTATTCGGACTCGGGATATAGGTTAATGTTGTAATCAAACGGGGAATTAAAGTCCTTCAGGCAACCGTGTCTGACGTCTTTTTCGGAAAGAATAGCCTTCTCCACCGGGATCTGCCAGTTTATGCCTAAAGTTTCGTCCTTGATACTTATGCCTCCGTCCGCTTCCGGTGTATAGAAATTGTCACACTTATACTGGAATACGGCTATTTCACTCAACACGGAGAAACCGTGTGCAAAGCCGCGGGGCACAAAGAACTGCCGATGGTTCCATTCACTCAGTTCCACAGCCACATGCTGTCCGTAAGTGGGGCTACCCTTGCGAATATCGACCGCCACATCCAAGACACGTCCTTTTACACAACGCACCAGTTTACTTTGCGTAAAAGGCGGGCGTTGGAAATGTAATCCACGTATCACGCCGTAGGAGGACATACTCTCATTGTCCTGTACGAAGTCGATTTTTCGTATCTTCTCTTCAAACTCC
Organism: Bacteroides rodentium JCM 16496; assembly: GCF_000614125.1. Classification (GTDB taxonomy): domain Bacteria; phylum Bacteroidota; class Bacteroidia; order Bacteroidales; family Bacteroidaceae; genus Bacteroides; species Bacteroides rodentium. The sequence continues at coordinate 176,594 of NZ_BAKJ01000003.1, forward strand.
CGTTGCGAGAACGACTCAAAGAAATAACCACGGGCATCCCTAAACACCTTGGGTTCAAGGATAACCACACCGTCTATACTTGTCTGAATGACTTCCATTATTATTGTTTCAAACGATATTCTCTTTTAATCCAAATTACCTTTTCTGGTACGATCCACCTCTTCAATCACTTTCAACAGATATTGCCCGTATGGATTCTTCGACATCGATTGAGCCAACTGCTGCATCTTCTCGCGGTCAATCCATCCTTTGCGGTAGGCGATACCCTCCAAACAAGCCACTTTCAATCCTTGCCGTTTCTCGATCACTTCGATATAGGTAGATGCTTCCGACAAGGAGTCATGGGTACCTGTATCGAGCCAGGCAAATCCTCTGCCCAAAGTCTGTACCTTCAGTTCTTTATCCTCCAGAAACTGCTGGTTCACGGTTGTAATTTCCAGCTCTCCACGTGCCGACGGCTTGATATGCCTGGCTACATCCACCACCTTGTTTGGGTAGAAATAAAGCCCTACCACCGCATAGTTGGATTTCGGCTGTCTTGGTTTTTCCTCTATGGAGAGACAATTACCGTTTACGTCAAACTCAGCTACGCCGTAGCGATCCGGATCATTCACTCGGTAGCCGAACACCGTTGCTTTATGTTCCTCTTCTGCTGTGTATACGGCATCACGCAACAAAGCGGTAAATCCGTTCCCATGGAAAATGTTGTCGCCCAACACGAGGCAGACGGAATCATTCCCGATGAACTTTTCTCCGATAAGGAAGGCTTGTGCCAGCCCGTCTGGAGAGGGTTGCTCGGCATATTCGAAATGTACGCCATAATCCGAACCGTCACCCAGAAGCCGTTTGAAGCCCGGCAGATCGTAAGGAGTAGAAATGATTAAAATTTCCCGAATATCAGCCAACATCAAAACGGAGATGGGATAATATACCATCGGTTTATCAAAAATAGGAAGCAATTGTTTGCTCACACCTTTAGTAATAGGATAAAGACGGGAGCCGGAGCCTCCGGCTAAAACAATTCCTTTCATTGAATTTTATGTTATATTTATATTCAGATAATCTAATCGAAAAAATTTTGCGGGAACAACAATCCTACAACTCCCAATGGTAAAAGTATGAGACAGAAGATCCATAATATCTGCGGATGTTTATACTCCGCACCGGATATTTTCCGGAATAAAGTCAATGCGGCGATACCACCCAATATTAAATAGATATTTGAAATGTAGATAATTCCGTCATACGTCTGGCTGGCAAAGAATGAACAAATCCCCCCCCCTGCGATTGTGGAAAAGATGAATAACTAAATGATCGTTGGCAAATGCATTTTCTCCAGAAAGCCCATAACCGACAAATAAATACTTATTCCGCACAAGGCACAGAGAACAATCAGCAGAAGCCAAGAATTAATAGTATCTCCATCGTTTTATATTAGATTATATTTTATAAACTTCAGGTATTTTGCCTTTCAGCGTTTTTACCCAGCCTCTATATGCATCCATAGTTATTTTCTCCGGCATTCTGATTCTGATATAAGAATCGTCTGTTCCGGTGATGTAGGTCGTCTTTTGCAACAACTGCATAAGTACTTTCTTTGCTATTATCAGACACGGCATTTGCATTTCTTTGGAGAAACTCTGCAAAGTATTATAATCGTTTGATTTACAGAATAACATTAATCCGTATGCAGAAAAGCCGTATGCGCACCATATTCACCTATTGATTCATTATAATACAGATTGATAAATGAACCATCGTTTCTATATTCGTTTATTGTTATAGTTTGGCTATCCATAGTTGCATTAATAATCTGACTATAAATCAAGCAGTTTTTGTACGTTTCTTGTAACACCCGTGCAAATGAACTTTTGAAATATACTGTAACTGTGAATGTCTGTCCCTATATAAGCAATAGCCTGTTCTCTTAATAGCAACATGGCCTTCTTCTTAATCCGATTGCCATACATACCCGCTATTGACGGAAGATTAAGCTGGAATTTCACACCCATGTCTTTTAGCTGTCGGTAATCTGATTCACCCATATAAACATAACGCTCCGGATGGGCGAGAACGGGGTGGTATCCTTTAGATTTGATACGAAGCAGGATATTTTTCAATCCCATTGGAGGACTGAAATAAGAGGTTTCCACCAACAGGTGGTCGCCATTCTCGCCTAAAGGTAGCAGGTCATTCTTTCCCAGCCGTTCCTCAAAGAGATTGTCAAGCATGTTTTCCGCTGCAAGGTGCAGTTGCACGCCACCTGTGTAAGCAGCCTGCAATTCTGCAAAACGGTCGCGAAGATGGGCAGTCGTATTGGGAATGTCTTCCATGATGTGTGGTGTGAGCCATACGGATTTGATCCCTTGCTCCTCATACAAACGTAGAATTTCCAAAGATTCGTCCATCGTTTGTACACCGTCATCCACGCCCGGAAGAATATGTGAATGATAGTCTGTAAAACCGATTAGCTTTATTATATTTTGTTTTTCCCTTTTCTTAAAAAACCACATATAATGACATAAAACTTTTTAATCATTCCCGATTCCACATGACATATATGCGGAATCCGGAAATGAATTGATTGTCCCGGTGATAAACTTCACCAACAGTTTCGCTTGCCGAAATGATTTATCAACCCGGCCCCAACACAAGCTAAACCGATACAGATAGCGCCGCAGGAGGACAGATAAATCCACCAGCCAATACTCCGGTTTTGTTGCGGCAACCACACCGACTCCTTTGGTAATCAATGCTGTTTTACCAAATACACCTACAGTAACCATACCCGCACCGAATAAGGTCGCTTTGTCTTCTGTAAAATCGTTCTGTGCCATAGTTGTGATTTTTAGTGAAACAATAGGGAAATCAAATTTACATTCTTGTTTTGCGTCTAATTACCTGACAACCAACCATTTATCCCACCGCTGTTTTTCATCGGAGCCATAGTGATATCCTGAACCGTAACCATAGTGATAACCATACCGATAGCCATAACGGTATCCGTAGCGGCCACCGCTTCCCTCGGTTCCATTCAGGATCAGGGACATGTTCTTGTATTTCTTCTCCTCGTAGATTTTCTCCAGTTCGACGAGCATACTCCGTTCGAGCAATCCTGCGCGAATCACGAAGATGGTCCGGTCGGCCAGCTTCTCGATAATCTGCGTGTCGGCCACCAGTTCAATGGGCGGACAGTCAATCAGCACATAGTCGTACTGTTCCCTTACGGTATCGATTGCCTGCTTCAACCGCTCGTCGAACAACAGTTCCGTTGGGTTTGGAGGAATTGTTCCTACGGGTAGTATATCCATAGATTTCTGCTTCGGATCGGGTACGATGATCTCGTTCAGGTTGTCGATACGGCCTCCCAGATAGTCGCTCAATCCCTTAATAGGAGAGTCGACATAGGCTGACGCAGAACCGTGGCGCAGGTCACCATCTATAACAAGTACTTTCTTCCCTTTGATGGCAAGGCTCACGGCGATATTCATAGTCAGAAACGATTTGCCGCTGCCCGGATTGAAGGAAGTTACGAGGATAACATTCGATCTATTGTCCTTACCGGTCATGAATTCCAGGTTAGTACGCAATACACGGAATGCCTCGTTGATGACGTCACGGCTGCCCTCTTTGACGACAACGGCCTTGACTTCCTGCGGTTTCTTCCCGAATATCCCTTTCTTCCTTCTCACGAACAGCGGAATTTCACCGATGAACGGTGCGGTTACATTCTCCAGATCTTTCCTTCCCCGTACGCGGGTATTCATATTCTCGCGCATAAAGATAATGACTACTGGAATAAACAGCCCCAGAGCAAATGCGACCATAAAGATGTTTTTACGCACAGGGGAGGTCGGCAACATGCTACCATGCGGCGGGGTGACAATGCGGGTATTATAGGCGGTAAATGCCTGCGAGAGTTCATTCTCTTCACGCTTCTGCAACAGAAACAGGTAAAGAGCCTCCTTTACCTTCTGCTGGCGTTCCACTGACAGCAGGTATTTAGCCTGCGTGGGATTGGCTGCTATACGTGATGTTGTCTGTTGCTCCGTTTGCCGCAAACTTTTTATCTGCGAATTCAAGGTTACTATCTGATTGTCGATAGACCTGATTATCGCCTCTCGCATGGAAGCCAGGGCCTGATCCATATCCACAACCAGCGGGTTTTCCGTGCTGCTGTTCGCAACCAGACTGTTGCGCTGCAACAGTTGTTTGTTGTATTCGGCGATTTGCGACTCTATATTGGCACTCTCTATGCCGGAATTGGCCGGGAGCAACTGCGTTCGGTTGGCATCGTTGGCCAGATAGTTCCGGATGTAACGGGTCATGTAGATCTGGTTGTTTAGCGCTAAAATTTGGGCGTTCGTCTGGCTGCTCTGCGCCATGTACATGCTCGAAGCCGCCTGCACGTCGGGCAACAGGTGTTCTGACTTGTAAGAGGAAATATCCTCGTCCACGTTGCCCAACTCCTGTTCGATTACGCCCAATCGCTCGTTAATGAACATCGAAGTGCTGACGGCAATCTGATTCTTGTCCTTCACCCAGTTTTCATTATAAATGGAAATCAACGTACTCAATACATCCTCCGCCCGTTGGATGGAATTATCCTTGAATGACAGGTCAATAACCGACGCCTTCTCGTTGTTCAACGAGACAGACAAGTTGGACGCATAGGAGTCCACGGTATTATACAAGCTGGATTTGCCCACATATAATGTGTATGTCTCGCCGTTCACATAATTGGGCGTTGTATGGATAATGATTTTCCCTAACGGCGTAGTGATGGAATCGAGCAAGCGCCCCTTTATATCCATCCCGTCAAGTTCCGTCCCGTTACGTGTAAAGTCGGATAAGAGTAACGTGCTGTCTGGTTGTACATCCAATGTAAAACCGGCCGATTCGTTTTCAGGCAAGTCACTTATCGTCACATCCACAGGCAATGTAAGCCCATAGGCTACCTGACGGTGAAATTTTCCCGGAACGAAGTAATTCATATCCAAACGCAACCGTTTAACCACCTCGGTCATTAAAGCCGGCGACTGAAAGGTGACAAGTTCATTATTCACGTTGGTATTGGACTGGAACAATCCGAACTCCGAGAAGGATTCCAAATCCGAGGAAACTGACTTGCCTTTGGAATCCTCTTTGATCAATACTGAAGCGGTGCGTGTATATACAGCAGGAGTACGTAACAGATAGACGGTAGCGACACCGACCGTTACCACTAAAGACAAGACGAACCACTGCCACTTCATGAGACACAGGTACAACAGATCCTGTATCCGCAGGAAATCATCTGGCTGTCCCGGTTTCGTATTCTTTTGATTTACGACCATATCTGATTCTATATTTATTTCACAATTAATACGGTAATGGTAGTCAGCAGCGAGGCTAACGACATCCAGAAAGAGGCAGAACGGACGTTATTGCCATTGACAGTCGCCTGCCGTGCTTTCATTGAGTTAGGTTCCACATAAACTATATCGTTCTGCTGCAAATAATACACGGGAGAGGCATAAAGGTCATATCCCGAATTTAAGTTAACCTGATACAATGTCTTTTTGCCGTTTTCCTCCCGTTGTACCAGCACGTTCTCCCGTTTCCCATAGACGGTAAGATCCCCGGCCATACTTAAAGCGTCCAAAAGTGTCAGCTTGTCCTTGTCGATATTGAAACGTCCGGGTTTGGCAACCTCACCTAACACGGAAACGGTCAGGTTCATGAATTCCACCGTAACAACAGGGTCTTTCACGAGGTTCTTCGAAACCAGTTCCCCTTTTATGTACGCCGCGATCTCCTCGCGTGTCATTCCCGCCACATGGATATGTCCCAGCACAGGAAAATCAATGTTTCCATCCTTGTTTACAGTATATCCCGATATCCCCTGACTGTTGGATGTACCGATATCGTACCGATCTGTCGGGAAATAATCGGAAGATTGAAAAGATCCATCAACAAGGGGTCCTTGCTGTTGACTAGTATGGAAATCTTGTCTTCGGGACGTATCCGAATTTCCAGCGGATTCAGAACCTGCTCTGCCATACCCGGTTTCAGGTCCGTAAAATAAGCGACTTTCGGCGTGGCACATGATCCCAACAAGAAAGCCACGGTCAATAAGAATAAAATGTATCTGATTTTCATATTTCATTGATTTTTATTTGTCGTTAGCCTGTCTCGACCGAAGCTTCCCGATACGTTTCGTCAGCCAGATATTGGCGAAAGTCCATATCAGGATGTCAACCAGCACAATCCAGTTTACATTGAGATAAAGGGAGAGGAGAATATTAAACAGAATGAATACAGTTGATACGGATATGATGGTAATCATGGCATTTCGCTGCTTCATTCCGACAGCAAGCAATTTATGGTGGATATGGTTCTTATCCGGCAAGAACGGGTTCTTTCCGTTGCGTACCCGATACAGGTAAACCCGAACCACATCACAGCAAGGAATCAGCAGCGGGGAGAATGCCAGCACCATCGGATTTATATGTTCCGTATTATCGTCCGTCCCGCACATAGTCAGCTTGAAACCGAGAAGACAGAGCATCATGCCGACTGTCAGGCTACCAGTATCGCCCATGAAGATCTTCTTTCCGTGCTCGGCATTCCCGAAAACATTGTAATAAAAGAACGGCACTAACACCCCTAATGTGGCGAACGCCAGCATGGCATATATATACTGGTGGAACATGAGAAAAGTCAACCCATAAAACAGGCAGGCAATACTGCACAGCCCGGAAGCCAGTCCGTCAATACCATCGATCAGGTTGATGGCATTGATGATGAAAACCACGAACAGAATGGTCAGAGGATACCCCAACCATAACGGGATCGAATGAATGCCCAGGATACCGTACAGGTTGTCGATATATATACCACCGGCGATAAGCATCACGCCGCACAGAATCTGGATGACGAACTTGGCACGATAACGGATGCCAATCAAGTCATCGGCCATGCCAACCAGATACAATACCATGATGGAGCAGAAGGCGAACGCCAAGGGTCGAACATCGTTCTCGATTTCGGACAACATCTCCGAATGCCCCATAACCAGATTGATTCCCAATAATAAAGCTATGGTGAAGAACACGACAGGCTTGAATGCAATGCCACCCAACCGGGGCACAGCACGATGATGAATCTTTCGTTCGTCGGGAAGGTCGAACAACCGCTTGCGGAAAGCGATCAGTAAAATCTGGGGAATGACGATACCCGCACAGAAGACACAGATCAAGAACGCAATACAGCAATTAACTATCCAGAAAATCATATGTTGGATTATTATATGAAGATGATAAATTCAGGATTCACCTCCACGGCGGCAGTCAGCAGGTTCGGGATTTCCACCATAAGGCGCTTGAACTTCGACCCACGCGCTGAAAGCAGCTTGCCGGAATAACCATCCATGGCTCCACCCACAATACGGACGGAGCGACCGTACATATCCGGTGTCAATTCATCAGGCTGATAGTATTTTGGATTCTCGGCGGCATTGACCGCATGGATAAACCGTTCCATGTCTCCATCCGCAACCGTCATCGGTTCACGCCAAGTCCTGCGTAACCAGCGGTACTGGAGGGTACGTATCTTTTCTACGATCGGGTCAAGGGTTATCCGTCTTTCATGTACGAAAAGCAAATCCGGCATAAACGGAACTTCCTCGCGGATACGCACTCCACCGTGTGTCACCAAGCGCCACTTCATCGGAACGAAGACTTCCATCTTCATTCCTTCGAGCAGCTTATAGGCAGGTTCTTTTGCGTTCGCCCTTTTCAGGTCGCGCATCACGTACCACCGTATGTTTTCCTCGTTCCCCAAAAGTGCCGTCATTTCGTTTTAGGGCAATTTTATCAATCCTGCAAGATTGTATATCAGTTTATTAATCAAGCAGTTATCAATGTTTAATATAAAAGTTCGGGGAACTCCCCCTGTTTCAATACATCTTGTTATCTTCATAAAAACAGATGTTTTCTACCATTTCGGATCCCTCTCTCCGGTACTTTTCTTCAAAAGAGAAGTATCATACGCAAAAATTGAATATAAACGGCTGACAGACAGATAAAATAAAAATTAAGAACAACCGATTCTGCTTAACAACCGTCGGATAAACATTATCGGAATAGGGATAGCAGAAAAAATATCCATCGTTTTTATGCCGTTATTTTCAATAATTTGCGTACCTTTGCATTCAATAATACTTCTCTTTTGAAGAAAGATAGAGGCTCACACAATGTTTCCGCATCTGCCTTTCACCTCCTGCATATCGTAATCCAGACCGTTAGTCCGCACGTTTCGACAGATTTATCCGTATCTGCGACCTTTTGTTCTGCTGTTTTCAGAACCGGAATATGATACCTTTCTTTTAGAGAGAAGTATAGTGGATTTGAAAGTGCAGTCTATTAATCAATTAACACAATCAACATGCAGAATTTGCATAACATTCCGATTGATACGTCAAACATCTGACATAAAAACTTTGCATCGTAATGCAATAAATCCCTAAAAAATAAGGAGTATATACCAATTTTTTGTAATTTTGCATCTGTAAATACTTCTCTCTAAAAGAAAAACAGCAATTAGGCACAATATACCTGTTCAGGTTCTTTCCGCAAAAGAAAGAATAAAAAACAGACACTATACCCTCCGGCACGGAGCGTGCGTAATGATGTCTATGGCATCAAAGGCTGCCGATGAGCTTAATGATTTACAGCGATTTCAGGATAAGGCTGTTGGCCTTGTCTACAACCGATGCGTCCAGCGAGGCCAGATAGATGCGCGTGGTGTTTTCCGAGTCATGCCCCATCGCCTCGCTAATGGTCGGGAGCGGGATGTTCTTGCTCCGGGCGATGGAAGCCCATGCATGCCGGGCTACGTAGGTCGTCAGCGGTATGCCCAATCCCAAACGTTCGCCCAACTTTTTCAGCTTGTCATTGACAAGGTGGGCGGCATTCTTATACTGCCTGCGGGCATCCATCTTCATATCCTTGATAATCGGCAGCAGATAGGACGTGCCGGAGGTATCATATTTATCGACAATTTCCTGCATCGGTTTCTCCCATTTGATGAAAAGCTGTTGCCCGGTCTTCTGGCGACGGTAGGAAAGTACCCCGTTCTGCAGGTCCTTCTTTTTCAGATAAGCCATGTCAACGAACGACATGCCCCGGGTGTAGAAGGAGAACAGGAACAGGTCTCTGGCGTAGTCCATCGCCGGTGTCTGCGTCAGATCCGCTTCCCGTATCCGGCGGATGACTTTCAGCGGGACAGCACGCTTGACCGTCTTGTCCACTCCCGTATAGACATGCTTGAAAGGGTTACGCTGTCCCGTCAGTCCTTCCTCCACTGCCCGGTTGTATATGGCACGGAGGTTACGCATATAATAAGAAGTGGAATTCGGGCATACGTTGTTCTCTTTCAGATAGGTCTCATACTGGACCATCCGGTTAGAATCCATTTCTTCGAACAGGAGGTCACGCTCCCCGTGGAAGCGCACGAAACTGTTCAGCGCGGTCGTGTAAGTCTCTGCCGTGCATATCTTGCCAATCTGTTTCAGTTCCCCGATGAGTTTTCGCGCATAAGTGATGAATCCTCCGTATTCCGTCGGTGAGGCGTAAAGTTCCAACACCTTGTCGGCGGTATAGGGCATGTTCCCGTGTTCGAGCCACGCGATGAGCTCCTTGAAACGGGCAAGGCCATTGTCCAAAGCGGCTTTCACGGATAGCAGATAATACCTGCGCCCCTCCTCAATACCGGAGGGCAGGATAACCTTGGAACGCTCCGTGTCCCATTCCGAGGGGTATAACTTGTAACCGGAACGGATTTGTCTTGCCAGACGGTCGTGAATCACCTGATAGTAGAGTGCGCCTTCCTTTGTCTTGACAGAAGATGCGCGGAATTTAACTTTTACTGTTGCCATATTTAATAGTTTATTGATAATGCTCTCTTATTAAAGAATATGGCAAACAAATATGAGAAAGGTGAGTTTGAGGAATATTTTCACGTCAACCCGGAATTTTCCCGTACCGGTCCGGATATGCTTCGGACAGAAAAACAGGCGGCAGGGATTGCCGGAAAAACGGATCGTTTATACCGTCATCGGATTTACACGCATCGTGTGCAGATTCAGGTATAACCCGTGATGTTCCAGCATCCCATGGCGGAACATCTTCCACAGCAGGCCGCAGCCGAGCTGCGCCAGCGTGGAGTTGATGAACAAGTCCTGCTTCTCCAATGCCTCTGCTAATGAGCAGCTCGGTCCGGAATCCTCCTCTTTCACTCTCGCGTATTTTACCAGCCGCGTAATGACTTTCAGCGAGCCGACCGTTTCATATAATGCGGAAGCCGGTTGTCTTATCCTCTTCGGTATCGTTCCTATGACGACCTGACCTGTCGTTCGCGTGTTCCCGAAATCCATCCAGTACAACGGGGTCGTGTAATCGCGGTAGGCCGGAGCGGGGACAGCTTTCAGTACGTTCCACAAGTCGAGCCGTGACTTGATGTTGTCGGTACAGGTAATCGTGATATTCGCCATGTCATCTGCGGGCTTTTTTCAGTACGGTCGGAAAGATGCCGGGCACCGCCCTCCAGTCATTCCCGAAGAAATTATTGACACGGGTAATGAGGCATTTCGCCTTGTTCAGGCCTATGTCGGAATCACTGAAGAGTTGGCGTCCGATGTTGGTCCCGGACACGATGTCAGGGTCATAGAGCGTGACGGACAGGCCGGGGTGTCCGAGCGCCCGCAATGTCACGTCGAGCCGGGCCAGACATGTCAGCACCTGCGAACCGGTTCCGCCCGCGCCGATAAGATTCACTGTTACCGGGTGCTGCGGGTCAATCAGGTAGTTGTCGATATAATGCACTCTTTTCATTTCAGTATGTCCTTTAGTTTCAAGTTGTTCAACGGTCTCAGTTCTTCAAGGTCGAAAGGTCTGTCCTTTGCCGCTTTCGTGACCAGAACGAGATTTGATTTGGTCGGGTTGCCATGCGCTCCCAGATGGGAGAACTCCGTCAGCCAGAACTTCCTCTCCCAATATTCGAGCAGTTTCGCGTAGGTCAGGTCTTTCGGCTTCTCTATTCTGGCGGAACCCAGACAGACGCTTGCCTGCGTCACGTTGAAGAACGGGGCGGCATATAGTTCCGTCTTTTCCGTCGGTTCCCTGTCCTTGCAGGCATAGACATTCAGGTGGCTTTCTCCGGCCTCGTAGATGATTCCCGGCAGATGATACTCCGCGTTCTCTATCTTGAGGGCTTCCTTGAAGAACATCATACGTTTCCGGGGAGAGTTGTACCAGATGTATTTCTCGCTTCCCTTACGCGGGTCGCACCACAACAGGTTGGACGGTATCCTTCCATACGGTGTGGCGCTGTGCCTTTCGGAATAGCCCCGTACCAGCTCGTTCATGAACTCCGCCGTCACCGGACGGCCTTCGCCCATTATACCGCTTTCATCTATATCCCTGACCTCGATGAAATAACTGTTGTCATATACATAATGACTGTTATCTTCCCGGGCATAGGCAATCAGCGCCGCCCGCGGATGGAGCAGCGTCCTGAGTTTTTCTGTAAGTTCGTTCGTTTCCAGCATGGTTTAACAGATTATATTGATGAACTCATCCGCCCATTTGAAGAACCGCTCCGGATAGTCATCCATCCGGAACAGTTCTCCGGTATCGGGCGAGAGGTCGCAGGTCGTTACCGGCGTGATGTCATAGGTCTCCCTGCTGTTTGAATTGTAATAGTCAACGAGATATTCAGACACTATATCGTTGATGTCATAGACGACCCTTATCTGCTGTTGCAGATACATCGGATGGAAATCCGGATTCTCGGAGTAGTAGGCGTCATACCCGTACCCCATGATGCCCCGTTCCCGGTGTCAGGAAGGGCAGACCGCTCCTCATGGCATCGACCAGCTGCCTTTCAAACCCGTTTTGGGGAGTGTACGAGCCGATTGCCCCCGGCAGGTCCTTGTAATAGGACTTTGCAGCCACCCGCCTGAGCAGCCTGCCTATTTTCCCCTCCTGATAGGAACGCACAAGTTTCACCCGGCTTTTCCATTCCTGCGGGTCGTCGCCTCCGTCCTCCGAGAGCAGCTCGAATATGAACTCCGTGTCATCGTCATCCAGAATAGTGCTGATACCGTTGGCCGTCATCAGCTTGTGGATAAAGGTAATGGCAATCCTCCTTAAAACGGGACTGAGTGATTCCATGAACCTCACCGGGAAATAGTACAGCGTCAGACTTCCCCACCGGTGGTATTTCCACAAACGGAAGAAGAGCCTGCCTCTTTCCTGCTCGATATTGACATTCAGCTCATCCCCACAAGCGCGTCCATCTCGTCGTACAGCCTGGCTATGCCCTCCCCGATACTGTTTCCCGGCGTGTGCGCCGCTTCCTTTTGCAGTAACAGGGCATACTTGAAAAAGGAATCACGCAGGAACTCATAGTTTTCCCGCGTGATTACATTGATGCTGCCGCATTGAAGTCCGTCGTATGTCTCCACGACAAGGCTTTTCAGGGCAACCGGTGCAAGCGCCGTGCTCAGAAAAGAATTACGGCCCCGCTTGGAGCCGCAATCCGTTCTTTCCTGTCCACCCCGTATCGGGTTTCCCTCCGTGTCTGCCCGATGATGAGCCTTGCCAGCTGTTCCTGCCGGTGTTCGTCCAATGGTACACATGATTTTTTGTTTTTACCGTTCTTCTTCATATTATATTATCCTATCCTTTGGTCCCGATGGTGGTCTTGAACTCGTATACGGCCTTGTCATCCTTGAGTACCGGACCGTGTACCGTCGCGGTTGTCAGTTCCGGATAAAAGTTGGAGTAATAATTCATGACCATTTCCGGGCTGTCCGACGGGTTCGGATCGTCGAGCGTGACCATTCCGCTGCCTTTCTTGAACGTGAATGAGCGTGTCATTCCTTTGATTTCGAGTGCCATAGTCTTAAACTGTTTGATAGGGTGAATACTTGGGTTCTAACATGGATTGGGGAAAATCGGGATATTCCTCGTAATCCTTGGGATTGTAATTGATTTCTTCGTCTGCGGGGTATTGCATCCGGTAATCTTCAGGCGTGAATGCCGGTTCCTGCCAGTGTGTGACTTCCTGACCGCCATAGTTTTGTGGTTGTACGGAAGGCTGCTGCGCGTATTGCGGTTGTGGCGGGGCCTGGTGTTGTACCGGTCTTTGCGGTGGCCACATCGAAGGCTGTTGCGGTTGTCCGGCCATGTGTCCCGTAGCCTGAGGCTGTGGTGGATAGGGCGGTTGCTGTACGGGAACTGCCATAGGTTGTGGCTGCGGTTGCTGTCGCTGTTGTGCCGTTGCCGCCATAGGTTGTGGTTGTGGCTGCGACTGGGCTTGCGGTGCCGGTTCATCCATCAGCTCGAACAAGCTCCCCTTGTTCATCGCCTTTTTCTGCTGCTCCATCATTTCGTCAATCTTCTTCTGGTCCTGCGGCTTGGCATAAGGACGTGCCTGTCCGAGCGCGGTGACGGCCTCCTTGTGGTTCCCTGCGGCAATCAGTTCGCCGGCTTTCTTGAAATACTTCTCGTACTTCTCCCGCTTTTCCCTTTCCTCCTTTGTTTCCTTGCTCTTCTGCTCCTTGGCGGATTTGCTTTCAGCGGCGGCTTTCTCCGCCTGCGCCTCGAACTGCGCCATGTTGGTGATCAGCCCGTGGCTTTCTGCACCGGCCGGGCGACGGCTTGCAGGAATCCGGCATCCAGTTCCTGGGGGAGCCCCTTGAGGGTCAGCGGGATGATGTGGTTCTGGGCTTCGTCTTTCAGCCCGTTTGACTTCGGCAGTACGGATACCGCCAGTTGTCCGTTCGCTTTGCGGATGACCAGCGTAAGGTCCACGCCCTCGGCCATCATCTGGTTGATTGCTGTAAAAAACATAATTGTATGAATTAAAGTGTGAATAACCGTATTCTTTCTATCTGTTGAAGAACTCCGCCAGCAGCCTGTTCCGGTCGGGATGACTGCATATCTCCAGTACCGGGTCCAACAGCGTGGAGATGTGTACGGGTCCGCTTCTTTCCCGTGGGGGGAATTTGACGGTCGGTTCCGGGACAGGATACTTCCTTCTTGCCGGTATAGGCACTGGTATCTGTACCGGTGCCATCGGCGGTCTTGAGATGATTGCTTGATTCATGACTCTATAATTTTAATTGTGAATACCTGGGCTTTGGCAGCCCGTTGAACTACAAGGGCTTTACGGCAAACGCTTCCGGAAAGGCAAGGCTTTCCGGAAAAATACCGCAAGCCCTCCGGGCGAGGATGATTTTTCCGCGAAACCCGGAGGGCCCGGCCTTGCCGTCCGAAAAGAGGCGTTTGCCAACTTTGCCCGGTAGTTCTCCGGTCTGTCAATGGCTGTATATGCCTCCCTTTCCTTTCCGAACGTGTTTTCATTATCCCTGTTTCCATAAGGCATGGAACACAAAAAGAGCCGTCCGTGAGGACAGCCCTGTCCTGCAAGGTATTGCAGCGGTTTATATGCCGTATTTGTTCCATCTTCCTATATTTTATGCCGGTGGAATCAGAATACCAGGTAGCTGAGGATACAAAAAAGTATCGCCGCTGCCACCAGGAAGCAGGCTACCTTATAGAGAAACCTGAAGAATCCCCTGAAACAGATGATGGCGACTGCCGTCCACACGGGCGATACGCCTCTTGAATACAGATAACCGAACACGATGAAGCCGCGATGGCCAATACTGTCATCCTTGTCCATTTGCCTGTTGTCAGTTTTTCGATATATTCCCTCGTTTTCATGACCGTATATTGTTAATGGGTGAAACATGTCATTTCCAATTTCGGGGGCCGGAGAGCGGACCGCCTCCACAGGCAAGGTTTTCGGGGAAAATACCGGAGCGGGGCGAGGATGATTTTCCCCGAAACCTGCAAGGCCCGACCTTGCAGGTGGCAACGGGCGGTTCCGCTACCTTTGCCCGCAGAATTGGAATGGCGGGATTCATTTG
>NZ_BAKJ01000002.1 GCF_000614125.1 Bacteroides rodentium JCM 16496
CCCGAAGGGGAGGTGGTAGCGATACATATAGCATTGTTTTTTCATTACTTTGTATTCCCCTACCACCCCGCCCGTTGGGCACCCCTCCTCCTCGGAGGAGGGGAATTAAGTTACTCTCTATTTCACCTCTTTTCTTCGCAAGTCATTTCTGTTTGACTATAAAAGCCTGTTTAGTGATGATTAAAAATAAGTTGGTACAGATAAATGGGAATTTATACATTTATAATTAGGTGTTCGGAATGACAGCGCAGCTAAATTGTACATTGTACATTGTCTAATTGTAAATGAGCTGAATTATTATTTCCGTTCCAAGTTATTTTTTCATCGTTACTTAGCATTGCTTGGCGTTTCGTATATATTCACCCCCATAATCTTGCCGTGAAGCACTTGTCGAGGTATATTTTGGCTTTATAATTGCATTCTTAGAAAAGATTGTTTCATTGTTTTATATTCTAATGAAATAATTTTGCCTCGGGAAAAAATAGAAATTCGTTTAATGTTTAAATCTAATAGTAAGCCTATGATATAAAAAAGAACGATTTAATCAGCTTAAATTGCTTGTCGAGAAATTTTGCTTGCGAGACACAGTATTAATAAAAATGCGGAAGAGTAATCTTCCCTAATATTTCTAATCTAATATATAAAAACATGTCTAAGAAAATCTTATTTTTATTTTTTTGCGTGTTTGCACTTGCCGTACATTCTCAGAATGTAGTGATAAAAGGTAGTGTGACAGATGTGAATCAAGAGCCTCTGTTGGGTGTAAACATTAAAGTAAAGGGAACCACTACGGGAACCATTACCGATATTGACGGTAACTTTTCGATAAACGGGCCGAAAGGGGCTACGCTTGTCGTCTCTTACATCGGTATGGTGACTCAGGAAGTGCAGTACAAGGGACAACCGCTGAAGATTGTGTTGAAAGACGATGCACAGGCTTTGGAAGAAGTGGTGGTCGTAGGTTACGGTACGATGCGTAAGAAAGACTTACGGGTTCTGTGGTGCAGGTTCGTCCGGACAAGATTGCTAACGATAATCCTAAAACTGTACAGGATGTCTTGCGCGGTACACCGGGTTTGACTGTAGGATACGGTGAAGGTGATGCCGGTGCTAAAGGTGGTGGTGCAATGAAGATTCGTGGTCAACGTTCAGTTTATACCGACGGTGGACACAATGATCCGTTGCTTATTCTTGATGGAATGTTTTTCTATGGTGAGCTTTCTGAAATCAACCCAGATGACATTGCACAGATTGACGTTTTGAAGGATGCTTCTGCTGCTGCTGTTTATGGTGCACGTGCTGCGAATGGTGTTATCATTATCTCTACCAAAAAAGGAAAACAGGGTAAACCGACAATCAATTTTACAGCTAGTATCGGATTGACTCAAAAAGCAGCTTATCGTGACAGATGGCAGAACCCGGAGGACTATTTGCAACATTATGTAGACTGGAAAGAAAAGAATACATATGGTGTAAATGCTGAAACCGGTGAATATGCCGCTTACTCAAGACCGGGTAATGAATATACTTCAAAACCGGGTTATTTCCGTAATCCTAATGATTTGGACGGTGTGTCTTTGGAAACATGGAGAGCTTATACTACTAATGCTGAAGGGGAATCAGACCTGAGTATCTGGGCTAGACGTTTGGGCTTTAGAGCTAATACAGCTTTGATGGATAACCTCTTGGCGGGTAAAACAATGGATTGGCAGGATAAGGCATTCCGTTTGGGTTTCAACCAAGATTATAATGCTAGTATCAGTGGGGCAGGTGAAAAGATTGACTATTATATGTCACTAGGTTACTTGCGTAACGAAGGTGCTTTTGTAGATGATACCTATCGTTCTATCCGTGGTAATTTCAAATTGAATGCGAAGGTGACTGATTGGCTTGAATTGGGTGCTAATCTTAATTTCCAGGATCGTTCAGATGGTGAAATTGGTATGGATAAAGGTGGTTTCATGGAAAACAGCCCTTATGCAGTATTTAAGGATGAAGAGGGTAATTATGTACAAGACCCTTTGATGTTCCAGTATGACCGTAATAACTTGACAAACTGGTATTACGAAAAACAATATTTGGAGTTACAGAAAGGATATACCATATTCAATACGATTTTTAATGCGAAATTGAAATTGCCGTTTGGCATTACTTATACATTCAATGCTGCTCCGCGTTTTCAGTATTTCCATGACCGTTACTTCATGTCTGCTGAACGACCGAACTCTAAGCCGACTGACCGTGGTGTGAACCGTGAACAAGCTAAACGCTTCGACTGGTCTTTGAATAATACTATTACTTGGGATCATATTTTTGCCGATAAGCACCATGTTGTTTTGACGCTGGCGCAAGAAGCAGAAGAACGTCAGTATTGGTCAGATCGTATCGAAGCCCGTAATATCTTGCCATCTGATGTACTTGGATTCCACAATACGCAAAATGGTGATAAGTCGGCAAGTTCGTTTAGAAGTGATGACTCACATCAGACCGCCGATGGTTTAATGGCTCGTGTATTCTATTCTTATGATGACCGCTACATGGCTACTTTCACTATGCGTCGTGATGGTTACTCAGCTTTTGGTTCTTCTAATCCTTACGCTTACTTCCCGTCTGGTGGTTTGGCATGGACTTTCTCTAATGAAGAGTTCTTCCAGCCGTATTCTCACATAATGAGTACCGGTAAGTTGCGTGTATCTTTCGGTAAGAACGGTAACCGTTCGTTGTCTAATCCTTATGAAGCTCTTGCCAACCTTTATCCTGGTGGTGGAAAGATGCAGGGATATCTTACATCTTCCGGTGATTTGTATTTGCTGCGTTATTTGATGGCTCAGCGTATGGAAAATCCGCGCCTGCAGTGGGAGAAGACACAGTCTTGGAACTTTGCTTTGGACTTCGGCTTCTTGAATGACCGCATAACCGGTACATTGGAGTATTACCGCATGAGTACTAAAGATATGATTATGACACAGCGTTTACCAAACTTTACTGGTTTTGAAGGTATTACGACTAATTTGGGACAAGTTGATAACAACGGCCTTGAAATCGCTTTGAACACATTGAATATTGATAATAAAAATTTCCAATGGAATACAACATTCAGTCTCTCATATAATAAGAACCGTATAAAGCATCTGTATGGTGATTATGAAGATGTATTGGATGCTTCAGGCAATGTGATTGGTAAAAAAGAGGCTGACTACGTGGGTAATGGCTGGTTTATAGATAGACCTATCAGTGCAATCTGGGATTATAAAGTGACTGGTATTTGGCAGAAAGATGAAGTAGAGGAAGCAAAGAAATACGGTCAGGTTCCGGGTGATCCGAAGGTATGGAACAATCCAGCCAACGATGAATACGATGCCGATGGAAATTTGAAGAAGGTTATTTATAATAATGATGATAAAGTATTTCAAGGACAAACGGCAGCTCCTGTAACTTGGGCATTGCGTAATGACTTTACTCTGTGGAAAGATTTGACATTGTCTATCAATATATATTCTCGTATGGGTCATAAGAGCCTTGAAAGTATGTATCTGAACAATGACGATGATGGTGGTGGTATGACTTACCGTTTGGTGAATAAACCTGCTAAAGAGTATTGGACAGTAGATAATCCGAGCAATAAATATGCGCGTATTGAAGCACAAGGCCCTGAAGGCGCCAAAGGAGCTCGCAGACTTTATAACCGCTCTTTTGTTCGTTTGGAAAATATTTCAATAGGTTATACATTGCCCAGACAATGGACAAAGAAAGTAGATGTTGAACGTGCTAAGGTATATGCTACAGTTCGGAATGCGGCTGTATGGGGTTCTAAGGACTGGGAATATTATGGTGACCCGGAAACCGGTAATTATGCTTCTCGTATTTGGACACTGGGACTTAACTTAACATTCTAAATCTTTTAACTCAAGAATAAATATGAAAAACTATATTCAAAAATTTGTTTGCAAGGGATTTATCCTGATGGCCGGAGCTCAATGGTACTGACCGGTTGTAAAGAAAGCTTTTTGGAGCCTGATCCACAGACCATGTTCAAACCTAGCGAAGTGTTTACTACAGAAGCTGGTCTTAGGTCTGTACTGGCTATCTGTGATCGTCAATTGAAAAGAAACTATGTGAGTGAAGATTCTCGTGAGATGATGGCGTTACCTACAGAGTACACTTTCTCTGATTTGATGGTACCTGCTGCGACCGATAAATCGGGATTCCTTGATAACGTAGATAATATGCTACGTTCGAATAGCGATCAAAGTACAGAAAAAAACTTAGGTCGTACAAATAGTATATATTTCTTTTGGAGACAAGGTTATGAAGGTATTCGAAATGCTAATACATTGCTTTCGTTTATAGATGATGTCCCTATGGATGAGACTTTGAAGAAAGAGTATATTGGTCGTGCCTATTTCCATCGTGCTTATCGATATTATGCGTTGGTATTCCAGTTTGGACACGTACCTTTGCTTACCCAATTAACTTCTTCACCTAAATTGAATTATCGTTCTACTCATAGGGATGCAATTCTGGAAAAGATGGCTCTTGATATGGAGTATGCTGTTCAGTGGGTACCTGAACAGAAGGATATGCAATACGTTGGTATGGTGAATAAGGGAGCTTGCCGTATGTTGCTTTCCAAACTATATTTGGCTCTTGGCAAGTATGAGGATGCAAAGGCACAACTGGATATTTTGATTAATCAGTCAGGTTATTCGTTGATGACTAATACTTTCGGTACTTTCTTTGAAGGTGGCGAACCTGCTTCTTGGCCTATTACACGTAACGTGATTTGGGATTTACACCGTCCTGAAAACAAATTGATTGCGGCTAACAAGGAAGTTATTATGGGTATGCCTAATCGTGGTGCTGCAGCTGAGTCGTTTATCCCGATGCTGACTATGCGTATCATGTATCCTTTCTTCTTTGATGGTAGAATCAAGATGCCTGATGGCAAACAAGCGTTGTTTAATCTTGACCGTACTAATGGCAAATACCGTTTGGAATATGACTACATGCGTGGTTTGGGGCGTGGTATTGCTACTTTCCGTACCAGTACTTTTTATCAGGATGGATTGTGGGCTGTAAATGGCAAAATGGACAAAACGGATTTACGGCATAGTTCAGAAACTGGAAACTGGATGCACATGGAAAATTTGCGTTGTAATAATGTAGACTCCGAATTTTACGGGCAAAACATTATGCTTCATTCTGACAGAGATTTTTGGGGCAAAGATAAAGATGGAAACCCTGTGTTGGTTACAGCAAAAGGGCAATTACTGTGTTCCGATACAATCCGTCGCTGGTTTGATGTGCCTCATTACATCTTCTGCATGGATGATGTAGTCAACCAAGCTTTGATTAAAAACAATGGTCTTGAAGGAGCTACTGAAGGTAGTGTCGCAGACTGGTATCTTTATCGTTTGGCAGAAGCTTATTTGCTTCGTGCTGAAGCTAAATTCTACATTAATCCGAACGATCCGACTATCAAGGATGACCTGAATATCATCAGAGGACGTGCGCAATGCTCTGAGCTTTATACTGGCAATGTGACTATCGGCGATATCATGGATGAGCGTGCACGCGAACTTTTCTATGAAGAGTGGCGAAATGTAGAGTTGACTCGTGTATCTCTTTGTTTGGCTCGCAGTGGAAGACCTGATGAATGGGGAAATACCTATAATGTGGAAACTTTTGACACACAAACCGGCACAGATATGGAAGGAGGTAGCTATTGGTACCAACGTTGTGTACGCAAAGGTATGTACAACAAGGTATAACAATTCATGTTGATGCCACTAAGACAGACATCAATTTTATTATGGGTAAGCACAATATTTATTGGCCGATTCCTTATAATGCCATTGAGGCTAATAAAAATGCTAAGCTGTGGCAGAATATAGGTTATACAGAGTATGACCCTGCTACTCCTATTTGGAAAACTTGGCAAGAAGCCGTAGAAGATGAAGGCAAGTTGAACTAATCCACTGCTTTTGTCGCTGACATAAACCTTTATGGAGGTATATTTGGAGCAATATGAAAAAATATGCAGAATATACCTCCATTTTTCTATAAAAATGATTTGCTTTGCCGAAAAAAGTATAGACGTATGAAAAAAATAATGATTGCATTGACAGGACTGTTGCTGTGCGTATCGTCCTGTACTACGCAGCCGGTGGAGGAGAAAACGCTCTCCGGACTGAATCCGGCAGACTTTCGCACAGAGGTAAACGGCAAACAGACAGACCTGTTTGTCTTGAAAAACAAGAACGGTATGGAGGTGTGTATCACCAACTACGGCGGTCGCATTGTGTCGGTGATGGTGCCGGATAAAGATGGCAAGATGCGAGATGTGGTGTTAGGTTTTGACTCCATCCAAGACTACCTGAACATCCCCACCAACTTTGGTGCTACCATCGGTCGCTACGGAAACCGCATCAACCAAGGCAAGATTACGGTGGACGGCGTGGACTACCAGTTACCGCGCAACAACCACGGTCACTGCCTGCATGGCGGTCCGCAAGGGTTCGATGTACAGATGTTCGATGCCCGCCGGCTGAGCGAACAGGTTGTGGAGATGACCTATTTTTCGAAAGACGGTGAAGCCGGATTCCCCGGTAACCTGACTTGTAAGGTGACCTTCTCGTTGACTGATGACAATGCCCTGGACCTGCGCTACAGCGCCGAGACAGACCGCACTACGGTTGTCAACCTGACCAACCACTCTTATTTCAACCTGGATGGTGACGACTCTCCGAAGAATGCAGACCACCTGCTGACCATTAATGCCGATGGCTATACACCTGTGACAGTACCTTGATGACAACCGGTGAGATAGCTCCAGTGGAAGGAACTGTGATGGACTTCCGCCAACCCACCGCCATCGGTGCGCGCATCAACAACGACTTCATCCAGCTGCAATATGGCAAGGGATACGACCACAACTGGGTACTCAATACCCAGGGTGACATTTCGAAGGTGTGCACCACACTGGAATCGCCGAAGACAGGTATCGTGCTCGATGTATATACCAACGAACCGGGCATACAATTCTATGCAGGAAACTTCTTGGACGGCACCGTGAAAGGAAAGCGGGGCGTGGTGTACGGGCACCGTGCTTCCGTCTGCCTGGAGACACAGAAATACCCCGACACCCCGAACAAACCGGAGTGGCCCTCGGTGTTGCTGAAGCCGGGCGAGAAGTATGACAGCCACTGTATCTACAAGTTCTCTGTGAAGAAATAATCCGGAGTGCTTGGGCTGAAGATTGATAACAACTGAAAAACAAACAACCATGAAACAGAATTTACGTTCTCTTTGTATGTCGCTGATTGCCGCATTCGCCCTGGCGGGTACGGTCGTGGCACAAGACTATTTTGCAAATTTCCCCATAAAGGCAGACCCGAAGATTGTGGGCAAGCGTGTGAGCAGCCGCCTGCTGGAGACCAAACACCAGCTCTACGGCGACCGCGGCATCCACTATGCCGAAGTGTGCACCTGGTATGGCGCGCTCCGCTTTGCGAGATGACGAACGACCAGGATTTGATTAAGAAGCTGCGCAACCGCTTCGAACTCTTGTTCCATCTGGAGAAAGAGTTGCTTCCCCCGCCCATCCACGTGGACCAGAACATGTTTGGCTGCCTGCCCCTGAAGCTCTATCGCATGACGAAGGACGAACGCTACAAGGAGCTGGGCTTGCCCTATGCCGACACGCAATGGACCCTTCCGGAAAATGCCAAGGAGGGCGAGCGCAAATGGCACAAGAAGGGATACTCCTGGCAGACCCGCCTCTGGATTGACGACATGTATATGATTACCATCGTGCAGTCTGAAGCCTACAAGGTGACCGGAGATACCAAATACATCAACCGCGCCGCCAAGGAGATGGTGCTCTATCTGGACGAGCTGCAACACGACAACGGCCTCTTCTATCACGCACCCGACGTGCCCTACTATTGGGGACGTGGCGACGGCTGGATGGCTGTGGGCATGACAGAGCTGCTCTTCAACCTGCCGCAGAACGACCCGAACCGCGACCGCATCTTGAAGGGCTACCGCCTGATGATGACCAACCTGAAGAAGTATGTGAACGAAGACGGCCTGTGGAACCAGCTGATTACCGAAAAGGATTGCTGGACGGAGACTTCGGGCTCGGCCATGTTTGCCTATGCCATGATTCTTGGCGTGAAGAACGGCTGGCTGGACAAGGACGAATTCGGCCCCGTGGCCCGCAGAGCTTGGCTTGGCCTGTGCAACTACCTGGACGACAACAACGACTTGGTGGACGTCTGCATCGGTACCGGCAAGAAGAACAGCCACCAGTATTACCTGGATCGTCCCCGCATCACGGGCGACTATCATGGACAAGCTCCGATTATCTGGTGTGCATACGCACTGTTGAATGAATAAATAATTGAAAGAGGAGGGTGTGCCAAAACTCTTTTCACCACAGGGTAACACAGAGTATCTCAGAGTTTTTTGTTGATAATCAAGAGTTAAAAGTTATCTCTGTGTTACTCTGTGTCCTCTGTGGTGAATTATGACACACCCTCTCCTGTTTCCCACTTAAAAAGAAGTTATCCCATGAATATCAGCAGCCGTTGGGCAAATGCCCTAACCTTTGCTATCCTGTTGCTCGTAGCCACGGCAACAGCAGCCGGACAGATGCCGGTCAATGACGTCAGAGCTTCCGAACATATCTGGCTCGACTCGGATATCACCCACCAAGGAGGTTATCAATGGAAAATGAAGAAGGCAGGCGACGTGGCCGATGCCGGCGAGCAACTCTCCTTGCCCGACTACCCCACCACCGACTGGATGCCCGCTATTGTGCCCGGAACGGTGCTGAACTCTCTGGTTTACAATAAAATGTATCCAGAACCTTATTATGGAATCAACAACAAAATCGAATCCCACTTGATTCCCGACATTTCGGAAATCGGTCGCGACTTCTACACCTACTGGTTTAGGACAGAGTTTGAAGTGCCGGAATCGTTCAAAGGAAAACATATCTGGCTACAGCTGGACGGCATCAACTACCGTGCCGATGTGTGGGTGAACGGCTACCTGCTTAGCTCGATGAAGGGCATGTTCCTGCAAGACTACATCGACGTGACCAGCTTTGTGAAGATTGGCGGAAACAATGCACTGGCCATCAAGGTCTATCCGGTGGACGTGCCGGGCAGCACCAAGCCGAAGTCTTGGGGCGCGGTGGGCGAGTTCCACAACGGTGGAAACGGCAACATCGGGTGGAACACCACCATGTTGATGACTGTGGGATGGGATTTTACCTTTATGGACGGCATCCGCGACCGCAACACGGTATATGGAAAAACATTTCGCTCTATGCCACCGGCAAACTGGCCTTGCGCCATCCCTTCGTGAAATCGGAACTGCGGAAGCCCGGCTACGACCAGGCACGCGAATCGGTGTCGGTAGAGGTAGTGAATCCTACCACCGGATTCAACCCCATCCGCTGCACAGTAAAAGGGGAGATTGTGGGCGAAAACATCACGTTCGAAAAAGAACTGAAAGTCTTGCGTGGAGAAGAAAAACTTGTGACCTTCTCCCCGGAAGAGTTCCCGCAACTGGTGATGGACAATCCTCGCTTGTGGTGGCCTGTGAACAAAGGTCCCCAAAACCTGTATGAACTGAAACTGACCGTGGCCGTGGATGGAGTAGTGTGTGACTCGGTGAAGACGAAATTCGGCATTCGCGAGATTACTTCGGACACGAACACGCCTGATAAGTCGCGCGTCTTCTATGTCAATGGCAAACGCCTTTTTATCCGTGGAACGAACTGGATACCGGAGGCCATGCTGCGTACGTCTGACGAACGTACGTATGCCGAATTGAGGTATAGCCTTCAGTCCGGTGTCAATCTGTTGCGTATGTGGGGTGGCGGAATAGCCGAATCGGACTACTTCTTCCAACTTTGCGACGAGATGGGTCTGTTGGTGTGGCAGGAATTCTGGATGACGGGCGATACGCGTCACCCGCATGACAAGGGCAATTACCTGGACAACGTGGCTTCTACCGTGAAGCGCATCCGCAACCATCCTTCTCTGGCTTACTACGTCGCCTCCAACGAGAGTACGGAAGTGACCGGAACCCCTGAATTGCTGAACCGGTTGGACGGTACGCGCGGTTACCAGATGCAGTCGGAATGTGCCGGCGTGCACGACGGCAGCCCCTACAAGCAGGTGAACCCGATGCAGCACTACGAGAACACCGCTTCTCCGCGCGGAAGCCGTGTCGACGGTTTCAATCCGGAGTATGGTGCTCCTACGCTTCCCACAGTGGAAATCCTCCGTGAGATGATGGACGAGAAAGACCTTTGGCCCATCAACAAGGAGGTGTGGGACTATTTGGACGGTAACGGTTTCCACCTGATGACTACCATGTACACCGATTTGGTGAACAACTATGGGAAGTCGTCTTCGATTGACGAGTTTGCACAGAAAGGACAATTGTTGGGGGCTATCAACTCCAAGAGCATATGGGAGGTATGGAACTATAACAAACTGGACTATGGCGACCGCTTCTGTTCCGGTCTTCTGTTCTGGTATCACAACTGCTCCATGCGGCAGGTCTCTTCCCGCATGTGGGACTGGTCTTTGGAACCCACAGCCTCGCTGTATCATACCGCCAATTCGCTGGAACCGCTGCACGTGCAGTTCGATTATCTGAAGAATACGGTATCGGTAGTGAACGATTATTACCGGACTTTTACCGGTTATAAGGTAACTGCTCAAGTATACGATATCCATAGCAGGAAGGTTTTTGAGGCCGCTACTACCATCGACCTGCCCGAAGATGGTGTAGTGAACGACGTGCTGACCATCCGTTTCCCTGAAGACATCTCTCAAGTGCACTTCATCAAGTTGTGGCTGAAAGATGAAAAGGGCAAGGATGTCTCTTCCAATTTCTATTGGCGTTCAAACGATAAGTATGAAGGCAGCAAGACACTGACCGGGCCTGCTTCATCGGGCTTCGAGACGCTGAACCGGCTGAAAGCGGCCCAAGTGAAGCTCTCCTACAAGACGCGCCGCGCAAATGGTCGCTACTTCGTGGACATCGACCTGAAGAACGCTTCGCGCGAGATAGCCTTCTTCCAGCAGTTGCAACTGCTCGACTATCGGATGAGCCCGATACGTCCGTCGTTCTATTCGGACAACTTCTTCTCCCTGATTCCGGGCGAGAGGAAAACGGTGACCATAGAAACCGGTGAGGAGAAGCTGGGTGAGGAAACCGTTCTGGTGCTGAAAGGTTGGAACACGGATGCTAAGAAGTATAAACTAAAATAAGACTATAGCGTGAAAAGAATCTGCACTTTTACAACTCTTTTGCTACTTGCTTGGGGAGCATTTGCCCAACAGCATTTCGATGTGGTGATAGTGGGCGGTAATCCCGGAGGCATCATGGCAGCTATTGCGGCAGCCCGGCAGGGAAAGACTTCTGTGATTTTGGAACGTACCCGGCACATCGGTGGATTGCCTGCTAACGGGCTGGGAGCCACGGATATTGCCACCCGCCAGGCAACGACCGGCCTTTTCCTGGAATTTACTTCCAGGGTCAGGCAATATTATGCAGACCGTTATGGAGCAAATTCCCGCCAAGTGACGGATTGCAGCGACGGGTTCCACTTCGAACCCTCTGTGGCGGCAACTGTCTACCAAGATATGCTGGACGAGCACAAAGATAAGATAACAGTACTCCTGATGCGGCAATTTGATGCCGAACTTCCCAATATATCCGTCCGTTCTGGACGGATTGAAAGCATCCGCATCCTGAACCGTGAAAATGGAGAGCAGGAAACCTATCGGGGAAATGTTTTTGTAGACGCTACCTATGAAGGCGATTTGGGAGCTGCCGCCGGTGTGCCTTTCCGTATAGGGCGGGAAGGGAAGGCAGAGTTTGACGAACCCGGAGCCGGGCGCACCTACGAATACTGGAAAAGCCTGCCAGCCGAAGGCAGTACCGGTGAAGCGGACAATGCTGTTCAGGCATACAATTATCGCTTTGCCTGACCAACGACCCTGACAACCGCCTCCTTTTCCCGAAGCCGGTGTCTTATAATAGGGATGAGTATGTCTCGCTGATAGAAGACGTCTGGACCGGAAAGAATACTCAGCGCGCCATGCTGCAAGTGACAGAGGAGATGATGGAAGAGAACCGCTGCCACATTGCCGCCGGACATCCTACCCGGTTGGCCGGAGACAGCTGGGGAATCGGAAAGCTGAGCAACATGGTGAAACTGCCCAACCGGAAGACCGACGGCAACAACCAGCACGCTGCATTTATTTCCACCGATTTACCCGAAGAAAATTGGCCCTGGCCCACCTCGTCGTGGGAGTGGAGAGACCGGTTTGCCCAACGCCTGAAAGACTATACGCTTGGACTGTTCTGGTTTGCCCAGAACGATTCGGAGCTGCCGGAACACTTCCGCAAGGCCATGCTGGAGTGGGGGCTGGCAAAAGATGAATATCAGGATAACGGAAATTTTCCCCGGCAGGTTTATGTGCGCGAGGGAAGGCGTTTCGAGGGCGTTTACTTTTTTACAGCCAAGGATGCGCTGCCCACAGCACCAGGCAAACGCCCGCCTTTGCATGCCCATAGCGTGACATCCAGTCATTATGCACTCGATTCGCATGCTGCCAGAAAGAGGGAGACTGGACGAGCACACTTGGATGGTTTTGTCAGCTATCCTACAGCTGTCTATACGGTGCCATTGGGCGTGATGTTGCCCCGGAATGTAAAGAACCTGCTGTTGCCGGTTCCCGTATCCGGTTCGCACATCGGTTTTTCCACCTTGCGCATGGAGCCTTGCTGGATGGCGCTGGGGCAGGCGGCGGGCATTGCGGCTTCGCTGGCCATCGACAGCCAAGTGCCAGTGCAGGATGTAGACCTGTACAGGTTGCAAGATCTGTTGATAGGACAGAAGGCGACACTTGTCTATTATCGCGATGTGCGACCGGACGATACTCACTTCCGTTTGGTGCAGTACATGGGTCTTCGGGGATATCTGCCCGAGTGGAACGCCGATTTGCAAGGGACGGTCGATGAAGAGACGCTACACTGCTGGAGCGCATTGTGCGGTTTCTCCCTCAAAGCCATTCCCGGCAAGACATCACGGCTGGAAGTGCTGAGCATGATTTATGAGCGCTTTTGTAAATGAAACGATATTAATCATATGAAAGCAATGAATAGAATAAAACTTATGATAGGACTGGTGGGGGGACTGTTGCTCGGAAGCCTGCCTGCCTCGTCTTCTTCGGGCGATACGGATAAGAAGCAGCCTGAGGGTTGGGTAATAGGTCCCTTCCGGCGCCCCGAGGGTGTGAATCCGGTGTTGGTGCCGCAGCCTACCGCCTTCCATTGCCCCATGCGGAAAGAACAAGTGAAGTGGGAGGAGAGCGATGTCTTCAATCCGGCTGCCACCGTAAAGGACGGGAAGATAGTCGTCCTCTATCGTGCCGAAGACAATTCGGCACAAGGCATAGGCAAACGGACCTCCCGCATCGGTTATGCCGAGAGCAAGGATGGCATGACAATGAAGCGGATGGACAGTCCGGTGCTGTTTCCCGGCGGAGATGAATTTGAAGGCATCGAATGTCCGGGTGGGTGCGAAGACCCGCGCGTGGCAATGACCGAAGAGGGGCTCTACGTGATGCTCTACACGGCGTGGAATCGGAAGACACCCCGCTTGGCTGTGGCTACCTCGCGCGACCTGAAACACTGGACCAAACACGGCCTGGCGTTTGAGAAGGCATATGGCGGGAGGTTTGCCCGCATAGCCACGAAGTCGGCTTCCGTCCTGACAAAGGTGCAAGGTGGAAAGCTGGTCATCGACAAGGTGGAAGGCAAATATTTTATGTATTGGGGGGAATACGCCGTGCATGCCGCCATCTCCGACAATCTGACCGACTGGTATCCGGTGTTGGATGCGAACAATGAATTATTGAAGATTGCCCGTCCGCGCAATGGATACTTTGACAGCCAGATGACCGAATGTGGTCCTCCTGCTGTCCGCACCAAGCAAGGTATTGTATTGTTGTATAACGGGAAGAACGACAAGAAGAGAGGTGATGCCCGCTATCCGGCAGGTGCGTATTGTGCAGGCCAGCTGCTGCTCGACTCCAATGATCCCTATAAAGTGTTGGGGCGCCTGGATACTCCCTTCTTCCAACCCGAAGCTCCCTTCGAAAAAAGTGGGCAGTATAAGGACGGGACGGTCTTCATCGAGGGGCTGGTTTATTACAAGAAGAAGCTTTACCTCTATTACGGATGTGCAGACTCGCAGGTGTCGGTGGCCGTGTGCGACGACGTAGAGAAACTGCTGAAAGTGCAACGATAGTATCAAACATCTATTTATGCAATCATTTTAATTTTAAACGGATAGAACCAAATCATTATGTACAAGAAAGTATTTACCCTATTGCTGCTTTGCCTCTCAACCCAATTGTTGACAGCGCAGAAGAGTTTGTTGAAGAACTTCCCCGAAGGATACACCCCCGACGAAATAGGACGGCGCATCGCCTACCGCTTTGTCACCGAAAAACATGCCCTGCATGCCGGCAAGTGGATTGGCTATCCTGAAACCTTCTACTGGAACGGCTCCTTGAAATATGCTGCTGCCGCTAAGGACAAGACGCTCGTCAAGTTGCTGCAAGCCCGCTTCGAGCATCTCTTCACTACCGAGAAGGCTCTGTTGCCCATCAAGAACCACGTGGATTTGAACATGTTCGGCAGCCTGCCCTTGGAACTCTACTGGGTGACGAAGGACGAACGATACAAAGAGTTGGGATTGCCCTATGCCGACACCCAGTGGGAAGTGCCTGCCGATGCCAAACCGATCGAGAAGGAGTGGGCAGGGAAAGGCTACTCTTGGCAGACCCGCCTTTGGATTGACGACATGTATATGATTACCATCGTGCAGACGCATGCCTACAAGGTGACCGGCGACAGTAAGTACATAGACCGTGCTGCCCGCGAGATGACGATGTACCTGGACGAGTTGCAACGCCCCAACGGCCTTTTCTACCATGCGCCCGACGTTCCTTTCTACTGGGGTCGCGGTAATGGCTGGATGGCTGCCGGCATGACCGAACTGCTGCGCTACCTGCCTAAGAACCATAAGGACAGGCCGCGCATCCTGGAAGGCTACCTGACGATGATGAAGAGCCTGAAGGAGTTCCAGAATCCCGAAGGTCTATGGAACCAGCTTTTGGACGACCCTGCCTGCTGGACGGAGACATCGGGCTCGGCTATGTTTACCTTTGCCTTCATCACAGGTGTGAAGAACGGCTGGCTGAATGCCAAAGAGTATGCGCCCGCTGCCCGCAAAGCTTGGCTGGCGCTGGTGAACTATCTGACCGAGAAGAACCAGGTGCGCGAGATTTGCGTAGGCACCAACAAGAAGAACGACAAGCAATACTACTACGACCGTCCGCGCGTACCGGCGATTTCCATGCCCAAGGTCCTTACCTGTGGTGTGTGGCTGCGCTGATGGAATAAGGGCAGTTTTGAATCTATTGTTCTATATTTTGAAATAAAATGTCTATCGGAATTTTTATTAAGCGGATATATTTGCAACTGAAACCGGAAAAAGAGAATCGAACTGTTTATTAAAATTTTTGAAACATAGAAATACAGCATGAACATGAAAAATTATATATGTCTCTTGTTACTTTGCTTCTGTCTGGCTGGATGCGGGGAGAAAGCGAGACCTGTAGTAGTAGAAACCGCTTACTTGCCGATAGCAGACCCCTATGTGATGTCTTACGGAGGCAAGTATTATGCCTACGGCACTGGGGGCACGGTGGAAGGAGAGGGTTTTGCTTGCTTCTCGTCCGATGACTTGATAAACTGGAAGCGCGAAGGCCAGGCGCTGGCGGCTGTCGACTCTTACGGCACGTGGGGCTTTTGGGCTCCCGAAGTGTATTACATCGAGTCGAAGAAGAAGTTCTACCTCTTCTACTCGGTCGAGGAGCATATCTGCGTGGCGACGGCAGACACTCCCCAAGGTCCTTTCCGTCAGGAGGTGAAGCAGC
This sequence comes from Bacteroides rodentium JCM 16496, assembly GCF_000614125.1. GTDB lineage: Bacteria > Bacteroidota > Bacteroidia > Bacteroidales > Bacteroidaceae > Bacteroides > Bacteroides rodentium. Next base: position 16,044 of record NZ_BAKJ01000002.1, read on the forward strand.
CGATTTGGGACGAAAAGAGCATCGACACTTCTCTTTTCATTGACGATGACGGCACACCTTATCTCTACTTCGTGCGCTTCACCGGAGGAAACGTTATCTGGGTGGCCCGGGTGAACGACGATTTGACCTCCATCCGGCAGGAGACGCTGACGGAGTGTGTCAGGGTAGAGGAGCCTTGGGAACTTTCGCAAGACAAGCCTGCCCGAGTGGCCGAAGGGCCTTCGGTCTTGAAGAAAGACGGTACTTATTACCTCGTCTACTCTGCCAACCACTTTGAAAGCAAGAACTACGGGGTGGGGTATGCCACTGCAAGCAGTCCGATGGGACCGTGGAAGAAGTACGGAGGAAACCCCATCTTGCAGCGGGCAGACGGCTTGACGGGTACCGGACACGGCGCTCCTTTCTGCGGCAAGGATGGCAAGTGGAAGTATATCTTCCATGCACATTGGAATTCCGAGAAGGTGCAACCGCGCACTTCCTACATTAAGGATTTCACTTTTTCCGACTGTGGCACCATTGCCATTGGTGGTAGCTTAATAAGGCCGCAAGTGGTGAAGTAGCGTTCGTCCGGACTTCTGTCGGCTTGAAATCCATAATTCTCAAAAAATAAATAAAACGATATGAAAAAGTTTCTTGTATTATCCATTTCATGCGCTTTGATGGCATGTTCCTCTTCGGTTAAAAAAGAAAGCTTGCCGAACGAACAGTCGAAAAGCACGTACCACAATCCCGTGGTGGACTATAGTCTGCCCGACCCGTCTGTAATAAAAGGGGACGACGGTTACTTCTACTTGTATGCCACCGAAGACATACGCCATCTGCCGATTCACCGCTCCAAGAACCTGGTAGATTGGGAACTCGTGGGCACTGCCTTCACCAAGGAGACCCGCCCCACTTTTGAAAAGAAGGGTGGCTTGTGGGCGCCGGACATCAACAAGATTGGCGACAAGTATGTGCTTTACTACTCTATGTCGGTCTGGGGTGGTGAGTGGACCTGCGGTATCGGTTGCGCTACTGCCGACAAGCCCGAAGGACCTTTCACCGACCACGGGAAGCTGTTTCGCAGCAACGAAATCAATGTGCAGAACTCCATCGACCCCTTCTATATGGAAGACGGGGGGAAGAAGTATCTCTTTTGGGGCAGTTTTCGCGGAATCTATGCCATAGAGCTGGCCGACGACGGTCTTTCGCTGAAGGAGGGTGTCGCGCCGCAGCAGGTGGCAGGAACGGCCTACGAGGGCACTTACATCCACAAGAAGGACGGACACTACTACTTCTTTGCCTCTGTAGGCAGCTGCTGCGAGGGCTTGAAGAGTACTTACACTACCGTGGTGGGACGCTCGGACAAACTTTTCGGTCCCTATCTGGACAAGCAGGGTGGCAGTATGATGGACAATCGGCACGAAGTGCTGATTCATAAAAGCGATGCCTTTGTGGGTACCGGTCACAACTCGGAAATCGTGACGGACAATGCCGGCAACGATTGGTTCTTCTACCATGCGGTCAGCGTGAAGCATCCCGAAGGCCGTGTGTTGATGTTGGATAAAATCTGTTGGGAAGACGGATGGCCTACGGTAAAGGGTTCCGTGGCATCCGAAGAGGCAGAAGCACCGGAGTTTTAATGCCTGTGGGTATGTCCGCTTGTGAAGTATCCTTTTGATTGTTGTAGATAACCTCTGATTATTAACTTTTAATGCCATCTTTACATGATGAAACTGAAAACAATATTTTTGGGAGCGTTGCTTGCCGTCGGCGTTGTGCGTGCGGGGGCAGTCGGACATGCTCCGGAAAACATCTCTGCTTCCATTTCCTTGAAAGTGCCGGGGAACGGTGCCAAGTCCTACTCGCTGGCCTTGCAGAAGATGCAGAATGGTGTGTACAGCTGCCGGGCTTCGGAGAAGTTGCCGCTGGACATCACCCGCCGGGTGGTGGACAAGGATGGAAAACAGCGTATTACCGTCACACTCAAGGCACTGGAGAATGTGTATTTCAACTACGGGGAACAGATAAAGACCGGTTACAAGCATTCGGACTGCCAGTTCTACATGCCGGGCTTCTGGTATCGCCGCAACCTGCGTTCGCCGAAGGAAGCGCCTTCTTTCCATACATCGGACAGCTGGCTGGTGCGTGAGGACCGTTTGAGCACTCCGCTGACGGCAGCTTTCAATCCGGCAAGCGGTAAGTCCATGTCGGTTATCCGTATAGACAAGTTCGACAAGGAAGCTTTGACCACCCACAAGGAAGGGGAGGTCATCTTGTCCGGCGAGACTTCTATCGGGTATACCGGTTTCCAGAATGTGGACGGCATGACTGTCTTGGCATACGGTTTTCCTTATAAGGAAGCACCGAAGACATATATCCGCAAATTGACGCTGGCTCCTGCCGTTGAGGCTTTCCAGCTGCTTCGCAAGGGAGACAGCATCTCCATGACCTGGGAATTGTCCGAAAGGGATGCGGCTGATTTCTCGGAATGCGTGCAGCGCACCTGGGAGTATTGCTACGACACCAACCGCCCGAAACCGGTTGACACGCCTTACACGGTGGACCGTATGAAGGAAGTGATGAGCAACTTCTTCGTGGAAAGCTATGTCAGCAACACACCCACTCATTATTACTCTGGTGTAGAGTTGGAGACTGCCACTTGTGCCAATACGGATGTTGCCGAAGTGGGCTTTGTGGGGCGTACGTTGCTGAATGCCTTCAACGCTCTGGAATACGGCAAGCAGCAGAATCGCCAAGATTTGGTGAACAACGCCAACAGCATCTTCGATACTTATCTTCAGAACGGTTTCTCGCCTGCCGGTTTCTTCAACGAAGTGGTGCACTACAACCGCGGCTTCAAGGAAACCAGACATAGCATCCGCCGTCAGTCCGAAGGTGTGTATGCTGTTCTGAACTATCTGAACTACGAGAAGCAGCAGAAGCGCAAGCACCCCGAATGGGAGAAACGCATCAAGGGCATGCTGGACAGTTTCCTCAAGTTGCAGAACGAGGACGGCAGCTTCCCGCGCAAGTTCAAGGATGATTTCTCTATCGTGGATGCCAGCGGCGGTAGCACGCCTTCGGCAACATTGCCTTTGGTGATGGCGTCCAAGTATTTCAAAGACAAGCGTTATCTGGCAAGCGCCAAGCGTACGGTAGACTATCTGGAGAAGGAACTGATATCCAAAGCCGATTATTTCTCTTCTACGCTGGATGCCAACTGCGAGGACAAGGAAGCCTCCTTGTATGCTGCTACGGCTGCTTATTATCTGGCTTTGGTTACCAAAGGAGAAGAGCGTGCACACTATGCCGGTCTGGCAAAGAAAGCCGCTTATTTTGCCTTGTCGTGGTATTATACTTGGGATGTTCCTTTTGCCGAAGGTCAGATGCTGGGAGATATCGGCTTGAAAACCCGTGGTTGGGGAAATGTGTCGGTAGAGAATAACCATATCGATGTATTCATCTTCGAATTTGCCGATGTGCTGCATTGGCTCTCCAAGGAGTACAACGAGCCGCGCTTCTCTGACTTTGCCGAGGTGATATCCACTTCCATGCGCCAGTTACTGCCGTATGAAGGACACATGTGTGGCATTGCCAAAGTAGGCTATTACCCGGAAGTGGTGCAGCATACCAATTGGGATTACGGACGTAACGGAAAAGGATATTACAACAATATCTTCGCTCCGGGCTGGACGGTTGCTTCTTTGTGGGAGTTGTTCACTCCGGGACGTGCGGAGCAGTTCTTGTTGAAAAAGTGATGTACTGACATTTGCAACGACCTTTGCCTCATAGTGTAACGCCTTTTATCACAGTGTGTAGAAAGCCTTACGCTATGAGGTAAAGGTATCTTGCTTTATTTTCAAACTAATTTTAATTGCTACTTTTATGAATAAGATGATGACTTTGTTGGCAAGCGTGATGCTATTGGCATCTGCCTGCACGGGCAAGCAGGCGAGTGAAAAGACTGCTTCCGGACTGGAACCTGCGAACTTCCGTACGGAAGTGGATGGCAAGCAGACAGACTTGTTTGTTTTGGAGAATAAGAATGGTATGGAAGTTTGTATTACGAATTTCGGTGGACGTATTGTATCAGTGATGGTGCCGGACAAGGATGGCGTTATGCGTGATGTGGTGCTGGGCTTCGATTCCATTCAGGACTACATCAAGTTCCCTTCGGATTTCGGCGCTACCATCGGACGTTATGCCAACCGCATCAACCAGGGTAAGATTACAGTGGATGGGGTAGAGTATCAGCTGCCGCGCAACAATTACGGTCATTGCCTGCATGGAGGTCCCAAGGGATACCAATATCAAGTGTTCGATGCCCGCCAGTTGAGCAATCAGGTTTTGGAACTGACTTATCTGTCGAAAGACGGAGAGGAGGGCTTTCCGGGTAACCTGACCTGCAAGGTCACTTTCTCGCTGACAGATGACGATGCCATCGACATTCGTTACAGTGCCGAGACAGACCGTACCACTGTTGTCAATATGACGAACCATTCTTACTTTAACCTGGACGGTGACCCCTCCAAGTCCAATTCGGATTATCTGCTCACTATCGATGCAGATGCTTATACCCCCGTGGACAGTACCTTCATGACTACCGGTGAGATTGTTTCCGTAGAAGGTACGGATATGGATTTCCGCACTCCTACTGCTGTTGGCGCCCGTATTGACAATGACTTTGAGCAGTTGAAGAACGGCAAGGGCTATGACCACAACTGGGTACTCAATACGAAGGGTGACGTCACCGCCCGTGTGCCACCCTCGAATCTCCCTCAACGGGTATTGTGCTTGATGTCTATACCAACGAACCAGGCATTCAGATTTATGCCGGTAACTTCCTGGATGGCACACTGACCGGAAAGAAAGGTGTCGTGTACGGTCATCGTGCTTCTGTCTGTCTGGAGACTCAAAAGTATCCCGATACGCCCAACAAGCCGGAATGGCCTTCTGCATTGCTGAAGCCGGGAGAGAAGTATGACAGTCATTGCATCTATCGCTTCTCGGTGAAAAAATAAATAAGAAGGTGTGTCATCTGTGTGCTTTCCCGCATTTTGACACACCTCTTATTGTATATCCTCTTTAGTATTTACCGACATTGCAATTCCAATATTAATTCATCTACAATATATAGGTCGCCCATTAAATATAGGTAATCTTTAGGATCGTGAAGGCGCTCACAGGTTTTTGATGAATAGAATATGTCAAAGGCGCGTTCAGGAGCTATGTTCAGTTGCTTCGCTGTTTGAGTAATGATGCGGCCTATCTTGTTCCATAATAATAAATCGCTGAGCATAAGCAAATCCGTTTTAAAGTTTAACAGTTCCTATAAATGTCAGGCATTCATCTGCCAATTGCTGGTTGATGATACATAGTTGATTATTGGGGGTAAGATGAATCAGACGATTTATTGCTTGTTCTTCGGTGATATATCCACCTGTGAAAAGTTCTACTGTATCTATTACACGGTCGTCAGCCACACCACCTTCTGCACATCATATGCTTTCCAGTCATCTTTGCCTCCTCGGTTATTGATAATGAAATGTAACCACTCATTGTTGTATCGCTCGAATTTCTTATGACGGTACTTGGCAGAAATTATCTCTAGATTTAACTCATATTTGTTGATGACAGGCTCTTTACCACGATACGAAGACATTCGCTCTGCCCATGTCTTAGCTTGTTCCAGTATATTGGTGACGTAGAAGCCTTTTCCGAAATCGAGTTTGTCTCGGCCAATACCTACTAACGGGTGTTCTATTATTTCTGTTCCGGCATGATAGACAATCATTCTGCAGCAACCTCCTTTCTTGGTTTACGCTTTTCCCAATTGTGTAGGCAACCGATAATGTTTTCAGTCACGTGCTCACGGCTTTCACTATGAATGGCTTCATAGTGTTTCAAAATATAGCCGTTAATCAGGTTTACACGCTTCATCCGGTTGTACATGTCTTTGGAGGACATGCCCAATGCGCGTGCCGCACTCTCCACGCAGGAAGCGGCAAATATCATTTGGTCTTCAATCTTACGTTCTGTCATCTTTGCACATCTTTGTACAAAGTTATCAAATCTAATGGATTCACCCAACTATCTTGTGTTAAAGGTGCGAATATCAAGAAGATTACCTCATCGCCAGCGCCTTATTCTCCGCCTCCTCCATAATCTCCCGTTCTCCCGGCCCTTTGTCATTGATGCCGCAAAGGTGGAGGATGCCGTGGATGATGACCCGGTAAAGCTCACGTTCGTAGTCGTTTCCCGCGAACTGTTCCGCATTGGTGCGTACGGTATCGAGGCTGATGAAGAGGTCGCCGCTGAGGCGGTTGCCTTCACAGTAGTCGAAAGTGATGATATCTGTGTAATAATCGTGTTGCAGATATTGGCGGTTCACTTCAAGTATCTTCTCGTCCGAGCAGAAGATATAGGCTATTTCACCGACTCTTTTTCCGTAAGTGGCGGCTACGGATTTTATCCATTCCGTTGTTTCACGCTTCTTGATGGAGGGCATTTCAACGCCGTCTGTCTGATAACTAATCATTTTATTTACGATTTTACGATTTACGATTGAAATTACATTCCCGTGATTAAGACTGTTTCTTTAGAAGAAGAACATATAACTGATAATAATCGCTGCAATGATGCCGGAGAAATCGGCAATCAGCCCACACGTCACGGCATTCCTCGTTTTGGTGATACCTACGCTGCCGAAATACACAGCAAGGATATAGAACGTAGTATCCGAAGCACCACGTGCCACGCAGCTCATACGGCTGACGAATGAATCGGGACCATATTGCTTCATGGTGTCAATCATCAGTCCGTTGGCACCGCTACCGCTCAGTGACTTCATCAAGGCAGTGGGCAGGGCACCTACAAAACTGGTATCTACGCCGAACAGTCCTACCACATAACCAATGCCGTTTACCAGTACATCCATGGCGCCGGAAGTGCGGAAAACGGCGATTCCAACGAGAAAAGCAACCAGATAAGGGATAATGCGTACGGCAGTGGTAAAGCCTTCTTTGGCTCCTTCTATAAAGGCATCGTATACATTGATTTTCTTCCACAGCCCCCAGAGGATGAACAGCAGGATGATGGAGAACAGCAGTATGTTGGCAATCAGTGTGGAATATACGCCCATTTCATCGCGGCTTATTTGCGTGAACAGATAAATGAGCGCGGCAAAGAAAAGGCTGATGCAGCCGATCAGAATCAGTATGGGCTTGTTCAGCAGGTTGATGCGCTGTGCTATGCTCACAGCAATCACTCCTACGACCGTTGAGACGGCAGTCGTTATCAGTGTGGGGATAAAGATGTCCGTGGGTTGTGCAGCGCCCATCTGCGAACGGTACATCATGATGCTGACAGGGATAAGTATCAGTCCCGAAGTGTTGAGTACAAGGAACATTACCATCGGATTGGTGGCAGTATCCTTTTTCGGGTTCAGTTCCTGGAGTTCCTTCATGGCTTTCAGTCCCATCGGGGTAGCGGCATTGTCCAGCCCCAGCATGTTGGCAGAGAGATTCATGAAAATGGAGCCCATGGCAGGATGTCCTTTGGGTATTTCGGGGAAAAGGCGGCAGAATACCGGACTCAACCAACGGGAGAGGGCGTTAATCATACCGCTGTTTTCGCCTATCTTCATCACACCGAGCCAGAGGGCAAGTATTCCCGTCAGTCCCAGGGATATTTCAAAAGCTGTTTTGGAAGAGGAGAAGGTGGAGTTGACGAGTTCTGTGAATATCTCCACATCACCCATAAAGATGAGTTTGCAGAGAGCCACGATGAATGCGATGACGAAGAAAGCTACCCAGATGTAATTTAAAACCATGTATCGTTACTTTGTTTCTAGTGGATTAATATTTGTTTTTGTTGGCAAGATTCCAGGCGTTGAGGAAAGCTGCTTTGGTTATTTCTATCATTTTCTCCCAGTTCAGCCGGTCGGTGTGGTCCGAAGGCTGGTGATAATCGGGATGTCCGTCTGTGTGGTACCAGATGATGGGGATGTTGCACAGGGCAAAAGAAGCATTGTCACTTCCTCCCGTGGGACGGTCCCAGGCGCGGTAGTCCGGTTGCAGGCGCAAGCTGTAGCGTGCAATGTCCTGCTTCAGCCAGTCGCCGAATACGGGGTGGGCGGCGGTGTAGAAGTAGACAACGTGTTGAGGCTGCTCGGGCTTATTGTTACGGCCTATCATGTCGAAATTGAGATAACCTTTCACCTGGCTGATGAAAGGACAGCTTTGTACAAAGTATTTTGAGCCGAGCAATCCCTTTTCTTCTCCATCCCAAAAGGCAAAGATGACCGTGCGCAGAGGCTTCTGTCCGGTGGCAAGAAATGCACGGGCTATCTGCAGGACGGCAGAGACACCGGAGGCATTGTCGTCCGCACCGTTGTATATCCGGTCGTTTGCCAGCGTCTCGTCCACACCCAGATGGTCGAAGTGGGCACCTACGATGACATATTCATCCGGTCGTTCTCCCGGGATGGTTCCCAATACATTACTCATCTGCAGGATGCGGTGGACGCCTTGTTTAAGGATGGCGATGGAGTCGGGATGCACTTGCCACCGTCCCCGTTGTTGGCGTTCCTTGTTGTAAGCCTCGAAGGGTTGGTAATAACTGTCCTTTTCCAGCGGGGCAATGCCGGCTTCTTTCAGGCAGGATGCCAGATAGCGGGCAGCCAGTCGTGAACCGTGCATGCCTGCTTCGCGTCCTTGCAGCTCATCGTCGGCCAGAAAGCCGACAATAGCCTCGGCCGAAGTGTGGCTGATGCTTTGCAACCCCTTTTCTTGTGGAGATTGTGCATGTAAGGATAGTGCGAAAGAAAGGCAGCAGATTGCTCCCAAAACAGTTTTATACATGTCGTACGGTTTTAAGGATTGGACATACCGGTTGCAAAATTAAAGATAACTTTCCATAGTTTCTATATAAATGTTGTATTTTTGTCCATTGGCGGATGAATTCAAATCCGTGTAAATCAAATGAGAGAAGGATGAAAAAGAAGGCAGAAGAAGTGGCGTGCGTCTCGGCACAAATTCAGCAGGAGTTGGAGGCGTATATCGACCCGGTGAAAAGGGAGTATCTGCCCCGTTTCTTCAAGACCGGAAAGGGGCAGTATGGCGAGGGGGATAAGTTTCTGGGAGTAGTTGTGCCGAACACCCGGCAGGTGGCCAGGCAGCACAAGCACGAACCTTTCGGGGTAATGGCAGCCTTGCTTCAGAGTGAATGGCACGAGTGTCGCCTTTGTGCCTTGCTGATGCTGGTGGAGCGATTCAAAAAGAGCGATGAAAAGGGGAAAAAGGAGATTTATGACTTCTACCTTTCGCAAACGGGCCGTATCAATAATTGGGATTTGGTCGATTTGTCTGCCCCCGGCATTGTGGGCGAATATTTGAAAGACAAACCTCGCGAAGACCTCTACCGGCTGGCAGATAGTCCGCTGCTTTGGGACCAGCGCATTGCCGTGGTATCTACCTATACACTTATCAAAAATGGTGATTTCATCGACATATTAGCCCTTTCGGAACGGCTGCTCCATCATAAGCATGACTTGATGCAAAAGGCGGTAGGATGGATGCTCCGGGAGATGGGTAAGCGGGACAAGGACTTGCTGGTACAATTCTTGGAGAAGTATTGCAGGACGATGCCGCGAACGATGTTGCGCTATGCCATAGAGAAGTTTCCGGAGGAGGAGCGCAAGGAGTTTATGAAGCGCTGATGGGGAATGAAAATCGTTAAACTGTATTTTGCTCTTCTTGCCAACAAGTTGACAAGTTTTTGCCACCTTATTGGCAAGACTTTGCCACCGCGTTGGCAAACTTTTGCCATAGGCATGGCAAACTTTTGCCAAAGGTGAGGCAAGGGGTTGGCAAAATTAGTCTCTGATGGTCAGTGCGTTACCAAAGGTAGCCTTCTACGTAGCTATCAAACTCTGGGGTCGTGCCGGCATCCAGATGTCTGAAGACGTTCAGTACGGATTCCTGCTCCTCGGGGAGCAGCAGGCGTTCGCCTTTGCGGGCGCGGTAGTAGGTGCGCTGGCCGAAGCCGGCTATCAGGTTGGCGATGGCGATTCCCCGCTTGTTGTAGGGCAGGCTGTTCAGCATGTTCATGAAGCCTTTGGCGTAGCGCGCCTTCTGACTGGAGCGGTAGAAGGGGCATTCCCCCTTGACGGTGGCAAGGCGTTTGGGGCTGATGATTTTCCAGTAATCCTTTTCGGCAGGCATGCTCTGCATGGTGAGCTGGCGGAGGCAGGTGGCGGCTTTGGGGCATTGGTTGTCGAGGCACAAGGGGTAGTCGAAGGGGACTTGGGTAAAGGGGATTTCTTCTTTCATAAGTAGCGTGTTCTATGCATTGTGCTTTCAGCAGGGGGAGAGATTCGGCTTGCTGTCAGTAAATGGCTGGTTATTCTGCACAAATGTAGGAAGAAAGTGTGAGCCTGCAAATGTTTGGGCAGAGGAATTTGGGGTAAAAGTGGCAGGAGGGGGAGAGAAGGTACGGATTACGTGAGTTCGACGAATTTAAAGTTACTCTGTGAATTCGTCGAACTCATGTTAAAATATAGCATAATGAAAGTACTCGCATACTTTTGACAGCTTCTTCAATTTAGTTGTTTGTTTTTGTATAGACTACATTGGCGGCTTTCAAGGCTTCTGCATTACTTACATTAGGGGTAACTTCTTTGGCGAGTATACCGTTCATATTGACGTCGATGGTGCAATTGCTCATGTGGACGAATTCGCACCGATTTTTCACATCATTTGGACTACCATTCTCACTGCTGGCACCCAAAGCGCCGACAGTCCAACCACCCTTGGCATGGGACGTAATGTTGCCGCCGGTGATTGTGATTCCTTGACAATTAGCGTGATTGCCACAACCAATACCTGCTGCCTTCTCACCTTCGGCATAAATGGTTCCGCTGCGGATAATGATTTGACCGCATGACCTTTCATTAATTCCGCCGATGCCGGCAGCTTTGAGCGCTCCGATTGCATCCAATTTACCGTTACCTTCAATAGTAAGTGTGGTATTCTCTTTCACATAGATACCGGCTTTTCCATCCCCGTAGCCTTCTACGCGGTTTTCTCCCTCTAAAAGAAGAGTGGAGCTACCCGATTCGATGGTAATGGCAGATTCTTCTGTAGAGGGCTTGATATTGACACCTTGCAGGGTTACTTTGGCATTGCCTTTAATGATAATGTGTCCCGTGGTTTGCGTTGTGCCGTTTCCTTTGATAATATACGTACCGTCTCCCTCGATGGTGAGGACTTCATTGCTTGCCGTGTAGGCTTTATACTGTATGCTTTTCACTGTGTACACTATAGTCCGTCCCTCCTTACCGGCGAGGAAGAGCATCAGATTGGTACTTCCTATCCCGGGTGCTTCCAGTTCCACCTGGCTATTGCTTACGGCAGCCACTTTCCAGTCGCCATTATCAGTCACGGCAGATACGCTGGCATTCGCGGCATCGTTGCCTCCTATGCTATATCCGATGGTTATCTTTGAGTTGTACGACTCTATGCCGTTCGTCAGAATACCCGGGTCGGTAAAGGTAAGCTTTAAATCCTGGTAAAGGGGAATCTTGAAAGAGCCTTTGCTTTCTGCCAAGGTAAACTCTACATATCCCTTTTCGCTGTTGACGGTTACACCGTCTTTGGCAAAAACCGCATCGCCTTGCGGACCCTGCGGACCGGTGGCTCCTTGTCCGCCGGCAGCTCCCGTGGAGCCGGTGTCGCCTTTGTCTCCCTTATCTCCTTTCACGTTTCCCAATGTGGTCCATGTGCCACCTTTATCGAAGCTGTATTGCAGGTTGCCATCGTCCGTCAGCCGGAAGTCGGGTGTCTTTCCGCTTTCGCCGGTAGCGCCTTGTGCTCCGGTGGCGTTTATGTGGGTGTCTGTACCGTTAATCCACCAGGTGCCCCCCTTGATTTCTACGGTAGGGGTGAGGCCGCTGTCTCCTTTATCGCCGGTGGCTCCGGTTTCTCCCTTCTCGCCATCCTTGCCGTTGACGATGGTCACGGTTTGTGCCGCTCCTTGGTCGTCTAGCAAATGGACGGTGTAGCCGCCCGGGGTTCCGGCAATCTCTTCCACGGAGGTGATGTATTGCTTGCCGCTCACCAGTGCTTGCAGGGTTCGCACGTTGGTATTCAGGGCGTTTACTTTCTCTTCCCAGGCGTTGGCCCATTGGGCGGTGGGCAGTACTATCTCGGTGCCGTCGGTCAGTACGAATGTCACGTAGTAGCCTTCGCTGTCCGTCTTCACCTCTTTGAAGAAGGCATCGCCCTTTTCACCCTTTTCGCCCTGCTCCCCGGTAGCGCCGGTTTCTCCCTTGTCGCCCGTTTCTCCTTTATCTCCCGTTTCTCCTTTGTTGCCGGAGACTTTCGTCCAGGTTCTTCCACCGTCCACGCTCAGGTATACGGCATCGGGTGTTATTGTTCCGCCATTGGTCACCACGGCTCCTTCGGGCAGTTGGCTGCCGGTCAGTATTTGCGGAGTGGGGGCGGCAGCTCCCGGTTTTCCGTCTTGCCCGGGCTTTCCGTCTTGGCCGTTTTCTCCGTCCTTTCCGTCTTCCCCGTCTTGTCCGTTTTGTCCGTTGGCGCGGATGGGATTGCCTTCGGCATCGGTCATCAGTTCACCGTTCAGCGTCCAATACCAGTTGCCGTCTTCCTGCTGCACCAGACAGATTTGCGGAGTGTCGCCCGGGTCGCCCTTGGCTCCGTTGTAGAGGGTGATGGAGGGAGAGTTCTTGAACTCGATGGTGTAGCCCACGGTCTGTCCGTCGAGCACCACTGGTGTCACTTTGGTGATGTAGTCGTTCTGGTTCACCAGCTGTTGCAGAGAGGCGAGGTTGTTGTTCACCACTTGTTGCCAGTTTTCGAGCGCTTCGATGCGCGTTTCTTGTTCATTGATTTTCTCCCACAAATCGGTGTGGTCACAATCGTCTCCGCAGGATGCCAGTGTAAAGGCGCAGGTTGCAAGGGCTAAAAGCTTTGTTCTCATAGCATTAAAATGTGTGTATGGTCTTTCCCAGCTCCTCAAAGACCCTTGTTTTTATATACACAGAAGCGTGAACTGCAGATGCCACGTTCTGAATTGGAGGTCCTGAGAAAACCTATACACACGAATGTAGAATAGCAGCCCACGCTATAGCGTGAGAACCACTATGCCATCCTTGTGTGTAATTATGAAATTTCTCAGGTTTCCAATTCACAAGATAAGCATAACGCTTCTTTCTTTTTAAATATGTCTTTGGATAGGACACCTCCTTTCCAATGGCAAAGCTAATATATTTCAAGCATATATCTTTCTATTTCTATCGTTTTTTTCTGTAATTTGCCTCCGGGCAGGATAATGTCCCGTTGTATGGAGTGTGCCTAGGCATGCCATACACCCTTTACTTGTGTGAAAAAAGAAAGGGGATGAGTGCTATCTCAAAATAAATTAGTTATTTTGCAGAAAACAAAGGAATCTGGAATGGAACAAGAAGATTTTGATATACGCAACCAGCAACCCATCAGCAGCAAGGAACGCGATTTTGAGAACGCTCTCCGTCCGTTGAATTTTGAGGATTTCAGCGGGCAGGACAAAGTGGTTGATAACTTGCGCATTTTCGTGAAAGCGGCCCGCCTTCGAGGTGAGGCGCTGGACCATGTGTTGCTTCACGGTCCTCCGGGACTGGGAAAGACGACACTTTCCAATATCATTGCCAACGAACTGGGAGTAGGTTTCAAGATAACTTCCGGTCCGGTGCTCGACAAGCCGGGGGATTTGGCGGGAGTGCTTACCAGCCTGGAGCCCAATGATGTACTTTTCATCGACGAAATACACCGGTTGAGCCCCGTAGTGGAAGAATATCTGTACTCAGCCATGGAGGACTACCGCATCGACATCATGATAGACAAAGGCCCTTCCGCCCGAAGCATACAGATTGATTTGAATCCTTTCACGCTGGTGGGAGCTACCACGCGTAGCGGTCTGTTGACAGCTCCGCTGCGTGCCCGTTTCGGTATCAACCTGCATCTGGAATATTACGATGATGATGTGTTGAGCGGCATTATCCGTCGTTCGTCCGGCATCCTCGATGTGCCTTGCTCCGTAAGGGCTGCCGCCGAGATTGCGAGCCGCAGCCGTGGCACACCGCGTATTGCCAATGCATTGCTGCGGCGTGTACGCGATTTTGCCCAAGTGAAAGGTTCGGGAAGCATCGATACGGAAATCGCACAGTTTGCTCTCGAAGCCCTGAATATCGACAAATATGGTCTGGATGAGATAGACAACAAGATACTTTGCACCATCATCGACAAGTTCAAAGGAGGCCCGGTGGGACTGACCACCATTGCCACCGCTTTGGGCGAAGATGCCGGCACGATAGAGGAAGTCTATGAACCGTTCTTGATAAAAGAAGGTTTCCTGAAACGTACCCCCCGTGGGCGTGAAGTGACGGAGCTTGCCTACAAGCATTTGGGGCGGAGTCTCTATAGTAGCCAGCGTACCTTGTTTGGCGACGAGTGATTCATTAATCATTAATCACTAACCATTAATCATTAAAAAGAAGTGGCCGGATTAAAATCATTGGCAAAAGAAACTGCCATTTATGGGCTGAGCAGTATTGTGGGGCGTTTCCTCAATTACCTGCTGGTGCCCGTATATACCATGGCGATGTCCGCACAGAGTGGCGGCTATGGCGTAGTGACGAATGTATATGCGTGGGTGGCCTCATGCTGGTATTATTGACGTGCGGCATGGAAACCGGTTTCTTCCGCTTTGCCAATAAAGGGGAGGATGACCCGATGCGGGTGTACTCCACGACATTGCTCAGCGTGAGTATGGGGGCGCTTACCTTCCTTGCGTTGGGGTTGCTGTTTCTCGACCCTATTGCCGGATGGATGGAGTACAGTGAGCATCCCTGGTACGTGGGCATGATGATGATTGTGGTGGCGATGGATGCCATTCAAAGCATTCCTTTCGCTTATTTGCGCTACAAGAAGCGTCCCATTAAGTTTGCGGCACTCAAACTGCTGTTTATCTTCCTGAATATAGCACTGAATCTGGTCTATTATGTAGGGATGAAAGGGGATGACGTGGGCTATGCCTTCCTTTTCAATCTGATATGCACCTCTACCATTATGCTTTGCATGATTCCGGAGCTACGCGGGTTTGCTTATGTGCTGGATAAAAAACTGCTGAAGCGGATGCTTGCTTACAGTCTGCCGTTACTGGTACTTGGCTTGGCGGGTATCTTGAATCAGGTGGCCGATAAGATTATTTTTCCTTTTGTCTATCCGGATGAGGCGGAAGCTACCGTGCAGTTGGGTATTTATGGGGCTGCCAGCAAAATTGCTATGGTGATGGCGATGCTTACACAAGCTTTCCGCTATGCATACGAGCCTTTTGTCTTCGGAAAGAGCCGGGACAAAGACAATAAGCAGGTATATGCGCAGGCCATGAAGTTTTTCATCATCTTTACACTGCTGGCATTCCTGGCTGTCATGTTCTATCTGGATATTTTGCGCTATATCATCGGCCCTGATTACTGGCCGGGATTGCGGGTAGTGCCTATCGTGATGGCTGCCGAAATCTTTATGGGTATCTATTTCAATCTTTCCTTCTGGTACAAGCTGATTGACGAAACGCGTTGGGGAGCTTATTTCTCCTTGATAGGTTGCACGGTGCTGGTAGTGATGAACATACTTCTGATTCCCCGATACAGTTATATGGCTTGTGCCTGGGCAGGATTCTGTGGCTATGGCATCGCCATGCTTCTGTCCTATTTCGTAGGGCAGAAGAAGTATCCCATTCAGTATGACCTGAAGGCAATCGGCGCATACGTACTGTTGGCGGTGGTGCTCTATGTGGCGGCAGAATATGTGCCCATAGATAATATCTACCTCCGTATGACGTACCGTACCGTCTTGTTGCTGGTCTTCATCGGCTACATTGTGAAGCGCGATTTGCCGTTGAGGCAGATTCCGTTCATCGGCAGGCTGGTGAAGAGGGGTTAGAGAAGGTAAAGTTAGATTGATAAACATTCTCTTTTATCTTTGGGTATTTCGCAATTCTGTCAAGAAAAGCATTATTTTTGCACTATTATTAACAATGAAATGGCACAATGGACAGAAAAACCAATTGCATAAAGATTGTTTTGTAATCAAGGACTGTGCAGAAGAGTAAACAATAAATTCAGAATCAAGGATGATTAAATCAGAAGAAATACAAAATCTTCTCGCAAGATTTGAATCCATTGCATGCGAATACGAAGGCGTGGAGTGCTGGAGTGCTCGCGAATTATATCCCATTTTAGGCTATGCCAAATGGCAAACGTTTGAGAATGTTTTGGGCAAAGCACAAGAGGCCTGCCGAAATGCCGGTGTAGAGACGAATGACCATTTTACCGACGTCAGTAAAATGGTCGCATTAGGTAGTGGTTCCGAGCGTCCCGTTGAAGATGTTATGCTTACTCGCTATGCTTGTTATCTTGTAGCTCAGAATGGCGATTCTCGTAAATCAGAAGTGGCTTTTGCTCAGAACTATTTTGCCGTACAGACACGTGTGGCAGAGGTAATAGAACAACGTCTTCTTGATTATGACCGTGTACAGGCACGTCACAAGTTGGCTGAAACTGAGAAGCGGCTATCGGGCGTTCTTTATGAGCGTGGAGTGGATGATAAAGGTTTCGGTATTATTCGTAGTAAGGGTGACCAAGCTCTTTTCCGCATGAACACTTCTGCGCTCAAGCGTAAGCTCGGAGCACCGGAGAAATGCGCTTTGGCTGATTTTTTGCCAACCCTCGGCATCAAGGCAAAGGATTTTGCTGCCGAGATGACTAGCGTTAATGTCCAGCAGAAAGACTTGAATGGAGTAACAAGTATCGAACGTGAGCATGTGGACAACAATCTTGCTGTACGTAAGATGCTTCTGGATCGAGGTATCATACCAGAGGATATGCCAGCCGAAGAAGATATTAAGAAGGTAGAACGTAGATTGGCATCCGAAGAAAAGAGGATTCTGCCAAAGAAAAAATAGTGTTTTACGAGGCGTTCCATGATTTGAGAGGAATAGGAAGTGAACTCGCAAAATGTTTTTACCCCATCGTAATTGAGGGGCTTAGATGCATAGATATGATTGAAAAATATTCAATAGAAAATAAACTTTTAGCAAGAAGTGTACAGATGAGAGATGGTAGTATTACCAAAAGTTATATCATCTCGGACACCTTTAAGTATTCTTGTAGTCCTGAGGATTACGATAAAGCTTGGTTAACGAGCAAAAAGGTACCTGTGATTACAGATATTCGTAAATCTATTAGAATGGTTGATTTGTTCTCGGGTGCAGGTCTTATGACTTTAGGAGTGATTGAGGCGGGAAGGGCAACGGGAGTAAATGTTGAACCTGTCTTTGCTATTGATTTTGAGAAAAATGCGGCATATAATTATGCGTTGAATTTTCCTGATTGCCATGTTGTAAATGATGACATTCTGAAATTCGTTGATGGGGAATTAGGAACAGATATTACTGAAGCGGAAAAGAACACATTAAGGCTCGTAGGTAATATTGATATGGTAATTGGGGGGCCTCCTTGTCAAGGTCATAGTGATTTGAATAATCATACGAGGCGAGATGATCCACGAAATCAATTGATTTTTAGAGTTATAAGATTTGTGGAATTGACAAAGCCTAAGTTTGTTGTAATTGAAAACGTACAAGGTATAAGGCATGATAAAAATCATGTTCTTCAAACGGCAGAGGAATATTTGCGCCAATTGGGATATCATCTCCACGAGAATTTATTAATGGCATCAAAGTTTGGAGTGGCGCAAAATAGACGTCGTTTTATCTTAGTCGCAACACTTCACGATATTCCGTTTGATCTTTCTCCCTATCAACGTGAGAATGTCAATGGAGTATGGTGGGCAATTGACGATCTCAGAAATACTTCTTCGAATGAAACATTCGATACATCTGCGAAACATTCTAAACTTAATCAAGAAAGAATAGAATACCTCTTTGAACATAATCTTTATGAACTACCAAATCAGTTAAGGCCAAAATGTCAGCAAAGAGAAGATAATAGATATACATCTGTTTATAGCCGAATGTATGCAGATAATCCCGCACCCACTATTACCAGTGGTTTCGGAAGCATAGGTCAAGGGCGTTTTGGACATCCGTATGAAAAAAGAACGCTTACCCCACATGAAGCTGCAAGAGTTCAGTTTATTCCTGATTATTTCAAGTTTGACTCAGCTCTTACAAGAGTCGCTTTACAAAAAATGATAGGAAATGCAGTTCCTCCAAAGTTAACATATATTATCGGATTAGAATTATTTAGATGAATACAATTGGATTATTTGCAGGAATAGGTGGCATAGAACATGGCCTTGCCCAAGGTGGTATGGCTACAGTACAATTATGTGAGATTATGCCAGAGGCGAGATGTGTTTTACAATCTCATTATCCCAATATCCATATTGATGGAGATGTTACTCAACTCCTGGATTTGGCTCCCGCTGATTTATTGGCAGGAGGGTTTCCTTGTCAAAATCTAAGTATCGCTGGAAATAAAAGAGGAATTACAGGTGAGCAATCTTCATTGGTGAACGAAATCTTTAGATTGATTGAAAACAATCGTCGTCCGCACTTTATATTAATTGAAAATGTAGCTAATATTCTTTCATTGAATAAAGGAGAGGCTATCTCTTTAATTACACAGAGATTGTCAGGTTATGGATATCAATGGGCATACCGCTTAATTGACCCTCGCTCTTTTGGAATTCCACAGCGGAGACCTCGTTTTATTTTTCTTGCTTCAAATATCATACATCCAAAAGATATTTTATTTCCTATAGATGAAGATGTCAATGCAACAATAAGTGACAAGTTGGGCACAGATGAATTAGAAGCTGATGCTTATGGATTTTATTGGACAGAGGGTAAAATAGGAATAGGATGGGCAAAAGATTCTATCCCGCCACTAAAATGTGGGTCATCTTTAGGATTGCCATCTTCGCCTGCTATTTGGGATATTCATAATAATTTCTTTGGTACACCTACAATAGAGGATGCAGAAAGACTGCAAGGCTTCCCAGAAGGATGGACGAATGTACTTCAAAGAAATGGATACAAAGATAGTAAGAGGTGGAAATTGGTTGGAAATGCCGTAAATACGACAGTGTCACATTGGATTGGTAACAGAATCGAGCATGCTATATTAGAACCATTAAACGAGAACAGACTATTTCGGACAAACCTAAGACCTTGGCCGAAAGCAGCAATCAGTCATAACGGTCAAATAATGGGAGTTCATGCAAGTTTCTATCCTTTAGGCATTAATTATGTACCGATATTGAACTTCTTAAACCATCCTCTTAAACCACTTTCTTTGAAGGCGACATTAGGATTTGAGAAGAGAGTGTTGGATAGTACATTAATAAAGTACCCTCAATTATTTAAGGATTCAATTAGTATTTACTTACAAAACCAATATGGATATGTTAGATAAGATTAACGATTTATATAAGCAAATGTTGGAGAAATATGACGGAGGATTGAGTAATACTTCAACAAAGAAATTCGATGATATCACAAAAGCCGTTTCGGATTTGCTTGAAATAGATAATATTGAAATATATGCGACTGGTTCTGGCTCTCGTCCAGGGAATTTGGAAGTACGATTGTCTCAAGGTGTAAGAGCAACAATACACACCACCGTTGGTTTGGGATTTATTATTGACGAGAAGAATGATATAGATAATGTCAACAAATTGACTAATAGTGCGCTTGTTACATGTAGAAAATTCCTTGGCAGAGGAAAGGCTCATTATGACAATATAATAATCTTTGTAGAGAGTAAAGGTGAGCTTTTAGCGTCAGGGATAATTTGCCAAAAGAAATCTTCTATTACAGATAAGCTTATCGAAGCATTTCATATTTCCAATGTTCAAGAAATTTCTTTGTCAGAAAATGAACTGGACTTATCGAATTTTGCCGACAATGATATGAAATACCTCACCGCCATCCGTACCAAGCCCTTCCTTCTTCTTGCCGGCATCTCCGGTACGGGTAAGAGCCGAATAGTCCGTGAGTTGGCATTCAAGTCATGCCCTAAGTATCTGCAAGATAAAGATGAGACTACTCCGGGTAACTATTGCATGATAGAGGTGAAGCCAAACTGGCATGATTCTACCGAGCTGCTTGGATATTACAGCAATTTGAGTAAGAGCTACCAATTCAAGAAGTTCGTGAAGTTTTTGGTTAAGGCAAAGATGTTCCCCGATGTGCCATTCTTTGTGTGCCTTGACGAGATGAACCTTGCTCCGGTAGAGCAGTACTTTGCTGAGATACTGAGCGTGCTTGAAACACGTAAGCATCCTAAAAATGAAGCAGGTGAGGTTGATATGAGCTTGATAAAAACCGGGGTTATCATAGAATCTGAGTATTTCAAGGCTCTTGGTAAGATGGGCGATTTCAATCCAAACTTCACGGATCGTGACATCTATATGAGGCTGCATGATATTGATACCGAAAGTGATATTGCAGAGGAAATTGGTTCACGTACAGACTTAACCACAGAAGGTCTCACTTTACCTGACAATGTTATTATTATCGGTACCGTCAATATGGATGACACCACGCACCAATTCTCACGCAAGGTGATAGACCGTGCCATGACAATAGAGATGAATGGTGGCAGGCTGAAGAATATGTTTGGTGGAAGCAACGACCTTGTTTATCTTAAAGAAAAAGAGCAGCGAAAGTGGCAAACTGCTTTTAAACAAAAGTATGTGAATGCCGATGAAGTGCTGAAAGCTCATGCAGATAAGGCAGATGAAATAGTGAACCTGCTGCCTGAGAAACTGGAGGCTATCAATGCGGCATTGAAGGGTACTCCATTTGAGGTAAGCTATCGCGTGCTGAATGAGCTGACCATCATGGTGGGTGTGATGCTTGACAATGCTCCGGAAGAAGAGTTGGAGACCATTGTCAACAATGCCCTTGACCGCATTCTGCTGATGAAGATTCTGCCTCGTATTGAGGGTGATAGCGATATGTTTAACTTGAAAGAACCGTTGCAGGTGGGCGATGCGACTTGCCGCAATCGCCTTGAATGGTTGAGTGAACTGGCTCCAGCCATTGCCATCCATGATGATGAAGGCAAAAATCATCAGCAAACAGCAAAGGAGAAGATTAAGGAAATGATAGAGCGACTGGAGGATCAAGAGTTCACACGTTTTTGGCCTTAATAAACTGTAAATCATAATATGCAGACAGAAGTACTACGTTTTATTCACAAGGAAGGCGACTATGAGGTTGTTGTCCGCACACAGGACATCGGCTATTCATGGCAACGTTTCAAAGGGCGCATAGACTACACAAGGAGGACAAATTCTGAAGTCTGTGCGCCAAGGGAATAT
This sequence comes from Bacteroides rodentium JCM 16496, assembly GCF_000614125.1. GTDB lineage: Bacteria > Bacteroidota > Bacteroidia > Bacteroidales > Bacteroidaceae > Bacteroides > Bacteroides rodentium. Next base: position 37,436 of record NZ_BAKJ01000002.1, read on the forward strand.
TGTGAATATACCTGTTTGGACGACTGCAAACTGCAATTAGGCAAGCCCTTTACCGGCGAGCTTACGGAACGTGAAGCAGCAGAACTGGATAAGACAGGAAGCAAGTGGACAGAACTGTGGCCGGTAATGTATGAGACCTGCAAGTACCAAATCAATGTGTTGTTTTATGGCGTGGAGGGTGTGCCCGAAATATGCCATGTAAGAAAAGACATTGAGGATAGTTTCTTTTATCAGGGAGAAACTTATGACAAGACCGGTCATACGGTAAGAGCTTATAGCGGAAACATAGACTTTGTGAATGAACCAGGACGATTCAGACTGGAGTTCAGCTATCGGAAAGGGGGAAAGAGCAGAAGCACATTCGTTACCTTCGATGTGGTTTCGCCAAAGCTTGACACGAAGAGTGACTACAAGTCTTTACTGAAAGAGGTAAACGATGAATATACGGATGTGATTTACCGTTACCTCAGCATTACACTGCAGCAGTTCAGCCGTGGTCATGTAAATAATGATGCCACATGGATGAGTGCTTTCCAAAGTGTAGTGGACAACTATGTGAAGAATGTGAAGCGGGTAATGCAGAATCCCCACTCACGGATTATCAACTACAAGGCATCGCGCAAAGCTGAACAGATAAAGCATTGGACACCAACCATGGAGGAACGATATGGAGAGGTTGAGAAAGAGGGCAAACTGGAAGAATACTATTTCAGTTACGATGAGTCGTGCTCTACCCACGATACTCTGGAGAACCGCTTTGTAAAGCATACACTGCATAGCATCGGTAGGAGGCTGAACGCGTAATTCGTACGGTGCTGGCTACCACACAGGAAGAATTGTCGGAAAAGCACCGTCTGGTGTGGATAGGATATAGCGACACCATCAGGAAATTATCAAAGCATCCATTCTTCAAGGCCATTGGCCGATTTGACGGGCTGAGGCAGGAAAGCCTTGTGTTACAAAGTCGATCGGGCTATCAACAGATTTATAAAGATTGGCTGAAACTGAAACGAGGCATTGACTTATACAATGGCGCCGCCAATATAGGAACGCTACAGATTTGGGAAATCTACGAACTGTGGTGCTTCATCAAGATGAAGAAGATGGTGGCTGAGGTAATGGGCATCAAGCGTGACAGACCCGACTTTGAGTCGCTGGTGACAGAGCCAAAGGGAACCTTGCTCAATCCATTTACAGATTCTACTTTGGAGCATGTGGTGGAGTATCACTATCCGGTAGCAACGGAAGAGGACAGTGACGAACGCAAGACAATGCTTCGTGCCCACGAAGGGGATGTGGTGACGCTGCATTATCAGCACACATTCAATCGGAGGAGCGGCAATGATGCGTATGGCATGGGTATAAATACTGCCACAACAGAGCAGCGTCCCGATATTGTATTGAACATTCGTAAGGCTTCGGGCGAGATAGTGCTGACCTATCTTTACGATGCTAAGTATCGTGTAATAAACGATAAGAATTTGGATAAAGACTTTGAGGCAGAGGATATTGCGGAGTCGGAGCGACTGGCAGGCGGCGATTATCCGCCTACCGATGCCATCAATCAGATGCATCGCTACCGGGATGCCATATACTATAGCAAGGAGCATGAGCCTTATCGCTCAAAGGAAATCATTGGTGGTTACATACTCTTTCCCGGTCGTGGAGAAGACGAGAACATCTTGAAGCGTTACTATAGTGCCAGTGTGGAAAGTGTCAATATCGGGGCTTTTCCCTTGTTGCCGTCTGTCGATAAAAGCAAGGAAGGAAGTATTCTTCGGACACACCTCACCTCAATTCTGATGGAGAAACTCAGTATAGAGAGTCATGTGGAAAAAGCGAAGCCACAGCGTATGCTGGCATACGTTACAGAAGAGGAAAAAGCGGGAATGCTGCCTGATGATTTGGTTATGGTTGCCTTGGCAGGATCCGCAGAGAAGCGCCAGTGGACATTGGATAAGCAATGGTATAACATCCCTCTGGATAAGATTGCAGATTCACCATGGATGAAAGCCAAGTATTTGCTACTTCACATCAAGGGCGAGCAATGGACAGGAGGCATCCGCAAGATAGTAAAGTCTAATCACGATGTGTGGACGGCAGACAGGCTTACAGATGAAGGCTATCCTTCAAGTCCGAGTAGCTCTACTTATTTTATGATACGCATCCACAAGGAAAGTGGCACAGATATTGAACTGAGGACATTGGCATTTGATGTGAAGCACATCCCGCCAGAAGCGGTTTATTGGGGTAACCCCAAGATGCCGTTCATGCTTGTGAAATTGAGAGACATAAATAGCCTAATTTTGGATGGGAAAATTGAAAACTGATAATTGATAATGGAAGAAAAGACGACCGACAACAGAAATACCTTCGCTATCAAGACTTTTCTGAAAGACTATCTTGATTTACGCAAAGACAAGGACAATGAACTGGAAACTGTAGATTCCATCCGTAAGGGAGTAGAATTCAAAGGAGCCAATCTTTGGATTCTGATATTCGCCATATTCATGGCCTCGTTGGGATTGAATGTAAACTCCACAGCCGTGATTATCGGTGCCATGCTCATCTCACCACTGATGGGGCCTATCATGGGTGTGGGGCTTTCTGTGGGGTTGAATGATTTTGAATTGATGAAGCGGTCTTTGAAGAGCTTCTTGATAACTACCTTGTTCAGTGTGACCACTGCTACCATTTTCTTTCTGGTGAGTCCCGTTGCCGAAGGGCAGTCGGAATTGCTGGCACGTACGTCACCCACCATTTATGACGTATTCATCGCTTGATGGGCGGCTTGGCAGGTGTGACGGCGCTCTCTACCAAAGAGAAAGGAAATGTGATTCCGGGTGTTGCCATTGCCACGGCTTTGATGCCGCCTCTCTGTACGGCAGGCTACGGGCTGGCAACGGGTAACTTGATTTATTTCCTTGGTGCATTCTATCTTTATTTCATCAATTCCGTGTTTATCAGTCTTGCCACTTTCCTGGGCGTGCGCGTGATGCACTTCCAGCGCAAGGAGTTTGTGGATAAGAACCGGGAGAAGAAAGTACGTAAATATATCGTCTTGATTGCTATCCTGACCATGTGTCCCGCTGTTTATCTGACGGTAGGTATCGTCCAGGATACCTTCTTTGAGAGTGCTGCCAACCGTTTTGTCAACGAGCAGCTCTCCTTTGAGAATACGCAGGTGCTGGACAAGAAAATCCATCACGAGGGCAAGGGCCACGAAATACGTGTCGTGCTGATTGGGCAGGAGGTACCCGAAGCTTCTATCGCCATTGCCCGCAGCAAGATGAAAGACTATAAGCTAGACAATACCAAGCTGATAGTCCTCCAAGGCATGAACAATGAAGCGGTGGATATTTCTTCCATCCGTGCCATGGTGATGGAAGACTTCTACAAGAACAGTGAGCAGCGTCTGGTAGAACAGAAACAGAAGATTGCCACACTGGAACAGAATCTGGAAAGATACAAAACCTTCGATGAATTAGGCAAGAAAATTATCCCGGAGCTGAAAGTACTTTACCCGTCGGTAAAAACCGTATCGATATCTCATGCGATTGAACTGGCGGTAGATTCTGCACGGTGGATACTGTGACCCTTGCCGTTTTGAAATTCGGCAAACATCCGGGTGCACACGAGAAGGAAAAGATTGCGGAGTGGCTCAAGGCGCGTACGGGTGCCAAGCAATTGAGGCTGATTACTGAATAATACAAGAATTGACGGAATGAAAATAAGATTTATACTGATAGCTGTCTGCTTCCTACTTTCTCTGCCGGGACAAGCGGATGAAGGGATGTGGATGCTGGGAAATATGAACAAGCAGACACGCCAGACCATGAAAGAGTTGGGCTTGCAGATGTCTGTCAACAAGCTATACAATACGAAACGCCCGTCGCTGAAGGATGCGGTAGTCAGCTTTGGAGGCTTTTGTTCCGGAGTGGTGGTGTCCGGGGACGGGCTGGTGTTTACCAATCATCACTGCGGCTTCAGCAGCATACAGCAGCATTCGTCCGTGGAGCACGACTATCTGAAAGACGGATTTGTGGCACGCAACCTTAGTGAAGAACTGCCTAATCCGGAACTTTACGTCCGTTTCCTCTTGCACCAGCAAGACGTGACCCGTCGGGTACTTGGAGCAGTAAAACCGGATATGAACGAATCTGAGCGTACAAATGTAGTAGATTCGGTGATGCTGGTCATTGGCGAAGAGGTTTCCCGTAAAGACTCCACGCTGATAGGCATTGTGGATGCTTACTATGGAGGCAATGAATTCTGGCTTTCCGTTTATCGCGACTACAATGATGTGCGTCTGGTATTTGCACCGCCTTCCTCAGTGGGCAAGTTCGGCTGGGACACTGACAACTGGGTATGGCCGCGCCATACGGGTGACTTCGCCGTATTCCGTATCTATGCCGGCAAAGACAACCGTCCTGCCGACTATTCTCCCGACAATGTTCCCTACCATCCGAATACGTGGCTCCGATATCCCTGGACGGCTATCGCGAAGGTTCTTTCTGCATGACGATGGGCTATCCGGGCAGTACGGAACGCTACCTTTCCTCTTTCGGCATCGAAGAGATGATGACCACCACCAACCAGGCTCAGATAGATGTCCGTGGTGTGAAGCAGGCCATCTGGAAGCGTGAAATGGATAGCCGTGACAGCATCCGCATCAAGTACGCCTCCAAATACGACGAAAGTTCCAATTATTGGAAGAACAGTATAGGAGTGAACCGCACCATCAAGAAACTGTATGTGCTGGATAAGAAGCGTGCCATGGAGACCGAACTCCGTCGCTGGATACAGCAGGCACCGGAGGAACGGGAACATCTGCTGCATCTTTTTTCCGACCTGGAGCTGAACTACAAGAGCCGCCGTGATGCTTATCGTGCCAGAGCTTACTTTGCCGAATCTTTCCTGAACGGTCCGGAACTGGTGCAGCTTGCTTTGTCCATCCTCAACTTCGACTTTGAGGGGGAGGAGAAAACGGTGGTTGCCAATTTGAAAGCTATCGTTGAGAAATATGCCAATCTGGACTTGGGCATTGACAAGGAAGTGTTTACAGCACTGTTGAAAGAATATCGTTCCCAAGTAGATTCCACCTATTTGCCCGAGCTCTACCAGACGATTGCGACAGAATACGGAGGCAACGAGCGTACCTATGTGGATAGTCTTTATGCCCGCTCGGAGCTGACTACCCCCCGTGGATTGAAGCGTTTCCTGGAGCAGGACACCACCTATCAGATATATAACGACCCTGCCATCAGCTTGGGCATCGACCTCATCACGAAGCTATTCGAGATGAATATGCAGGTACAGCAGGCTTCCGGTGAAATCGAGCGGAATGAACGTTTGTTCAACTCTGCCGTGCGACGGATGTACGCATCCCGTAACTTCTATCCCGACGCCAACTCCACCATGCGTTTGAGTTTTGGCACTGTCTGCGGTTATGCCCCCTTCGACGGAGCGAAGTATGATTACTATACCACTACAAAAGGTGTTTTAGAGAAAGTCAGAGCCCATGCAGGCGATGTGGATTTTGAAGTACAACCGGAGTTGATATCCCTTCTTTCCTCCGGTGATTTCGGCAGATATGCCGATGAAAAGGGCGAAATGAACGTCTGTTTCATCTCTAATAATGACATCACGGGAGGTAATTCCGGCAGTGCTATGTTCAATGACAAAGGAGAACTTTTAGGGCTTGCCTTCGATGGGAACTGGGAAGCCATGAGCAGCGATATCCTCTATGAACCAAAAATGCAGCGCACCATCGGAGTGGATGTGCGCTACATGCTGTTTATGATTGAGAAGTATGGGAAGGCAGGAAATCTGATTCAAGAGCTGAAGCTTGCCAATCCTTAACGTGTGCCCCCTGCTTATACTTCTTTATGGGTGATATTTTCTAAATCACTTCTCGTATCCGGTCATCGAATGCCGAAAGTGCTGCCTTTGCCCCTTCGCCCATGGCAATAACTATCTGCTTGTAGGGAACATTCGACACATCCCCTGCCGCATATACCCCCGGAAGTGTGGTACGGCAGAAGGCATCAATCTTAATCTCCCCGGCCGGAGTCGTTTCCAGCTTGTCGCGGAAAGGAGCGCTGTTGGCTGCCAGACCGATTTGCACGAAGATGCCGTCTAACGGGAAGTCGCGTTCTTCGTCGGTAAGGCGGTCTTTGATGCGGATGGAAGTTACTTTTTCCCCGTTTCCATCGACTTTTATGGTCTGTGACGAGGTGAAGATTTCCACATTCGGCAGGCTCCGGGCTTTCTCTTGCAGCACTTGGTCGGCTTTCAGTGTATCGGCAAATTCAAACACCGTTACCTTACGGCAGATGCCTGCCAGGTCGATGGCAGCTTCAATGCCCGAGTTACCTCCACCGATAACTGCTACATGCTTGCCTTGATAGAACGGACCGTCGCAATGCGGACAGAATGCTACGCCGCGTCCTATGTATTCAGCTTCGCCCTCCACATTCAGTTTGCGCCAGCTTGCTCCTGTGGCAATGATTACTGCCGGTGCATGGAACACTTCGCCGCCTACGGTGGAGACACTTTTCGCTGCTCCTTGCAACTCTACTTTTTCTATCTTCCGCTCCTCGAAAATCTCTATCGGATAGTGCTCTATATGCGTGCGGAGTGCGTAGGTAAGCTCTGCTCCGGTAGTCTGCGGCACGGAGATAAGGTTTTCTATGCCTACCGTCTCCTTCACCTGTCCGCCTATGCGCTCGGCAACAATCGCCACCCGTAGCCCCTTGCGTGCAGAGTAGATGGCTGCGGAAGCTCCGGCTGGTCCACCGCCCAGTACCAGCACGTCGAAATCTCTCTCTATCGGCGCTTCGTTCTCCTGCGGGGCACTGCCGAAGGCTTCTTCCAGCTTTTGCAGAAGCTCTCCTAAGGAACCGCGACCTACGTGAAGCAGCTTGCCATTGGCGTAGACCGACGGCACGGCTTGTATTTTCAGCGCATCCACTTCCTCTTGATTGAGCGCCCCGTCCACCATCTCGTGGGTGACGTGCGGATTCAGCAATGCGATGATGTTCAGTGCCTGCACCACATCCGGACAGTTGGTGCAAGTAAGCGACACATACGTTTGCAGGCTGATGCTGCCTTGCAACGCCCGGATGCGGCGGCGAATAGCTTCGTCCGGCAGATTTTTCCCCTTTCCATCGGCATTCAGCACGGCAAGCAGGAGGGAAGTGAACTCGTGTCCGCCGGGGATGCCGCGGAACTTGATGCCGGTTTCCACATCGTCTTTCAGCAATGTGAACTCCAACACGGGCTTCTCTGTCTCGCTCATCCGGCAGGAGAGCTTGTCGGAACAGCTTGCCACATCCTTCAGGTATCCGATAAGCTCTTGTGCCTGCTCGTGACCCGGATGATAGGTGATGTGAAAGACGTAGCGGGCTTCCAAATGCTGGAATACGCTCCGCACCTGGTCTAATATAGTTGTTTCTAACATGATTAATAGGGTGTTTGGGGTGAGGAAATTGTCTTTTAATATCTCTGATATGGAGCGGTTGCAGTACTTCTATACAAGTACTGCGGACATCTTAAAGGAAAACGGACGTCTTTCTATGGTGAAAGCGCCCGCTCCTCCTATTACTTATCAAATCTTTCCTACAAGGTCGATGCTCGGCTTCAAGGTTGCGGCTCCCTTTTTCCACTTGGCAGGACAAACTTCTCCGTCGTGTGTGGCTACGAATTGCGCAGCTTCCACTTTACGCAGCAGCTCGTCTGCATTGCGTCCGATGTTGTTGTCCTGTATCTCGGCAATCTTGATTTTGCCTCGGGATTTACGAGGAATGTGCCACGATATGCCATACCTTCCTCTTCAATCATCACACCGAATGCGCGGCTCAGTACACCCGTGGGGTCGGCAAGCATGGGGTACTTAATCTTGCGGATGCTTTCGGAAGCATCGTGCCATGCCTTGTGCACGAAGTGTGAGTCTGTACTAACAGAATATACTTCTACGCCCATTGCCTGGAATTGGTCGTATTTCTCGGCTATGTCCACCAGCTCGGTAGGGCATACAAAGGTAAAGTCTGCTGGATAGAAGAAGAAAATGGCCCATTTGCCTTTTACGTCTTCGTGGGATACTGTTTTGAAACTTCCGTTCTGGAAAGCCTGAACTTTGAATTCAGGGAGTTGTGAGTTGATAATCGGTTCCATAATTTTTCTCTTTTAATAGGTTTAGTTTTTTGTTTTACCAATGCGAAGATTGTGCAGACAGAATGTAGAAGTCTGTTTGCTTGATGGTGCTGAGGTGCAGCCGATCTTCGCTTTTTCTGCTTGCAAAAATATAGCATTTTTCTCCGATAGAACAAAAAATCCGATTGAAAGGTTTTATGGAGCGATAGATAAAATCTATAATTGCTGCATGTCTTCATCTCCTTTGAGGGCCAGGTCAGCCTTTACATCTTCTTTTGCGGGAGTGATGACCACTACCAAAGGTGGATAAATCAGTTTGACCAGCCGTTCCAGGTCCTCGTTGTGCATGCGGATACACCCTTCGGAGGCACGGGTACCGATACTTTCGGGCAGGTGGGTGCCGTGGATGCCTATGCCTTTTTGTCCCGGTACGGACAGGCGGATGAAATGATTGCCGTATGCTCCGCTGATTTCTCCTTTGCCGTCACCGAAGTCGTGCATCCAGCCGGAGGCGTCTTGAATGTCACTTACCTGAAAGACTCCTTCGGGGGTTCGCATGTCTCCCTTTTTCCGTTTGTTGCCGTAGTTCTTGCCGGTGGCCACCGGGGCGCAGAGCAGTTCGTTTCCTCTGTAGTCAATCAGCCGCAACTTCATCTCTTGCTTGGAGATGAGGATGATGCGCGCATTCTCTACCCGTTGCATCTCTTGGCGGTGGGCATGTCCGGCATATGCTATGTAAAGCCCCATTCCTCCTATTATCAGGAGGAACAGGGAATATAGGTGTATGTGCTTCATTTTAGAAATTTACATTTAGTCCGGCACCTGTGTCAAATACGATTCTTGCACCTGCATAGCTGCTTTGCACGCTTCGGATATAGCCGTCGGCGGGGGCGGCAGTGTCAAAGCGGAAGATGGGGCGTTCGGTTTCGTCTTCGAAGGAATAGCAGGCAAGTGTCCGTTCTCCGGTCGCGTTGTTCTTTACAATAAAGATGAAGTCCGTAAACTTGCTGTCCTTGTTGTAGAGGCGGGGATAGAACACGGTGTTGGGCTTCTGGTCTTTCTGCTTCGTGTAGATTTGCCAGCCGGTGCTTCCGCTGCTCAGGGCGTGGCTCTTGTAGTAGTCCAGGATGGCAAGGCGGCATTTGGAAGAGATGATGCAGTCGCGTGCGTCCATATTGCCCCATGCACCGTGCATCAGGTTGAAGTCTGCCGGGTTCAGCAGGTAGGCCGATGCCACATATCCGGTGGTTCCGTTGGCTTTTACCTCTGCCCATTCGCCGGAGATGCTGTAGGTTATCAGTTCGCTTCCATAGGGAAGCTTGTTCAATACGTTGTATTCCACACCGGCCACTTGCGAGGAGCGCAGGAACACGTTGGTGGCCACCACGTAGGTGCGCAGTGCGTCGCGGTCTTTGGCGTAGGGCACGTACCAGGTGAAGTAGCCGGCGATGAGGCCGATGACGATGACAGCTGCCGCGGCAATCCCTATCGCCATGCCGTTGCTCTTCTTTGTTTGCACCGGAGGCAGGAGAGCAGAAACGCTCTGCCGGCTTTGATACGGCGGTTGGCTTGGGACTGGCTGTGATGCCGGTGCCGGCGGTGCCACTGTTTCCGTTTGGGGTGGCGTTTGCACCGGAGGGCAGGTGGCGGTGCTTGATTGCGGCTGTTGGGGAACCTCTGCCTGTATGGCTGCCGGCGGCAGGAGTGTGGTTCCCTCTTGCACCGGTTGTTCGATAATAGGCTCCTGCTCCTCGTTCAGGCATTGTTCGATATAAGCTAGTGTGTCTTCCGCCTCCTTGATTTGCTTTCCGCTTTTTGCGAACTTTATCAGGTTGCTGAAGAAGGTAAAGACGGCACATATAGGAGCCAGTGCGATGATGAATACCAGTTTGAACAAGAGACGGAACGCCCAACCGAACATCAGGTCTATCATGTCGCTCTTGCGGCTATCGTTGAAATCATCTATGAGACGCTGTTCGCGGCTGCGGCGTGAACCCTTGAAAGCTGTCGGGATGCCTGCCACGCCGGCTATAATCCATACGTTCATAATGTCTGCCCCGCTGGAATAGGCTATCAGTCCTATCCCAAGGAACAAACCGCTGAAGATGAACTTGACCAACGACCACAGCCGGGCTTTCCGGGCATCGTTCAGTTCTTCTTCGGCCATTGGCTTGCTACAGTTCATACATACAACTTTCCCGTTGTATGTGTATATGGCTTTATCCATACACTCCCGGCACAGTCCCACTCCGCACTTCTCGCATTGTATCACTGCCGGCTTGTTTTCGTGAAAAAAGCAATTCATGATAATAAATTGTTAGGTTTGACTGATGATTATTGTCTGGCATCATAGATGCTTTTTATCTCGGCTGCCGAGAGACGTCGGGTGTCGTAGACGCGGAAATTGTCTACAGTCATATTGGTTCCGTTCAAGGTACTGGTGTACAGCTTGGCACTGCCACCCAAGACGAACTTGATTCCTGAGCCGTAGCTGTTGCTGCCTGTTTCGCCTTCAGTGAACGGATTGGCGTCTTCCGTCACGACATCCACAAGCTGACCGTCCACATAGAGATTGGTTGTAATAGTGGCATACGTTGTTTTATTGAAGTCCGAAGTCAGTGCCACGTGATGCCACTTGCCGTCCGTAAGCGTGGGGTGCATGAATGTACCGGTCTTTGAATACTGGTAGTTGTTATTGTAAAGTGTGACGATGAACTTCAATGCACCATCCATCATGCTGAGCGTAAACATTGATTGGTTTTGATGGGAAGACACCATATAGAAGATGTTGCCGTCACCGAAGTCCTTTCCCCAGAAGCTGATGGTCATGTCTCGGGAGTCGATGATGGGCTTGGCTACCACGAACGAGCTGTTGTCGGTACGGTTGAACTTCACGGCTTTAGAACCTGCCGCAACCCCTTCGACAAATGTCGGGGAATTAGCACCGAAGCCGTGGACTGCATTCTCGGTAGCATCGTTGAAGTCGTCATCGAACTTGTAGTAGACGTACATCCCTTCGGGAACCACCGTACCGGCTATGGCACTGCCTTTCGCGGCGGTCACTGCCACTTTTTCTTCTTGTGTTCCGTCCGAAACCGTAATGGTGGCATTCAGTGTTTGCGGCATGGTGGAGCGGTTCAGTGTCACTGTTACTTCCGAAGAACCTTGTACCGGCACTTTGCCGGAAGTGGCAGAAACGGAGAGACATCCGTCAGACACATTGGTGATGTTCCAACTTAGTTCCGCATTGCCCGTGTTACCGATGTTCAGTTTCATCTCTGTCTGCTCTTCTCCGAAGTCCAGGTTTTTCGGAGAGATGGAGAGTACGGCTTTTGCCTTGACTGCTTTCACGGTGACGGCTTCTTCTTTCGTGCCGTCCGAGACGATGAAGGAAGTGCTCAGGTCACCGGTCATCTTGCTTCTGTCCAGCTTCACCTGCACTACTTTATTGCCTGCAGGGGCTACTGTACCTTCGTTTTCGGAGACGGTGATGCAGTCCGAAGTGATGCCTTCAATCTTCCAGTTGAGGTTGGCCTCGCCCGTGTTCTTTATCTCCAGAGTCTGCTCTTGTGCGCTGTCGCCAAAGTCCAGCGTGGTGGGAGATACGCCCATTTCGGGCTTTTTGCCGTCTTTGGGTGAGCAGGAGACGGAGATGGGGAACGAGTTGCCGAAAGCGGAGAGATTCACCACGACAGACTTCGATTCTCCCAGCTTGTCGCGATTGACGGAGAAGACGATGCTCTGCGTCTTGTTGCTGCCAATTCGCCCGGCTTTGGGGTTGGCCGACAGCCAGCTGTTGCTGCCTAACTCCAGTGTCCATTCCGTTTCCGTATTTCCGTTGTTGGTGATGGTGACGGACATCTCTTCCTGCGTGCTCCCGAAGTTCAGCGAAGAGGGGGTTATCGTAATCTCTGCATCCTTCTTTTCGGGTGTGAGCCGCATGTCGCCGGAGGCGGCTTGCCCCACTAGTACGTTCACCGACTTGGTATTCGTCACATATTCAGCTTTCTGCGCCTGCACCTGATACTGCTGCGCTTTGAGGTCAAGGAATTCATACGTACCGTCGCTGCCTGTAGTGCGCGACAGTCCACTGGGTATCAATGTGATAGTCACTCCTTGTAGTACTTCGCCATTTTTGTTGTCAGTCACTTTTCCGTAGATGGAACCGGTTGTCTCTTCTTCACTGCTTGTACATGCTCCTACAGCCAATAGGAGGAGCATTATTCCTGCTTTTACAATAAGTTTGTTCATCATTATTTTTGTTTTGGTTGATATTACTATTCCATTGCTGGGTAGACTTTTCCTTCGCTGTTTTTCTTATAAATCCATTTCCGGTAGAGGGTGGGATTATTGTCGTTTACCCATTCATTGAGAGCATCAACAAGATCTATGTTGTTTAGTTGGAATAAAAAACAAGAGACAGAGTTGCGTGTGAAGTAACTATCAGTTTCTTTTTTACTATTGTTACCATATCCCTTTTCGTTTCCAATGTTTTGCACAATATCATTCAGCCAATAGTTGTGATTGTAACTAATATAATTATCGCTATATCCAATTATCCCACCGGCATATTTGTCAGCTTTAGCTGTGGCATAATTGACATTGTTGATGACATTGAGCGAACCGTAAATATGTTCAGTCCCATCTCCCACAATTCCACCGGAATAAAAAGTACTGCTAATCGTTCCCATGTTGATATTATTGATAATAATTATATTTTGAGATTGACCGGCAAATATTCTTCCTACAATACCTCCACAACGAGAAGTATTTCCTGTTACGTTACACTTGTTGGTACAGTTGGTTATGCTGCTGGAATTGTAATCTAATTCGCCGCATATACCTCCGTCGTAACTGCCGCCATCTACTTTGCCTTCGGTTGTGATGCGGTTGATTGTTCCGTACCCTTTACCAACCAGCAATCCTGCCCTGTCAGATCCTTTTACTTGTCCTTGCAAATACAAGTTTGTAAGTGTTGCTCCAGATATAGTGCCAAACAACCCTGCCACTCCACTGTTCACTTTTAGACCTTCAATTTTATTTCCATTTCCGTCAAAGTTCCCGCTGAAGTTTACTATCGGAGTCCACGCTTTTTCATTTAGATTAATACTGGAAATCAGTTTGAAGTACACCCCACTGTACCTTGTTCCAGAATTCACTTTGTCTGCCAAAAGTTTTAGTTGTGCCGCTGTTTCTATTAAGATTGGGTCACTCTCCGTACCCGAACCACCGGCAAATTTCGTATCCACAGAGACGCCGTCCCATACATCGACTTCACTGTTGGTAGTTGTAAACGAAACTTCGTTGCTATAAGCAATGCCTTTGGCGTTCTGCGCATAAACCCGCAAATAGTAGGTTGTGGTTCCCTGCAATCCGGTTACTTGCGTTGAGATTGAGTTTCCATTTTGGCAAACTAACTTTTCATCATAAACGGAGGATTCAGGGTGGGTAGCCCAGCATACTCCCATTTCCGTAATTTCTGCATTTCCATTGGAAGTCAATGCGGCGGAAACATTTACGCGAGTACGCCCAATGTTCAAAACAGAGGCTGTACCCCATACCGGAACGGTGATGGCTGTAGTGGTGAATTCGGCTTGTTCACTATATCCGGTTCCCATTGTGTTGGTGGCATAGGCACGTACATAATATTTCGTACCGTCTTTCAATCCGCTAAGTTTCGCCCCGAAGGCAGCACCGGCTGTTTCGCAAGCCACGGTCTCATTTTCGATGGTAGGATTTGCATTTGTGCTCCAACAGAAACCACAAGACGTAATGGTACTGTTGCCCTTGTCTGTCATCGAACTTTGCAACGTTGCTCCTTGCGTGTCTATACCGGTGATTGTCACCTTGGCAATGGAGGGCAGTTTCACTTCTTGTGTAGTGGTGAACTTGCGTATCGGGCCATAGAACAGTGCCCCATCCGTGGCTTGTACATAAACTCGTGCATAATAATTGGTTTCTTTGGTCAGCCCTTCCAAGCGGCAGTTCCACTTGTCTTTTTCCAGTTTACCTGTAACTTTCCAGTCGCTTGTGCTGACTGCCTCTTCTTTCAGACTCCAGCAAACGCCGCATTCTTTCACGGTACGTCCACCGTAGTTGGTGATTGTGCCGCCGCAAGTGGCCGCATTATGAATAATGTCCGTCACTTCGTTTGTTGTAAGCACCATGTCTGCAGCCGATGTAGTAAATTGTATGGTTTCTCCATATGCTGTTCCTTTTTCATTGGTGGCATATGCGCAAACATAATATTTCTGGTTGGGTTCTAAGTCGGTTATCTCGCTACTGAAAGAGGTCGGTTCTTCCAGCTTGCCCAGTTCTGTTTTTGTTGTCGCACTAACTTCCAGTTTCTCAGAAGTTCCCCAGATATGTCCGTGCTGACTGATAATCGTAACATTACCCAAGCTGGAAAGGAATCCGCCGGCCGATACCGTATTGCTTTTTATATTTGTTATCTCTTTGGTTTGTACGGTAGGGATGACGGGGACTCCGGCAGTTGTGAATGTTTCCTCGTTACTGTAAGAAATGCCTTCGTTATTTTCGGCATAAGCTCTCACGTAGTACTTCGTGTTGGCGGCTAAGTCTGTAATAGTCCCTTCAAAGCTCATCGGGATGGAGCAGTCTCTCATGTTGGAGAAAGCATCATCCACAGTAGGCTCTGTATGTTGTGCCCAGCAAAAACCATAGCGGGTAATCTTGGTGTTGCCTACAGATACAATTGTGCCGTTCAAGACAGCTCCATTGTATGCTACATTTTTCACGGCATCGAAGCTGACCACGGGGCGTGACTTGGCGGAAATAATCAGTTTGATAGGTATGACTATTGTTTCTTCTCCTACTATAAAAGTTATCTGCCCGCTATATTCACCGGCGGCGAGGCTGCCTCGATTGACGGTGACCGTCACGTAGTCCGTCGTAGACACCTTACCGGAAGTTTTGCTGAGGCCAATCCAGTCGTTCGAGGGCTTTATTTCATAGTTTACTGAACCGTTACCCTTGTTGGTCAAGGTCAGTTTCGTAGAGCTTTCAGTTTCTTCTAAATCAATTTCTTGCGGAGACACTTTCAGCGCACATCCGCTGACTGACATATTTGCTGTGATAACGGCACTTCCACCGTTGGACGAGATGGCAAATGTGCGCGAATACTCGCCCTTTAGCCAGCCTTCGCGTGATATGGTAACGACTACGGAAGAGATTTCCTTCTCGGTTTTTCCCACCAGCGGCTTGCATTCCAGCCACTCGATGTCTTCTGCTATTTGCCATTCCAATACACCTTTGCCGGTATTGGTAATGTCGAGCGTAAGGGTGGTGTTCTCTTCTCCAAACTCAAGGGTTTCCGCAGAAACCGTTAACTTTGGGCGAAGCGGAGTGAGTACCATGTCTACTTTACTGCTTATTCCCGCTTCTATCTTCACTTTTTTGGTGTCCGGCTCATATCCGTCTCGTTTATAAGAAACAGTATATTCGGTAGGTGGCAGTTCCAGAAATGTATATGCGCCATCGCTTCCCGTTACTTTTGTCTCACCTTGCGGAGTGATGGATACGGAAACGCCACTCAAAGGCTGTTTAGTATCTGCATCTGTAACAATACCCGAGAAGCTTCCGTATAAATCTTCTTCTGAACTGGTGCAACTCATCAATAATCCTATCAATGAAAAAATGCAGATCATTTTGCTGTGCAGAATCACGTTCTTCATAATTGAGTGCTTTTTAGAATAATTTTTTCATTATTATTTCAGTTTAATAATTTCTATCGGCATATTCATCAGTTGTGGCATTCCCATCCCCAAACTGGCACCGATGTATGTGGGGTCGCAAAGCAGATACTTCGTACCGCCCACAGTGACGTAGTCGCCCGTTGTGTCGGGATTGCTGAAACGGACGGCGGTTGCCAGATGTTTGCCCGGATAATAGACAAGGACTACCGGCATCTTCAGCAGATGGCGCACCAGCTGGGCAAACAAGATGGAGCGGTCTTCGCAATCGGAGTAAGAGGAAGCGATGGTCTCTTCGGCGAAGAACCATTTCTCGTAGCCGAACTGTTCTTCGTCCGTCTTGTATTGAAACGCATATTGCACGAAGTGCAGCAGATGGTTGATGGCGGTTTCCTGCGTCATGCCTTGCAGGGCAGGTGCTAATTGCCGCTCCACGCTTTCCAGAAATACGGGGTCCGGGGCAGCTTGCCCATAGACAGCAAAGCTGACGCAAGGCAGCGTGGCGTAAAAGTCCACCAAGTTCTTGTTGTATGCCAGGCGGTAATCGCTCCGGCGGTCGTTCAGTGTCTTGGTGCGCACGTCGGTGGCCAGGCGCGGAGATTCCGGCAGGGAAACATCTGCCGGTCGTCGGGCAATGGCATGGTTCAGCGCATAGCATTTCACCGATGAAAGGGAGCGGTGCTTCCGGTCGATGACCGAATAGCGGATGCCTTGTTCCGTAGGGAAGGTGAAGTAGAGGGCATTGTATGCCTCGCTGCCGAAGGCTATCAGAGGAAGCAATTCTTGTTCCGTCCGTCCGGTCTTGGCTTTGCAGCCCAATTGGTTGAGAGTAAATACGGAAAATACGGTCTGTTCGTTCTCGCTGCCTTGCGGACAATAAGCCTTGAAAACATCACCGATGAGCAGGTACAGCCCCCAGTCGTTCAGTCCCAATAGTGATTTCAGCTTTCCAATGTGGGTGGTCCACACCTCGTAGGGCATGGCGGAGAGCGCGTTCCAGTAAGCGGCGACGTGCGGCTCGTCTGCACCGGCCAAGCGGGGAAAGCGTGCCGTAATCTTGGGCAATAGGATGGCAGTCCCGAAAAAAGAAGCTTCCACTTCCATTCCTTTACTGTCTTGGAAGGGCTTCTGCGGCAGGGGCGGTTTCTTGTCGGCATCCGGCAGCGGAAGAGGAGCCGGAGGGACTTCGGTTTCCCCCTTTACCGGCTGCTTCGTCGGGGCAGGCCGTTGCTTGGTAGGATCAAAAGTCTCGGGCGGAACGGGGTTCTTGATGGGCTGCTCGGGCTTCGTCAAGGGACAGTCCGACCACGCTTCCGCCAAGTAACGTCCGAACTCCCGGTTGACGGAATCGGAATAGGCTTTGAAATCTGCTTCGTCCTTATCCGAATAAGCCTTGAATGCCGTTTCTTGTTCACGGGCATATCGTTCAAAGTCATCCTGCCCGCAGATGCCGCTCCAGGCGGGGAGCAGCATTGCCAGCAGATAGAATGTTTTTTTCATGACTTTTGTGTTAGGTGTTAAACTTGGTTTAGAAACGGATTGCCAGGGCGATGCCTCCGCTTTGGGGAGATGCGTAGGGAGCCATGCGTAGTTGGGCATCTCCTAAGCTAATTCCTTTCTTCTTGCCTTTGGCGGCGATACCGTCTATCACATTCCACACGTAGAGCACGGCGGCACCGGCGATGAATCCGTTACGCACGTTGGCACAGTTGTCGCGTTTGTCGGCATAATTGCGGATTTTCCCGGCATCGTGCGTGGACTTCAGCTTGGAATCGTAGGAGGCGCGCATGCACTCCGTTGCCACGATTCCGCCCACGCAGGCGGCTTCGCCTATGATGAAGAAAAGTCCCTTTCCCGTACTGCCTTTGTGCAGTTGTGCCATGCCGGGCACAAAGACACGGGCTGAGAAAGGATAGCGTCCGGTGAGCTGGGCATTATAGCCCTTCATCTGCTTGTCGAACGAGGTGTCTTTGAAGCTTGCGCTGTTCAGCGAATAGAAGTCGTCCGTGCCGTTCACGTTGCGCTGCACTTGTATCAGTATGTATATCTTCACCCGGTTGGCAGATAGGGCGATGGTTCTGTAGAGGTTACGATACGCCGCTTCATGCGGTTGAACTTCACTACGGCATTGATGCCGTTCGTTGCCACGGCATTGATGTCTTGTGCCGTGATGCCCACCACGCCCAGCTCGTGCAGGGACTTCTGTAGGGCATCTGCCCAGGCCATATTGGTGGCTTCTGTCTCTGTGCGGCCTTCGCCCACACCCCAGTTTACAAAGTAATTGGCTTCTGCGGGCGTTTGGGGCACTTGTCTTGCCCAAAAAGGACGAAGTTCTGTTACGGCTTGGGGAAAGGCATCCATGCAGATAAGCATAAGTGCTATGAGGAATATAAGTTTTTTCATTCTTCTTCTTTATTTGTTGTACAGTTAAATGATTTGAAAGCCGGAGGTGTATGTACGTCATTGGCTACCTGGCACAGTACATAAACCCGATAGCCGCGCCGGGTGACGAGCGATTCGGTATATTGGCATACTTTGTTGATGGGAATCTTCACGTAACGGGAGGTCTCCGCTAAGAGGCTGTCACCTTGTATCTTTTCCAGCTTCCTCATGTCTACGGGGATTCCTATGGCGAAAGCACTCTCCATGATGGCCATGACGAAAGCTTTCCGTCCGGCCTCTTCCTCCGTCAGCCCTGTCCCTTGAGACACTCTGTAATAATAGGTCTGCGTGCGCGAGGGAGGTGATTGTACCCAATCGGGAAGATGCTGGGCAAAGCCATTTCCGACTATGCCCAGCAACAATATAAAGAGCGGATAGCGTTTCATTGTCCTGACATTATTTCATTGCATCCACTTCTTCTTTCTGCTTGGCTGCACCGGCTGCCAATTCCTGGTCCATCTTCTCGAAGAACTTCTTCTTGTCGTAATCTACTTTGCGGACTTCCAACTCTTCAGCCAGCCCTTTCTTGGCATCTTCCAGCAGTATGTGCACTGCTACATAGCCCACGTACCCTCCGGTAGCGCTTTGCGTGAACTTACGGCATACGGCATTGGCATATTTGTCTATCACTTTAGTGCCTATGGCCTTGGCACCGCCTTCCAGGGAGCTTTCGTACATTTTTTTGCCTGCGGGCACGTTGGTGTCCTTGCTGTAGTCCTCCAATGCATTCTTTATCATGCCCACGTAGCGGGATGCGATGTCGGCAATGGCTACGCGGTTGGCATCGGTGATGGCCCTTGCACGGTCTGGGCGGTCTTCGGCAATGCCGAGGCCTGCCATATATTCGCCCGGTTTGTCGTAGGCGTCGTCAATGCAGAATGTGGTAAGCTCTATTTCGCCATTAGGAAGTTTGGGAGTGGCAGCGGCAACGGGCTCCTGGGCAGGTACATATACCTTTTTCGTACAAGAAGTCATGGAGATTGCCAAAGCGCAGGCGCAGCATGCAATTGCAGGAAGTAAACTGTTGTTTTTCATCTTTTCCGGGGTTTTAAGTCCACCCTTTTGTAGACTGTCTTGATAAATGTGTTCAGAGCTTATAGACTCCCCGGATTCAGCAATACATAAAAAAAAGCGTGGGAATCTGTACTTCTGCTTATCCCAAGCTCAGGCTCTCGCATTGCCCACCTTCAAGGATAAGCAACGCAGCTAGCCCACGCCAAGATGAATATACAGAACACCACGCACAGCGCAATGTTAGATAACACATCTTTAGTGGACGCTCCCGTTGCCGTATCATCTTGAAGGTTTCAAATTTGCGAGATTCGAGCTTAGACGATAACGTTTGGTAAACGCCTTTTTCTTAATATCAAGATCCCGCTAAACCCCACCGGGCCAGCTGGATGCTGCAAATATAGTATAATTTTCTTTAAGGTATATGGAAAAGTCCTTTTTTTGTTGACAAATCTACGGATAAGGCCGATTCCTGGTTTTCTCCGGCACCGAGGAAGGCGGGGTTCCCCGGTGCCGGAGGGGGTGTTCCCCGGTGCCGAACCTCTTGCTCCCCGGTGTCGGAGAAATACCCTGTTCAGAAGATGTTTTGGAGTGGGGTGGGGAATGTCCGGAGTGGCTTGAATTAATGTTTACACACCTTTTCTTTTGGCGGCAGGTTGTGCGGGACTACACCAAGGTCTGCACCGCTTTCAGCTTTTGCATCTCTCCGGGCACGGCATTCTGTATCTCCTTTGTCAGAGCGTTCAGCAATGTGTGGCGGATGAAATTCTTGTTGGTTAGCATCACGATTTGCCGCGTGGGGCAGGGGATGGCGAAGGGGCGTACCAGCTCTTTTTGCGCCTCGCCCAGTTGCAGGACGGCCAGTTCGGGGATGAAGGTCACGCCTTTGCCGCTTTCTACCATGCGCATAAAGGTTTCCATGCTACCCAAGTGATAGGCAAGCTGGCTGGCACGTGCCGACTTCATCTGGCAGAAGCGCACCAGCTGGTCGCGGAAGCAATGGCCCTCGTCGAGCAGCCAAAGCTGTTCGCCGTTCAGGTCGGAGGTACGGATTACCTCATTGTTGAAGAGGGCGTCTTCGCGCGACACGTAGGCAAAGAACTGTTCATAGAACAACGGTGTCTGCTGCAACTCTTCCATACCTGCCAGACTCGCTACGATACCTGCATCTATTTCTCCCGTTTGCAGGGCTTTCTTGATGTCGTTTGTTTTCATTTCGACTACCCGGATGTCGAGGTCGGGGTATTTCTTCATCAGCTGCGGAAAGAAGCGGGGCAGGAGGTAAGGAGCCACGGTGGGAAGTATGCCTAGCTTGAAGGTGCCGGTCAGTGAATGTTTTTCTTCTTCTATAATATTCTTTATACGGTTGGCTTGAACCAATATATTCTGTGCTTGTTCTATGATGTGGATGCCGACGGGAGTGGGGCATACCGGCTGCTGGCTGCGGTCAAAAATCCGGGTGTCCAGTTCCTCTTCCAGTTTCTGAATCATGGCACTGAGGGTGGGCTGTGTCACCCGGCAATATTCGGCTGCTCTGGCAAAGTGGCGGAACTGGTTGACGGCAAGGATGTATTCCAATTGTTGTAAAGTCATGATGGACAAGGCGTTTGAAGGTTATGTATAGAGTTCGTCTATGCAAAGATAGAAATTATCTGTTTGACAAGCCTTGATTTACCCCTTATCTTTGCAATACCCAAAAGAAAAACAGTATAAACATTTAAAACAATAGAATTATGAAAACTTTAGATTACTTGCATTTGAATGAAAAGAAAGTGGCTGGCGTAGCATCAGCATTGCACCAATTATTGGCCGACTTCCAGGTACATTACACCAATCTGCGCGGTATGCACTGGAACATCAAGGGACACGGCTTCTTTGTGCTGCACGAGAAGTTCGAGAGTATGTATGACGATACCGCCGAGAAGATTGACGAAATTGCAGAGCGAATCCTGATGCTGGGTGGCGTGCCCGAGAATAAGTTCAGTGAATACCTGAAGGTTGCCAACGTGAAGGAAGTGTCCGACATCTCTTGCGGCAGTGAGGCTGTGGACCATATCCTTGAGACTTACGGCTACCTGATTGGTGAGGAGAGAAAGATAATTGAACTGGCAAATGAAGCCGGCGATGACGTGACGGCAGATTTGATGACCGGCTACCTGAAAGAGCAGGAGAAAATGGTTTGGATGCTCGTTGCATTCAGTACGAAAAGCTGTACGAAATAAAAGGAATTATTGTTGTCTGATAATGTATTTACTTTTTTATGTAAGCATGTGATATCCTGACTATTGATGATGCCTTAAAAATGGAACTTATGTATTAGCTTTATATTGCCAATCAGAAGTTATAGATATTTACCGGACTTAATAAAACGGAATACTGAAAAGATAATATTGTAAAAAGAAGAGGGTGTGCCATCAACCGTTTTGACACATTCCTCTTCTTAATATAATATACTTACTTAGTCGGCTCTATGCGGAAAGAATATTGATAGATGCTGTCTTTCTTTATTTCGTATTGAGGGCGGGGACCCGGTCCGCAACTCGCATTACCCAATCCGCGTTGTACGCAGTCCAGATTTAGGATTATTTCGCTACGGCGGATATTATCGAGATCGTGGTTGTACTTCACGCGCCATAGGTCGTGGTCGGTGTAGTGCAATGCTGAGAAGTCGATGACGCCTTTGGCGGTAATTTTGATGCCTTGGTTGTTTTTGTCTGTCAGTGTCATCCAGCGGGTGTCGCATCGTCCACCCATGGTTTGTGTACGGGTGTAGTGCTCGCGCATCTCATCCACGTTGGCAGAGTAGAGACCCACTTGGGCAGCATTTTTGCGGTCTTGGTAATTCTCTATCGGTCCGCGACCAAACCAAGTAACTTTGTCTAGTGTAGGATTCAGAGAGGCTTGCAAAGCTAAGCGGGGCAGATCGAACTCCTGGTCGGTTTGGAAGCTTGCCTCCACATCCATGGCACCGTTGCCGTGAATGGTGTAGATAATGGTGTGTGGGATGCTTGTCTTACTCACCGTTGTGTTGATACGGGTGGTTACTTGTACCGATTTCATGTCATCCGCCAGTGTCCAGTCAAACTCTTGTAGTCTGACAGTTTCTGCCGGACGGTTGAACGGATTGTTGTTGATGGAACGGTACCAGTTCAGCTGGAATCCCTGCTGGCAGTGTAATGCTTCCTGTTCGCCGTAGCGCAGGCTTATCAGTTGTCCGTTCAACTTGTCGAAGGCAGCCTTGAACAGTTTGTTTTCGATGCGTAGGTAGCGACGTTCCTCCTCGTACGCTTTCAGCGGCAGATTACTTTCGGGGTCGGTGGTGATTTCGGCAGGCTGGTTCAGTGTAGCGGCGTTGATGGCTCTGTCGTTCAAGGCAAATTGTTCGGAGGCTACCACGTGTCCTGCTTTTGCCCATACACAATCTTTTTTCAGTTTCACCTCATAATTCACGAAGTATTCGGCATCGGGATTGGTCAAGTGGCATTCGAGCGGCGTATGTATGGTGCGACGTTCGCCGGGCTTGCAGTCGGGTAGGCCAAACTCCTCTTCCTTGATTACCTTTCCGTTTTCTTCCAGTGTATAGTGCAGGTTGAAGTGCGTCAGGTTGTGCACATTGTAGCGGTTGTGCAGTTCCACGCTGTTCAGGTCGTTCATCTTGAAGGAGATGTACTGATATACCTTCTTCACTTCGAGCAGTTTGGGAGTGACACGGCGGTCGGCTGTGACGATGCCATTGCAGCAGAAGTCGTTGTCGTTGGGGGTGTCGCCGAAGCTGCCTCCGAAGTAGTGGCGGTCGGCGGATTCGCCCGGCTTGTTGAGGGCTTGGTCCACCCAGTCCCAGATGCAGCCGCCTATCATGCGGTGTGAGTGGTATTCGATGTAATCCCAGTACTCCTCCAGGTTTCCGATGGCGTTGCCCATGGCGTGGGCATATTCGCAGAGGAAGTAGGGCTTGTTGCGGGGCTGGCGGTCTTGCTCTATCATGCTCTCAATGGAGGGGTACATGCGCGAGTCGATGTCGGCCTGGTCGTTCATTCCCTCATAGTGAATGGGACGGGTGGGGTCGATGGCTTTCACGGCGTCGTACTCGGCGATGATGTTGCATCCGCCGCCCGACTCGTTGCCCAGTGACCAGAAGATGACAGACGGATGGTTCTTGTCACGTTGTGCCATGCGCACGCCGCGGTCCACGAAGGCAGCTTCCCATGAGGGGTTGTTGGTCAGCGAGTGGTTGCCGTGGCACTCTTGGTCTGCCTCGTCCATCACATAGAGTCCGTAGTAGTCAAACAACCCATACATCTTGGGGTCGTTGGGATAGTGGCTGGTGCGGATGGTGTTCAGGTTGTGGCGCTTGAAGAGCAAGATGTCCTCCACCATGCTTTCCACGGGAATTGCCTTGCCGTATTGGGGATGCGTGTCGTGGCGGTTGGCTCCTTTGAAGAGGGTCAGCATGCCATTGATATAGACCTTGTTGTCACGAATCTCGATGTTGCGGAAGCCGTATTGCTGGGTAGTTGCCTCCAGTACGTTGCCCTGTTCGTCCAACAACTCCACGTTGACGGTGTAGAGGTAGGGAGTTTCGGCACTCCACAGTTTGGGGTCGCGGATGCTTGTCTTGCTCTCTACGGCAATCTCCTTGCCGGCCGCCAGTGTGCCGGTCGGGGTAGAGAACTGTTTCAGTTGCTTGCCTTCGGCATCGAGCAGGGAGAAGCGCAGGGAGGCGTTCTTCGCAGCCTTTCCGTGGTTCTTGATGCAGCCCTTCACGTTCAGCTCAGCCTTGTCGTAACGGGGGCTGAGGACGGAAGTAAGGTGCAGGTCGCGCAGTTGCACTTTGGGCGTTGCCACCAGATAAACGTCTCGGTGTATGCCGCTCAGGCGGAACATGTCCTGGTCCTCCAGGTAGCTGCCGTCACTCCAGCGATAGACCTCCACGGCGAGGACGTTCTTGCCGGGGCGCACGTAGCGGGTGATGTCGAAACGGGCATCGTTGTTGGCACCTTGGCTGTAGCCCACTTTCCGACCGTTAATCCACAGGTAGAAGGCGCTATACACGCCGTCGAAGTGGATGAACACTTCCTTGTCCTTCCAGCCGTCGGGCAGGGAGAACTCGCGGCGGTAGGAGCCTACGGCATTCGGTTCTTTCTCTACCGTGTAGCCGCGTTGTCCTTGTATGAAGGGGGATTGTTGCGGATGGGGTAGGTGATATTGGTGTAGATGGGTGTGCCGTAGCCGTGCATTTCCCAGTTGGAGGGTACGGGAATCTCGTCCCAAGCGGAAACGTCATAATTGGCCTTGTAGAAATCTTTTGGTCGCTCTTCGGGCTGCTTCACCCAATGGAACTTCCAGTTGCCGTTTAGCAGGATGTAGCGGCTGGAACGGGTGCGTTCCCACGGGCGGCGGTAGGCGGGGTCGACCTTCATCTCTTCCATACTGGCAAAGGGGATGAAGGTGGCGTGTCCCTCTTCTTTGTTGATGCCTATGATGTGTTGGTTTTCCCAGTCGTTGTCGCTGTGGGTTTTCAGGGCTTCTACTTTAATCTTTACGTCCGATTTTACCAGTTTCCACCGGCGGTTGGCTTGTTTGCTGTCGGGAGCGAGTTGATAGACGGGTTCGCCCACGGCACCTGTCGAAAGCATTCCCATCATATAACCGCTAGCCTGGCTGGTGAAGGTGTAGCTGCCGTCTGCCTGCCGTTCGGCTTTCCAGTGCTGGTTGCCGTTTCCGGGGTCGTGGCTCCACTGGATGATGTGGCGTTCCTTGGCGCCGCCTCCACCGTTGTCTATGGCTTGTCCGGTGAGGGGGCTGACGATGTTGTAAACGCCCTCTGCCACTTTATGGAATTGCCACACTTGTGCTTCCTTGCCGGGCACGCGCTTGGCGGCAAACAACTTGGAGTCGCCTGCCACGCTGCCTTGGTTGTCTATCACAAGGCCGTCCGGTGTCTGGATTTCATACACTTGCTTGGTGTCTATCTCCTGTGCCGTGCCGCTCAGGGCGAAGAGGCAGAAGAGAGAGAGAATGTTTCTTCTTAGGTTTTCCATGATGTCTGATAATTGTTGAAAGTGAGTTGTTTTTTAGACACGGATTACACGGATATTCACGGAGTTTCCTTTATCCTTTCCGTGTAAATCCGTGTAATCCGTGCCTAAATTCAATAGTTCTATTTCAGTATTTCTGATTGTTTATACACTCCGAAGGTGTGGATAGCAGGACAGGAGCGACCCTCTTCGATGCGCAGGCGCACATATTTCGCCGTCACCGGGGAGAACCGTACAATCCATTTGTAGCCGATGCATTGCAGGCCCGAGGTCTCGGGTATCACGGTCCAATCCTTGCCATTGTTGGAGTACTCCACGCTCCAGCGCGATGTGCGGTGTCCCAGTTCTATGACCTCTTCCGCCATCAGGCAGTCGAAGGTAGTGGAGCGGGGCAGGGTGAAGGTGATGTCACTCTTTGCGTTTCCGTCCTTGCCGGCGTAGTAGGTCTGCTTGTCGCCGTCTATCAGGTATCTGGCATCAAATTTTCCGCCACGGTTGTTGGTGGCGCTCACCTTGCTTCCTGCCAGGAGGTTCTTGCCGAAGGTCTCGCGGATGCCTTGGTTCAGTTGTGCCACGTGCAGGGAGTCTTTGGAGTGGAGCAATCCGCGGCGGTCGGGCGGTAGGTTGAGGAGCAACACGCTGTTGTGTCCCACGGAGGTGCAGTAGATGTCCCACAGTTCGCTGACGGTCTTCACACGGATGTCCTCTTCGGGATGGTAGAACCAGCTTGGGCGGATGGAGACGTCCGTCTCGGCGGGCACATAGGCATTGCCTTCGTAGATACCCTCGTTCAGTGCCTTGTAATAGGCTGCTTCGTCGCGGATGGCTACGGAGTCGGTGGTTGCCCAGCAGGGGCTTCCGGCATCTCCGGCTTCATTGCCCATCCAGCGCACGTCGGCAAAGGGGTAGGAGTTCTTTGTGCCGAAGATGACACAGTCGGGCTGCTTCTCGCGTACTATCTTATACCAGTGGGTGTAGAGTGGGGTGGTCAGTTCGTCGGCACCGGCACCGTCCCACCAGGTTTCCCATATCTTGCCGTAGTTGCTCATCAGCTCGTCCAGCTGGGCGGCATAATAATGTTTGTACTTTTCGGTGCTGTAGTCCGGGCGCAGGTGCTCGTGGCGGTCGTGCGGACCGAGGTAGATACCGGCTTTGATGCCGTGCTCCTCGCAGGCATCCACGAATTCGCGCACCACGTCACCCTTTCCGCCTTTCCAGGTGGCGTTCTTCACGCAGTAGTCGGTGTATTGGCTGGGCCAGAGGCAGAAACCATCGGCGTGCTTGGCGGTGAGGATGGCAGCCGGGATGCCTGCCGACTTCAAGGTTTCCATCCATTGCCCGCAGTCCAGTGCGGTGGGGCTGAAGATGGCGGTAGGTGCCTTCCCGTCTCCTTCGTTCACAAAGTCTTCGAAGGTGTTGATGCCGAAGTGGAAGAAGGCAATCATTTCGCGGTTGTACCACTCTATCTGGCGTGCACTGGGGGTAAGGCCGCAAGGTTGGGGAGCCTTCTGTGCGATGGTCGGTGAGGCGGCTGTTGCAGTGAATCCGGTTATGAGAATGATTCTTTTTAGTTTCATGGTTGATTTGGTGAATTGAATTTTAATAAATATATGTGTGTTTTAGAACTGTCTGCAAATTTAAGGAATTAAGGATTAGAAAACGGATTAAAAACGGATTAGAAATAGAAAATAATGGGCGGATAAGTCTTTAATCTGCATTATTCATCCCGGGGAAGCTGTCCTGAAACTTATTCTTAGCTAGCCTTATGCGATGATTCTAGGTGCGGATGACACGGAAAATCACGGATAAGACAATAAAAACTGTGAAAATCCGTGTAATCCGTGCTTGAAAGAAAGCAGTCGCAGAGTTTTTGGACAGTCTTTTTCTGTGAATAATGTCGGCTCCAGGGGTGGGTTAACGAGAAAAAATCCGGGTTAAAAAGAAAGGTAACCTTTTTTTAATCAGTATGTTAATAATGCTGGGGTAATTTTGCTGATGTTTTAGAGCTGGTGTAGGCTATGTCTGCAGATGTGGCTGATTGAAACAGAGAAACCTAATATTAACCTATTAAACATTGGATGCCTATGTAAAACAAAATCGAAATTTACGCTTGATGGGACTATGTGTTTCCCTCATTATTTTCTACGTGGTGGAAAACCTTAATTAGAGTACTAATAAGAATCACTTAACAGAATTATGAACAGAATCATTTCACGGTTTGCCTTGCTTTCGTTGATGGGGCTTCTGCCTTGTCAGGTGCGTGCAAACCATTCAGCCTTGCCGGATGAGGTGCAAGTGCAAAACAGTTTTTCAATAGGTAAAAATATAACTGTCAAAGGTACTGTTGTAGACAAAAACAACGAACCGATTATCGGTGCCAATATTAT
Organism: Bacteroides rodentium JCM 16496; assembly: GCF_000614125.1. Lineage (GTDB taxonomy): Bacteria > Bacteroidota > Bacteroidia > Bacteroidales > Bacteroidaceae > Bacteroides > Bacteroides rodentium. The sequence goes on from NZ_BAKJ01000002.1 coordinate 65,180, forward strand.
AGTCAGAGGAAATGCGGGCAACGGCGCCATTACTGATTTAAACGGAAACTTCACACTGACCGTTCCTTCGGATGCAGTGCTGACCGTTTCTTTTATAGGCTATGGAAGCAAGGAAGTTCCGGTGGCCGGAAAGAAAACCCTTCATGTAGTGCTGGAAGAGGATTCCGAACTGCTGGATGAAGTGGTGGTGGTGGCATACGGCACGCAGAAGAAAATATCCTCGACTGCTGCCGTTTCGAGCATGAAGACAAAGGATGTGGCACAGAAACCGGTAATCAATATCTCCAACAGCTTGGCCGGGCGTATGGCCGGTGTCATTGCCAAGCAAGGTTCGGGTGAACCGGGAGCCGATGGTGCCGACCTCAGAATTCGTGGTGTTGCCACATTGGGCAATCAGTCACCGCTGGTGATTGTGGACGGTGTGCCCCGTGATTTCTCGCGTATCGACCCCAATATGATAGAAGACATCACTATCTTGAAAGATGCCGCTGCCGTAGCCCCTTACGGTATGGCAGGCGCCAATGGTGTAGTATTGGTGACTACCAAAAAGGGAAAGAACGGTGCACCGGTATTGTCGTACAACGGATATGTCGGCTTCCAGAATCCTACCCGCATCACCGACCAGGTGAACTCGTATGAGTATGCCTTGATGAAGAATGAGGCCGCCATGAATGCCGGTTATCCCAACTATTATGCTTATTCACAACACGATTTGGAAATGTATCGCAAGACCTGCGAAGGTGCAGCCGATGCCGACCGCGACCTTTATCCGAACAGCAACGGCCTACGCGACTTGATACAGGGCAACTCTGTCATCACAAACCATAACCTGCAATTGTCCGGTGGCAGCGAGAAGTTCCAGTATTACGTATCCTTGGGTTATTCCTATCAGGAGGGTATGTGGAGCACTACGGACTACCAGCGTTTTAACCTGCTGACAAACCTCAGTGTGGATGCCACCAAATACACTAAAGTAAGCTTGGGCTTGAGTGGCTGGCATGAGAAGAAGAACTATCCCGGAGCCGAATCGGGCGACATCATGTATCAGGCTTACCGTACACCTCCCGTTTCGGCTATCCAATATTCCAATGGTCTGTGGGGGCAGTATGTGGGCAAGTCACTTTTCGGATTGGCTTATCACAGCGGATACCGCGAAGAGCCTGCCGACCAGCTGAACACGACCCTTTCCATCGAGCAGAAACTGCCTTTCATTGAAGGATTGAGCTTGAAAGGGGTTATCAACTATGACCCTTACCGCAAGAAGAACAAGAAATATTTCACTCCTATACCGGTATATACGCTGGACGCCTCCCAAGATCCCTATCAGTATATGGAAGGATTCCAAGGACCGGAAAAACCCAACCTGGAGCAGTCGTTTGAAGAGAGTGTAAACATGACCTACCAAGGCATCATCAATTATGCGCGTACGTTCGGAAAGCATACGGTGACCGGACTGGGCGTGGTTGAGGCACGCGAGAGGAATGTATGGAATATGAGCGCCAAACGCTTGAACTACGGAATCAACGTCGATGAAATCAATGCAGGAAGCAGTAATCCTGCCGATATGGGTAACGGAGGGACGTCCTGGAAAGAGCGCCAGGTAGCTACGCCTTCCGTTTAGGCTACAACTATGATAACCGTTATATGGCTGAGGTATCCGGACGCTACGATGGACATTACTACTTTGCACCGGGTAAGCGCTTCGGTTTCTTCCCGGCTGTTTCTTTGGGCTGGAACCTTGGCGAGGAGGCATTCATGAAGAATGTAGAGTGGATGGACAAGCTGAAACTTCGTCTTTCTTACGGTGAATCCGGTAACTTGGCAGGTGGTTCCTATCAATACATGAGCGATTATGGATTCGGTACGGCAGGCAACATTGGAGGTGTCCCGGTAATGGGTATGTGGGAGAACCTGCAAGGCAATCCTAACATTACGTGGGAGAAAGCAAAGAAGTTTGATGTCGGTGTGGAATTCTCCATACTGAACGGTATGTTTTCGCTGGAGGCAGACTACTTCTACGAGAAACGTTCCAATATGCTGATGGCACCGAATGCGCTGGTTCCCGCCGAGTATGGTATCACCTTGTCGCAAGTCAATGCAGGCAGCATGCACAATCAGGGTATCGACTTGTCCTTGAACTTCAACAAGAAGATTAATAAGGACTGGTTGGTAGGTGTGAAAGGAACCTTCACCTTTGCACGCAATATTCTGGACGAAGTATTTGAAACGGATGCTACCTACAACAACCCCAACCGTCGCCGTACAGGTCGTCCCGATGGAACAATGTTCGGCTATCATGCCTTAGGATATTTCACTTACGATGATTTCAATCCCGACGGCTCGTTGAAAGCAGGCATCGCCACCCAGCCCTGGGGACAAGTATATCCGGGCGACTTGCGCTATGAAGATCTGAGTGGTCCCGATGGTGTGCCCGACGGCAAGATTGACGAACACGATCAGACCGTTATCGGATTCTCCAACTGGGCACCCGAAATAGTGTTCGGTCTGGCTCCGACCCTGCAATGGAAGAACTTTGACCTGAATGCACTTTTCCAAGGTGCTACACGTACCAGCATCTCGTTGGGTGAAACACTGGTAATGCCTTTCTTTGATTCGGGTTCGGCTACCAAGCTCCAGTTTAAGGACCATTGGACACCTGAAAACCAAGATGCACGCTATCCGCGTCTGACGAGCGAGGTGACTGTGAACAATCACCGGCAAGGTTCTTCGTGGTGGGTGCGTGATGCCACATACATCCGTCTGAAGAGTCTTGAGATAGGATATACACTACCTCGCAAGGCGCTCGACTTCATCGGTCTCAGTTCACTGCGTGTCTATGCTTCCGGCCAGAACCTTTGGACCTGGACTCCTTTCATAAAAGAACTGGTGGACCCCGAAGCCAAGTCGGCTAACGGTAAATACTATATGCAGCAGGCCGTATATGCCTTTGGTTTGAATATTACTTTTTAATTGGTTAACCATATAAAGAAATAGAATGATGAAAATACATGCTATAATAAAGACCGCTTGCCTGGCCACTTCCCTGGTGTTGTTTCCGGCATGCGAAGACTGGCTTGAGATAGAACCGAAAGACCGTTTCAGCGATACCACCGTCTGGGGGTCGGAGGATAACGCCGACATGTTTCTGAACGATATATACAACCAGTTCCCTCATCTGAATAACGAGACGCAGAATCTGGACCAATATTCGGACAACTCGTACGTAGGTGCAGAGTGGATGAACGCCCGTACTACCATTTATACCGCTGCTCTTTCGCCCACCAGCTGGATACCGGGACCTTGGGACATGTGGAAATGGGGCCGTGAGGGCAACAGTGATGCTAAAGGACAATATGAACGCATCCGTTCCTGCAACCTTTTCATCAACAAGGTGACCGAGTCCGGCTTTTCCGACAGTTACAAGAAGGAACGCTTGGCCGAGGCACGTTTCCTGCGTGCCTGGTTTTACCATTACTTGTGGATGGCATACGGCGGTGTACCCATCATCACAGAGGTGCTGGACAACAATGTGGATGATGATATCTTCTATCCGCGTGAAACGGCACAGAAGACATTCGAGTTCATTACGCGCGAGCTGGGCGAGATAAAGGACGACCTGCCGCTGCGTCGCAGTTCTTCGGAACTGGGACGTGCCACGAAGGGAGCTGCACTGACACTGAAAGGCTGGGTGGAACTGTTTCACGCCAGCGAGTTGCGCAACCCGGACAAGGATAAATCGCGTTGGGCAATGGCCGCCGCCACACTGAAGGAAGTGATAGACTTGGGCATCTACCGTCTGCAGCCCACCATACTCGACCTTTGGACGGAAGCCACGAACAACAATGATGAGGTGATTTATGATTTCCAGATGTCCAAGCAGAACGGCGGTCGTCGCGAAGGACTTTTCGGACCGGTGTTCGTGAAAGGCGTACAAGCCAGTTGGGGAAATATGCAGCCCACACAGGAATTGGTGGATGACTACTGCATGGCGAACGGACTTCCGATTACCGACCCCGCTTCGGGCTACAATCCCGACAGGCCATACGAGAACCGTGAGAAGCGTTTCTATCAGAGCATCCTTTATGACGGCTCTATATGGCAGGGCGAAGAAATCATTACGCGTGTCGGCGTAGGCAGTCCCAACGAGATTGACACTTCTTCATCGAGCGACGTTACCAATACCGGTTACTACACGCGCAAGACACTGGACGAGTCGGTGAATGGAGCCGACAACCTCCAGATGAGCAATGGTATGGCTAACTATATATTTTTTCGCTATGCGGATGTGCTGCTGATGTATGCCGAAGCCGTTCTGGAGGCAGGCGACAAGAATACCGCCATTGATTACCTGAATATGGTGAGAACCCGCGGAGACAATATGCCTTCCATTGAAGATACTTATCCGGCAGGCATCACGGAGAACCAGTTGCGCGATGTCATCCGTCGCGATCGTCGCATCGAGCTGGCTTTCGAGGACAAGCGGTTCTGGGATATCATCCGTTGGAAGATATGTGACGGTCCGGATGGAGTGATGAACCGTCCGGTGGGAGGTATGAAGATTGAAGATACCGACGGCGACGGCGTGTGGGAGTACAATTACCATGAAGTGTGCCAGCGCACTTTCCTGCCCCGTATGTACTACCAGCCCATTCCGCAATATGTGTTGGATAAGAATGCCGTTATCCGCAGCCAGAATGGTGGAGAGGACGGATGGGTGAACGGACAGAATCCCGGATATTAAGAGCATGGTGTAACCTTAAAAGAACATTGAAATGAAACTGAATAAATTAATGATGACTATAATGGCACTTGCCGGTTCCTTGTTCCTGCTGAGCGGATGTAGCGATGATGAATCGTGCAAAGTGTATATTCCCGAGGCAAAGAGTTTGCAGATAAGGAATTTCGACTTGGGTGAAGAATTGAAGGAGGTATTCCACGTGAGTGTGACGGGAAGTGACTATGCCACCATATCGGGCAAGGAAGTATCGGCTGACGTGAAAGTGCACCTGCAGGTGGACGGAGCGAAGGTGCAGGAGTACAATGCCGCATGCGGTACGAGTTACTCTCTGTTGCCAGAAGACTGCTACACGATTGAGACGGATGCTGTCATACCTGCCGGAGCCGCCACTTCAGAGGACCTGGTGCTGACGGTGAACGCCCGGGGAAAAATACAGCCTTTCGACTCTTACCTGCTGCCGGTTACCATTACTGCGGTGGAAGGGGCCGATGCCGATGCCATGCAGCAGACCCTTTACTATTTGCTGAGCGGTGCGGAGGATGTGTGGAACATGCCTTTGGCTGACCGTAGCCAGTGGACCGTAGTAGAGGTATCTTCCGAAGAAACCAGTGGCGAAGGTTCGGACAACGGACATGCCATTCATGCTTTCGACGGGAAAAACGGCACCTTCTGGCATACGCAATGGAAAGGGGGAGAACCGCAGCCGCCGCATCACATTGTAGTGGATATGGGGCAAGAGGTTAAAATGCTAGGATTCCAGTATGTATCCAGAGACCATGGGGAGGGCTGGCCGCAGGAGATGACGATGGAGACAAGCCTTGATGGGGAGTCTTGGGAGTCGGCTGGCGTGTATAGCGACCTTCCTGCCGGGGCTAAAGAAGAGTTCCGCTCTTACTTCCCAGGTTTTAAACAGGCACGCTATTTCCGTCTCACCATTACTGCCGTATACAATGGGAAGTGGTCCACGCACGTGGCGGAAATCAATGCGATTTCTCTTGTGAAGTAACAAACGTATGTGCTTGGGGCTGTGTCGGGGGAATAAGCAACGGCATTCCGGGCACAGTCCCGATATTAAGAACATAATCAATTGAAATCATGAAAAAAATAAATACCTGTATTTATCTGCTGTTGACGGCGGTGTTGTTGATGGCTTGCATTAAAGACCCTACCGCCGGAGTGAAAGTGCCGGAATATAATCCTGCTCCGGAACAGCCTTCCAACCCGGGAGATGAAATGGACGAGGATGATTTGATTGGCTCGTCGGAACCTTTGGAGAGAGGACTTGTACATTTGAAAGGACGTAGACTAACCTCCTTGAACGTGATTATGCTGAATGGCCTGAACGACCATGAGAAAGTGCTGCTCTCCACCCTGTCCGGACTGGCCGCACGGGTGACCGGGGAACAGATTTATATGAACGAGGGCGGTCCTTCGTCAGTATGGCTGAAACAGCTGCAGAACAAATACGGCATTCCCGTCCGCAACTATGCCACGCTTTCATCTCTGGTGAAACACTATGTGGAACTGGGAGTCGTGAAGGGATATATCCTATATCGTCCTTACTCTGACGGCAGGTCTCACTCTGTCAATGTAGCTACTTCCCTTTGCGGGCTGTTGCAAGGCGTGGCGGTATCGGAAACGATAGTTGAGCAGGTGAAAGCTATGGGGGTGGATACGGAATTGATGGACGTGACGCAGCGCGACGAGAAATGGCTGTATGAGAACTACAAGGAGCAGCTGGACAAGAGCCTTGCTGCCGATTTGAAGCCGGAGATTTATCATCATCTGCGCGATTATGTGGTTATGACCCATGCATTTGCATTCTATGACTATAATGCCAAGAATGACTGGTCGTGGCGCACTTCCGTCTTGCAGGATTTGGATAAAGGTGCCTACTGTCTTGGCTATTACGATATGGACGAATGGGGGATGGTGAACAATGCTTCCAGACTGGGCGTGTCCATGCTGCCCACAGACCTGGCGGCCAATATGGCCGTATTGAGCAGCATCTACGATACGGAAGGCCTGAAACAGCGCCCTGCAGCAAAAGAGGCGGTCACGGAGGAAGGCGTCCACTATGTCACTTTCCTGGTGAGCGATGGAGACAATATTGCTTTCAACCTGTGGGGATTGCAGGGATATTTCGACCACGACATGCACGGGCAGTTCCCGTTGGGATATACCATTTCGCCTTCTCTCTATGATTTGGCTCCGGCTGCGCTGCGTTGGTACTACGACAACAGCAAGGAAGGAGACTACTTTGTGGCAGGACCCAGTGGCAGCAGCTATGTGTTCCCCAGCAAGATGTCCGATGCGGATTTGGACAGTTATCTGGCGCGGCTGAACGAGTATGTGGACAAATCTGGGCTGAATATCTGCAACATCCTGGACCAGGGAATCATGGACAATCCGCGTGTCTATAACAAGTATCTGGCGCAGCCTAACATTGATGCCGTTTTCTATACAGGCTATGGCGAAAAAGGGGATGGCCGGATTAAGTTTTCGGACAACGGTAAGCCTGTAATCGAACAGCGGAGCGTGCTTTGGGAAGGTATTGACGGCGGTTCGGACAGAGGGGAGGAAAGCACTGTCATAGCTCAAATTAATGGCCGTCCCGCCAGTCCGCACAGTGTCGATGGATACACTTTCGTGTTCGTGCATTGCTGGACCAAAGACCAGTCCTGCATCAAGAGGGTCATTGAGGGGCTGAATGCCAATGTGCGTGTGGTGCCCGTAGACGAGTTTGTACAGTTGGTGAAGCAGAATCTTGCACCGTCAAGATAATTGAAAAATGGGGGGGTATGTCGTGGTGAGTGTTTCTCATTCCGGCATGCCCTCATTTTTTTATACTCTTATATTGTTGACATTCACCTTCTCGAATACGATGGGGTAGTCCTCTTCCATTACTTTGCGGTACTCTTTGCAGAAAGTCATGTAGAACTGTAAAGCCTTGTCCGATTTGTTCTGCCTACGATATGTACATACGGTGTAGGTCATGGCTGTGTCCGAGAGTGAATCGATGGAGAACAGCATCTTGCAGACATAGATGGTAGATTTGTCTTTTCCGCTTTTGTAGAGGTTGACCGTCTGTTCGGACAGGAGTTGGATGATGAATGTCTCGGTTGTCTGTTTCGGATAGTCGAATAAACCGGATTCGATGGTATTCAGGAACTTTCCTCTGGAGAGGATTTTGTACAGTCCGGCCATTCCGTCCTTGGTGGCGGGGGCTTGTCTCATGCCTCCGGTCAGCAGGAAGAACCGCCGGTAGTCGCAATGGCATTCCTCCGTCAGTTCTATCTTGAAATATCCTTTCTGGTAAGCCAGCTCAATGCCGTCCATCTCTTGCAAGGCTTTGCGGAGGTGGCTCATGGTGACGTTCTTCAGGTTCTTTATCTTGTCGTCCGGCTTGTCGGCCCAGAAAAGGCTGTTTAGGTCGGAGGAGAGCACGCCGTCCTTGGTGATGCTGTTTATCAGCAGATAGAGGAAGAGGTGCCTGATTTTGGGGCTGAACATGTAGGTGATGTCGCGCCCGTTGCGGTCGGTGGCGGTGAAGGTGCCGAAGAGCAGCAGGCTGTTTTTTCTTTTGCTTGTCAGCATGTCGGGTAAGGCAAATTCCTCCTCTTCTTCTTGGGTTGCATTTGGCTTTTCCGGCTCTTCTTGGTTCTTCTCTTCTTCGGGTTCTCCGGCATCTTCGTTCGCGGTGGCCGGATGCGCGGATAGGGATGGTTCCGGTGCGGCAGGGACAATCCGCTTCCGGCGTTTCAGCATGATGTACAGACTTCCGGCTGCTACCGTCACCACGATGAGGCGATGCCGGTGACGCGGAATCCCGGATTGCCCTCCTGCGTGTCTGGCAGAGAGCCGTAGCACTGGGTGGCGGTCCACGACACCGGAGGGTTGGCTATCGAGTAGATGCGGGTGGTCGATTCTCCATACTTCTCAAACTCCTGGATGGCACAATAGAATTCATCGTTCGGGGTTGAAGTAGAGGTTGGCGTTAGTGGCTATTTCTTCGGAGGTCATCGGGATGCTGTCGCCCAATGCCTCGTAGCTGCCATTGGCAACGGACATACGATAGAGTTGCAGGTGGGTCTGCGGCTTGTATTCGGGGTAGGCGAGGAGGTAGAGGTGCTTTCCGTCCCTGGAGAGCACCATGTTGCGGGCGGGCACACGGTGGGCTTGCGGGGCTTCATGCTCCCACAACTTTTCGATGCTCAGCGTTTCAAAATCCAGGCGATAGCAGTCGTAGTAGTATTGGATGCCGATGTCCTGCTTCCCGACCGCGTTGCCTTTTCCGCCGTAGATGTAAGCATATCGTCCGTCGGGTGCCGGTGCTATGGAGGCGAAGAAGCGGGGGGCGATGGGATCGCCTTGGAAGTGCAGGGTGTCCCAGCGGTTCTCGGCAAGGTCGTAGGAGAGGAAATCGTTGTAGTAGCGGCGGTTTCCATAGCCCCCGAAGAAGACGAAGCGTTGCTTTCCGGGCAGGAAAATGGCACAGTGGTGATGCAGTTGCACCAGCAGGTCGCTCTCTTCCACCTTTTTCCAACTGGCGGTTTCAGGGTCCATGGTTGCTATGTAGGTTTCTCCCGGCATCAGTTCGTAGGCATAGAGGCGGTCTTGGCTTTCGTCTGTCAGGTTCATGCCGAGGCGCGTATGCAGTGTGCTGCCTTTCGGGACATAGGCTTGCTTGTTGGCGGTTTGCCGGTCGAGGTCGTAGGTGGTGATGGAGTCGCGGTTGTAGATGTGGAATTGCTGTCTCCGGTTGTCGAAAGCCAGTCCGGTAGGGGTGACGGAGTAATACCGGAACACGGGATTCCAGTAATATGACTGGTTGATGAGCCAGTTGGGGGTTGTTATCCGTCCCACGGATTTTCCCTTATGGTCGTGCACCTCTTCTCCTTTGTTTTCGTTCAGCGGGAAGACCCGGCTCTCCTTGCCGTTTCCTACGGTGAGGTTGCGGATGGAGAATGAGGCTGTCTCCAGGATGTGGTCGCACATGCCGAAGAAAGGCTGTGGGGTGAACTCCGTTCCTTTGGCGATGCCGATGTCTTGGAGGGTGGCGTGGGCGTTGCCGATGTGTACTTCAGCGCGGTTGTCGGCAAAGTCCATGTCTATCTTGACGGCAATCCATTTTCCTTGCGGCTGGATGGCGTTCCGGGAAATTTGATAGTAAATCTGTTTCTTGTCTTGTGCGAAGATGAAGGTACCTTCTTCATCCTCTTCGTTGTAGGTGTATGTCAGGTTATATGCCTCCTCTCCCTTGGCGTTTTTCAGGTAGAGGATATATCCGGGGCTTTCTATGTTGTTGATGGTGCATTCAAAGGAGATGCAGAACTTGCCGGTGGGAGCCGGTATACACTCATCGGCGAATACGCGGAAAGAGGAGCGTTCGGCAATCCGCTTCTCGTTGCCATAGAATTGTAGTCCTTGTGAATATCCTTTGCTGCAGATGCTTAGCTGCAAGAGTAACAGTATATATAAAAGGTGTTTCTTCATAACTACTACAGAAAGATGTATTTGGTATGGCTACAAAAATACTAAAAAAACAGGAAGAAAGCACTTTTATATCCTATAAACTCGCCGAATCTGTCTTCGGCATCGCTGTTCTTAACCTTCTTGGGAGGCGTTTTTATTTCGTCCGACTCGGGTTGTCTTTGCGTCCGACCCGGGTTGGACGAAATAAAAACGGATATAATCAAAGGAAAAGCCGCTGATGGTCAATCCCGTCAGCGGCTTTTTTATGGATAGTCTGCTGTTTTGTAGTTGGCAAACTAAATGAAATCACTTCTTCTTCGGCATCCTCCTTGCCCATCCCTCCTCACTGAAGTCCGGTTCGGGGTCTTTGAAGTCGTTGTTGTGCTGGAAGAACTGTTTCCAGTCGTCCTTCTTGCCGCGGGGCTTGGTGTAGCCACGCTCTTCACGGCTGGGCTTGGCTTTCTTCTCCTTCTTTTCCTTTTTCTCCTTGGCCGGGGTTTCAGGTTTTGCTTTGGAAGCTTTTCCGTCAACTTCTTTGCGTTTGCCTTTCGGGGCATTCTTACCTTCGTCTCCGGCAACCTCTACGGATACTTTACGACCGTTCCAACTGGCGCGGTTCAGGGCCTTCACTACATTGGTGGCTTCCTTTTCCTCCACTTCGAAGAAGGAGAACTTCTGCATCAGGTCGATGCGTCCCAGCTCAATACGTCCGCGAGTATTCTTGTTCAGCAAGCTGATTAATTCGTTGGGGAAGAAGTTGTCCATTTTACCCAGGTTGATGAACAAGCGGGTAAAGCCGGGTTCCGCTTTGCGGCTGCTTCTACGGTCGCTGCGGTCGCCCCTCTCGCCGCTTCTTGCACTGCGCTCACTACCGGTTGCTGTCTCTATCTCGTCACGGTCGCGATAGTAATCCAGGAAACGGTTGAATTCATGCGAAACCATGCGTTTAATCAGGTCCTCCTTGCTCAGCCAGTCAAGCTTGCGGTAGATGTCGGTCATAAAGTCGGCGATTTCCTCCTCGTTCACTTTCACCTTTTCAAGGTCGTCTATCACTTTGAGCAGTTGCTTTTCGCATATCTGTTTGCCGGTGGGCATTTCGCCTGCAATGAATTTCTTGCCGATGATGCGCTCAATCTCGCGCATTTTGCCTTTCTCTCGCAGGTTGATGATGGCGATGGAAGTCCCGGTTTTGCCGGCACGTCCCGTACGGCCGCTGCGGTGGGTATAACTCTCGGTGTCATCGGGCAATCCGTAGTTGATGACGTGGGTCAGGTCGTCCACATCGAGGCCGCGTGCGGCAACGTCCGTGGCAACCAGCAGTTGCAGGTTGCGGATGCGGAACTTCTGCATCACGCGTCACGTTGTGCCTGGCTCAGTTCGCCGTGCAGCGAGTCGGCATTATAGCTTCCTGCATCAGCTTGTCAGCTATTTCCTGCGTTTCTTTGCGGGTACGGCAGAAGATGATGCCGTATATCTGCGGATAGTAGTCCACAATACGCTTCAGGGCGGCATACTTGTCTTTGGCATGTACACAGAAGGCTACGTGTTTCACGTTGCTGGTGCTTTCATTTTTACGTCCGATGGTGATTTCCTTGGCATCGCGCAGGTACTTCTTGGAGATGCGTGCGATTTCCGGGCTCATGGTAGCGGAGAACAGCAAGGTGTTGCGCTCCTGCGGCACGTCGGCGAGAATGGCGTTGATGCTGTCCGTGAATCCCATGTTCAGCATTTCGTCCGCTTCGTCCATAACCACGTTCTGTATGGTGGCGAGGGACACGGTTTTGCGTTCCATCAGGTCCAGCAGTCGTCCCGGTGTGGCTACGATGATGTGTACACCCCGTTTCAGGCGCGTATCTGGCTTTCGATGGACGAGCCTCCATATACGGGCAACACTCGCAAGCCATCGGTATATTTGGAATAATCGTTCAGGTCGCCTGCTATCTGCAAACAAAGTTCGCGGGTGGGGCAGAGAATAAGTGATTGGGGAATTCGGTTGTTGACGTTAATCTTCTGTATGAGCGGCAGACCGAACGCTGCGGTCTTTCCTGTTCCTGTTTGTGCCAGTGCTACTACATCATTGTTTTCTCCTAAAAGGTATGGAATTACTTCCTCTTGTACCGGCATGGGCTGCTCGTAACCCATTTCTTCGATGGCGCGGCGTATCTCCGGCGACACACCGAGCTCTTCAAATGTCTTCATTAAATCTTCTGTATATCTTTATATTTCGGGCGCAAAGATAGTGCTTTTCAATGGATAATCGATAAACTATTGTCAATTATCCACTAAAAGAATGTCTTGCAGTTCCCTTATTTCTTCTTTCGTCAGTCCGATGCCTCTTTGCAGGTAGGTGTCGGTATCTCCATACCTTCGTTCCATTTCTTCGATGGCGGCATTCAGGAAATCTTCGCGTGCCGAGAACACAGTGGTAATGGCCTCTTGCGAGCGTGCCGGAAGCTGGTAGGCGTATCGGGAGGCAGCCGGGATATTGAAGTAGTCGTTGCTGAGGCGGTAGTCTTCCATGATGATGTCTTCATCCACTCCAAGGGAGGCAAGCACAAGCGCCGATACGATGCCTGTGCGTCCTTTGCCCGAAGAGCAATGGATTACGACGGGATAATTGTTCTTATCCAGCAGGATATCGAAAATCCGGCGATATTCTTTGGTGTAGTTGCTGATGAGTTCGCGATTCATCCGTTCCACCATCCGGTAGACGGTGTCGCATTTGATTTTCTGTTCCTGGATACCTTTTAGGATATGTTCCATGTCACCGGTGATGATAGGGATATGTATCACTTTGAACTCTCCTTGAAGGGCGGTTTGTCTGCCGGCTTCTGTGGGGGAACGCAGGTCAATGATGGTCTTTATCCCGATGTTCTTGAGTTCTCTGCGCGAGCCGCTTGACAGGCTGTCTATCTCTGCCGAACGGTAGAGCATCCCCCAACGTGTTTTCTTTTTTGTAGAATAGGAAGTATAGCCTCCCAGGTCGCGGAAGTTCTGTATGCCGGGGATGTTGATGTTGCGGGTGGCAATCTTTACCCGGTATTTGTCACCGAATACAAGCATGTAGTAGTATCGCTGTGTAGGGTCGGTAGTGATGACGGTCATCTTCAGGTCGGAGATGTTGGCAATGGCAACGGGAACGTTTTCGGGAATGTGTTCCGGGTTGGGCGAGGCATATACTTTGACATTCCCTGTGATAAGAGGGGCCATTTCCCATTTTACAATGCAGTTGCCCACATTGTTTTCTTCGCATACAACGGAAATGTGAGGGGAAGTGCCGCTGCAGGAAGGGAGCAGCACTGCCAAAACAAGCAAGTTCAATAAATTCCTATACATAATTCGTAACCTCTCTGATGTCGTTAATCACAAATATATGTAATTTATCCACAGAGGGTAACGGCAATGCCAGGCTTTTATATTTCTTTTTTGAACTTTAAAACTATCTGTGCTTCTCTGCAAATTCCTTTGAAACAGAGTTGTTGAAACTCTTACAGACCTCGGCGGCAAACTCAATGCCGCATTGGATGACTTGGTCCCAAGTAGCCTCGTCCATGGTATCGAGGTCCTCGTAGCGTACATTATGTTTCAGCAGTCCGAAGATGATGCCTGCATTGAAGTTGTCGCCCGCACCGATGGTGCTGACCGCTTCCAGCGGAGGAATGGAATATTCCTTGGAAATCGTGCCGGTGCGCAATGACACCTGCTCTGCACCGGCGGTACAGAGGAAGTTGCGGCAGTAGAATTTCACCTTGTCTTTGTATATCTTGTCAGCCTCCTGCAGTCCCCACATATAGAAGAAATCCTCTTGCGAGCCGCGTACAATGTTGGCGTATTCCAGATTCTCGATGATGGTGGGAGCCAGCTTGATGGCCTCCTCTTTATGGGACGAACGGAAATTGGGGTCGTAGTAGATGATGGCATGCATGTCGTGTGCGCGTTCCAGCAGTTCCGATACCTTGTCGCGCAATACGGGGTTCAGGGCATAATAAGACCCTATTATAACGATGTCGTCCTCTTGAATTTGCGGATACTCTACATCCAAGCGTTGTTTGGGATAATCTTTATAGAAGATGTATTCCGCATCGCTCCGGTCGTTGAGGAACGCGAGTGATACGGGTGATTTCCCGTCAGGGAAGACATTGACATGGTCTGTGGGGATATTGTTCTCGCGCATGAAGTCGAGGATAATATTGCCTACGTGGTCATTGCCCGTTTCACTGATAAAGCAGATGGGAACGCCGATACGTCCCAGTGAAACGATGCCGTTGAATACTGAACCGCCTGGAACGGCTGCTGTGGGCTGTTCGCCACGGAATATGATGTCCAGTATGGTTTCTCCGATACCTATTACTTTACGCATAGTGATCTTGATTTTTCTCCGAGGTAACCGCCGTGGTGGCGCTTGGAGTAGTCTTCAATAGTGAATCCGGTCTGTTTCATGGTCTGTACCACCAGGATGTCGCCGATGACGGTCATGGCAGTGGTCGAAGTCGTAGGCGTCATGCCCAATACGCATACTTCTTGGGGTTTCCCGGTGCTGAGGCATACATTGGATTCGTGTGCCAGGGGGCTATCGGGGTTTCCGGTGATGACGATAAACTTCAGTTCAGGATTTAGGTTATGTGCCAGCTGTGTCAGCTCCACGATTTCACGAGTTTTGCCCGAATTGGAGATGAGCAGCAGCAAGTCGTTCTCCTGAAGGATGCCGAGGTCACCATGCTGTGCTTCGCTGGGGTGCAGGAAGACGGACGGAATACCGGTAGAGCAGAAGGTGGTAGCGATGTTCATGGCTATCTGTCCGGCCTTGCCCATACCCGAAGTCACCAGTTTCCCTTTTTTGCGGTGCACTTGTTCTACGATGAGTTCTACAGCTCTTTCATAAGCGTCCGTCACCGGGATGTTCAGTACGGCTTGTGCCTCTTTCTGCAAAAGCTCTTGAATGGATGCAATCATACTTAATGTGCTAATTTGATTAATGTGCTTAAAATTATAGCAATTGCAAATATCTGCAATTTTCTATAAACGGCAATAAGTTTTATTGTATTTTTGTCGCCTCAAATAGTTTGAAACGTCAGAATGAAGAACTTAAAAGAAAATTTACTGCCAACTTTCAATCAATATACCCTGCCTAATGGCATGCGCATCATTCACGAACCCTCAGCCTCCAAAGTGGCTTATTGTGGTTTTGCCGTAGATGCGGGTACGCGCGACGAGCTTGAAAACGAGCAGGGTATGGCGCATTTTGTGGAGCACCTTATATTTAAAGGTACCGCCAAGCGCAAGGCATGGCACATTCTGAACCGCATGGAGAATGTGGGCGGCGACCTCAACGCTTACACCAACAAGGAAGAGACGGTGATTTACTCTGCTTTCCTGACCGAGCATTTCGGTCGTGCCTTCGAACTTCTGGTGGATATTGTATTCCACTCCACTTTTCCGCAACGCGAGATAGAGAAGGAGACGGAGGTGATTATCGATGAGATACAATCCTACGAAGACAACCCTTCCGAGCTAATCTTTGATGATTTTGAGGACTTGATATTCAGGGGGCATCCCCTGGGACGCAACATTCTGGGCAATCCCGAGCAGTTGAAGCAGTTTCGCAGTGAGGATGCTGCCGCATTCACAGCCCGTTTCTACCATCCTGGCAATATGATCTTTTTTGTTCTGGGCAATCTGGACTTCAGGCAGGTGGTGCGCTGGGCGGGAAAGCTTCTCGCGGATATACCTGCCGTGGCAGTGGACAACCGCCGTACTCCACCGCCCCTCTATGTGCCCAAGCATCTTGTAGTGCATAAGGATACTCACCAGGCACACGTCATGATTGGCAGCCGGGGATATAATGCGTACGATGACAAGCGCACCGCACTTTACCTGCTGAACAATGTCTTGGGTGGCCCGGGCATGAACAGCCGTCTGAACGTCTCTCTCCGTGAACGTCGTGGGCTGGTCTATAACGTAGAATCCAACTTGACTTCCTATACCGATACGGGAACTTTCTGCATCTACTTCGGTTGCGACCCTGCAGATTTGGACTACTGCACCCGCCTGGTATATAAGGAATTGAAACGCTTGCGTGATGTCCGGATGACTTCCTCGCAGCTTGCGGCTGCCAAGAAGCAGCTTATCGGGCAAATCGGCGTGGCTTCGGATAATAATGAGAACAATGCGCTGGGTATGGGAAAGACTTTCCTGCATTATAATAAATGCGAAACTTCCGAAGCCGTGTTCCATCGCATTGAACAGCTCACTTCGGAAGCTCTGTTGGAGGTGGCGAACGAGATGTTTGCCGAGGACTATCTTTCGACGCTCATTTATCGCTGACCGCTTTTTTTATTTGAAAACCTGCAACATAGGACGTCCTATCCATACTTGTGGCTGTTTCAGCCCGAAGATGTGGGCAATGGTCGAGGCAACGTCATACTGCATCATGCTTTCGTGGAATTCGCCTCCTTTCTTTATGTTCTTTCCGGAGATGATGAAGGGAGTCTGCATTTCCTGCATGGTCTTGCCGCCATGTCCTTTTTCAATGCCGCCGTGGTCGGCAGTAACGATGAAGATGGTTTCTTTCAGCATGCCTGCCTCTGTAACGGCCTGGATGATGCGGCCCACATAACCGTCGAGTTCTTTCAGTTTGGCATAATATTCAGGAGTATCGTGTCCGGCTTGATGGCTACGTGGTCGGGGTTGTCAAAGCAAATGGCAAGAAGGGTCGGTCGTTTCTCCTTGATATACTTTTCTGCCATACCGCATAAGGCTTCGGGATGTTTGTTGTAGTCGGGCGCTTGCGCATAGTGGCTTAAGGCAAGAGTGTCTACAAGGTATTTGATGCCGTCCCACTCATACAGACAGCCTATTTCCGCTTCCGGCCGGGCGTCGCGCAGCAGTTGGAAGATGGTGGGAAATATGCCGTGTCGGTTCAATACGCGTGACGGAAGTTCGGGAGTCTTGGAGCCCCATTGCGTATATCCGTGCAATTCGGGACCGGCCCCCATAAACATGCTTGCCCAATTGACGGCGCTGGAGGAGGGGAGTACAGTCCGTTTTTCTAATGTATAAGAACCGTCTGCCATCAGTTGCTTGATGTGGGGAATCTCTGCTTTGGGGAGGCTATAGGCACCCCAGCCGTCAAGACCGATGAAAACTACGTGTTTGGCTTTTCCCTTGGCATTGCAGGGAACTGAAAAGAGGCATACCGCTGCCACGGCGATGAGTAATGTAAAAGTCAGTTTCTTCATGTTTTCTTTAGTTTTTATCTGTTCTTTTCCAGTCGTTGCATGCTGAATTCACAGCCACAATACTGTTGGTTGTAGAAATCATACTCTTTCAGCAGTTGGTTGCGCCGGTCCTGGAGCCCGCCCTTCCGCCAATTCTGTTCCCAGAAGAGGGTACCCGGATAGAGCGCGGCGGCACGGCGTCCTGCTTCATTGATTTGTTCCAGGCTTTTCCAGCGCGAAGAGGCAAGGGTGGTGGTGAATACGGAGAAACCGTGCTCGGAGGCGTAGCGGGCTGTCTCTGTCAGGCGCAGAGTGAAGCACTTCAGGCAGCGGCTGCCGCGTTCCGGTTCATGCTCCAGGCCCTGCATGGTATGTAACCAGTGTGCATAATCATAGTCTGCATCGATGAAATCGATGTTTTTGGAGGTTACGAAACGGATAGCCTCGTTTTTCCTTATCTCATATTCTGCCTGCGGATAGATGTTGGGATTGCAGTAGAATACGGTCGGGCGTATGCCGTTGGCCAGCATGCACTCGATGATGGCGGAAGAACAAGGTGCGCAGCACGAATGCAGCAGCACCTTGTTGTCACCGTTGGGTGTCTCAACTTTCAACATTATACTTTTAGTTTAATCTTTCCTTTCACCAGCAGACCGGTCAGCCATACAATGACAAGCGAGAACACGAGGGACTTGAGCAGCCCCGGTACACCGCTTCCCAATGTCTCGGGATAGTGCAGATGCAGCAGTTGCTGGACAGCATACCAGATGTAAGGAATAATATAGCAGGTCAGCGTTGCCGTACCTGCAGGTTTGATGATATCGAACCAGTTGGTCTTGCCTTTCACGTCCGTCAGCCAGTAGAAGAAACCGAACAGCGGGAAGAACATGGCGAGGCAGTAGAACAACCATGTCGGCGTGGCTTGTATTTTGGATATAATCCAGAACGGGTGTGAGACGAGGGCAAGGACAAGCATTCCTACGCCGAGGGCACAAAGCATGCCGATGAATCGTCCCGGCTGTTCCCGGTCGGCATAACGCTGCATGAGCAGGGAGGTCAGTACGCCGGACATACCGAATGCATGCAGTGTCCAGTCACTCGGGATAAAGGGAAGCAGGATAATCCGGCTGCCGTACTCTCCCGGTATCAGGTCTGAATGGCTGACTACGGCAAGCAATACGACCACGAACCAGGCAATGGCATTCTTCCGCAGGTTCTCCCGGGTGAACAGATAGATGCCTGCACATACCGCATACGTCCAGCCGATAAGTCCGAGGATGCCCCACCAGCTTATCTGGAACGGTTTCCCGTTCATGTCCTTGTAGATGACGAGGAAAGCAAGCAGAAGCACGCCTGCTGTTTTCATTGCGGTGAAAAGGACCATTTTCGTTCCTTCCGCTTTGGGATATACCCCCCAGGTGAGGAAGAAGCCGATGACCATCAGGATGGAAAACCATTGATGTGAGAGGCCGCCTTCGATGCCTCCGCTGTTCAGTGAAAACAGTCCCATGCAATCAGTGCCACTGTCCGCCAGAAGATATGGGCCACGACTTGCAGGGTGTTGTCTCCCTTTTTATACCGGTTTTGTATGGCAAAGGATACGGACATGCCCATGCAGAAAAGGAAAGCAGGGAAGATGGTGTCGGAGAATCCCATCATGTCTTCGTCTATCCTGCATGCATCAGCCAGTGGGGGACGTTTTTCAGTCCGGGAATGTCGTTGACAAAGAGCATGAGGAACATGGTGAGTGCGCGGAATACGTCTACCGCGGCAATCCGTTGGGGTGTTAAGCTTTTCATAATAGGTAATTTGTTTGGGGGTTCAGGACGCAAATATAGGAAACTATTCTTTCCGATGCTACTGCTTTGCAGGATTTCTTGCTATATTTGCATTATCTTTATTGTCATGGAAAGGAGATTATTCACTGTTTGTTTTCTCGCCATCGTGGCATGGCAAGGTATGGCCTTTGCTGCCGGCACATCGTCTTTTGCCGCACTGACGGCTTCTTTGGATGAGGCCATCGAGGCGCACCAGCATTATGTTGTCGTGCGCGAAGGACGCATTGCCCGGCTGAAACGCCAATTGCTGGATGCCGATACCGCCAATATCTCTTTTTTCCGATGGAATGGGGAAATTTATAAGGAGTACAAGGCATACGTCTGCGACTCGGCCATCCATTATCTCCATGTCAATCTGGATTGGGCAGAGCACCGTGGCCAACGGAATGCAGCACTCGAAACAAGGCTGGAGCTTGCCCACCTGATGGCTTCGGCAGGCATGTACGAGGAAGCCACCGAACTCTTGAGGCAGACGGACAAATCTTCCCTTCCCGCCCATCTGCTGCCGGATTATTACAATTGCTATCATAAACTTTACACGGAACTGGGCTTCTATACGCTGGACACCCCTTTCAAGGTGCGCTACCAAGCATTGGCTACCAGCTATGACGACTCTCTGATGCAGGTACTTCCCCCTTCGTCCCCCCTCTACCTGGAACGTATGGAAACGCGGGAGGCTGCTGCCGGCCACCTGGACGAAGCCTTGAGCATCAATGACACGCGTCTGGCACATGCCGGACCCAATACTCCCGAGTACGCACTGGTGACCTATCAGCGCTCATTGCTCTACCGCCAGCTTGGGAACCGGGAGGAAGAGAAGCGCTACCTCGCTTTGTCCGCACTTACTGATATCCGCTTGAGCATCACGGATCATGCCTCACTCTGGAATCTGGCGGAACTTCTCTATGAAGAAGGAGATATGGAGCATGCCTATCGCTACATCCGTTTCTCGTGGGACGAGACCAACCGGTACAATGCTCGTAGCCGCAGCCTCCAGACTGCGGGTATCCTTTCGCTGATAGACCTTACCTACCAAGCCATGCGCGAGCAGCAGAACGACCGGCTCCGATTGTATCTCTGGCTCATCAGTGCTCTGATTGTGCTGCTGGTCGTGGCAGTGGTCTTTATCTACCGGCAGATGCGTCGCCTCTCTGCCGCGCGGAATAATTTGGAGCAGGCCAACGAGCAGCTGCAACTGTCAAACAATATCAAGGAGGAGTATGTGGGCCGTTTCATGAACCTCTGCTCCATCTACATCAACCGTCTGGATACTTACCGGCGGATGGTCAACAAGAAAATCTCTGCCGGGCAGATGGATGAGTTGCTGAAAATGGTACGTTCCCGTGAAGTGCTGGACACCGGATTGAAGGAGCTCTATGAAAACTTTGATACCGCCTTCCTGCATCTTTTTCCCGATTTTGTCGATAAATTCAATGACCTGCTGCAACCGGAAGAACGCATCGTGCTCCGTAAAGGTGAATTGCTCAATACGGAACTTCGTATTTTTGCCTTGATTCGTCTGGGTATCGACGACAGTTCGCAGATTGCAGAATTCCTCCGTTATTCCGTAAACACCATCTATAATTACCGCGCCAAAGTGAAGAACAAGGCACGTATTTCGCGCGAAGACTTCGAAATGAGGTTGATGCAGATACGTTGACAATACGTCAAACAGACTTTCTGAATCCACTTTTTAGCTTTCTCTGCTTGTTCTTATATTGTTGGTTTTTAGCTTTTTATATTCTTGTTTTTCTTTCTATTCTCCACCTATTCCCAATTCGCCGGTGCGGGGTATTCTTATCTTTCCTAACTTTGGGGAAGTAAAAACGAATATCGCAACTAATAAGTAAATGATGAAATTTAGTTTATATCCATAGTAGTATCTGAATTCTCCTCCTCCGGGGAGGAGGAGTACCCGTAGGGGGAGGTGGTAGCGATACACACAAGAAAGATTGCCATATATTTATAGCCTTATGCTCTCTACCACCCCGCCCTACGGGCACCCCTCCTCCCCGGAGGAGGGGAATTTGAGATACTACTATGATATAAACTAAATTTCAACATCTACTTACTATAATCCAATAATTACCATGAAACATTTATTAGCGACAAGCATTTCCATTGCCTTGCTGTCTTTGGGCTTTACGGGATGCAGTGAGAAACAAGCGGCAGAAGAAGTAACTTCGGATGCCTTCGTAACCATTCAGGGCCAGGACTTGATAAAGCCCGACGGAACCAAACTCTTTATTATGGGTACCAATCTGGGTAATTGGCTGAATCCGGAAGGATACATGTTCAAGTTTAACAAGACCAATTCCGGCCGTTTCATCAATGAGATGTTCTGCCAGCTGGTGGGACCGGACTTTACGGCCGACTTCTGGAAGGCATTCAAGGACAATTATGTAACGCGCGAGGACATCCGGTTCATCAAGAGCACCGGTGCCAACACCATCCGTCTGCCCTTCCATTACAAATTGTTTACAGACGAGGACTATATGGGGCTGACTGCTGCCCAGGACGGCTTTGCCCGCGTGGATAGCCTTGTGGACTGGTGCCGCGAGTCGGACTTGTATCTCATCCTCGACATGCACGACGCTCCCGGCGGACAGACTGGCGACAACATCGACGACAGTTACGGCTATCCCTGGCTGTTCGACAGTGAAGCCAGCCAGCAACTCTACTGTGACATCTGGCGCCGGATAGCCGACCGCTACAAGAACGAACCGGTCATTCTCGGTTACGAACTCTTCAATGAACCCATTGCCCCTTATTTCGAGAACATGGAGGAACTCAATGGAAAGCTGGAAGATGTATATAAGAAAGGTGTAGCCGCCATCCGTGAGGTGGACAACAACCACATCATCCTGCTGGGCGGCTCGCAATGGAACGGTAATTTCAAGCCTTTCAAGGATTCTAAGTTCGACGACAAGATTATGTATACCTGCCACCGTTACGGAGGCGAACCCACCAAAGCTGCCATCCAGGAAATCATCAACTTCCGCGACAGTGTGAACCTGCCTATGTACATGGGCGAGATTGGCCATAATACGGACGAATGGCAGGCCGCCTTCTGCCAGACGATGCGCGAGAACAATATCGGCTATACCTTCTGGCCCTACAAGAAGATGGACGGCTCTTCCTTCGTCGGCATCACTCCGCCGGAGAACTGGGCAAATGTCGTCTACTTCTCCGAAGCGCCGCGTGCCACCTATAAGGAAATCCGTGATGCCCGTCCCGAGCAGGCTATGTCCCGCAAGGCGATGACGGACTTCATTGAAGCATGCAAACTGAAGAATTGCGTGGTGCAGGAAGGCTACATCCGGTCGTTGGGGATGAAATAAGGAGCCTTTTTTTAGTGAGAATGATGCGTATGCATGAGGATGTGTCATAATGAATATTTGAACACAAATTACACGAATTACACAAATTTGCAGAATGATAATATGCGGATAATAAACACTCTATAGAAATCTTATTTGTGTAATTCGTGTAATTTGCGTTCCTTTTTCTTCTTTTGGCACAGCTTCCTTAGCATAGTAAGTATATATACTTGGCATAACAAGGATATATACTTAGCTATACACATCATAGGACTGAGTACCCAAAACACCCGGATGTTTTATACCAAAACATGGGGATGTATTGGGGTAAAACATCCGGGTGTTTTAGGGTAAAACATGGGGATGTTTTCAGAAACAACATCCCCATGTTGTGACCTCTCACTATACGACCGTGAGATACTCAGTCCCTATACGTGCCGGGCTAAGTCCTATTCCCTTGTATGCCGGATGTTATCATCTTGAAACATATTAATTTATTAATCATAGAACAATGAAAAAAGTATTATTCGGTTTGGCTCTCGCCGCTGTCGTGCTACCTCTTTCGGCACAGCAGAAGCCCGTCTATCTGGACGCGAGCAAACCTATTGAAGAAAGAGTGGAAGACGCCTTGAGTCGTCTCACTCTGGAGGAGAAAGTAAAGCTGACCCATGCGCAAAGCAAGTTCAGCAGTGCAGGTGTACCCCGTCTGGGTATTCCTGATGTATGGACGGATGACGGTCCCCACGGCGTACGCCCCGATGTGTTGTGGGACGAGTGGGAACAAGCCGGATGCACCAACGACTCCTGCGTGGCTTTCCCTGCACTGACCTGCCTGGCAGCGACCTGGAATCCCGAAATCTCCCTGCTCTACGGACAGAGCCTGGGTGAAGAGGCGCGCTACCGCAACAAGTCTGTCATCCTGGGTCCAGGTATCAACATTTACCGTACACCCCTCAACGGACGTAACTTCGAGTATATGGGCGAAGACCCTTACCTGGCCGGAAAGATGGTGGTGCCTTATATCCAGGGCGTACAGCAGAACGGCGTAGCCGCCTGCGTGAAACACTTTGCCTTGAACAATCACGAGGTGAACCGCCATACCACCAACGTGATTGTGGACGACCGTGCCCTTTATGAAATCTATCTGCCTGCATTCAAGATGGCCGTGCAGGAAGGTGGAGCGTGGAGCATCATGGGTGCCTACAACCTTTACAAAGGCCAGCATCTTTGTCACAACCAATACACACTGAACGATATATTGAAAGGCGAATGGGGATTCGACGGCGTAGTCATCTCAGACTGGGGAGGCACGCACGACACTCCGCAAGCCATCACCAACGGACTCGATATGGAGTTCGGCAGCTGGACCAACGGACTCTCGCAAGGCACCAGCAATGCATACGATAATTATTATCTGGCCACTCCTTATCTGAAGCTTATCCGCGAGGGCAAGGTAGGCACCAAGGAGCTGGACGACAAGGTACGCCGCATCCTGCGCCTTATCTTCCGTACAGTAATGAATCCCGACCGTCCGTGGGGAAGCATGCTCTCTCCGGAGCATTACGAGGCTGCCCGCCGCATCGGTGAGGAGGGCATCGTACTGTTGCAGAACAAGGGCAATGTGCTCCCGATAGACCTGGACCAGACTAAAAAGATTCTGGTAGTGGGCGAAAATGCCATCAAGATGATGACCGTAGGTGGCGGTAGTTCTTCACTGAAGGTGCAGCGCGAGCTCTCTCCGCTGGATGGCATCAAGCAGCGCGTGGCTGGCAAGGCCGAGGTGGTGTATGCCCGTGGCTATGTGGGCGATGCAAGCGGTGAGTACAACGGTGTGGTGACCGGACAGAACCTGAAGGATGACCGCACTCCCGAAGAACTGATAGCCGAAGCCGTGAAAGAGGCCCGGGATGCCGATTATGTAATCTTCATCGGCGGTTTGAACAAGAGTAATGGCCAGGACTGCGAGGATTCCGACCGCGAAGGTCTGGGCTTGTCCTACGGTCAGGATGCCGTTATCTCTGCACTGGCAAAGGCAAACAAGAATCTGATTGTTGTCAACATCTCCGGCAATGCCATTGCCATGCCTTGGGTGAACGAAGTGCCTGCCATTGTTCAGGACTGGTATTTGGGTTCCGAAGCCGGCAGTGCTCTCGCCGCTATTCTTATGGGGGATGTGAATCCCAGCGGAAAGCTTCCGTTTACCTTCCCCGTGAAGTTGGAGGATTGCCCGGCCCACAGCCTGGGTGAATATACCGGCAAGCGGAGCAAGGACATCATCGACATCAAATACAATGAAAGTATCTTTGTAGGTTACCGCTGGGCCGACAAGCAGAAGAAGGTGAAACCGTTGTTCCCCTTCGGCCACGGTTTGAGCTATACCACTTTTGAATATGGCAAACCGACAGCCGACAGCAAGACCATGCAGGCCGATGGTACGCTGACTGTGAAGGTTTCTGTAAAGAATACCGGAGTACGCGAAGGGCAGGAGGTTGTCCAACTGTACATCAGCGACAAGAAGTCCTCTCTGCCTCGTCCCATCAAGGAGTTGAAAGGTTTCCAAAAGGTGAAGCTGGCTCCGGGCGAAACCAAGGAAGTTACATTCACTATTGATAAGGAAGCTCTTAGCTTCTTCGACGACGCCCGGCACGCCTGGGTGGCCGAGCCGGGCAAGTTCGAGGCCATCGTTGCCGCTTCGGCAACCGATATCAAGGGAACGGTTCCTTTTGAATTGAAATAATGTCGGGAAATAAAGTTTCCTCTTAGGTTATTATCAAAGATTGTGTAGATGGAGGGTGTGGCCGTGAGGTTGCACCCTTTTTTTGTAAACCTCCATATTCTATGTCCGTTGCCTCTTGGCTTTTGTGACTATATGATGAAAGCAACCGGATGATGAGTTAAACCGGCGATGTTTTGCGGTAAACGATAAGTTTTCATGGCCGGGCTTGGGGGTATTTCATCTTTTATACTTATTTTTGCAGAAATCAATGTTTAATAAAAATTATCATGAAGAAGTATTTAGCAGAAATGGTCGGGACAATGGTTCTTGTCCTGATGGGATGTGGTAGTGCTGTCTTTGCCGGAAGCGCGGCGGGGGCGGTAAGTGCAGGTGTCGGAACGTTGGGAGTGGCTTTTGCTTTCGGCTTGTCTGTTGTGGCAATGGCCTATGCTATCGGAGGAATCTCCGGCTGCCATATTAATCCTGCCATTACGCTGGGCGTTCTGTTGTCCGGCAGGATGAGTGGGAAAGATGCAGCCATGTATATGGTGTTCCAGGTTATCGGGGCGGTTATCGGCTCTGCCATTCTTTATGCATTGGTGTCTACGGGTGCTCATGGAGGCCCCACGGCTACCGGTTCCAATGGGTTCGCTGACGGAATGATGTTGCAGGCATTCATTGCAGAGGCTGTGTTCACGTTTATCTTTGTGCTGGTTGTCTTAGGCTCTACGGACTCCGAGAAGGGGGCGGGCAATCTTGCCGGGCTGGCCATTGGCCTTACTCTGGTATTGGTGCACATTGTATGTATTCCTATCACGGGAACTTCCGTCAATCCTGCCCGTAGCATCGGCCCGGCACTGTTTCAGGGTGGCGAGGCGCTCTCCCAGTTGTGGCTGTTCATTGTGGCCCCGTTTGTGGGTGCCGCGCTGAGTGCTGTTGTGTGGAAAGTGCTTGCTGCAAAAGAGGGTAAATAAATGCCGGAAGACAGTACCTTGAGAAAGGCCGGCTGATGACAGAAACTTATAAAAGAGGGTGTGTGCCAAAACCCTCTTAACTCTTTCTTTTAGGCGCGAATTACGCGGATTTCACGGACTTGTTTTACTGAGCCCGTGCTATTCCGCGTAATCCGCGCCTTCTAATATTGTAACATCATGAAAGCGTTCATGTGCTTTGGGCACATCCTATTTCTTTCCTTATGCTTGATATACTTGTGTCTTATTCGTACAGCGATTTCGCAATCCCCATTTCCAGTCCACGAAGCTCTGCCAGTCCACGCAGGCGGCCGATGCAGGAGTAGCCGGGGTTGGTCTTCTTCTTCAAGTCGTCCACCATCTGGTGCCCGTGGTCGGGACGCATCGGGATGGAGACACCGCGGCGTTGCTGTAGCTCAAGGAAGGCTTTCATCACACCGTACATATCCACATCCCCTTCCAGATGGTTGGCTTCATAGAAATTGCCTTCGGCATCGCGTTGGGTGCTGCGCAGGTGGACGAAGTTGATGCGGTCGCCGAATTGCTGCATCAAGGCGGCACAGTCGTTGGCACTGCTCACGCCCAGCGAACCGGTGCAGAGGCAGAGGCCGTTGCTCTTGTTGGGCACAGCATCAATCAAGGCCTGAAAGTCGGCACCGCAACTCATGATGCGCGGCAGGCCGAGGATGGACATGGGTGGGTCATCGGGATGAATCACCAGCTCTACCCCGGCTTCGTCGGCCACGGGACAGATTTCGCGGAGGAAGTAAATGAGGTTACTGCGCAAGCGCTCGGGAGTGATGCCTTTGTAGCGGTCCAGCTCCTGCTGGAACTGTTCCAGGGTGAAGCTTTCTTCCGAGCCGGGCAGTCCGGCAATCATGTTGCGGATGAGCAGTTGTTTGTCTGCCTCCGTCATCTGTTCGAAGCGGGTGCGGGCGCGTGCTTTCTCTTCGTCGGTGTATTCGGCTTCCGCACCGGGACGACGCAGCAGGAAGAGGTCGAAGGCGATGAAGGCGGCACGCTCGAAGCGCAGGGCGCGGCTGCCATCGGGTAGTTCGTAAGCAAGGTCGGTACGCGTCCAGTCCAGCACAGGCATGAAGTTGTAGGTGACGATGTTGATGCCGCACTTGCCGAGGTTGCGGAGGCTTTCCTTGTAGTTGTCGATATACTTCTGGAAGTCTCCGGTTTGGGTTTTGATATGTTCGTGTACGGGTACACTTTCTACTACAGACCAGCGCAGGCCGACGGATTCGATCATTTCTTTCCGTTTCTTGATTTCCTCTACTGTCCATATTTCTCCGTTGGGGATATGGTGCAAGGCATTTACAATGCCGGTGGCTCCGGCTTGTTTGATGTCCCAAAGGCTTACCGGGTCGTTGGGACCGTACCAGCGCCAGGTTTGTTCACAAAGAATCATAGGTTTGAGTTTTTAAGTAGTTTCGGAAGTTCTTCAATTGTTTAATAGAGCAACTTAATTCTCCTCCCCGGAGGAGGGGAATCGAATAGCCTTGCTTTATTGTGCAGGACTTCTGAAACTTAATTGTTGAGTATTCAGTTTTTGCAAGTAATTACATCGCGAATGCGTTGAATCCTCCGTCCACTACAGCCACTGTACCTGTCACGAAGCTGGAAGCATCGCTGATGAGGTATTGGATGGTTCCGCAAAGCTCTTCTGCACGGCCCATACGTCCGAAGGGAGTCTGGCGGATGACGTCTTGTCCGCGTTCCGTGTAGCTGCCGTCGGGGTTCGTCAGCAGGGTACGGTTCTGCTCCGTGAGGAAAAATCCGGGTGCGATGGCATTTACACGGATGCCTTCACCAAACTTCTTGGCAACTTCCGTAGCATGAAAGCTGTGAAATTGGAGATGCCGGCTTTGGCGGCGGCATATCCGGCTACACGTGTCATGGGACGGAAAGCAGCATGCTGGAGAAGTTGACAATAGTGCCTGCCTTCTGCTCCACCATTGGTTTGAGGAAGACTTGTGTAGGCAGTACGGTTCCGGTCAAGTTTAATTCAAGCACCCGCTGGAACTCTTCTATCTTCAAATCGAAGAATGTACCCGTAGGCGCGATGGTGGCACCCGGCATATTTCCACCGGCTGCGTTCAGCAGGGCATCCACACGGCCATAGGCTTTCAGAATATCGGCCAGGTTCTGTTCCAGCAGTTCGCGGTTCATCACGTCGGTTGTCAGGAACATGGCTTCGCCGCCGTTCTTCTTGATTTCTTCTACAAGGGCGTTGCCCACTTCGGCTTTGCGGCCCAGGATGACTACTTTGGCACCCTCCTCTGCGAGGTGCAGGGCGATGGATTTGCCCAATACGCCCGTTCCGCCGGTGATGACCACCACGCGGTCTTTGATGTCGAATAGGTTTTTCATACGTTTTTTATCTACTGATTTTGTATCTTTTCGGTTCGATATTGCAAAATTATGGAATTCTCTTTATAGTTCTCCTTATTTTCCGACTGAAATGAAGGCAGTGCCGCATATTTCTTCCTTGCAGCGGGCGCTTACCACTACCGGGACGTGGCTCTTGACGTAGATGCCTGCCCGTCCGTTGGCGGCTTGCAGGAGTTGCGAGCCGTGGGCGGTTCCCTGGTTTCGGAGCAATGCTTCGCTGTCCGTGCAGCCGAATTCGATGAAGTGGCAGGCGTCGAGGCAGGGGATGCCGTCCTTATCCAACAGTTCGGCTTGTACCAGTACGGTTTCTTCATCCACCTTGGCCTGTGTCAGGCGTATTTGGGCGGGGGCACCCCAAGGCTGTGTCTGGTAGGTTTGGTGTATCTTGTCGCGCAGGCAGGGCTTGTTGTCGCGGTAGGCGATGGCTTCAATTTCATTCTCTCCCTCCTTCAGCACGGCGTTCCAGTGGAATCCGGCGGCGGGATAGTCTTGGCTGTCGCGCTTTTTCAGTCCTAAGGAGATGCCGTTGACGAAGAGTTCCACTTCGGGGCAGTTGGAGTAAACGAGGATTTCCTTCGCCTCGCCCGCCTTGCCCCACCGCACAGGCCAGGAGTGTCCGTAGATGTGTAGCATCGGTTCCTGGCTCCAGTAGCTTTGGAAGACGTAGTAGCTCTCTTTGGGTGTGCCGTCGCGCTGCACTACGCCCTTTTGGTTGACGTAGGGGATAGGGTTCAGCGGGCGTAGCGGGGTGGAGAAGTCCTTGAAGGTCCAGAAGGCGCTTCCGGTGAGCCAGGGCATCTGCTCCTGCTCTTTCAGGTGCCAGTCGAAGAGGCGGACGATGTACGATTCGCTCCAGTCGCCGTTGCGGTCGCCCGCTTCGATGTCGAAGGAGGAGCCGTGTTTTGTCATTTGTTCCTCGGCGTGGCGTCCGGCGTGGCTGTCGCCGCCCCATTCGGCATGGATGAAGCGGGGCACGTTCTCGAAGCCCGCTTGTTCCATCTCGCGGTAGTTGCGGAAGCGCCGCCCGTACCAGCCTGCCAGATGCTGGGGGAATACACGTCCACGATGTCGCGGCAGAAGTCGCAACGGCGGATGACGGTGGGACGGGTGGGGTCCAGACGGTGCGAGAGGTCGTGCAGTTCGCTCATAAAGGCGCGGATGCTGTCTTTGTCGAACTCCTCGAAGTCGCCCGGCCAGTCGTTTTCGTTGCCCATGCCCCAAAGGATGACGGAGGGGTGGTTGCGGTGCTGGTCAATCATATTGGTGAGCATGCGGCGTGCCTGTTCGCGGTACTTCTCGCCGCCCAGTCCGCCACGGCACCAAGGAATCTCTTCCCACACCAGAAGCCCCAGTTCGTCGCAGAGGCGGAGGATGATTTCCGACTGCTGGTAGTGCCCCAGGCGGATGAAGTTGGCGCCCATTGCTTGATTTGCTTCATTTCGGCAATCATCATCTCTTCGGTGAGGGCGGCACCTACCCCGGCGTGGTCTTCGTGGCGATGGGTGCCGCGTAGCAACAGCCGTTGCCCGTTGAGGTAGAAAGGTCCTTTCTCCTCGAAGCGGATGTGGCGGAAGCCGAAATGCTCCGTGTGGGTCAGCAAGGTGTCGGTGCCTCCCGCAATGAGTTGGGCTTGGAGGGTGTAGAGGGCGGGGCTGTCGGGACTCCAGAGCGTGGGGCTTTTCAGGGCGAACCAGGCGCGGCAGGTGTCTTGCAGCGGGTAGGTGTCTTGGTAAATCTTCCTTCCTTCGGGCGAGAGGACGGTAATCCTCAGTTCAGGCACCCCTTCGGACGGGGAGGCGGAGAGGGGACGTTCGGTAGTGACCTGCCACTCCACCTTGCCCAGCTTGTCGCCGGGAGTTGTCCGGGCATTTATCTGCACTTGCCCGATGGAATGTGCAGGGGTATAAACCAAGTTGACATAGCGGTAGAGACCTCCGTAGAGGTTGAAGTCGGACATGTCGGAGGGAATCGTTTCCGTGTCGCGGCTGTTGTCGCAACGGATGGCGACGGGTATCTTCCCACCGAAGCGTTCACGGCAGGCGGGGTTGGAGCGGAACTGTTCCACAGCCTCCGTGATGTCGGCTTTCCATTCGTCGTATCCACCAGTGTGCGAGGCCACAAGGGTGGTGTAGACGTAGACTTCGGTATTCTGTCCCGCGCCTTCAAACTCCAGGTAGATGCGCCCGTCTTGATAAGGGCTGTTTATGTGGAGGGTGGTGCGATACCATCCGGCACCTTGGTAGTAGTTCGTGTAGGGATCCACCGCATCTTCGGCGTTGAAGCAATGGGGCAGGGTGACTTTCTGCCAGAGGGGGACGGCTTCGGGCTTTCCGGCTCCGGGCACGGGGCGCATCACTTCCCAGATGCTGCCCATGTCCTGACGGATGAACTCCCAATCCGTCGTAAGGCGTTGTTTGCGGTCGGTGGGGATGAGGGCGGAAATGCTGTTTGCCCATAGGCAGGCAAGCAATAGGCAGAGTATGTTTTTGAGTGTCTTCATATAGGGTATATTGTCTGACAAATGATGTTAAGCGATTGATAATCAGAGGTGATTATTCCGCATCCAGTGCCCTTTTCCGTGCCAATGCTTCCAGATAGTAGTAATCGGCATAGTTCAGCGGCACATCAATCTCGCTACCTCCGGGGTGGTGTCCGGTGGAGTGGAGAAGGAGGAAGCCGTAGTGCGTGCCCGGTTCGGCCTGGTAGTGGCTGTTGAGGCTGGCAACAATCTTGTCGGCTGTGGCACGGTAGTGCTTGCCCTTTTCGGGAGCCACGTAAGTGCAGAGTTCGTACAGACCGGAGGCAATGAGTGCGGCAGCCGAAGCATCGCGCGGCACGTCGGGGTTCACGTTGTCGGGCGTGAGGTTGTTGATGGATTCCATCTTCATGTCCCAGTAAGGCACACCGTCGGCAGGCATGTGGGGCAGGGAGAGGAAGAAGTCGGCGATGCTTTCGGCCTGTTTCAGGTAGGCAGGGTCCTTGGTGAAGCGGTAGCACATGGTGTAGCCATACAATCCCCATGCCTGTCCGCGGCTCCAGAAGGAATCGTCCGAATTGCCCTGGTGGGTGCATTTCAGGCGGACATCACCCGTTTCGGGGTCATAGTCCACTACGTGATAAGAAGAGTAGTCCGGGCGGAAATGGTTCTTCATCGTGGTGTTGGCGTGGTTCACGGCAACTTTCCAGAAGATGGAGTCGCCCGTAATCTGTGTGGCGCGGAACAGCATCTCCAGGTTCATCATGTTGTCGATGATGACGGGGTATTTCCACTTGTCACGGTTGTGGTCCCAAGAACGGATGCTTCTCACCTTGGGGCTGTAGCGGGTAATCAGCGTGCGGGCACTCTGGATGACTACATCCTTATAAGACTGCTCACCCGTCAGTTCGTATGCCTTGCCGAAGCTGTCGTACATCATGAAGCCCAGGTCGTGCGTGCCTTTGTGCCATTTTGCCTCTTCGATGGGCCAGGTCCAGGAGATGGCGCTCTGGCGCCAGAAGCTGTCGTTGGTATAGGCATACATCTGCCAGAGCGAGCCGGGGAAGAAGCCCGAACACCAGTCATGGGGATGTATCATTGCCAGTGAGCCGTCTTTGGCAATGGTGCGCGCACTACGCGGCGGCGTGCGGCGTTCTTCTCCTCCTTGCGTGCCTTGTCGGCGCACTGCATGGCGAGTTTCAACTGTCCGGCGGCGTAGGCGTAGGCATGGTCCACTTCGGTGGCTTGCACGTAGAGCAGGTTGAAGCGGTCGCCCAAGTCCAGCGTGCGGCAGGCGTTGTACAGGCGCAGGTAATCCTTGCGTGTGGGGTTCAGCCAAGTGGCGGTGCGGTAGAGGTCGCGGCAGAAGTTCTGTTGTGCTTCTTCCCATCCGCTTATCTGCCGGTAGGGCCATGCGCTCAAATCCTTGCCCATGTATTGTGCCAGAAAGTCCATCGCCTTGTAGAAGCTATGCCCGTCGTGTGAGGCAAGGGCCTCGGCGTCCATGTTCAGGTTGCGTGCCATGGTGAGGAGGTCGAGGATGTGGGTCAGGTTGTACTGTGAGTAGTGGAAAGCCAGTGTGCGGGCCAACTCGTGGGGCTGCTTGCCGTCCGTGTCAATCTGCTTGGCGATACGGCGTGCGGGCAGGGCGTTGATGATGTCGATGGCTTGCTGCTGTTTGCCTCCGTAGAGCGAGAAGGCGGCTATCTGCACGTCGTAGGCGATGCTGTGGTTGTTCTTGCATTCCGCCTCTTCCTTGCCTTGCGGACTGGAGAGCATCCAGTCGGTCAGTTGGGCGAACCATTTCTTCAGTTGCTTGCTGTCTTTGGCGGTGAATGCTTTCGATGGTTCCAAGAGGGCAACGGCATCCAGCATCTCTACAAACGAGTAGGTGTCTATCAGGCCGTAGGAGCGTCCTTTGTCGTTGTTGTGTCCCGGTGTCACTTGGCATATTCCAGATTGGGGTTCATGCGGGTCTCTTTGTTGAGGAACCACACGCGGATAAGTTCCGTAGCCTTTTGTGCGTAGCGCTCTTCCCCGCTGAAGTACCAGGCGAGGGCAAGGGTGGTGACACGGTTGGCGGTGGCTCCCAGGCGGTTGCGGTCCAGCTTGTTCAGTTCGGGGTTCGATACACCGTCGCGGTTGATATAGGGCAGTCCGTCGGGCTTGGTGGGGTCGGGCCAGTAGTAGCGGGCCTGGCTCATGTAGTCGTGCTTGTCACCGCTGGCAGGAGTCTTCTCCTTCATCATCACGGAGAGGGGTTCGGCATTCAGCAGTCTGTCGGCTTCGGCTTTCAGTGCCTGGTAGGAGTGGGCATAGAAAGGCTTGTCGATGGATTGCTTCACGCTTTGCAGGTGGTCGGTGTTCCAGATGGACTGGGCTTGTGCGCCCGGCATCCAGAGGAGGAGGGCAAGTGCCCACTTGGTTGCTTTGGTTTTCAATGTCAGTTTCATGTTATTGTTTATTGCTAATAGATTCTTTTCAATTTGATTCCATTCAGGAAGCATGAGCCGCTGACGGCCTGGAAGCGTACCTCCAGGCTGTCTCCCTCGTTGCGGACGATGTACTTCTTGCGCAAGGCTTGGAAGTGCTTGCCGTCCTTGCCGGGGGCGAAGTTCTCTTCTACAAGGTTTCCGTTGATGGAAACGTTGAAGGTATTGTCGCCGTTGTCCTCTCCTCCGTCACGTCCCAGCAGGTAGGCGGCTTGGGCGCTCCGGCGGAAGATGTCGGTGAAGAGCAGTTCCACTTCGTACATGCCTTGGGGAAGGTCGAAGCGATAACCCTCGATGTCATTCCGCAAGGTTTGGAACAGGGGGCCGTCTGCGGTGTTCCGTATCTCGGTCTGCGTGCCCTGCTCCTTGCCGCCGATGTAGCCCCAGCTGCCCGGTGTATAAGGTTGGTCGGGAACCCATGTCAACGAGCTTTCATCGGAAGTGAAGAAACAGTGGCTGCCCACGTTGACAGCCAGTTCCAATCCGTTCAGATTGGTTTTGTCCAGCCGGTCGGGGATGGGGGTGAAACCTACCCGCAATCCGTCCGTCACCTCCTTGCCTTGGCACCTCCCGCGGGCATGGAGGAATGGTTCTTTCCGGAGGAACGGCACCTCGAAGAGGGCGGTGAAGTTCTCCGTCTTCTTCTTGCCTACGGATGTCCCGTCAATGAACAGCTCCACTTCGGGCAGGTTGGAGTAGACCTTTACAGGCAGCATCACCGGCTTGCCTTCCTGTTGCACACCGCTACGGCGTGTCCAGTCGCGGCTGGCAATGTGCAGCACGGGGATGTCGTTGCGCCATGCCGCTTTATAATAATAGTAAACGTCCTTCGGCGTGCGGTTCGAGCCTACCAGCCCTTGTTGTTGATGCGTGGCATGGATTCGTCCCTCAGTGCGGATGAGAAGTCGATAAAGTTCCAGTGCGTGCCGCCGCAGACGTAAGTCAGCTTTTCCATCACAGGCAGGTAGTGTTCCAGATACTTCTGCTGATACTCCATGCTGAAGTCGAAAGCACGGGGAGAGAGTGTGTGCAGCCGTCTGTCCGACCCGGCACCGTATTCGCTGACAATCATCGGATGGGTGGGATGCTTGCGGTGCTGCTCTTCGAGGAAGCGGTCGAACCCTTTCAAGTCGCCGCCATACCAGCCTGGTAGAGATTCCAGCCTACGATGTCGGTGATGTCGCCTAGTCCCACCTTGTTGTAGTCGTCGCTGCCGTGGAAGGCCATGGTGCTGATGCGTGTGGGGTCTTCCTGCTTCAAGGCATTCTCCAGTCGGCGTGCCAGTTCCAGTGTGCGTTCCAGTACCGGTTTCAGTGCATCGCCTTTGTGCTTGCGCTGTGCTACGAGGAGGATTTCGTTCATATATCCCCACGTGATGATGCTGGGGTGGTTGTAGTGCTGTCGAATCATCTCGCGCAGGTTCTGTTCGCAGTTTTCCGCATACCCCGGTGTGTCGGGCACGATGTCGATAACGGGAATCTCCTCCCATGCCAGCATACCCATCTTGTCGCACATCTCCAGCAACGCTTCGTCCTGCGGATAGTGTGAGATGCGGATGAAGTTGGCGCCCATCTCTTTCATCAGCCGGAAGTCGCGGCGGTGCATTTCGTCGGTCAGGGCCACGCCGATGGGCTTCTGGTCCTGGTGTCGGCAGATGCCGCGCAGCTTGTAGGGCTTTCCGTTGAGGAAGAAACCTTCGGCACCATCGAAGCGATACCAACGGAAAGCGGTGGGATGCTCCGTGTGGTCCAGAACCTGTTTGCTCTTGGCATCGAGGAGCGTAGTTTCCACCTTATATATATGGGGTGTTTCGGGCGTCCATAACATGGGGCGCGAAACCGGCAGAAGTTCTTGCTCGAAGGCAATCGTCTCTTCCGCTTTCAGTTGTATCTTTTTCTTTCGTGTCTGTAGCAACGTGCCGTCCGGTGCATAGAGGCGGGTCATCACTTCCAGGCTTGTCTTCTTCCGGTCATCGTTTCTCACCTCTCCGCGGACGGACATCGTGCCTTGCTCTTCGCTGACTTGGGGTGTGGAGATAAAGATGCCGTCCGAACCCAAGTTGGTCAGATGGAAGTGTTGTTTGGGCACCGCCGTGAGCCACACATCCCGGTAGATGCCTCCGAAGAAGGTGAAGTCGGTCGAGATGGGGGCGATGTCCTGCCGTGCATTGTCCACACGGACGGCAAGTGTGTTGGGGGCATCGGTGTGCAGATATTCCGTAAGGTCGAAAGTACATGCCGTGTAGCCTCCGGCGTGGCTTCCCACTTCCCGTCCGTTGACGTAGAGGGTGGCGGCTTTGCT
Organism: Bacteroides rodentium JCM 16496; assembly: GCF_000614125.1. Taxonomy (GTDB): domain Bacteria; phylum Bacteroidota; class Bacteroidia; order Bacteroidales; family Bacteroidaceae; genus Bacteroides; species Bacteroides rodentium. Next base: position 101,124 of record NZ_BAKJ01000002.1, read on the forward strand.
GGCGGCTTCCAGTTTCAAGAACAGCTGCTTGCCTTGCCACTCTTGGGGCAGGCGCAGGGTGCGGCGGTACCATCCGGTGCCACGGTAGTAATCTTTTTCGGTGTAGGCGTCTGTGTTCCAGGTGTGCGGCAGGTGTATGTCTGCCCAGCTGTGGTCGTCGAAGGCACTGTCTGCTGCGGCGGGGCACTCTTCGCGGAGGAACTTCCAACTGTCGTTGATGGTTTGGGACTGGCGTTGGGCGTATGCCGGGAATAGGGTAAACAGGGATAAGACCGTTGTGGCTATCCAATGGCAACTCCTTTGTCGGCATATTGTCTCTTTTTTCATGATAGATGTGTTAAGTTATAAATAAATATCACTTCCAAATGTAATGAAAAGAGGCGGATATGAAAAAAAACGAGAAATATCCGCCTCATTGTTTAACCTGAATTTACAATCTTCCTCGATTTGGAAGATAAACCTATTAAAAACTACTCTCTTCTGATTGGCATATTATAACTTCATTTGATAGAGTGAAGATATAGCTGTGATGTAGAGTCTACCTCCGGCAATGAGCAGAGAAGTGGGGCGTTCGGGAACTTCTATGGTCCTGATAAGCCTGCCTGCAGGGTCGAAGACGGAAATATCACCATTGGCTACATATACATTACCTTCTGAGTCGGTTGTCACGCTCCGGTCGCCTCCGTCGGCAAATAGACGGCAGTTCTGCAAGAAGCCTTGGGCATCGGTATCTGCCTGGATAACTCGTTGGTGGTATTCGTCCAGCAGGTAAATCGGATGTCCCGGAATCGTTTTTACCAAAGAAGAGCAACGGAACAAGTCTTCGTAATAAGGGATGATGGTCGCACCATCGGGAGCTATGAAGCATTGTTCCGGCTGTTTCCCGTTGTAATATTCGTTTTGGGTGATTGTCCTGTTGCCCAAGTAGTAGACCAGTTGGGGTGTGGAGACCTTCTTCATTTCTGCCAAAGGTAATACCCGGAAACTGTCATCCGGATTGTCGGGACGTATGGCATAGACCTTGGGTACATACGTGAATCCCCACAATCCGCCGGCTCCTTTCCAGCCGAACAGGGGGTGGTTGCCGTTGCGGGTATCATCGTTATGGTAGCCCGGCTGGGAGATGTACTTGGTGACTACCAGCAGATTGTCCTGCGTATCGCACGCCAGTGCCACTGCATTCCATGGGAAATCGGCGATGGATGTCACTTTCCCGCTTTGTGCCTCCAGCTTGTAGATGCGCCGCATGCGGTGTTCGCAGAAGTAGATATTTCCCCGGCTGTCCTGCGTCAACCCGTCGATGAACTCAAAGCCGGTGACGATAGGTTCTGCTTTTCCGGTTTCTTCATTCAGCGGATACTTCCGGTTCTCCTTGCCGGTCAGGCAGAGCCGTGCAAACTCCCAACGGCGTGCTTCCCGGCGGGTATTGACATCGTAAAGGCTGGCATTGGAAGTGAATTTCACGCGGGCATGTGCATAGTTGTGAAGGTTGAGGAACTCTATGTCCTCACAGTTCCATGTGCGTATGGCAGACGGATAGGACTTCAGCATGCGCGATACGCGGTAGGAGTAGAAGTTGGCGAAAGTCAGGTCCTTGCAGTCTATCAGGTCCAGCGGCTGTGTGTCGATGCCTTCCGCTTCCACTTCAAATTGGAAATCGTAGATTTTCCAGTTGGATACATTGCGGAAGATGGCTTCGTTACGCAAATGGTGTTCCAGAGACATGCCGTAGATGCGTCCCGGTGTTGCGGTGTGGCTGATGTACAATCCTGCCGAGCTGTATTCGTTGGCAGTCCAAATGTCTCTGAATGTGCCTCCTCCACCGTTGGTAATCCACAGGCTCCAGTGCTGGTTGTCCCAGGCGCGGGTAATGAGTTCGTGGGTTTCGGGAGTGACGGGCATAGGCTTTTCCATAGGATTGGCGGCACTTTGCCCGTTGTGGAAGAAGCGGGACTTGTCGTGTCCGCTGAATTTCACATCGTACATGTACGACCCCTCGCCTGCCATCCATTTGCAGTTGACGGCGCGGTAGTTGTAGGCATCGGCATTCAGGAAGATGCCGCACACGATGTTTTTGCCGCCTTGCGGAGTGGTGAGTTGTGCCTGCGGGGCACCGAAACCGCTGAATGCGGGGTTACCGCCTAGTGTCAGCAGGAGGGTGGTGCCGGGGTGCAAGCCTATCAGATTGGTGTTCTGCTTCAGAACGAGCGGCTCTTTCACCACATACCAGCTGTGGGATGTAGATGTGGGCATACTTTTCCACCGCCTCCAGGAAGATTTGCGTGTCATCGCTGAAACCGTCTCCTTTGGCACCTAAATCACGTATATTCACCCATTGTTCCGTGGGTGGAAGTAGTGGCGTATCGCCGGCATCCAGCGGAGTAATCCGTTGGATGGGGGCTATTTCGGCAAGCCGCACTATCCGGGGAGTATCTTCCAAGTTGTCGGCATTGAATCCGAATGTAAAGCGGGTTACCCGGTAGGTCTTTCCTTTGCCCGGTATCTGTTTGTCTATGGAACGTTCTTGGGCAAACAGGGGAACGTTCTTGCATTGAATATCTTTAAGATTGATTTGTGTTGCTGCATTTCCTGCATCTGTCAGTATGACTCCTGCTTGTTTCACATTCTCGAAGATGCAATCTTCCATGAATAGCCGGTCGGGGGCTTTGTCTTTGATTTCTATGGCTACGGGTACATTCTTTACCTGCATGCGGACAATGGTCAGTCCGCCTTCGTTGGTGAGGATGGCGCTGCTTCGTTGCTTCTCGAAGTATGAGTTCAGCAGCATGATGGGCCATCCGGGAGCGGACTTATTGGTGTCAATTCCATATTCGCCTCCGTAGATGGCGATATTCTCCAAGTGGTTTCCTGCATCGGCAATGCCGGCACGTCCGTTGCCTACACGGATGGCTACGCTGGAAATGGAGCAATGTTGTGCGAAGTGCGCACGGATGGCGGTTGCGTTGGGATTGCCGTCTTCAATCCGGATATCGATGTTCATCATCGAGCTGTAGAAGGTTCCGGCATTGGCATCTCCCACACGTCTTTCGGGGTGGTAGCTTCCACCGATGAACCAGAAGAGGTATTTCCCTTTGGCTGTTTCGCGGGTCACTTCCTGGAAACCGGGCGACTGCTTGGCAAGCACGAAAACCGGGCGTTTGCTGCCATAGCCGATAAGGCGTACTCCGGAGGGAACGTAAATCGTCTTGCTGAGTTTGTAGGTGCCTTCGGGGACGAAGAGGATGCCGCATCCGTTTTCTTTTTGCTTTGCCCGGTTCAGCGCTTCTTGCAGGGCATCGGATACGTCAGTACTCCCATCGGAGGTGATGGGGAAGTCTTGGGAAGTGAAGTAAATGGCTTCGGCATCGTGCGGACGGGCAGTCAGTATGGATGCCGGTGTATATGCCCGACACATCTCCCGTGCCGAAAGGAGGAACAGAAGGGAGAGACATATAAGGAATGATTCGAGTCTTTTCATGGCAAGGATAATGATTCTTAATGAAAATAAGGAGGGTACATCAAAATACGTTTGCAACTGTCCGGCGGACGTATTCTGACGTACCTTCCTTATTCAGCAAAAACGTGGTCCGTTGGTTATTTCAGGGGATAACGTTTGAGGCTGATGGTTACTTTGCCGCTGTCGTCTATGCGGTTCACATACACAAAGGCAGCATACTTGCCATCGGCGCTCTTCATGAAGACACCGTCGTCGTTCTTCAGGTTGAGCACGTAGTTGGAGGCACGGCTCAGGTCGAGTGTCTCGAAGTCGACGTCATCCACATAGACAGCCGGGTTAGCACCCTTCAGCTGTGCATCGTGTACTTGTGCGCGTTGTTCCATCGGTGTATCGTTGGATGCGCCCGAAGGGATGATGCCGCTGAGAGCGATGAATTTCGGGTCGGTTGCCGGAGAGACGAAAGAGTGTCCGTAGTCGAACCCGTCATCGGTCTTTTTCTGGTAGTTGTAGATGAAGTCGATTTTATTCCCCATGCTTGCCGCTTCGGCGGTGGTATAGGCAGCCATGTCTTCGAGTGAGAAGCAGCATGCCGCTCCGTTCTCCAGTTCGATGAGGCGCTTCATATCCATCTTTGAAACGGGGTAGGAAGGAGTCTCATAAGTGACCTTGCTTCCGGTTGTGGAAGTTGCCGTGAAGGTGATGTGGAAGCTTTTTCCTTTGGCTTCGGCAGGCACCACGTAATTGTAGCGCAGTGTGGCAGCGATCAGTTCCGACTGGCTGGTGCCCACGGCGACACTCGGGTTGAAGTAGTGGGTATCTACGGTCTCCATCATGTTGGCAACGGAGGTAACACCGCTGGTCGAGGCATCCTTTACGGTCTGCAAGGGCACTTCATCACCACCTCGGTAGTTCACACCGTTTACGGAGATGTCACCCCGTGCTGTGAACCAGGAGTACAGTTCGAAATCGGTACCGGTAGCTCCGGCAAAGGAGGCAGTGGCTTCTGCCTTTGCCAACCGCCCTTCCGTAGTACCCATGGCATACGCGAATTCAATCTTCTCGCCGACGATGGCGGGAGCGGTTGTTTTCTTTATCATGTCGTTCTTGAGGCCCGACTCATCGTCGCTGCTGCATGCGAAGCATGCGAGGGCGATGGTGGAAAACATGGCATATTTCAATAGTTTCATAACTTGTTTCTGTTTTTTTGATGTTTAAAATGTTTCTATCACTCACCTTGCACGGTAACGGTAATGGTATAGGTCTTCTTTACTTTACGGTTACCGGAGATTACGGTGTATTGGCGCGGTTGGCTGAAGTCGGTCCATTCGCCCATGTTGGGAGTCACGATACAGTCTTTTGCCACACCGCACTGGGGCTTCACATTCTTGAGGTTGGTACCGAATTTTGCCACACCGGTGATGGTGTTTGCCTCGTCGTCGATGTTGTAGCTGGCAAGCACGTCGCGGTTGTCCGGACCTCTGAGGATGAAGGAGGAGATGTAGCATTCTTCGCTGTCGGTAATCAGCAGGTCGTTGTCATCTACCGGATAGTCGTTGCAACCCTGTGACAGGAGGCAGACGGCAAGGAACATCACTATTCTATAGATACTTTTCATATTGTTTGTCTTTTTTCGGTTCATACTGTTTTGGTTATCTCCACGGGGTGTTCTGTGTCAGGTTCGGATTGCGGTTGCGCTCGCCTTCGGGGATTTGGTAGATGTAATACTTCTGGAAGTCGAGTTCGGAGGCATTCTTGAACTGGTCGCGTACACGTGCGCCGTTGGTGTCATAGAGGGTAAGACCATCGCTCTGGCAGGGCCGAATACATCGTGTGCCTTTCTCCAGCGGCGGATATCGAACGGGCGGTGTCCTTCGGTAGCAAGCTCTACGATGCGTTCCTGCTCGATGGTCTTGAAGAATTCTTCTTTGTCGGCATACTTGTCGGCAGCCAGTGCGGGCAGATTGCCACGGCTACGGATTTTGTTGAGCAGTGCCACACATTCGTCCGTGGGACCGTTGGTCTCGTTGACAGCTTCGGCATACATCAGATAGACATCGGCAAGGCGCATGAGGTAGAAGTCTTGCGGTCCGTCCGTGCGGTCCCATCCTGCCTCTTGGCGTATCCATTTGCGGTAGATATAGCCGGTGCGGCCGCTGGCATCGTTGTTGATGAATCCGGCTCCTTGGTTATAGGTTCCATACATCCAGGTGTAGGCAGGATATTGGCTGCGCAGTTCCATACCGCCGTTCTCGATGCCGACGTATGTTTCGCCGTCCCACATGATGGTGGACTTCATACGCCAGTCGCGGTTCTCATAGCTGGCGCGGTTGCGGGCACCGTTCTCCAGGTTGGCATCTCTGTTCATTACCAGTTGGGGCAGGAAGTCGCCGGTGATGGTGGACTGGTAGCGGTCGGCAAGGAACGAAGTGGGCATAATCCAGCATTGTGCGTTTGCCGTGGTTCGTGTACCGAAGTCGCGCAGCAGGCTTTCGCCTTGTCCCAGGTTAGGACCTCCGTAGGATATGGCGTAGATGATTTCGGAGCAGTTCTCGTTGTAATATTGGAAGAGGCTTCCGTACGTGGGGGATTCGTAAGTACCGGGGTCACCGTCGCCAGAATCGTCAGTCCGTAATTGTTGATTACAGCCTTGAAGTCGGTAGCGGCAGCCTTGTAGTAAGTGTCTGCTGTAGCGGCGCTGGCTGTAAAGCCATCCAGTTCGGGCCATCCGAACTTATTCCAGCAAGCGTAGTACAGTTCAATCTTTCCCTTGAAGGCGAGGGCGGCTACCTGTGTGGCACGTCCATAGTCTGTACCGTATTTCACGGGCAACTTCTCGGCGGCATACTGCAGGTCGTCGAGCAGGTCTTTTACGATGTCCGCAATGGGAGTACGCACGAGCGAGCAAGCTTCGGCATCGCCGTTCAGCACGTGGCGGTAGTAAGGCACGTCGCCCCAGTTCTCTATCAGGCGGAAGTAGGCGAGGGCACGCAGGAAGTAGTTCTCGGCATTGATGGCTTCCAGCGATGACTTGATGGTGGCGTTCTGTTCGTTTTCAATCATGCGCTCCACATAGGATATGGTGTAGTTGGCACGGTTGATGACGCGGTAGGCGTTGTTCCACATGGACGAGAAGCCGCTGGTAATCCAGCCTGCCGGTTGCCAGGCGCTGATGCTTCCCAAGCTCTTGCCGCGTGTGTTTTGGAATTCGCCGTGTCCGTCGTAGTAGTGTTCGGTCGCGAACAGGGTACGTGTGGCGTTATAGACACCGTAAGTGGAGGTCAGCGCATCGTCTGTACTCTTCCAGAAGAGGTCGGAAGATACTTCGGTAGTTGCGGGACGGTTCAGCAAGTCGTCCACGCAAGAGGTAGAGAGGCTTGCCAGCCCGGCTAATGCTATATATTTGATATATTTCATATATTTCTTGTTTTAAAGTTCAGATTATCAAAATTCGATGTTCAATCCCACGGAGTAAGTCTTTACCAGCGGGTAGAAGTCGTTTCCGTGCGGCTTTTCCGGGTCGATACCCTTCCAGGGAGTCAACGTGAAGATATTTTCGCCGGAGAGGTAGAAGCGTGCGCGGTTGAAACCAATCTTCTGCATGTAGCGTTCGGGGATGGTGTAACCGATTTGCAGGTTCTTCAGGCGGAAATAGTTAGTGTTGTAGGCATAGAACGTGCTTTCTGCGCGGTTGTGTGAACCTTGGTTCCCGGTGATGATGCGGGGGAGGGAGGCATGGCGGTTGTCCAATGACCAAGTGTCGGTCCAGTGGAATTGCTGGAAGGCAAAGCGGTCTTGCGGAATCGTGTTGGTGTTCAAGTCGTCCAACCACACGTCGGTACGTCCGTAGTTTCCTTGGAAGAGTGCTTGGATGTCGAATCCCTTATAAGCACCGGTCAGGGTAATACCGAACTGTCCCATCGGGGTGTCGCGGTATTTGTTGGTATAGGCTTTCTTGTCCAGGTCGCTGATTACTCCGTCGCCGTTGATATCCTTAATCATGATGTCGCCCGGGGCAATGTGGTCGTTGCCTGATAAGGCGCGTTGGCGATGTCTCCCCAGCTCTGTACAAGTCCCGGATAGGCTTCGTAGATATAGAGGAAGTGATAGGGCATGTCGAGCATGGTCCAGCCGCGGTCCAGGTGGTCACCCCATTTCTCCAGCTTGTTCACGTTGTAGGAAGCGTTCACGTTGATGCTGTAGTCGAACTTGCGGATTTTGGAATGCCAAGTGATGTTGGCTTCCACACCACGGTTGCGGAGGTCGGCAACGTTGATGCGCGGAGCTGAGTAGCCTGTCAGCAGGGATGAGATGCTGGAACCGCGAATCATGCCGGTAGTGAAACGGTCGTACCAGTCGAGTTCGGCAGTCAGTTGGTTGTTGAAGAATCCCAGGTCGAATCCCACGTTGAATACGCGTGTCTCTTCCCAAGAGAGGTCTTTGTTCACCATCTTGTTGGCGCTGAAGCCGGTTACCAGTGTGTTGTTGCCTACCACGTAGTTGGTGGTGCTCATGGTCTCCTTCTGTTCGTAGCGGCCCACACCGGAGTTGTTACCCAGCGTACCGTAAGAGGCGCGGAACTTCGCGTTGCTGACGGTTCTCTTCAACGGCTCGAAGAACTTCTCTTCGGAGATACGCCATCCGATGGCAGCCGAGGGGAAGAAGCCCCACTGGTGTCCTTTGGCAAAACGGGATGAACCGTCGGAGCGGAACGTAAATTCAAACAAGTATCTGTCGAACAGGGTATAGTTGAGTCGTCCGATGAATGAACGAAGACCTTCGGAGTTGGAAGAACCGGAGTTGGTTTGCTCGGAGGGAGAGGCTGCATCGATTTCTTCCAAAGAGTTGTGCAGGCGGTTCTTGCGTTGTGCCCACAAGCTGCGGTTATACCAATACTCTTCGGCAGCATTGAACATGGCGGCGATGTGGTGTCCTTTGGCAATCTCCTTTTCATACGAGATGCGGCCTTGGAACAGGGTCTTGTGCCTTCGTAGTTGCCGTTGTTTATCAGGTCGCCGGTGTCGGGCATGGTACGCGACACTTCGCCGGTCTGGAAGTTCATCTGCTTGACAACGTTCTGCACGGTCTTGCTGAATTCGTTGTAGTATCTCAGTGCGTAGCTGACGTTTACTTTCAGGTCTTTCAGCGGTTCCCATTCCATGTAGGCGTTTCCGTTGAACTCCTTGCGGCTGGTGTTGGTGCGATAAGCTTCGTATTCGGCAATGGCGTTACCGGCAGAGGTGTTTTCACCGTAGGCCATGCTACCGCCGTATTCGCCTGTCTCGGGATGACGGTTGAGTACACCCGAGATGACATACTTCAGACCGGCGGTCTCCAATCCGCTGCCGCGCGGTGTCTGTCTTTCCGACCATGTGCCATCGGTCTTTACGCCAATCTTCACGTTGTCGCGAATTTTATAATCCAAGTTGAGGCGCATGTTGTAGCGGCTGTAGTCGTTGTGAATCTGCAAACCTTCCTGGTTCATGACGCCGATAGAGGTATAGAAGTTCATCTTGTCCGAACCTCCGGATGCCGATACCGTGTGGTTCTGGATGGAACCGGTGCGGAACATTTCATCAAACTGGTCGGTATTGGGGAAGAGGATGGGGTCTACCATGCTCATGGCAAGCCATTGTTCGGCAGAAGCCGGGCGGAAGTTGGTAGAGTTGTTGCCGGAAGCCGCTGCACGCATGTGCATGGTCAGCGCACGGCTGTAGTCGGCCATGTAGTCGTAGAATTCCACGGGACTGGACCATGCGTAGGAGCCGTTGTAGTTCACTTTCGCCTTGCTCTCTTTCAGTCCGCTCTTGGTAGTGATAAGGATAACGCCATTGGCAGCACGCGAACCGTATACGGCAGACGAAGCCGCATCTTTCAGCACGGAGATGCTTTCGATGTCGTTCATGTTGATGCGGTTGATGTCTACGTCGGGCATGCCGTCCACCACAATCAGCGGGTCTGAGTTGTTGATGGACCCCAGACCGCGCACCTTCAATGAGGCACCGTCGCCTCCGGCAAAACCGGTGCTTTGGCTTACCACCAGGCCCGGAACCAGACCGGAGAGGCTGGAAGATACGTTGGTAATGGAACGGCTGGCGATGTTCTCGTCGATTTTCACGGCAGACACCGAACCGGTCAGGTTGACTTTCTTTTGCGTACCGTAACCGATGACTACGACTTCATCCAAGGCTTGTGAGTCTTCGGAGAGGGTGACTACGATATGGTTTTTTCCTTTCAGTTCGATTTCCTGAGTGGTGTAACCGATGAAAGAAACCACCAGCGTGGCGTTGGGCGGGGCTTGCAGGGAGAATTTTCCATCCAAATCGGTGATGGCACCGTTGGTAGTCCCCTTTACGGTCACATTGGCACCGATGACAGTTTCTCCCAGTTTGTCTTTCACCGTACCGGTAATCTGGACATTCTGTGCCGTAGCGGCTCCAATGCCGATAAATAGCAATAGGAATACAAATAAATGCTTCATACGAATTTTTTTTTAATGAATAAATGTTGGTTTCATGGTTTTGAAGAGGTGTTGTTCTCTTCGGGGAGATGCAGCGAGCCGATGCGTGTGCCGACTCGTCGGGTGATTTTTCTGCGAGTGTTATTTCATAGGCGGTTCTGTTTTTTAGGGGTTATTGGTATAGTCTGTTTGCTTAATGATTTTATTTGTAGGCTTCTTTCAGCTCCTCATACCATTTCTGTAGGACGAAGAATGCCTTCTTCTTTTGTCCTTTGTCTGATACCAGTCCCTTGCGGTTGAAGTCATCTTGTATTTCGGGTACGTGACGACGGGGAGAGCGGAAATCTTTCAAAATCCATGGTGTGGTGCCTGCCAGTCCTGGAATGCGTTTCAGCATTTGGATGTGGCGTATATACATGTCTTCTTGATATTCTTCGGTGAAGCGTTCTTGAGGTGACCCGTGTCGGCCGTATAAGGCACCGCCTCCAAGTTCGCTGATGAATACTGGTTTAGGGGTTTCGAACGTCCAGTTGACGCGATCGCATTTCTCGGAGTCACCATCGTACCAGCCTACGTATTCGTTAAAACTTATGATGTCCAACACTTTGTCCAACGGGTCGTTTACTGTCATCAGGCCGGGACTGACTTCTTCTTTTTCCATAGCTGCACCTATCAGGCGCACATTGTCGAGACTTCTTGCTTTGTTGGCCAAGTTGGTCAGAAAGGTCAGACGCGGTTTGCTGATGGGAGTTTCGTTGGCAATGGACCAAATGATGATGTTGCAACGGTTTTTGTCGCGTGCAATCATGTCGCATAACTGTTGTTCGGCATTCCGATAGGTCTCTTTGTTTTCCCAATGAATGGTCCAATAAACAGGAATCTCTGACCATACAAGGAAGCCCATCCGTTCGGCTTCGCGCACCATTTCTTCATTGTGAGGATAGTGGGCCAGGCGCACGAAGTTGCATCCAAGTTCCTTGGCCCAGCTCAGCAGGTGTGTGCGTGGTCTTTAGAGTAGGCACGACCGCTGTAGTAGGCTGTTTCTTCGTGGATGCTGATGCCTCGGCAAAATATTTCCCGATTGTTCAGCATTATCTTGGTGCCTTCGGTACGGATGGTTCGGAAACCTATTTCGTCAGTTACTTTATCAGCCCCGGAAGTAATGGTTATGGCATATAGCTTGGGGTTTTCCGGAGTCCACAAAAGGGGGGCGGCTTTTACCTGGAAGGCGGCATAGCCGTCTGCATTGGTGGTAACCTCTTTCTTGATCTTCAATTCAGGAATGTCTAGCGTTACTTTTTGGGATTGGGTGTTGCCGTCCAGTTGTACCCAACCCTCGATGGTGCGTGTGTCGTCCTTTTTCAGCTGTACATAATAGTCGCGGATGTAGGTCGAAGGCGTTTCTACCAGACTGACCGGGCGGGTGATACCTCCAAAATTCCACCAATCAGCATTTATGGTGGGCACTGCTTCGGGAATCCGTTTGTTGTCTGCTTTCACTACCAGGCTATTTGTACCTTCTTTCAGCAAGTGGGTTATTTCAAAATTGAAGGGGGTGAATCCTCCTATGTGCCTGCCCAGTTGCTTGCCATTCAGCCACACGATGGCTTCGTAGTTGACTGCTCCGAAGTTCAAGAAAAGCCGTTTGCCGGGTTCTAATGAGTATTCGAAGTGTTTCCGATACCACACGGTTCCTTCGTAATAGTATAATTGGGGGCGTTGTGTGTTCCAGTCGCCGGGGACAAATAGCAGTTTGTCTGTTTCGAAATCATACTCTTGTAGTTTGGTCTTGTCCGAATAGGTTTTATCTTGGGCATATCCTCCGTCGTAGGGTTTCAGTCGATAATCGTAGTATCCGTTTTCAAACGGGTCGACGATGGTTTTCCATTGTCCGTCGAGCGAGGTGGTCTGGCGTGAACCGATATTCATGATGGAAGGAGCCTGTTGGGCAAATGTCTCTGCTGCTAGGAGGGATGCCAATAGGAAAGCAAAAACTGTTTCTTGTAGGTGTTTCATGTCATTAAATTTTTAGGGTTATACCGGTCGGTTTTTATTACCGGCAGATTGTACTTCTTTGCACAAATCGATGGCAAATGTATCATCATATTATATGTTTTCTCCGAAAGAAACTACATCTTGGCTACTACAAATCCTTATTTCGACTACATCAATGCTTTCTCATGCTTGTGACAAATACTTGGTTTATATGTGATTATATATTTTTATTGGTATCTCATCTATTCTGTTAAAGAGGCTGATGGGAAATGTAGTTTGAAAGAAAGAGATTATCTTTGCTATGCGAAATAAATATGGACTACTATGAAACGCAGACTCTGTTTTATTCTTTTCTTTTTAATAGGGGTTGCTTTTTCGTTGAAGGCGGAGTGGCAACGGCCAGTGACCAACTATACAAGACATGCCTATAGGGCCGGAAACCAAAACTGGATGCTGCAGCAGCATGAGAACGGTTGGTTGTATGTGGCCAATAACAAGGGGTTGCTGGAGTTTGACGGCACTTCCTGGGAGCTATATCCCATACCGGATGCCAGGGTGCGGGCCATGAAGATTGGGGCAGACAATCGTATTTACATCGGTGGGATTGGCCGTTTCGGCTATTTCACTCCAAACAGGTTGGGGGGATTGGACTATACCTGCCTTTCGGATAATCTGCCCGGCAATTCGGTGGTTGGTGTTATTTGGAATATTTTGCAGGATAAGGGCAAAATGTATTTCCAGTCAGACCGTGGCCTGTTTTGTTGGGCAGATGGACGGGTGGACTATATAGAATCGGCCGATGAGATAAATGTTTCAGCAATACTCTATAATAAATTTTATATTGGTACACCCGAAGGAATGTCGGTGATGGAGGATAATCATTTCCGGCTGATTCCGGAAACAGAAAAGCTGGGAAGGATTTCAAGCTTGCTGCCCTATAACGGCCAGGTGCTGATAGTGACTCGTTACAATGGCTTGTTTGTTTATGACGGAGAAGCCATCCGCAAGTATGCGTGTGCGGCTGACGACTTCATGCGTCGCAATCGCATTTTTTGCGCGGCACTCCACCAGTCGTTGCTGGCACTTGGCTCTGTGCAAGAAGGGGTTTGCCTTTTGGACTTGGAGAAAGGCGATACAGATATAATCTCCATCCACAATGGTTTGCAGAATAAGACGGTTCTCTGCATGAACTTCGATAGGAAGAATAATCTTTGGCTGGGGCTGGATAATGGCATCGATTGTATTCGGTTGAGTTCTCCGGTCTATTCTTTATATGGCAGCAAGCCTGTCATCGGGTCGGGATACTCCTCTTGTCGGTATGGAGATAAACTGTATCTGGGCACCAATCAAGGACTTTACCGTACTGTTCTGCCCGAGGGACGGAGCAAGGAAGCGGCGATGGAATTTTTGCCTGAGACGGGCGGCCAGGTTTGGTCGTTCTTGCGTTACGACAACAAGTTGTTTTGTGCTTCGGACAATGGGGTTTATGTAATCGAGGGAGATAGGGTAGAACACCTGGACGGGCTCAGGGGAGTGAGGCAGCTGGTGGCACTGCCTGGTAGGCCGGATGTATTGATAGCCGGTGCGTATGGCAAATATAGCGGACTGTATCTGTTGGAGAGGACTGCCGGTAGTTGGCAGGTGGTGTGCAGGCTCAAGAATTTTACTTATGCCGCCAAGAGCCTCATGGCCGAGGGGATGGGAAACATAGTGTGGATTACTAATAAGGATAGGGGAGTTTGCAGGGTGAGCCTTTCGGACAACCTGCGCGAGGTGGTTCATCTGAAGAAATACAACCATGTTTCTTTTCCTACCGGTGATGAGGCCTTGCTAGCGCGGGTGAGCAACGAGCTTGTGGTGGTCTCCTGTCATGGATTGTGGCGTTACAATCCGTTGACGGATGCGTTGGAAGAACACTCGGAGCTGGAGAATATGCTGGATGGCAAGGCGGCTTATACATATCTGACGATGGATGTGTCCCATAACATCTGGTATGTGTCGGGTGGTTCCTTGAAGTTGTTGCGCTATGATGCGGTGAAGAATGTTTATACAAAGAATTCTCGTGACTTTTTTCTGAAGGGTTCCTTAATCGAGAATTATGAGCATGTAGGGGTTTATGGCGACGGGGCTATTGTTGGCACGGAAGAAGGGTTCTCGTTGGTGAAACCTTCGATGGTGGAAACTGGCAAGGAGCGGCTGGCCTTGCAGATACGTCATGTGTATCTGACCGGTCGTAAAGATTCGCTGATATACGGTCGAAGTTATCGCTACGAAGATGTGCCGGTAGTGGTCCCTTATAAGTACAACTCTCTTCGTATGGAGTATAATGTGAACAATTACGAGACAGCTTCTTCGGCTCTCTTCTCTTACCGGTTGGGCAAGGGGGGCGACGAAGGAGAGTGGAGCGAGTATAGCGAGAACGCCATGAAAGAGTTCACCGGTCTGTATGAAGGCGACTATCTGTTCAGTGTCAAGCTGCTGACGGAGGAGGATGACGAACCTGTGATGACTTCTTTTTCGTTCAGGGTGCTGCCGCCCTGGTATCGCACCTGGTGGAGCCTGATGCTGTACGTGGTCGTCTCCTGCCTGATGCTGTATGCTGTGTATGTGCGGGTGGTGGCCAGCAGGAAGCGCCTGCTGTTGCAGAAAGAGCTGGAACTTTATCGGCAGAAGCAGGCGTTCGAGGAGGCCAGCGACTTGAAAGATAAAAAGATAGACTCCTTGAAAGAGGCCAATCTGCAGGCCGAACTGCAGCATAAGTCAGAAGAACTGGTCCGCACCACATTGAACATTGTGCGTAAGAACGAGATGCTGATGGATATCAAGAAGGAAGTTTTAGGCATCTCGCACGCCGTCGGTGAAGAGAATCTGGTTGCCCTTCGCCGCAAAACACTTCGTTTGCTGGGACACATCGACACGAACATCGAGCACGACGACGATTTGCAGGCTTTCCAGACTACTTTCGATTCGGTGCACCGCGACTTTTTCAGTAGGTTAGAGGAGGCATACCCCGAACTGAACAACAAGGATAAGCTGCTGTGTGCCTATATCAAGATGAATCTGCTTTCCAAGGAGATAGCTCCGTTAATGAATATTTCTCTGCGCGGGGTCGAAATCAGCCGCTACCGCCTGCGGAAGAAGTTGGGGCTGGAAGAAGGGGAGACCCTGCCGGGGTTTCTGCAGAAGTTCAGCAAGTAGGCAACCGATGTGATAGGTGAACGACCCGAGCTGGCCGACCGAACAACCCGGGTCGTTCGATTGGACAACCTTTGCCGTTCGATTGAACAACCCGGGTCGTTCACCTTCCGGATGGTATATTTACCCGGAGAAGCAGAAGAGAGAACAGCCATTGTACCTTCTACCGTTCGTGGTGTAGAGGTGCCTCTCATACATCTCCTGTGTTATTTTGAATTCTATTGATAACACCAATGTATGCTGGGCGCAAAGGTGAAAGAGGTGAAGGATAACAACAACAAATTTATATCTGCCTCTGTTTTCCGTTTCGGGGGAGGCGATGCTTCTGTGCGTACCCTTTCGGACTGCTATTCACAGGTGCTCCGGGCGGCCCGTTCTTTGCAACTTTTCTGCAACACCAGCAGGCTTTCCGGTCCCATATTGAACAGCAAATCCACTATGCTCAGATTAGGCAGGAAACCCAGTTTCTCTTGGAACACCTGGTAATAGGGGTGTGGTGTAAATGCCGTGTCCTCCAGCATAAAGTCTTTCTTGGGGTGGATGCATTCGCGGAAGTCTGTCTCATCCGGAGTAAATTCGGTTCGGTACTCGGAGGTACGTTCCATATCGGGCTGTATGTCTATCAGCGAACAGACCATGTGACACAACTCTTCGTTGAAGTCGGCAAGGAATTCATATCTCTTTTCGTAGAAAGGGCGGAAGTCGTCTTTGTAATACTCAAAGAAAGGGGTATGGTTGTAGGCAGACTCTAAGGCATTCCAGTGCAGGTGCCGCCAGTTGCCGTGGTCGGAAATACGGATGTCGCGCACCGGGCATTTAGGGGAATCGGGCTTGACGGTGGGAATGGAGAGTGCCAGCTCACCGTCCGGTGCGGCAATGGTACAGCGGTTGCGGTAAGTCTGCTTCATATAGTGGTCGTGCTGCTCGATGAATACCTTGTCGTATGCCAGTAGTTTGGTGTAATACTCTACGGGTGCCAGATAGGCGGAAGAAAGAAAAACTGTTTTCATCAATATAATTACGATTTACGATTAGACGATTTACGATTGGAATGACTGTTCATTGTTGTACTTTCATTTTTATTCTTTCGTATGTTTGTCATTCCACCTTTTTCCACATCCTGCCCCATCGGTAACCGCTGAAAGGTCCTGTTCCCTTTTCTTTGGAGAACCAGATGACAGACGCCTTGCCTATGATGTGGTCTTCGGGGACGAAACCGAAAAGGCGGGAGTCCGAGAGATTGATGGCATTGTTGGCACCTACCCAGTAGTAGTCTTTGGTGAAATGGCAGTGTTGCACGGGCTTGCCTTCCACATAAAGGGTGTCGTTCTTGATTTCGGCCTGTTTCTTTTCGTGAAGTACCAGGGTATTTCGCAACAAAGTCTTGTTCCACGGATATACGCGTACGGCTTTGCCTTTGCTGGGGATTATCAGAGGTTTCAGCATCTCCATAGAATCTTCCTTGACAATGGGCTCTATCCAGCACTTTCCGTTCATGGCTTGTTCCAGCAAGTAGTGTTCATAGCGGCTGAAGCTGCGTATATTCTTTGTTGAATCCTGCCCCAATAGTTTGTTGGGAGCGATGGAAAGAATGGACAGTAATGAATCCAGCTGCCGTTCCCGTCCTCGGGGATAGGAATAAAGGAACTTCTGGTCGGGTGCATTCTTCTCGGAAGGAATCACAGAAAAGAGCGAATCTATCAGCAAGGTATCTCCGGGAGTACCGATGCAACGGCTGATAAAGACCTCCCGCCGGTCAATCACGGGTTCTGAAAGATTGGCAGGATTGTTGAATACAAGAATATCCTCTTTCTGCACCGCTCTGTCCGCCCAGCGATGATACCCCACAGCTTCATGAAAGGCAGTCGCAGGCCGTAGCTCCACTTGTCCACAAGAATACGCTCACCCCGGTACAGTGAATTTTCCATGCCGGAAGAAGGGATAAGATAGGAAGTAGCCACACAACCCCGAAGCAACACCACGACGAATGCCACTCCGATTATTGCCATTGCCATCTTCTTACTCTTCATATAAATTGAAAGTTGAAAATTGAAAGGTGAAAATGGGAACTGGCAATTTTCACCTTTCAATTTTCCGTTTATTTAATGCCGTCCACCCACTTGAATATCCGGTTCCAACGTATCTTACCGTCAAACCAGCCTCGGTCTTTGTCCAGTGACAACCATACTACGATAGGCTTTCCTACGACATGGTCTTCCGGCACAAAACCCCAGTATCGGGAGTCGGCGGAGTTATGGCGGTTGTCGCCCATCATCCAGTAGTAGTCCATGCGGAAGGTATAAGAATCCGTCTTTTCGCCGTTGATGTAAATGCCGTCTTCCTTCACTTCCAGTTTGTTGCCTTCATAGGCCACGATGCAACGCTCATAGATGGGCAGGTTATCCTCGGTCAGCTTGATGGTGGCACCTTTGGCGGGAATCCAGATGGGACCGTAGTCATCGCGGGTCCATTGGGTGTAGAGATTCAACGGATACATCTGTCCGGAGAAATCTCCCGGTTCGATGATAATATTACTGATGAGTTTCTTGTTGCCCGAAAGGGTCTCGTACATCTTTTTGGTGAGCGGAAGATGATAGACCGGTGCCAGTCTTCCTTGGGCATCCCGGCGGTCCAATCCCATTTCAATCAGATTCTCTTCCCAGCCCAGACCGTCGGTCATCAGTGTCTGGTCTTCTTTGCTGATACCCAGTTCACGGAACATATCATCGGTGATATAGGGCCCCGTTGTCTGTACAAAGTAGTTGAACTGCATTTCTGTAGGGTTCTCGATGGCTTTGCCGTCGATGTATACTTGTCCTTTCTTGATTTGCAATGTATCGCCGGGCAGGCCTACGCAACGTTTTACATAATTTTCACGACGGTCGACGGGGCGTATGACAATGTCACCGTACATTCTCGGATTGGAACGGATGAGGTTACGTCCGGCATTGTAGTACAAATCATAGACGGTACGTTGCTGTTTGCGTGTCAGACTGTCCATATTCACTTTGTTGGGATACACGCGTTTTCCTTCTTCATAAGCAAGGGTATAGAAGTCTGTCTGCTGGAAATTGGTGGCTACCGTGTCGCCTGCCGGGAAGTTGAACACCACAATATCGTTCAGTTTCACTTTGCCGAAGCCCGGCACACGTTTGTATTCCCATTGGGGCCATTCGATGTACGATTTAGTGTTGAACACCGGCAGCGTATGTTGTGCCAACGGCATGGAAAGCGGTGTATTTGGTACGCGCGGACCATAGCTCATCTTGCTGACGTAAAGGAAATCGCCTACCAGCAAGGATTTCTCCAATGAGGAAGACGGTATCTGATAATTCTGGAACACATAGATATTTACGAAGTAAACGGCTACCAGCGCAAATACGATGGCATCCACCCAACTCATGATGCTGCGTACGGCAGGGTTCTCTGATTTCTTCCAGAACCCCCAGGGTATCTTCTTACTGATGTAGATGTCAAAAATGAAAGGTAGTACAATCAGTCCCAGCCAGCTTTTTACCCAAACCAGAAAGGCAAGGTAGAGCAGGGTGACTATACTGAATTTAATCCATTGGGCGCGTGTTGCTTGTCTCATTGGTTTCAGTTTATGAGTTTATAAATTTATGAGTTTGGGGTTATTCATTCAAAAAGGGAAACAGGTCGTTCATACCCAAGAACCCTTCGTGCTTGGCGGTATATTCGGCAGCAAGAACAGCTCCCAAGGCAAATCCCCTGCGATTCTTGGCATCGTGGGTAATAGTGATGCTGTCGGCCTCGGAATCGTAGCGGATGCTGTGGATGCCCGGTACTTCTCCTTCGCGGATAGAACTTATGGGTAGCTCATTGGCTGCACATTCCGTAGGACCCGAAACAGTCCCGTCGGGAGCTTGGAAAGTTCCTTCTACCCATTTGTCCTTACGGTCGAGATTCTCCAGAATACCTTCGGCAAGCGTGATGGCCGTACCGCTCGGAGCGTCCATCTTGTGGATGTGGTGCGTTTCGCTCATTGTCACATCATAGGCAGGGAACTGGTTCATTATCTTTGAGAGGTACTTGTTGACAGCAGAGAATATGCTTACTCCCAAGCTGAAGTTGGATGACCAGAACAATGTTTTGCCACCTTCGGTGCAAAGCTTCTTCACTTCGTCTCCATGTTCCGCCATCCATCCCGTACTGCCGGATACCAATTTGACTCCGGCCTGGAATGCCTTCATATAGTTGTTGTATGCCACCATGGGATTGGTGAACTCTATGGCAACGTCGGCGCTCTTGAAGGCTGCCGATTCAAAGTCTTCCTGGTTGTCGACATCGATGATGCTTACAATTTCGTGTCCGCGGCCAAGGGCTATCTTTTCGATTTCCTTGCCCATTTTTCCGTAGCCGATTAATGCGATTTTCATTGTTTCTATCTGTTTTTATTTAGTTTATCAACAAACTATAGGTCGCAAAGATAATCTTTTTCTTACATTTGTGCTCAACATTAACGTCTTGTTAACATGGAACAACTACTGCATTATGTTTGGAAGCACAAAATATTTCCTTTGTCAGCACTCCAAACAACCTCCGGCCGGCCGGTAGAAGTGATAGATCCCGGTTTGCCGAACATGAATGCAGGCCCCGATTTCTTTAATGCCAAACTGAAAATAGACGGCACGCTTTGTAGCAACGTCGAAGTGCATACGCAGGCGTCAGACTGGCTGCTTCATAGGCACGACCGTGACAAGGCATATGATACCGTCATTCTGCACGTAGTGGGCGAATCGAATTGTGATGTGTACCGCACGAACGGTGAGCTGGTTCCTCAGATGGTGCTCACCTGCCCCGACACTGTCCGCTTGCGTTATGAAGAGCTTCGGCAGACAGAGATTTATCCTCCTGCTATTCCATCCTTGCCTCCCTTCCGAAGCTGACCGTCCACTCCTGGCTGTCCGCTTTGCAGGTAGAGCGCTTTGAGCAGAAAGCACATGTCATATCCCGGCGGCTCGAACGTTGCAATCATCATTGGGAGGATGTTTTCTTCATTACCCTTGCCCGTAACTTCGGCTTCGGACTGAATGGGGATGCCTTCGAGGCATGGGCAAACCGCCTTCCATTCCGCGCCGTAGACAAGCATCGGGACAGTCTGTTTCAGGTGGAGGCTTTCTTCCTGGGGCAGGCTGGTCTGTTGGAGGAGGACTTGGCAGAGGCGGATGAGTATTATCTGAAACTTCAGAAAGAATTCCGATACCTGCAACATAAGTTCGAACTGCCTGCTCCTATGTCCGTTGAGCAGTGGCGTTTTCTGCGTCTTCGTCCCGATAACTTTCCGCATGTGCGTCTGGCGCAGCTTGCCGGTCTGTATCACAAGGAGCAGGCACTCTTCTCGCGTATCATGGAGGCGGAAACGCTGGAAGCGGTGAAGAAGATACTTGCTGCCAATACTTCCGTGTATTGGGAGGAGCATTTCAACTTCAGAAAGGTTTCACCCCGGAGGGAAAAGCGGGTAGGGGATGGCGCCTTGAATCTGATTGCCATCAATACGGTCATCCCGTTTCTTTATGCTTATGGCCTGCACAAGGCCGATGACATCTTGTGTGACCGTGCCACCCGTTTCCTTGAATCCTTGAAGGCCGAAAACAACCACGTAACCCGTCTTTGGATGGTGCCGGCCTGCCGGTATCTACCGCTGCCGATTCGCAGGCATTGCTCCAACTTCAGAAGGAATATTGTGACAGGAAAGACTGTTTGCGTTGCCGGTTTGGTTACGAGTATTTGCGGCGTAGATGATGGTTTAATGTGCTAATATGGGTAATGTGCCAATGTGCTGCGCTGTGTTTCTGTTATGTCTTTACACCGCAGGTTATTGGCATATTAGCACATTACCCATATTAGCACATTAAATTTTTATCATTATCTTTGCGCATTGAAAAATAATCCGAGTATATGAATGCTATCCGCTTTGTTTTTGGTCTGTTTGCGGCACTCATGCTGACGACTCTCAATAGTCAGGCTGCCGAAGAGGAGGATTTCAAGACATTCCTCCAGAAATTCACGTCCAGTGCTTCATTCCAGTATTCCCGAATCAAGTTTCCTTTGAAGTCTCCCATCGCCCTCTTGAAGGATGACGGTGAGACGGAACAGACTTTTCCCTTCACCCGCGAGAAGTGGGCACTGCTGGACGAGGAAACGCTGAAGGAAGGACGTACTACCGAAGAGGAGGGAGGTACCTATATCTCTCACTTCACTGTCAATGAACCTGCCCATAAAGAGTTTGAAGCAGGCTATGATGAATCAGAACCTTCCCTTCGTGTGGTCTTTGAACTGACAAACGGCAAGTGGTATGTCACCGACTGCTATAACGACTGGTACAACTTCGATCTCCCTATCAATGAACTGGAAGAAACTATTCAGGCGGTACAAGAGGAAAACAAGGCTTTCGAAGAACTTCATCCTTGATGAAGTGGGGGCAGAAATCCGCCTCAATCATTATTTTATCCTTCTTCTGTACGATTTATGCCCCCCTTTTCCCAAAAAGAGGGGTTTCTTTGTACCGTACTAATACATTGGAATATGCGGTTACAACTTCTTTTGATGCAACTTCTCTTATGTGTCCTCCCCGGTATGGAGATGGGCGCTTCCTGCCGGCTTACCGACTGGGTAGTGGAGGATTCTTCCGGAAAAGTGGAAATTACATGTATCGGCGACACGATGGATATTGTATCTCCGGACGGGCTGTCCCTTTGGTATAAGGAACGGTTGACGGGCGACTATGAGATAACCTACCGGGTACAAGTGGTGGTCGGGAATGGTAGCTACGACCGTCTCAGCGACTTGAATTGTTTTTGGGGGGCCGATGACCCCCGGCATCCGGATGACTTCTTTGCCCGCAGTGCATGGCGCAACGGCGAGTTCAAGAATTACAATACGCTGGACCTCTACTATGTGGGCTACGGCGGTAATGATAATGGAACTACGCGTTTCCGTGAATACCATGGAGAGTATTACGGAGTGGACGATGCAAAGATTAAACCCATCTTGAAAGAGTATACCGATGCCGCCCACCTTTTGAAGCCCAACCATTGGTATGAAGTTAAAATCCGTGTGGAGAATGGAGCCACCACTTATGCCATGGATGGTGAAGAGCTTTTCAGCTTACCGGTTGCCGATGGCGAAGGAGACGGCTATTTCGCCTTACGGTTGTGGCAGAACCACGTACGTTTTGCAGATTTCCAAGTAGCAAATATCGATAACCTTAAATAAACAGACATGATGCAATTCAGTAAATGGAAAATAGGAGCGGCAGCGCTCGTTTGCATGTTGCTGCCGGGCAGTGTACATGCACAAATCGTGAAGAATGAGCGCTTGCTTTCTTTTGAGGAGAAGCAGGTTCCGGCGTTTGTCACTACGGCAGCCGGTTCGCAGTTGGGCATTAGCAATGAACATTATAGGGACGGCGACCACAGCTTGAGCTGGACTTTCGAGCCGGGTGCCGCACTGTCTATCAAGAAAGACTTGAAGTTTGAGAAGAAAGACCCGACGGGGAAAGACACCTATCTTTCGGCTTTCATCGTATGGGTGTACAATGAGCAGGCCCAGGACAAGCAGATTCAGTTTGAGTTCCTGAAGGATGGCAAGGTATGCACCTCTTTTCCTTTTGGCATCAATTTCACCGGTTGGCGCGGAGCATGGGTATGTTATGAACGCGATATGCAAGGCACCCCGGAAGAAGGGATGGACGAAATCCGCATTGTAGCCCCCGACGTGAAAGGGAAACTCTTTTTCGACCATCTGATTACTGCCAGCAAGGTGGATGCCCGCCAGCAGACTGCCGACTTGCAGGTACCGTTTGTAAATAAGGGAACCACCAACCATTGGCTGGTTATCTACGAACACTCCTTGTGGAAACCGGACATTCCTTTGACAGACGTGACCGAGGCGCAGAAGCAGGATATACGGATTATGGAGAAACGTTTCCGCGACATGCTCTATACGCCTTCCGCACTGTCGGACAAGGAGATGCAGTCCATCCGTGAGAAGTATGATTTTTATCGGATTACCTACAAGAACGGCAAGGTGGCAGGACGTCCTATCTATTTCGTACGTCACTCCGAGGCATACGAACGTATGGTACCTGATTGGGACAAAGATATGTTCTCCAGGCTGGGGATAGAGATAAGCGACTATTTCAACCTGATGAAACGCGTCGCCATCGCTTACTACAATGCGGAAGATGCGGCGCTGAAACACGAGTTGGAGCAGAAATTCATCGCCATGTACGACAACGCCACCGACCAGGGTATTGCCTACGGCAGTTGCTGGGGGAATATCCACCACTACGGATATAGTATGCGTGGTTTGTTTGTGGCTTATTTCTTGATGAAGGACGTATTGCGTGAGGCGGGCAAGCTGGAAGAGGCGGTACGTACGCTCAACTGGTATGCCATCACCAATGAGGTATATCCCGAACCTGCCGTCAACGGTATTGATATAGATACGTTCAACACTAAGTTGCAAGGCCGCATAGCCAGCATCCTGATTATGGAGGATACACCGGAGAAACTGCAATACCTGCGTTCCTTCTCCCGTTGCTGGACAAAGGCTGCCTTCCTGCGCCGGGACTGGCCGGTTCTTTCAAGCAGGACGGTGCTTGCTTTCATCATTGCAACAATTATCCTGCCTATGCAGTGGGTGGTCTGGACGGTGCCACTAATATGATTTACTTGCTGAGTGGTACCGAGTTCCGTCTGTCCGAGCAGGCACACGAGACGGTGAAGAAAGTGCTTCTCACCATGCGTTTCTATTGCAATCTGAAGCAATGGTCGCTTTCCATGTCCGGACGCCATCCCAACGGGGGAGGAAGTCTGATACCTATCCAATATGCCACGATGGCCATTGCCGGTACGCCGGATGGCAAGCAGAAATATGACCCCGAAATGGCGGCTGCCTATCTGCGCCTGGTTTCCCATACAGCAGCTCCGGACAAGAATGCGCCCGACTATCTGCCGAAGGCTTCTACCCGCCACGAATTGGAGATGAAGAAGTTGCTCGAAGCCCAAGGCTTCCGTCCGGAACCCGACCCGCAAGGCAATCTGGCTTTGGGGTACGGTTGTGTATCCGTACAGCGTCGTAACAACTGGGCTGCCGTAGTCCGCGGACATTCCCGTTATCTCTGGGCTGCCGAGCACTACCTCCCTGCCAACTTCTATGGCCGTTATCTGGCGCATGGCAGCATGCAGATTCTTACCGGAAAACCCGATGAAATGGTTACTTTTGCCACCAGTGGCTGGCAGGAAGCCGGTTTCGACTGGAATCGTATTCCGGGTGTCACGAGCATTCATCTGCCTTTCGACCAGTTGCGTGCCCGGGTATTGAATGTCGATACCTTCTCCGGTATGGAGGAGATGCTCTATTCCGATGAGGCTTTTGCTGGCGGCTTGTCTCAGGCACATCTGAACGGTAACTTCGGTATGGTGCTGCATGAACATGATAAGTATAACGGTTCTCACCGTGCCCGCAAGTCGTTCCACTTCTTTGACGGCACCATTGTATGCTCGGTACGGACATCGAAAACCTGAATACCGAATATCCCACGGAAACCACCGTGTTCCAGCTTGCCGCCATTACTCCCGAAACCCGCCGGTACTGGGAATCCTATCAGAGTGACGGGCAGACTTATATAGACCCCAACGGCGTAGGTTATTACATTTCCAAAGCTTCCCGTCCTGCTGCCCGATATGAGAAGAACTTCCCGCAAGTGACCGTAGGCGAGCGTAGCACCAAACCTACTTCCGGCGACTGGGTGTCCTTGACATTACAGCATGGTAAAGCTCCGAAAGGCGCTTCTTACGAATATGCAGTGTTGCCCCATACAGATGCCGCCGCTTTGAAGGCATTCGCCAAGAAACCCACTTACAAGATTCTCCAGCAAGACCGCAATGCCCACATTGTGCGCTCTCCGGCAGACGGTCTTACTTCTTACGTCTTGTTTGAGACTCCGCAGGCTCTGCCCGACGGCGGATTGTTGCAGAAAGCCGATACATCGAGCCTTGTCATGATACGCGAATATAAAGACAAGCTTCTGCTGACTGTTTCCCAACCCGACCTGGCCTTGTATCGCGGTCCGAGTGACGAGGCTTTCGATAAAGACGGAAAACGTATTGAGCGCAGTATCTATTCACGCCCGTGGACTGACAATGAGAGCCAGGAGATTCCCGTAACCGTTACTTTGAAGGGACAGTGGAAGGTTGCCGAGACGCCCTATTGCAAGGTGTTGTCGGCAGACAAGAATCAGACTGTGTTGCGCTTTACTTGCCGGGATGCTGCAAGCTTAGAGGTAGAGCTAAAGAGGTAGGGAGAGTATAGGTTAGACATTGATACTGAATACCCACAACACCCGGATGTTTTACCCCAAAACATCCGGGTGTTGTGCTATAAAACATGGGGATGTTTTGGGGTAATACATCCCCATGTTTTGGGCGAATACATCCGGGTGTTGTGGGTATCCGGTATAGGAGTCTTAGCCTTTCTATCCTATAGCGAAAGATACTGGAAACGGTTGTTTAATATGTTCCGAGCAGATTGCTTACTGCTGACTGATAGTTTGCCAGTTTGCTGGTCTTATGGATGGTCTTTCTCGCTTTGCGGTCTCCGTCCGGTAACAGATACTCCCAGAAACTTTTCATTTTCATTAATAGCTGTGCCTCACCGCCTTGCAGTAGCTCTTGATAGGCGTTGAAGACCTCGGTGTGTAGTTGTCCCACTTTTTTCGCCATTTCATCGGAAGAAATCGGGGTTCCTTGCTTGTATTCCAGCGCTAGGGCAGGATTGGCGAGCAGCCCGCGACCGATGACGATGCCTGCCAACTGGGGGAACCGTGCGGTGATGGAACGGATATCTTCCGCGGTATGCAAGTCTCCGTTGTAGAACAGAGGGTGGGTGCACTCTTTGTAAAAAGCTTCAAATCCCTCCAGGTCTACCTCTCCTTTGTATTGCTGCTTGCCCAGACGCGGGTGCAGGATGATGTGTGCGAGGGGGAGTTCGTTGAACAGCGGTAGCAGGGCAAGACACTCCTCTGCCTGCTCCCAACCCAGGCGCAGCTTCACGGAGAAACGGATGCCGGGATGCCGGTCGACGGCTTCGGAGAGCAGCGCCTTCACCTCTTCGGGATAGGGCAGCATGCCGGACCCGTTGTGGCGCCGGGCCAGCATCGGAAAAGGACACCCCAAATTGATGTCTGCTTCCCGGTATCCTTTTTCGATGAAAAGGGACAGTATGTGCTCCAGCTTGTCTGTATCCGGAGCAATGAGCTGGGGGATGAGGTGCAGGCCCGGGTTGTTGTCCGGCTCAATGTCGCGGACATCTTTCCGCCGGATTTCTCCATGCTCCATGCGTACGAAAGGAGAGTAATAGGTCTCTATGCCGCCGAATATGCGTGCATGCGCCCGCCGGTAGACGGCATCTGTGTATCCTTGCAGCGGGGCGAAGTGGATGGGTAATGTGTTTTCGTTCATGGCTGCAAAGATACACATTTTTTCTGCTTAAAAAGCTGCGCAACTCTTTCCTGCTTCTTCGTTTTGTGGCATGTGGAGCAATATTTGCTTGGTTTGCCCGTTTCTGTTCAGCGTTATTGTTATCTTTTCAGGGTTTACCGACTCGCAACGCGGATTAGCGGCATGTATTTTCCCTTCTTTCTCTTTCCATAAGAGGACACAGGGGGTATCTGTTGCAAGGATGTCGCCATTGTTAAGTTTCAGTTCCCCTGGTTGGTAGAAGATGGCTTCTGTTATTCCCAATGTTTCATGGCGTACGGCTTGTACCTTTTCCGTATTGGCGAGTATCTTTATCGGTAGTGTATTGGCATATTTGGCAGCGGTAGACGGAGTTGAGATTCCGGGACATACCACGTAGGCGTACTTGCCTTGCTGCGGACGGATGCCGTGATTGGCGTTCAGGCTGAACAATGCTGTGTCGCAGGCTATTTGATATTTGGCTTGAGGCAGTAGGCTGAAGTAAGCAGTCTGTCCATGGAGCACCCAGTCGGCAGTGGTTTCTACAAAACCGTTCTTCAACGTATGTGTTTTTCCGTTTGCCATGTATTGCACTTTTCCGTTGCGGTTGCACTGGTTGAGTGTGGTGAATACCTCAGCTTTTCCTCCGGTGTTGCAGATGCCTGCGCCAAGGCATACAAATTCGTCATCGAAATAGAACCAGGCTTTGTGAGCTTGTAATTCGCGGCGGTCCAGAATCATGCCACAAGCTCCATAAAGACTGTCGCTGACACCTCCGGCAAAACTGTTTCCGTTATTGCCGCCTTCACCCCAATCGGGGATGGGAAGGGGGGCATTGTCTTGCTCGGCAGTAATGCCGGGATATTGGCGGTTGTTGAAGACCTTAAAGAAATTACCGTCATACTCGCGTCCGGTGACAAAAAGATAGTTTACTCCGTTGGAGGCGTAATAGTTGAACTCACCATCACCGTTGCCGGCCTCATTGCCTACGGTACGGGTGGAGGTCATGCGTGAACTGGCCATATAATTGTTGCGGCGGTGCACCATGTAGTCGAAACGCCAGAACATACGGTTACCTGTCAAGCTGTTGTCTCCGCCGATATGTTGCAGTGCTTGCTTCATGTTGTTGCGTGCATCGGAGTTACTCAACTTGCAGATTCTTTCGGCCAGAACTTTTATGGCAGAGGAGTATTGGTTGCTGCTGATAAAGCGTCCTGCATTGTTGGGGTCATGCTGCTTGTTGTAGAATATCCATTGTACGCCGTCGGTGAAAAGGCGTTGCAGTAATTCCAGTCCGGGACTTTGGAAGCGGGTATCCTTGCAGAGTTCCAGATAAGCGAGGGTGGAGTTCACGAATTCTTTGCCGTAACTGGTGAAGTAGAGTTGTCGCCCGTGGCCGCAATGCTGTCCGAAGAGATAATCGGGCTGGATACCTTCGGAGGCTTGTATGGTGAGCAGTTGCGTCATCCGTTCTTTGAAGTCTTCCATTTGCGCCTCGTTTTTGGTCAGGATGCTGGCTGCAAACGAGCCCATGATGATGTCGGCTCCGTTGGCCCCCGTCATGTGCGAGGGGGCTGCATGTTCGTAGCTCCAGCGCAGGTATTTCATGGTTTTGTCAAAGAGTGCCGGGTCTTCGCCGATTTCACGGCTCATCAGCACTACACTGGTGGATAGTTCTTTGGGATAGGGAATGTAGCGATACCACCAGTTTTTGGCTTGATGGTTGGTGTTTATCCAGAAACGGAGCGCTTTGAGATAAGACTCTTTCAGCGTTTTGTCATGGTAGAATGTGTTTTGTGGATGTTGGTAGGCACAAGCCAGGATGATGAGGTTTTGTACATGCTTGCGGGGGGAGCCGTCGGTAGCGCGATAGTCGAGGGTGACGAATGCTCCTTCGGGAGAAAGAGATTTAACCAGTCCGTTGACGGTCTCTTTCGATGGGTTCCGGTCGAGATACTTCTCGTACATACGATTGTAGATGGTCTCGAAGTCGGAGGCATAGGCATGGATTCCTGTCAATATGCACAAGGCAATTGCTGCAATGAGTTTGATGTGATGGGTTTTCATGTTGGTATTCTTTGCTGTATTAGAGGATTTATGAATCAGGGAAGAGCCTCGCGGTTCCTCCCTGACAAAGTTAATTGATTAAGGTCTATAAAAAATATTTAAGGTTAGAAGTTTTGTGTTGATAGACCGTTTTACTTCATTATTCGGTTACAATCACTTTATATTCATGTACCACGGAGGACTCTTGTTTGTAGTTTCCATTGGTACCTACAAAGGTAGCGGTATAGGTACCTGGAGTACTATAGGTATATTGATAAGAGTCAAGACTTTGGGTAACATTCTTCAATCCGGTGCCTGCATCGGGGGAACATGCATTGACCACAAACAGATTGGACACCAGCCAACTGTATTTTAACTCGGTGTTGGCACTGGAACTGTGAATGAAGAAAGCATTCATATCTTTGAAATTCCAGATACCGGAGGTGTTATTGGTAACTGTACCATAGGCACGGTTAGAGGTCATACCCTTCTGGTCGCTCAGGTTGTGGCGGTGCAACATGTTGATGGGGGTAAAGCCGAACGAGTTGGCGGTGAAAGCCGTTTCCTGTCCGTTGGTCATCTTGTTCACAATCTGCATATTGCCGAAGGTGAATTTGGATTGTGTGGCCGATTTGTCTTGACCCCGGTAGCAGATGGCCACAGCGATGCGTTTGCCTAAATAGGGCTTCATGTCCACTTCAAAATTTTGTGCCTTTGGAGTAGTGGGGAAGTCGGCTGCCGGAATCAGGGTTTCCCAAGCGTGCTGTTCCACCAATACGGAGTCTGCTTCAAAGTTGCCCTTCTCCAGTCCCGGGAAATCGGCAGACACATACATGGTCAGTATGTTTTCCGGTTTTCCATATTGTGGAGTCAGCTTGAATTTTAAAGTTGAAGTTTCTACCTCATTTTCGTCCACTGTGGTACGTTCTCTGTATTTATATTCTTTTCCGGCTTCACCGCTGTAGAAGGTGAGGAAGTCCGGATTGCCGTTGAAATGGAACTCTACTGGAGTTCCACTTTTTACGGTAATGGTCTGGCCGTCGAAACTTACACCGTCTCCGGTTGCCACGTTTACATTCAGTTCGGCATCTTTAGTAAATTCACTCTCGCAGGAGGCGAGGGCGAAGGTTGCGATACTGACAGCTATCAATAGTTTATTTAGTTTCATAATATAATTCATTTATTTGGAATGATTATCCTTGTTTCACTCACTCGATTACCAACCCGGATTGTTTTGGGTGATAGCTTTGTTCACAGACATTTCACTATCCGGTATTGGGAAGTAATTATAAGCGTCTGTTATCTGGAAGAAGGTGTAGACACTATAATTGGGTCCTGTAGCCCAATTGGCATTGGCACCTTGAAGGGCGCGGGGAGCCAGCTCATTCATGTTTTTTACATATTCACCCCAGCGGATAAGGTCGTAGCGGCGAATATGTTCAAAGCAGAGTTCCATGGCACGCTCATCTTTCACTGCTTGGCGGAAGGCTTCTTTGCTGAGACTGCCTTCTTCGTAGGGGGCGATACCGGCACGGTTACGCACGTCGTTCAAGCATTTGTAAGCCAGTGTAGTGGGCGAAGCGTTGACTTCGTTCTCAGCTTCGGCCACCATCAGCAGTACATCCGAATAGCGTAGCAACGGGAAGTTGAGTGAAGTGTAGTTCTTATTCTTTTTGATGCCGTATGCTTCATATTCTCTACGGTATTTTCCGCAAGCGCGTGAGTAATTCTTTTCAGAGTCGGCTTCACTCTTTTCATAGTCGCCGGTCTTTTTGGCAGCGTCACCTTGGCCGTAGCTATAGGATACATCCCAATACTGTTTTTTTACCTCTTCCATTTTGCCGTACTCAAACTGGCGTCCCGTAATGCCTTTTTTGCTTACGGCCTCTACATATTCGAATGGTGCAATGCTCCAGTTCATGCGGTTGATGTCGCCGTTCTCCTTGTAGAGCTCATACAGTTTAGGAGTCGACCAGAAGTAGGCATAACCGAATCCGGGGTCTTTGGCATCCAACAGGGATTGGTCGGTAGACTGGTCCGGACATTTGATGCCTATCAGGTTTCCGATACGTCCCTCTGCTCTTACTTCGGAAGTATAGTCACCGGCAAATTCGGCTTCCCATATACTTTCATTGGCTGTAGTATTGTACCGGTTAGAACAGAGGTCGATGAATACGTCCCAGTAGTTGGCTGTCAGGCTATGTCCTTCGCCCATTACCTTTTGTGCGTATGTGCTGGCTTGTTTGAAATAATTTTGAATGGCTGTAGCGTCTCCACTGGTGTTGTCGCGGAAGTGCTCGCCGGCACGGAATAAATAAACGCGTGCCAAGATGCCCCATGCTGCGGAACGTGAAACGTGTCCTGGCTTATAACCCAGTTCTGCAGCGGTGGCAAGCCCTTCGGCACACTCGGAAATCTCAGTGGTGATGAAGTCGTAGATAGTCTGCTTGTCTGTACGGGGAATATCGAGCCCGGTCACGCTACTTGTCGAAGTGGTTTTGAAAGGAACGTCTCCCCAGCCTTGTACGAGCGTAAAATAGTAGTAAGCGCGCATGAAACGTGCTTCTGATGTATATTGCAGACGCAACTTGTCGGATATATCATCCGTCTTATCTATGTTCTCCAAGAATGTATTGGCACGGTCGATACCGGTATAAAGTGTTTGCCAGAGGTTGCTGAACTGTGGTGAGCTTGAATTGGCATTATTACATGCAATGGCACCGCTGGTTTGCGGATTACGACCGCCACCGTAGTGGGACAAATCGTCGGCACCCGTCATGAACATATACTCGTTTCCGTAGAAGTTCTGTGAGGTCAGTGGAGCGTATACAGAGGTCAGGAATGAGAGAGCTTCTTCCGCATTATTAAAGTAATTGTCGGGAGTCAGCTTGGTCGGTTCTTTGTCCAGGAAATCGCAGGATGCCATTGCCAGACAAGCGAAAGATAATATAATTGTTTTTATTGTTTTCATATATATTCCAGTGTTTTAGTGGGGTTAGAAACCTAAGTTGATACCGAAACTTACGGAGAGTGCACGCGGGTAAGACGAAAAGTCAAGGCCCGGAGTCAAGCCTCCGCTACGAATAGATACTTCGGGGTCGTAGCCGGAATAACCGGTAATAGTCCAAAGGTTTTGTGCTGCTACGTAAAGACGTGCATTGTCAATCTTATATTTCTTCAAGAAAGTCTTGGGTACGGTATAGCCCAGCGTCACAGTTTTCAGTCGCAGGAATGAAGCGTCTTCTACTACGCGTGAAGAAATCACGAGATTGGAACTTGAGTTGGTAGCTGCCGGAATATTACTGTTCGGGTTTTCTGGTGTCCAACGGCCGGTATAGCTGGCATATTGATTCAACTCACGTTTCTTCTGGAAGCCGCTGTCGAAGAACAGGCGGTTGGCGTTCAGTACATCGTTACCGTAGCTCCATTGGAAGAATACGCTCAGGTCGAAGCCTTTGTATTCGAAATTATTGGTGAAGCCACCGGTATGGATGGGCAGACCGCGTCCTATCATGGTACGGTCGTTGGTATCGATGACGCCGTCACCGTTCAAGTCTTTGTACTTGGGCATGCCGGGCTGTGTATTGCTTTCGCTTACGTAGTGGGGGATGTTACCCTTCAGCGTGTAGCTGCTGCCGCTCTTGTCAAAATCATCATATTTGTAGGTGCCTTCGTAGATATATCCGTAAATCATACCCATCGGCTGGTCTATCTTGGCAATATAGTTGGGCTGGCTGTTGAAGTTTTGGTCAAACTTGGCAATGCTCAACAAACTGGTTTGGTTTTCAGCAAGTTCCAATACTTTGTTTTTATTGAAGGAGATATTGAAGTTACTGCTCCATTTGAAATCCTTATTGTCTATATTCACGGTGTTCAACGTCAATTCAATACCGTCATTGCGTACTTTACCGATGTTTTTCATGGCTGTCAGATAACCTGAAGAGTAGGGCAGGGTGGCATCCAACAACAAGTCGCGGGTAGTCTTACGGTAGAGGTCGGCGGTGAAGCTGATACGCTCATCGAAGAATCCCAGGTCAAGACCTAAGTTCCACTGTTCGGTAGTTTCCCATTTCAAATCTTCATTAGGCAAAGAGATAGGAGCTACACCCACATTTCCGTTGTTGCCGTCAAAAGGATATACGGTGTTGGTCATGCTGGTGGTGGCATGGCTCTTAATCATATCCAATAAGGCAAGGTAGTCATATTCACCGATACGGTTGTTACCTGTAAGTCCCCAGCTCAGACGGATTTTACCGCTTGACAGCCATTTTTTGTAATCCTTCATGAAGTCTTCTTCGGAGAAGCTCCACGCCAGTGAGCCTGAGGGGAAGTAGCCGTAACGGTTTTTCTTGCTGAATTTGGAGGAACCGTCTGCACGGAACGAGGCTGTGGCATAATATTTGGATTTGTAGTTGTAGTTCACACGTCCCAGGTAAGACAGCATAGACCAGGAAGACAAGGTAGATGTGCTCTTGTCGAACGTTCCTTGGCTCATGCCGGCCATGCCCAGCGATTCGTTGGGAATCTGTTTCATACGTAATGAATAATACTCATAGTCGGAGTTCTGCAACGTCACACCGAGCAGTGTATTGAGGAAGTGCTTCTTTTTAAAGTTGGTCTGATAGGTCAGGATGTTTTCGTTCAACCATGTCAGGCGTTGTTGGCGCACCACTTCTGCATTCACTTTGTCAGTAGAAGTAGGACCACCGTAACGGGTCTTGGAGTTGTTGAAGGTATCAGTATGGCGGTTGTCATAGGTCCATCCTCCGGATACTTTCAGCTTGAGTCCTTTGATGAACTCGTATTCCACATAACCATTCAATTGGAGATTGTTG
This sequence comes from Bacteroides rodentium JCM 16496, assembly GCF_000614125.1. Taxonomy (GTDB): domain Bacteria; phylum Bacteroidota; class Bacteroidia; order Bacteroidales; family Bacteroidaceae; genus Bacteroides; species Bacteroides rodentium. The sequence continues at coordinate 134,592 of NZ_BAKJ01000002.1, forward strand.
ACGTAGTACTTGCGATAGGCGTTCTTCAGGTCGGCGATAGGATTGAAACGATAGTCGTTGGATGCATCCACATCATCGTCCACAAGGTCGTTCAGCAAAGAATCAAGAGATTTGCCGGGATAATTGACCGGGCGGTATCCCCATACACTATAGAAAAGGTTGTTCATACCGGAGTAAGAGCTTGAGGAAGGGGAAGAACCGCTCTGGATGGAACGCGAGAAGTTGCTGTTGAAGTTTATGGTCAGCTTGCCACGCTTCACCAGGGTGTTCAGACGGCTTTGCAGGCGCTCATAGTCGGAGTTGAGCAAGATACCGTCTTGGTTGTAGTAGGATAGGGAGGCATTGTAGCGTATACCTTCCGAACCACCGGTAAGACGAACGCTATGGTTCTGTTGCCAGGCTGTGCGGAAAATTTCGTCCTGATAGTTGTTCTGGGCGATGCCGCGATAGTCATCCAATGTCCATTGGTGACCTTCGTATAACGGGAGGTATTTCTCAGTGGCACGGGTAGGGTCTACTTCGAGTTGCAGCTTCACGTAATCGTACGCATCCATCATATCCAGCTTTTTGGTGACGGTAGAGATACCGAAGCTGCCGTCGTAGGTGAGCTGGGGTTTGCCCACTTTTCCTTGTTTGGTAGTGATGATGATGACACCGTTGGCACCACGGGCGCCATAGATGGCTGTGGCAGATGCATCTTTCAATACATCGGTCGATTCAATATCACTGGGGTTGATGGCAGCCGCCACGCGTGCATCTTCCACGGGGAAGCCGTCAATGATGTAGAGGGGGGTATTGTCTTGGGTCAAAGAGTTGTTACCACGAATGGTAATGGTCATCGTTCCACCCGGCATACCTTCACCCGAACTTACATTTACACCGGCAATACGGCCACCCAATGTCTGGTCGAAGGATGCGGAAGGTGTCTTGAGCAGGTCGCTCATGTTGACTTTGGATACAGAACCTGTCAAGTCTTTCTTACGGACTTCCTGGTAGCCCACAACCACCACTTCTTCCAATGCCTGTGCATCTTCCAGCATTGTGATGTTGAATGTCTTTTGGTTGCCTACTTTGATTTCTTGGGTTTTGTATCCGATAAAAGAAAATTGAAGGATGTCGGAAGGTTTCACATTGTCCAGCTTGAACTGTCCTTCCAAGTCTGTAGTAGTTCCGTTGGTGCTTCCTTTCACAACAACGCTGACACCGGGAAGTTCTCCCATGGCATCAATAACTTTACCGCTTATTTGCCCTCCCGTTTGCGCGTGTAGAGCAAATACGCAGCAGCAGAGTATGGCAAGTAGCATAAAGGTTACTTTCTGTCTCATAAATATTAATTTAATTAGTTATTAATAAAGGTTGTTTCTTCGTTTTGTACTCACTTTAGAGTTGAATCACATCGCAAATGTAGGAGGTGAAATATACAAATGCATCAATTAATAGTTCGCAAAAAGTACGAATTCGTACAAAACTTGCGAACTATACCACTCTTGTACTTTTATTCTCTTTCACTTTGGTCCTTTGATTCTAGATTTTAATTCTGAGGTCAGAGTTTTCGGAATCGGGTGTACAAGGAAAGGGGGAAAAGTGCAAAAGGGTATTCGCAGGGCTGTTGAAGTCTGTTCCAAGGTTGCGGACATGTATCCCAAGCCTTGGTTTCTCTATCCCAAACCTTGGGATAGAAAAACCAAGGCTAAGGAAAACTTCCTGTCGGTATGTTTGGGAACTTTGCCTTATGTGCCCAGGAAGTTTTTCCTTTATATCCAGGAAGTTTTTTCCTTTATAAGCAGATGCCGGGATGTGGCTTATGCCGTTCCGCAGTCCAAGGTGAAAGCGGTGAAGGATAGAAACGGGTGATTTTATTCGCTTTCCTTCGTTGTTTCTTCCGTTGTTTCCTTTGCCGCCTCTTCTCCTTTGCGGTAGGCCGGCGGGCTGACGTGGTAAATGTCCTTGAAGCATTTGGAGAAGTGGCGTGGCGAACTGAAACCGATGCGGTCTGCAATCTTCGTGATGTTCAGTTCCGGGTTGTTGCGTGCCATGGCCTTTTCACGGGCAAAGACGTTGGGGTTTTGATGGGAATCACCATATTCCAAGAACGGGATGCATTTTCGAACCCTCCGGGCCCGTCCATCGTGGCGAAGAAGATGTAAGCCGGCTTTCCGTCCTTGAAGAGGATGAAGGGGCGTTCCAGTTGTCCTTGCTTCTCCACACTGCCGTCTTCCCACTCCACAGTGAGCGAGTAGGCTTTCGGGTCTTTGTCCACAGTCCATTGGATGCCGTCTTTGGAATGTGCCATGACGCCTCCGCCCCGTTCGCCGGTAAACTTGGCTACATGGTCTTTGAAGATGGCATGATAGCCGTCTGCATCTTTCCAGAGGAAAGGGTCTTCCGCTTCGCCCTGACCGTCTACTTCAAAGATGGGACAGTCATTGTTCAGTACTCGATAAGGGCCTTCTATGGTAGGGGCATAAGCCATTCCGAGGCTCATGGCCGAGTGCAGGTAACCGTTCGTGTAATGTCGTCCCTTGAATATCATCATCACCGAACCGTCTTCTTGAATGATAGGCGAGGGGTTTGAGGTCAGAAAACTGTAGAAAGTATTGGGTTTGGTCTTCAAGATGGGTTCGTCCAGGCGTTTCCACGGACCGTAGGGCGAGTCGGCAACGGCCAGTCCCACACGTTTGTTGGCGCGGGCAACGGTACACCAGGGGCTTTCCAGGGTGAGTTGTTCGTAAGTAGGGTCGGCAAAGGGGTGGGTGGAACCCATATAAATAAGGTAGTATTTCCCGTTCTGCCTCAAAATGCGTGGATTGTGTGTGGAACGTCCGTCCCAGTATTGCGCACCACGGGCAGGGAGGGCCACTTCGCTGAATCGGTAAGGTCCTTGCGGCACCTCGGATATGGCATGTACAATTTCCGAGGCTACCATCCATCCCGGATGGAACGGCAAGTTCTTGGGAAAGCGGGAAACGAACATATGGTACTTGCCGTCGTCTCCTTTCACTACCGAACTTCCCCAGGCCCAATAGCCTTCGCACTCAAAAGCAGGTGTACGTGGGGCTTTGTCCAGGTGATGAAACAGTGGGTTTTCCGACTTCTGTTTCAGTTCTACCAGATTGTCCAGTTTCTGGGCAGAAGACGTTATGGCTATGAAAGCGGCAAAGAGAAAAAGCAGATGATATCTTTTCATGGGGAGTGTTGTTAATAAGGTTATTATGATGAAACAAAGATAGCCAATCTTTTTATGCCTGCTGCCGCATTCAGCCGGTTCCGTACGAAAACTGCATCTGTTTTGTATGATTGCCGTCATTTTCTCCCTTTGTCTTTCATTATATTTGCTGAAAATATAATCGGACATTATACAATAACCAATACGATTCTAATATGCAGAGAAACCTTATTCTGACCATTCTCGGCCTTTGCTTGGCCGCACCTGCTTTTCCGCAGGAGAAGGAAACACAGTTTGCTTTCAATAATTATCACCGTTACTACAACGAAGCCCGGCAGCAGGGGGATGCAGAGAAAGAGAAGTCCATCGAGGCTTTCCGCGCTTCCTTTGCGCAGCATCCTTACCGTTATCATTCCCTGGACACCCGGTTGAGTGCGCAGGAGTGCCTGGCACAACTCACTGCCGACGGTATCTTTTCTGGTTTAAGGGAGCAGGAAGAGCAATTCCGCAAAGAGAATGCCTTTCAGAAGCCTTACTCCAACCCGCAGGCCGAAATAGGCTTGTTCGTTGCGGATGCCTTCAACCGTATCTGGAAAGTTGCGGATGCCTATCGTAAAGGTGAACTGACAGAAGAGCAGGCCTTGTCCGACAAGGTGCTGAAGGCGATTCTGCATTACGGGGGGATTGAGGCAGGCCGTCCCAATGACGGTCCCCGTTTTCATGCATCCTGCTTTGCCATACCTACGGCAGCGGTCAATACTTATTTCTGCTATCTGAAACAGATGGACGATGCTGAAGGCGGGAAAGGCGGCACATTGCTGCAAGAGGCATGTGATATGTTGAAAACCATTGCCTTACAAGCCTGGACCCAACCTCTCCGCCACGACGAAACCGATGGAAATGTAGTTTCCATTTCCCGTTTCCGCAACCACGTGTGGTGGGTGGGCGGCAATGCATTGGCCTATCGTTCCCTATTGCCCGTGGCCGCCATGTACCGTTCCATTCCTATGATAGACTTGCTGGCGGAAGTTTGCCAGCGCGGTATCAGTATGACTTCCCAAACTACGTATTCCGATGCTTTCTGGACTGAGGGATTCACTGCCGACGGGGCAGGTTGGGGACATGGAAAGCAATGCCTGATTTGGGGCTATCCCATTGACGGGACTTCCAATGCACTTAAAATGCTGAATATGCTGAAAGGCTCTCCCTGGGCCAAGAACCTGGAACGGGATAATGTGCAGGCGCTTCTTAATTTCCTGCGTGGCGGTGCCTGGTATTATTATAAGGGATATCGCCTTCCTTGCCTGGACCGTGGCTCGTATGTATATAATCCCACAGAGCTTTCTATCCCTTATGCCGGAATGCTGGATAATCTTATCGGCAACTGGATGGACTCTTTCACCCCCGAAGAGCAGCGGGAACTGTTGCAATTGCAGCAAGAGGTGAAGAAGAATCGCATCATGATGGAGGCGTATGCTCCGGGCGTCTATTCCGGTACCCGTTGGTTCTTCAACAACGACGACTTGATAAAGAAGACCCCCGACTATCATATCACGATTAATATGGCCTCTGTCCGTTGTGACGGACTGGAGAGTGCCGCCAGTTTTGCCGATGCCTACAATTTCTATCCGACGGATGGAATGACGTTGTTCCAGCGTAGCGGCGATGAGTATTTCCGGATTATGGGCGGTTGGGATGTCACCGCTTCCCCGGGTGTGACTGCACGCGAAGGCATGGACAAGCTGGTTCCTGTAGAGAATTGGCGTGGTTATTGCAGCAGGAGTAATTTTGCTGCCGGTGCTACGGATGGCGGGAGTAATGCCGTTGCAGGATATATCTTCGAAAAGATGAACGCTTCTGCGAAAGAGGGTGTGAACGACAAGGGGAACAGTGAGGGCTTGAACGAGGTTCTTTATGGTTTCAAGGCATATAAGTCTTATTTCATTCTGGGAGATTACATGATAGCCTTGGGAGCAGGCGTGACCAATAATCGCCCGGAACTGGACGGGGAGATTCGCACAACCATCGACCAGACGGCTTGGACGGATGAAGTTTTCTCGATAAAAAGGGGAAAAATGGAGCTTGTCGCTTCCGGCACCCACTCGCTTTTGTCGGCAGATGGTACTCCCCTCTGGCTGGTGCAGAAAGGCAAGTTTGCCTATCGGATACTCCCCGAATATACCCGTGAAGCATTTGTTGCTTGCGAGACTCGTCCCACAGATTGGGTGAAGCGGAACAAGGTGAATGAAAAGAAACAAAGCTTGCCTTCAGAAGCCAGAATCCTCCGTCTGTGGGCAAGTCATGGGCAGCGTCCGGTTGATGATACCTATGGCTATGTGGTTTATGCAGGCCGGCAGATACCGTCGGATGAACTGCCGTTCCGGGTATTGCAGAACGATACGCTGGTGCAGGCGGTCTGCTCTGTGGACGAGAAGGTGGTGGAAGCTGTCTTGTATCCCGGCAATAAAGGTTTGCAGGCAGAAGGTTTGTCTCTTTCCGCCTCTGCTCCGTGTGCGGTGTTAATAAGGGAAGAAGCAGGGGAGATTGTGGTTTCTGTCACCGATGCTTGTATGAATGCGGCCCTGAAAGAGATTCGGATTGTTTTCAATGGAAGGGAAATCAAGGTACCTATGCCGCAGGGGATGCTTTGTGGAAAACCGGCGGTAATACGTGTGGATAAATCGGCGAACCGTGTATAGCCTATTGCGCTCTTGTTAATCTAATTATCATTATTAATCATTGTATGAAAAAAGACTTTTTATCTTTACTGTTGTGTTTTGTTGCCTCGTTTGTTATGGCTGCAAAGAATAACCCCGTATTTTCTACGGCGGGATTTTACGAACTGAGTGGAACCGGTCGCGAGGTCTTCTCCATGAACCTGGCATGGCGTTTCCATAAAGGTGCTCTTTCGGGAGATGCTTTTGCCGTGGATTATGATGATTCGGAATGGAGGGGTGTCCATCTTCCGGACGGGCTTGAATACCTTCCGCTTGATGCAAGCGGTTGTGGAAACTACCAAGGCGAAGCATGGTATAGGAAGCATTTCAAGCTTGAGGGCAATCTTGTGGGCAAGAAACTCTTTCTGCACTTTGAGGGCATTATGGGAAAAAGCAAGGTATGGGTGAACGGAAGGCTGATGACCGAACATTTTGGCGGTTATACCCCTGTCATTGTGGATATCACCGGAGTGGCACAACCGGGCAAGGATAACGTCATTGCCGTGTGGGCGGATAACAGCGACGACCCCATGTATCCTGTGGGGAAGAGCCAGGATTTGCTCGACTTCACCTACTTCGGTGGCATATACCGCGACTGTTGGCTGATTGCCCACAGCCCTTTGTTCATCACCGATGCAAACTATGAGGACGAGGTAGCCGGTGGGGGTGTTTTCGTCTCTTACGACAAGGTTGGCGAAAAGAGCGCGGAGGTTCATGTAAAAACCCATATCCGCAATGAAAGCGAGGCCTACAAGAAACTGCTTGTGGAGTATGTTCTTCGCACTACAGACGAGAAAGAGGTTGCCAAGCAGGAAGACAGGCTCTCTGTCCGCCCGGACAAGGCTGTGTATTCCAAAGCTGGATTCAATGTGGCAAACCCTGCTCTATGGAGTCCCGAAACTCCCAATCTTTATTACTTGGATATCAGGGTGAAGGATGCGATTACCGGAAGTGTCATAGATGGTTACAGAAAGCGCATCGGCATCCGGAGCATCGAATTCAAGCAAGAAAAAGGACTTTGGATCAACGGGAAGCCCTATGGAAAGATAATGGGTACCAATCGCCACCAGGATTTTGCTGTCTTGGGCAATGCTGTTCCCAATATCCTCCAATGGAGAGATGCCAAGAAGCTTCGCGATGCGGGCATGAAAGTGATACGTACACACTATGTCATCGACCCTGCCTTTATGGATGCTTGCGACGAACTCGGCCTTTTCGCCTTGGTCGAGACTCCGGGATGGCAGTTCTGGAACGATGCGTACGAATTTGGTGAAAGGGTCTATATGGATATCCGCAACATGATACGCATACATCGTAACCATGCTTCCTTGTTCTTTTGGGAACCGGTGCTTAACGAGACCCGTTATCCTGTGGAGTTTGCAAAGAATGCCGCACGGATATGCAAGGAAGAATATCCCTATCCATACAGCATAGCGGCGTGTGACGATGCTGCCGCAGGCGATGAGTACTTCGACCTTCTTCTTCGCCCCACGGCCGTACTTAAACCGGGCAAGACTTATTTCACCCGTGAGTGGGGCGATAATGTAGACGACTGGAATGCACATAATTCGAACAGCAGGACGGCGAGGGGATGGGGAGAAATGCCTATGCTTATCCAGGCTGCACATTACGCGGCTTGGTATGAGAAGGTTTACAAGCAGGCTCCGCAGGTGGTGGGCGGATGCTTCTGGCACTCGTTCGACCATCAGCGCGGGTATCATCCCGACCCCTTCTACGGTGGCATGATGGATGCTTTCCGCCAGCCCAAGACTTCCTATTATATGTTCATGTCGCAGCGTGAAGCCGAAAAGGGGAATATCATAGCCGAAACCGGGCCTATGGTATATATAGCGCATGAGATGACCCCGTTCTCTCCTGTCGATGTCACGGTTTATTCCAACTGTGATGAAGTCAGGCTTACCGTGTTCGAAGGTGGCAAACAATACACCTATAAAAAAACTGCCGGTGACAGAAATCTGTCTCCAGTGATAACCTTTAAAGACGCTTTTGACTTTATGGCTTGCAAGAAGCTTGCCCGTGCAAACAGGCATAAGGATTGCTATATGCTTGCCGAAGGCATCATAGGCGGCAAGGTTGTGGCTACACATAAGCGCGCTCCTGCCGAACGTGCCAGCCATCTGCGTTTGCGGCTCGACAATGAAAATACGGTTATCAAGGCCAACGGTTCGGATGCCGTGGTAGTCGTGGCAGAGATGGTTGATGCAAAAGGTAACGTAAAACGCCTGAACAACAGCTTTGTCAGGTTTGATGTAAAGGGCGAAGGCCACTTGATGGGCGACGGCATTTCGGGTATCAATCCGCAACAACTGTCGTGGGGCAGTGCGGCAGTACTGGTTTGTCCTACCACAAAAGCCGGAAGGATTACCGTTACTGCTTCTGTGGAGTTTCAAGGCTCGCAACGTCCTATGGGCGGTGAGCTTGTTATTGAGACCGTGCCGGACGACAAGAAGGAGATATACGATGTCGAAGAGCTGGAAGCCGTGGACGATACGTCAAAACCTATAATGAAGGTAGAGCAGGCAAATGTTTCCGATTTGGAAAAAGAAAACGTCCGATTGAAAAGGGAACTTAACAGTTTGCGCCTAAAGGAAGTTGAACGCCAGCAAACGGAATTCGGGGTCGGTATAAACGACTGATTGAACGGACGCTCACTGATATTGTTTTGTTATTTATGCGAATCAGCGGTTGAATCCTTCTTATTCAAGGCTGTCCATCATCGCTGCATGAGTCATGTTATCCCTAGCTTGCGGATGTGTATCCCAAGGCTTGGTCTGTCTTTCTCCATGCTTTGAAATATTTTAGTATTGATTCCCAACACTTTTTTTTATAGGGTGCCGGCATCTTTCTTATTAGTATCCAACGACATGGGATATAGTGCGGATTCGCAAACACCCATATTCCCAACGGTTTGTCAACTGCTGATTCGCATTATTATATCAGTATAACATTTCAAAAGCTGTTTACTGAAGTTCATAACACTTTGTGAAATTGAAGAGCATAGCGGGACTGGTGAAAGGTGAAGGATGAAAAAGGCAACAAAATAACTCCCGATATTGATAGATAAGTAAAAAGGGAAGAACCTCACGGTCCCTCCCTTTTGTACATATCAAATTGATTAAGGTCTATTTGATTTCTTGATAAATAAGGTTAGAAGTTTTGTGTCATTACGTTCTATTAATAGCCGGGGTTGTTGGTCCACTGTGCCAGGTCAATCTGCTGGTAAGGTACCGGGAAGTAGTAATGGTTGTTTCTTTGGAAGAGAGAACCATTCCATGTTTCAGGTCTGACTTCATTGACTTTTTCCAGACGGACTAAGTCGAACCAGCGTTTCATCTCGGCAAAGAGCTCCCAACCACGTTCGTTGAATACGGCTGTTGTAAAGGCAACAGGGTCGGTAGTGGTTGTCAATTGGTTGTCTGCATAACCGGCACGTTTTTGTACCTTCTGAATAGCATCCAAGGCTTGTGCATTTACGCTGTTGGTTGCACGAGTGGAGGCTTCGGCATACATCAACAGGACATCCGCATATCGGTAGATGCAAGTGATGCCGTTGGATTGTGCACTCTTGCCAGCTGCTCCATTGTCATAGTCGTAATATTTGGAGATGGCTGGAAGTTTGTCGGCACTTTCTTGATAAGTGACATGCCCGTTTTTCGTATTCCATTCTGTCATATAATTCCATTCTTTACGTGCATCGTCAGGATAGTTCAGGAAGAAACTTTCATTGGCATAGTAATCAGACCAACCAGCGGGGGAGAAATCGCTCGGATAGTAAGACTTGCCATAGTTACTTGCTGTTTTCAGCTTGGCATTGTGGTGAAGTGCGAACATTACTTCGTTAGCTTGTTCCTTATTTGCCTCTTTCCACAATTCAGCATATTCCTCAGTCAAGTGCAGACCGGAATTGTCAATGATATCCTTGGCTGCTTCGGCTGCCAGAGAATAGTATTCCTGTCCTCTCTTCAAAGGCCAGCCTGCCATAGTCATGTAAGCATCGGCGAGGCATGCTTTGGCTGCCCATTTTGACGGAGTGGAGCTAAAGCCTGAACGGCTGGTAGCGGGTAACAACTCTACTGCTCTTTGCAGACTTGGAATGATAGCCTGGTCATAGATGTCAGCAACTGCACTTCTAGGCATGGTAGTCGTAGCGTCTTCTGCTTTCAGGATTAGGGGAACATCTCCGTACATGCGTGTCAGGTAGAAATAGGAAAGTCCGCGAAGGAAATAAGATTCTCCTAAAACTGCTTCGAACTGTTTAGCTTTGGACGGGTCTGTCGGAAGTACGGTCTTATTGATATACTTGTTGGCATTGTGGATGATGTATAAAACAGTGGCCAGGTACCGCTGAAATCGGCGTCATTGCCTGTGACACTCGGCGTCAAGTTATAGTAATTGGCTAACGGGTTGTTGGCTTTTGCCGCACGGTAGGTAATATCGTCCGCACATACGTTGATACGTTGTAAACGGCAGTTGAATCCATAGTTGCCCCCCCACAAGTCGAGATAAAGGGCCGAGGTGGCTTGTTGCAGAGCTGTTACATCCATTCTGGCGATGAATTCCTCTTCTGTGATAAAGGATTGGGGCTCTTGTGTCAGGTCTACACAAGAAGTCGTTAGCAGCATACTGCTGGCGATTGTTGCTATATATACTAATTTTTTCATATTGTTTTCTTGTTTTAATCGGGTAATCATTAAAATGCAAAGTTTAAACCAATCATGTAATTGCGGCTGTTAGGATATGCTCCCCAATCTACACCCTGTGTCAACGGACTGCCATAGTTGCTTCGGGATCCAGACCTGAATAGCTAGTGATGTGGAAGGGGTTTTGGATAGAAGCATATACACGCAGGTTGGTGATACCAAGTGACTTGCATGCCAATTCGGGCAACGTATAACCTAATGTGATGCTCTTCATCTTAATGAAACTTCCGTTTTCTACGAAACGGCTGCTGAAGATTTTATCTTCTTTACCTCCATTAACAAAACCGGGAACATCCGTATTGGTATTGGTCGGTGTCCAGCGGTTCAAGAAATCACGCATGGGAGTAACAGCGGCCATGTTTTGACCGTTAACTATGTTGAATCCCATCTGGTGAGTAGCATTGTAGATATCGAATCCGTGGAAGCCTACCATAAAGAATGAGAAGTCGAAATTTTTGTAGTTGAAAGTGTTATTCCAACCCCAGTTGAATGTCGCTGTCCGCAGCCGATGATTCCTTGGTCTTCGGAATTGATGACACCGTCTTTATTCGTGTCTCTGTATTTTGAGTTACCGGCTTCACGCCATATACTTTTCCGTTGGTTTCTCCGGTAGCATTGCCATTGGCATCGATAAAGGGAGCGTTTACTTCATCTTCTTGCCAGACACCATCGAAAGTAAATCCCCAGAATGTTCCCAGCTTTTCGCCTTCAATCATCTGGAACAATTCATTTTGATAATTACCGGCTTGTTGTTGGCGATGATTGGGAGTCGGTATCTTCTTGTAGGTACCTTTGTTGTGTGACAATGTGAGGTCGGTGTGCCAGTTGAAATCTTTTCCGGTAACGGGGTCTGCGCTGATGGTGAATTCAACACCGGTATTCTTAATCTCACCTGCGTTCATCAATAATGAAGGATAACCCATATGTGCCGGTTGTGCCAATTCCAGCAAGATGTCTTTAGAAAGTTTGTTATACCAATCGGCTGTCAGGCGAAGACGTCCGTTGAAAAGTCCCAAGTCGATACCGATATTTGTCTGGTCATTGCGTTCCCATTTCAGATAGGGGGCAGCCGGGCGACCTACTTTGTAAGAGGTTGTACCATCACTGTTTCTTACCGGAATCAGCTGTGAGTAGATACGGTATGCTCCAACAGCTTGGTTACCTACAGAACCATAACCTACGCGAAGTTTCAGTTGGTCGATAAGGCTGTTGTCTTTCAAGAATTCTTCTTGTTTGATGTCCCAAGCCAAAGCTGCTGAGGGGAAATAGCTCCATTTATCTGCCAGGCGTGAAGAACCATCGGCACGGATGGAGGCTGTAACCATATAGCGGTTCATGAATACATAGTTGACACGCAACATACCGGACATCAATGTGTTGATGATGCGTTCAGAACCAATCTCTGAAAGAGAAGCATCAGACCATCCTAAATTGTTTTCACCGATTCTGTCGATGTAGTTCAAATTGTAGGCAGTGCTGACATGGTTGTAGTTATTGTCATAAGATTGCTCGAACACGGCTGTTGCATTGATACGGTGGTTCTTGTTGAACTCTTTTACATAGCTCAGCGTATTGGTATTCAGCCAAGAATTGTTCCAGTAGCTACGTGCCTGACCTTGTGTCAAGCCGTTCTTGAATGCACTGTAGCTTTTCTCATTTTGAACGGAAGTATTCAATCTGTTATCGAATACAACGCCCATTTGTGAACGGAAACTCAGACCATCCATGATGTCGAACTGGACATATCCTTGGATTTTGTTGCTCAGTGTCTTATTGGAATTGCTGGATTCCCAGATGTGTCCCATCGGATTGTAAGTGGCTGAGCCTTCGAAGAACGAGTTGTTGTAGTCACCGTCTTCGTTTTTAGGGGCAATCGTGCTGGGGAAATACATGGCTTGTTGAATCAGACCGTCGTATTGGCTGATGCGCGGAGCTGTATTTTCTTTATAGAATCCATAAAGGTTCAAACCGGCTTTCAGCCATTTCTTTATCTTGGTATCTACTTTCAAACGCCAGTTGTAGATGCTGCTGTCTGATTCTTTAATGATACCTTCATTGTCTTGATAGCGCAAAGAGGCAAGAAAAGTAGTCTTTTCACCGCCACCTGCGATAGAGAGTTCATAGTTCTGAGTAAGAGCAGTGCGGAAGATTTCTCTGGAGTAATCATATCCTGCCGTACCATTCTTGAAAGCAGCCAATTGTTCTGCGTTGTAAAAGTGATTATCTTCATAACCGAAATATTCCTTACCATAGTCATTAACCAGGTTGGCATATTCATACGGAGAAAGATTATCAGCATACTTGGCTACAGTCTTGATGTTGGCAAATGCGTTGAAAGATACGGTCAATTTGTCCTTGGAGGGATTCTTGGTAGTAACCAAGATTACACCGTTTGCACCGCGAGAACCGTAAACAGCTGTTGCGGATGCGTCTTTCAATACTTCGATAGATTGGATATCGGAAGGATTCAATGACTGAAGGGAACCACCGATGAACCCGTCGATAACAACCAAAGGACCGGTTTCTGCTGTGATAGAGTTGATACCACGTACGCGGATGGTATTGTCTTCAGTAGGATTACCGGAACCGGAGAGAACTGATACACCGGCCATACGTCCCTGCAATGCATCGGATACATTACCGGTCGGGGTGTTTTTCAATGCATCTGCTGCTTTTACAGAAGCAACCGCACCGGTCAGGTCACTCTTACGTTGAACGCCATAACCCACTACGACAACTTCCTGCAGCAATTGGCTGTCCTCTGCCAGTTTTACGTCGATTTTGGTCTTTCCGCCTACGGCAATCTTTTGTGTCTGATATCCGATATAGGAGAATACGAGAGTTGCGTTTGCAGGAACATTGGGAAGGGTGTAGTTTCCGTCAATGTCTGTGATACATCCGTTACTTGTTCCTTCCACCTGGATAGAAGCACCAATCACCGGACCTAAGTTGTCAGTTACTGTACCTGTTACTGTGAGATTCTGTGCAATGGCCTGCGTGGCAAATAGGACAGAAAGCAACATAATACCTAATGCTTTAAAAAAGCTGGATTCCTGTTTCATAAATATTAATTTAATTAGTTATTAATAAAGGTTGTTTCTTCGTTTTGTACTCACTTTAGAGTTGAATCACATCGCAAATGTAGGAGATGGAATATACAAATGCATTAGTTAATAGTTCGCAAAAAGTACGAATTCGTACAAAACTTGCGAACTATACCACTCTTGTATTTTTATTCTCTTTCACTTTGATTCTTTGCTTCCTTCACCTCTTCCAGTAGGGCAGAGAGCGTTTTTACCTTGTCCGGATGGGCTTCTGCCACATTGTCTTTCTCGGACGGGTCAATGGAAAGATTGTACAGTTGAGGTTGCGGGGCGTTTCCCATTTCTATTTTTGTCCAATACTCCAGTGCCGGCTTGTCGCTGGGCTCTATGTATTTCCAGTCTCCTTGGATAATGGAGAGTGTATTGTCCAGATTCTGTTGTACGATGTAGTCACATCCGGCAGTATCGGTTCCCAGGAAGTTGTTGAGCTGGTCGCGGCTGTCGGGAGCGATGCCTGCTTCCAGCGGATGGTTCAGCAGGGCGGCGAATGAAGCGTATACATCAATCATGGAGAAGAGGGCTTGTTGTTTGCCGGGTTTGATGCCATTGGGCCAGCGTACAATGAAGGGAATGCGGGTACCGGCATCGAAAGCGCTGTATTTCCCACCACGGTAGTGCTTCATGGGAGTATGGCCGTTCAGCAGTTCGCGTGCCTGGTCTTGGTAGCCGTCGTCTATGACGGGACCATTGTCGCTGCAGAAGACGAAAATGGTGTTGTCGGCAATGCCGAGGCTGTCCAGGGTGTGCATGATTTCACCCACGGTCCAGTCCAGCTGAAGGATGACGTCGCCACGTACGCCCAAACCGCTCTTGCCGGCGAAACGTGGATGTGGCACGCGGGGAACATGTACATCTTGCGTACCCATATAAAGGAAGAAAGGTTCGTCTTTATGGGCTGTGATGAAGTTCTTGGCCTTGTCTGTAATCACGTCGGCAATGTCTTCGTCTGTCCAAAGGGCGGATTTACCGCCGGTCATCCAGCCGATACGGGGGATACCGTTGATGATGGTATTATTGTGTCCCTGGCTGGGTTTCATCTTGACGAGTTCGGGGTTTTCGAGACCGGTAGGCCAGTCACCGACCTTGTGGTCGTAGCTCACGGTGATAGGGTCGTTGGGGTCGAGGCCCACTACATGTCCGTTCTCTACAAAGACGCAGGGAACGCGGTCGACGGTAGCGGGGATGATGTATTCATAGTCGAAGCCGATGTCTTGGGTGTTCGGTTTGATGGAGCGGTTGAAGTCTGTACCGCCTTTAGGACCCAGGCCGAGGTGCCACTTGCCCACTGCTGCAGTGGCGTAGCCTTCTTCCTTGAACATATCGGCCATAGTGACGCAGGCGGTATCGATGATGAGTTCGGAATTGCCCGGAGCAATGCCGGTATTCTTCTGTCGCCAGGGATACATGCCTGTCAGCAGGCCGAAGCGGGAAGGGGTGCTGGTGGAAGAAGTGGCATAAGCGTTGGTAAACTGCATGCCTTGTCCGGCAAGGCGGTCGATGTTGGGAGTGCTTACTTTGGAGGCACCGTAACAACTCAGGTCGCCGATGCCCAGGTCATCGGCAATCAGATATACTACATTGGGCTTCTGCGGAGAGCGCTCCGGAGTATTGCCTTTAGATTGGCTTCCGCATCCCGCTATCAGCTGCACCGGGAATCAGAGACCACAAGGGGGAAAAATGCTTCATAGTTCTTTGACTTTAGATTTTAATTCTGAGGTCAAAGGTAAGAGGTTTTGTGGAATTGGGTGTATAAGGAAGTACAAGGGAAGGGAGAAAAAGTACAAACCGTATCGTGCGATGGCTTGATGTACAATATTAAGATGTCTCTTCACTGTCTTCCGTACTTTCCTCTCCTCCATTCTCTCCTTTGCGGTAGGCCAGCGGGCTGACGTGGTAAATGTCCTTGAAGCATTTGGAGAAATAGCGTGAAGAACTGAAACCTATCCGGTCTGCAATTTCAGTGATATTCAGTTCCGGATTGTTGCGCAGCATCAGAGCGCCTTTCTTCAGACGGATGGTCAGGATAAAGTCGTTCGGAGTTTGTCCGGTGATGGCCTTCAGTTTGGTGAACAGATTGGTGCGTGCCATTGCCATTTCACGGGCAAAGACGTTGACGTTGAACTCCGTATCGTCCAGATGTTGCTCGATGACTGCCATGGCGCGGTCCAGAATCTCCTTGTCTATGGGGTTGGTGGCAAGCATCTGTGCGAAGGCTTGCGGCTGCTTGCTGAACTTTTCCTGCAGAAGGATGCGCGAGTTTACGAGGTTGTTGCAGCGCGAAATCAATAGATTGGTGTTGAACGGCTTGGTGATATAATCGTCCGCACCGATGCGCAGTCCCTCGATGTTCTGTTCGATGGCAGTACGTGCCGTGAGCAGTACCACGGGAATGTGGCAGGTGTTGAAGTCACTCTTTATCTGTTTGCACAGTTCCGTTCCCGACATGTTGGGCATTACTACATCGCTGACTACGATATTGGGCATTTCGCTGCGTACCAGTGCAAGTCCTTCCGCTCCGTCGACCGCAGTCAGCACTTCGTAGAAGGGCTTGAAGATACCTGCCAGCATGTCACGGATGGAGTCGTTGTCTTCCACTATCAGGATTTTTGCATCCGGGAGCCGTTTGATGGGAGCATTCTCTTCCAGCTCTGCCTTGAGCAAGGCATCGTTTTCCGGTTTGGGAATCTCTATCTGTTGCACGCTGTCTGCATTCTTATTTATTTGCTCTTCGCTGAACAGCGCGTTCCCCAATTGCAGGTTTACGATGAAGCTGGTGCCTTTGCCCAGTTCGCTTTCCACACGGATGGTGCCGTGATGGAGTTCCACGATACCCTTCGTCAATGCCAGGCCGATGCCCGTACCCGTCTTGCTTGCATCCGTAGAGTCCATCTGGTCTATTTGGTAGAAGCGGTCGAATATCTTGTCCACTTCCCGGGCATCTATGCCACTGCCGGTATCGGTCACGCGGATGACGGCATTGTTGCCTTCGGTCTTGATGCTGAGGGTGATACTGTCTTCTGACTTGGTATGCTTGATGGCGTTGGACAGCAGGTTGTTTATCACTTTCTGCATCTGTTTTTGGTCATACCACACTTCGAGGCTGTCGGTTTCCTTCTCGAAGTAGAGGCTGATTTGTTTGGTGCTGGCATATTCCAGGAAAAGCAGATAGTTTTCGTATAGGAAGTTCACGATGTTGTGCGGACTTACCTTTATCTTCATGTGCCCTTGTTCCTGCTTGCGGAAGTCGAGCAGCTCGGTGATGAGTTCCCGTAGCTGGATGCTGTTCTTGTAAATGCTCAATACCTTATTATATATGGCAGGCGTGAAGTTCTGGAGTTGCATCAGCGTTTCCACTTGTGCCACGATGAGCGTCAGCGGGGTACGGAATTCATGGGAGATGTTGGTGAAGAAACGTAGCTTTGACTGGTTCAGAGCCTCTACATCACGGATGTGCTTCTGTTCGTACTTCAGTGATTCACGCAGCTTGATTCTCGACTTGTAGGTGCGCACCAGATACCAGAGCAGGATTCCCGTCACTATCAGGTAGATAAGATAGGCAAGGGGAGTCTTGTAGTAGGGAGGCAACACGTGTATGGTGAGGTGGACTTGCGGACAAAGGCTCTCGTCTTTTCCATTGGGCTTTATAATCAGGTTGTAGGTTCCGGCGTTCAGATTGGTGTAGGTGATGTTGCGCAATCCACGGGCACTGTTCCAGTCGTTGGAGAAGCTTCCAGCTTATAGATGATGTCGTCTTTGTTGGCGGCTACATAGTTGGAAGTGGCGAACTCTATGCTGAACATGGACTGTTCGGCGTTGAGTGTAATCTCGGGGGTGCAGTACAAGGCTTGCTGCAGGATACCGGTCTCATCTCCCACTTGTATTTCCGTTCCGTTCACGAAGAGGCGGGAGAGGATGATTTTGTAGGGTTTCGGCGTGAAGTTCAACTCCATTTCGTGGAAAGAAATCATTCCCTGCGTGCCTCCCAGGAATATTTCTCCGTCACGGGTCACGCAAAGGGCATTCTCATTGACGGCAGTCATTGGGAAACCGTTTTCGGCACTGTAGTTCAGGAATGCCTTTTGCCGGTAGTCGAAGATGGAGAAGCCTTCGTTGGTGATGAGCAGCAGTTTGCCGCTGGTGGGGGATTCCTGCGTCTCGTAGATGCAGTCGCTGGAAAGGCCGTTCTTCGCTTGGTCAAAGTTCTCGAAGTCGTTGCTGGCAGGGCGGTATAAGTCCAGTCCGCTGCCCGAAGTGGCGAACCACAGATTGCCTTTGCTGTCTTGGGTAATGTTGTTTACATTGTTGTTGCTGATGCTGTGTGGGTCGGCAGTATCATGGCGGTAGTTGGTCAGTTTGCCGGTATCGAAACGGTAGCTGAACACACCTTCGCCCGTGGCTGCAATCCAGAGCGTACCGTTGCTGTCGAAAGTGACATCTGCCACCATCTTGATTCTTTTGCCTTCTTTGCTGTCCTGGAACAGTTGTTGGCATTTCCCGTTGGCAGGGTCGAAGAGGCAGATTCCGTTTTGTGTGGCCACTACCAGCTGGTGCTGATAAGGCACGATGTCGCGGATGATGTCGGAAGGCAGGGTTTCCGGATTGTCTGCTTCCATGCGGTAGTGTGTGAATCGGCCTGAGTGTATGTCCAGTCTGTTCAGTCCGCCCAGATGGGTTCCTATCCAGATGATGTCTTTGGAGGCATCATAATAGAGAGCCTTGATGTTGTTATGGGAAATACTGTTGGAACCGCTTCCCGGGCGGAACCATTTGAATTCACGGGTACGGCGGTTGTAATAGTTCAGTCCGCCCCCTTCGGTGCCAATCCACAGATTGCCGTCCTTGTCTTCGATGGTGCGGCCTACAACCGGATTGCTCAGCCCCTTCTTTTCGATGGGCGAATACATATAGCGGCTGTATATCTCGTACTCGGGGTTGAAATAATTGACACCGCCAAAGTAGGTTCCCAGCCACAGCGTTCCCTGGTTGTCCTTTACGATGCACCAGATGGAAGAGTGTGTCAGTCCGTCGCTCTGGGCATCACTGGCAGTGTGGTTCTGGAAGAGTCCCGTACTTTTGTCATACCGGTTCAACCCGTTGAATGTCCCAATCCAGATGTTTCCCAGATTGTCTTCACAGCAGGCTCTCACGAAGTTGGAAGAGATACTGTACGGGTTCTTTGCGTCGTATTCAAAGATTTCGATAGTTCCGTCGGTCTTTACATGGTGCAGTCCTTCTTCCCAGCTGCCAATCCATAACTCGCCTTCGCTGTCTTGGTATATGCTGGTGATGTTGCCTTTCTGGATGGGGTGGGTCAGCTCGTTCTTGTCCAGTTGCAGGCGGTACGCTCCGTCGGTGGTCGTTCCAATCCACATTTGTCCGTTGTCCAGATGCATACAGCAGATTTCCAGATTCTTTCCGGGAAGCTGGTAATAGAGGTCAAAGTTTCCGGTCTGCTCGTTATAGCGGTAGATTTCATTCTGTTTTCCGATGAAAAGGGCCTCTTTGTAATATATGCTGTGCACATTTCCTTGCAGCAGGGTGGTGAATCTTTGGGTGGCGAGATTGAACTCGGCTACTCCTTCCGTACAGAGCAGGTAGATTTTTCCGTTACGGTTGCCGGCCATGCGCAGCACGGTATTACAGAAAAGGCTGTAAGGGTCGTTCTTCTGCAGCTTATAGGTTTGTATGTCTTCTCCGTCATAACGGTTCAAGCCTTCTCGGGTTCCAATCCATAAGACACCGTTTTCATCGATGTAAAGGCTGTTCACGGAGAATTGTGACAGACCGTCGTCGGTCGTCAGATGGTTGAAGGTGATGTTCTGCGCCTGCAGGGTTACAGCAATCATGCTTACTGAAACAAGAAGCAACCGGATGATAAACGTTCGCACTTTTCGGGTAGTTTTTAAGGTTTCAGTTACAAATATAGGTATATTTTGTACAAGACTTCTTATTTATTAGGCGGTTTTTGCGGTTATGTTTGGATAAATGTATAATTTTGGAAGCGCGCCGAACGATACTTGCCTTTTGATACAAGGCAATCGGCGTATCTTTGTAAACAAATTAATTCATTAATTATCATGAAAGACCTTTTATCTATTGTATCTCATTTTCAAATGCAGGGTACGGTTCGTGAAATCAAGCCTTTAGGCTCAGGCCTGATTAACGATACGTACAAAGTGACCACCGTTGAGGCCGGTGCGCCGGACTATGTTCTGCAACGTATCAATCATGCCATTTTCCAGAATGTAGAGATGTTACAGTCTAATATCGAGGCTGTGACCGGGCATATCCGTAAGAAGCTGGAAGAAAAAGGAGAGGCCGATGTCGAGCGTAAAGTGCTTCATTTTATCCCCACGGCCGAAGGGAAAACCTATTGGTATGACGGTGAGAACTACTGGCGTATCATGACTTTTATTCCCCGTGCCAAGACTTACGAAACGGTGAACCCCGAATATTCCTATTATGCGGGAGCTGCCTTCGGTAATTTCCAGGCTATGCTTGCCGATATTCCAGATACATTGGGCGAGACAATTCCCGATTTCCACAACATGGAGTTCCGCCTGAAGCAACTCCGTGACGCTGTGGCTGCCGATGCGGCGGGACGTGTGCAGGAGGTGCGGTACTTCCTGGATGAGATAGAGAAACGTGCCGATGAAATGTGCAAGGCAGAACGCTTGTACCGTGAAGGCAAACTGCCCAAACGGGTATGCCACTGTGATACGAAAGTGAACAACATGATGTTCGACGAAGACGGTACGGTGCTTTGTGTTATCGACCTGGATACGGTGATGCCCAGCTTCATCTTCTCCGATTATGGCGATTTCCTTCGCTCTGGTGCCAACACGGGGTTGGAAGATGACAAGAATCTGGATAATGTGAACTTCAATATGGAAATATTCCAGGCATTTACCAAGGGTTATCTGGAATCGGGCAAATCCTTCTTGTTGCCGATAGAGATTGAGAATCTGCCTTATGCGGCTGCCTTGTTCCCATACATGCAGTGCGTACGCTTCCTGGCAGATTATATCAACGGTGATACTTATTATAAAATCCAGTATCCGGAGCACAATCTTGTGCGTACCAAGGCTCAGTTCAAACTGTTGCAGAGCGTGGAGGAGCATACACCGGAGATGAAAAAATTCATTGACTCATGTATCTGAAAAAGTATTTAATGACGATAGCGGCAGCTCTTTGCATGCTGCCGCTGTCTGCAATTAATCCCCAAAATAGTAAAATGAAAGAATTGAATGTAAAGAAAGTAAGTGTGGCCAATATACCGGTAGAGTCGGTTCCGGCTCTTCTGGATGAAGAGAAGGTGGCGTTTCAGCCCGTAAACACAGTGAATTGGGCTGCTTTTCCTTATACTCCCGATGTGGAGTTCCGCATAGCGCATACGGAAGATGCCATTCTGCTGCATTTCAAGGTAAGGGAAGCGAGTGTACGCGCAGTTGCAGGCCACGATAACGGTCCGGTCTGGGAAGATGCGTGTGTAGAGTTCTTCTCTGTGCCTGCCGGTGACGGAGTGTACTACAATATGGAGTGTAATTGTGCCGGAACTCTGCTTATCGGTGCCGGTGCCGGACGTGGAAACCGCCAGCATGCCCCGCAAGAGGTGCTCGATAAAGTACAGCGTTGGGCTTCTTTGGGACGTGAGGCTTTCGAAGAAAGAGTAGGTGAGTGTGCCTGGGAAGTGGCCCTGGTCATTCCTTATTCCGCTTTCTTCCTGCATGACATTACTTCGCTGGATGGAAAGACGCTCCGTGCCAATTTCTATAAATGCGGCGACAAGCTCCAGACTCCCCATTTCCTTTCCTGGAATCCGATAGGTCTGGAGAAGCCGAACTTTCATTGCCCGGAGTTCTTCGGTACCCTGCATTTCGAGTAGTAGTAGAACAAAAAGTTACTCAACCTGCCCTCACCACTATCACCGCTTTCCTGAAACTCCCTATTCATCGCCCTTTCAAGGGTGAGTGAGAGCAAATAAAAAGGGTGAGGGCAAATTTTACCCTCACCCTTCCGGGCGTACCCGGTTGCTTCCTGCCTCTCTTCCCGTCTTTTATAGGACAAGACAGACCATTGTCTACAGAAACAGTATAATAAATACCCTTTATATACTTAATCCGTTAGTTCACAACACTGAACAGTTTGTTCCAGCATAGAGAACACTTTGTTTCAACAACGAAAAACAATTTGTTTTCATATAATGGAACGAACTGTTTTGTTAAGGGAAACAAAGTGTTCTCTATAATGAAACAAAATGTTTTGCTTGTTGAAACTAGAAGTTTCACACCGAGAAACAAAGTGTTTTGTTGAGTTCGAGTTCCCGTGCCATTTGCACCTGCTTGTCTGACAAGTGATGTCTCTTTTGGGCTGTCAGCCATTTATCAAGTTGTGATCTGTGTGTTGCCATGCTACTTATTGTCCCTTATATTTTTCCCAGAGGGGAAACAGCTTTTCTTTTATCAGGTGGATAATCGTTTCGAAATCCGGTTCCGTCTTTCCTATTTTCTTCATGAACCCTTTCCATAACATTTGAAACCGGGGGTTCGTGGAGAAATCGTCACTAAACAAGGGATGATTCTCCTCATATACAGTTCCTCTGTTCTTCAATGTGGCATGAATGGCTTTCTCCAATAGTACATCGTCTATCGCTTTATCATATAATAAGGTATACAGGTCATAAAAATCTTTCATGCGACTGTTGTTCTCGGACAATTCAATCATAGCCTGGAATTTTTCTGCCACTACTGTTTCGAGGGAATAGGCCATTATATTGACGGGAGGCAGGTCATCCAATAATAGGGGATATTCCAGTTCCTGCGGATCGGGAGTAATGATGTCACCAAAACCGATATCCATTGCTATTTTCTGACGAGCGGTATCCAACCGGGCTGTTACGTGCAGCCGGATGCCTTTATAAATGCGGTTCTCGTTTATCTCTTCCGTTTCGAGGGTAGTCGTATCGAAATGGATTCCGTCCTTTTCGCAGGTTATGCCGCATATTTCAGAGAAAGCTTCCTCTATAATCTTTTTGTCATTGGCTATGCTGTGCCCCAGAAAATCTATATCCAGTGTCGGGCGTGCTTTAAATTGTTCATGGGCATAAAGTAATGCGCCACCTTTCAGATAAAAACGATGCTTGTATTTACTCTGTGCCAGCCGGTATAAAAGGCGTTCCTGCACATAACGTATCAGCAATGGCTGGTAAGGCAGCCCTTCCGCCTTCGACAGATTCAGGAGTTTCGCCTTTACGGATTTACCGTAGTCTTTGTTTTCTTTTGTCATAGTTGAATTTCCAGATAGTTATTAAGTATTCCGGCTATCCGCATGGACTTGGCATAACTTGTCAGCCGGGTGATATTACGTTCTTTACGTGACAGATAATTCCTCAAAATCTCGGAACTGACATCAATACCGATTTTGTTACGGTTACGAAGGGCATCACAGACCGATTTTTCCATATCATAGATAGATACCTCGATTCCGTCTATCTGTTCGCGCTTAATGCCGATGGTATAGATGGAATTGTCCCAATAATTAAGGATGATGGGGGGATAGTCAGGCAAAATGACTTTCCGTTTTCTTGGTATGGCCACATAAAAACCTTGCGGTATCTGTGTGGTAAGTCCATAGTGTGCCCATGCGGAATAAAGGCACAACACCCCTTCGGGTACTATTTTGTCAAGGTCGATCATAGTTCCCGCCATTACATCCTCTATGCAGTACACACCCGGTTTCAGACGGATTATCTCACCCGATTTCACGGCTTCCAGTAGCCGGTAATACAGATAACGGTTGCCGATGATCTCCTTGCGGGTGATATATCCTCCGTGCTGTTCTATCAGAAGTCTCAATTTATCATCCATATTATTCTTGTCTTATGTGTACAAATATACGGCATTTATCTTTTAGTGCCGTAGTTTTGTACATGTTTTCTTTTGAATATACCGGATAGGCAAGAGTATGGGCAGGCGGGTCGGACTTGTCCGGGTGTCTGTCCATACTTTTGCCCTTTCCTGAAAAACGGCTATGTTTGTGCCTGTTCACCTTCATTACCGCCTAACGGGTGTTTGAGTGCCGGATCATTCTCAATGCGTATCAGTTCATTCTCTACAAGTTCCACAATATCCTGCTTGATTTGCCGGTAATTTGCCCGTATCTGCTCTTCCATTGTATCATTGCCGTTCTCGTCCAAAGCTGCTGATTTCGGGAATGGGTTGATCGGCAACCAGTCTACGGTAAGTGCTTTCTGCCTTTCCTTTACCTATCTTTTCTATACAATTCAAGTTGCTCTCTGAAGAGTGGCATAAGAGTGTGATAATCATCCTCAAAACCGACATAGCGGTTATAGACTTTCTTGGCGATGACAAAACTGTTATGATCGCAAATGTACTGATATTGTTTTGTAATTTGCGCCTTGATGTTGTCAAGCTCTTGGTTCAACGTACAGGCTTCTTCGGATTTGCCTTTTGCCCGTTGGCCTTCACGTCCCACAAAGGAAGGGACACTTCTCTCTTGCAACAGCCTTGAATATTCATAACTCAACTTGTTTTAGTTACAAATTTAATTGTTGTTGAGTTATTTGAGGTTATGCAAAAGTAGGCAACATGCTGAAAGATAATCTGTTAATCTGTACTTGGTGGCATATTGGAGGAAGTTACGATTTGGTAACTAAACTCCCGTCCAAATGTGCTTTTCTTTGCTTCCTTTTTACCGCCTCACTAAAAATAATGTTTTAGAGCCTGTTTAAATTTTGCTCTGCATTGTTTTGAGAGTTTTTTGCAGATGTTTTTCTGTTTTTAAGGGGAGTATAGCGGGCTATATGACGAATAGAAACGGAAAAGCAAACCGAAAATAAACTCAAAGAAAGCAGAGCAAAATTTAAACAGGCTCTTATAACTATTTTATTTTTAGCATGGTTGCGTTATCTTTGCACATCTTTTGAAAATACTTGGTTTCGTAAACAAAAACACTTTGAGATGTCCATCTTCTAAATAAAAACATTATTTTTGTAGTACATCAGGCTATAAGTTATATGAAAAAGCCAATAGTTCTCCTACTTTTCATTTAATATCATCACAAATTAAAAAACTATACTTATGAAGTATATATGTATTATTCTTTTTTGGGCAATAAGCATTTCATCCTGCCAGCAGCGTCAAGCCGTCAATGAGAAATGTGAGAAGAATATTATAGTATGTTTCGATCATTACCATCCTAAACCATACAAGACACCGGGAGGAATGAGGCACGTGCCGATGCCTGAAGTTCTCTATACTGATAGTATGGGAACCCTTGTGGAATACATGCCCAGTAAAGATTTCGATACCCTAACCATCTATTCCACCGAACATTTCAAGGAGTTGGGTCTAAACTATGGAAATTTTGAGTTCAACTACTACCCATTAATACAAGGAGATACCGTTATTATTTCCATGGATAGCCTTAGCTACCCCATTTTAAGCAGCAAGCATCATCCCGAATATAGCAGAATCTATAACATGAACTATAAATTGCGGAAAGGAAGAACACACTCTGGTTTAGAAGCAAAAACATGTTTGGGAAGCGACTGGGTACGGATTGCTCAAACCATTGACGTGATACGAGCAAATAATTGGACTTCATTACTGATGGATTACTGCCCTTTGGATTCATTACAATCCATGTTCGACAGTTACAGGGAAAACTATATAGATACCATCAAATCCTTTAAAGAACAGCAACTTATCTCAAGCGAGGTATACGACCGTTATCAATACTTGCTCAGGCTGAAAGAATATGAATCCCGGCGAATGCTGAATGAAGACACCGCCTTCTACCGCCAGATGGAGCCCGAAATATCTGACAAATATATCCGTTATCCCTCCTACCGTGAATATCTGGACTACTACCTATGGTTTTTCAATCAGCATATTCCGACAATACGCAAATCCCAGGGAGGAAGCAAAGACTGGCGTCAAACCTTCGATGAACTATCTCCGAAACCATTTCAGCCAAAATCCAAACAAGTCCTGCTTGAACGCTGCATCAAAGAAATCGGTGAAAACTTTTCGGCACAAGACGTAAACAGCTATCTTGATAAATATATCCACATCACCCAAGACACTCTGCTGTTCAATAGGATAAGAGACCAATACAACTTGTCTGCCGACGCCAGCCGGTTATTGCTGAAGGACATTCACGGAAAGCCGGCTAGCCTGAACATATTGCTGGAAAAGAATAGGGGAAAGGTCATTTATGTGGATTTCTGGGCAAGCTGGTGTGTGCCCTGCCGAGAGGAAATGCCTCCCTCGGCAAAGCTGAGGGAATTGTACAAGGGGAAAAATGTGGCATTCATCTATCTGGCTTTCAACGATAAGGAAAGTAGTTGGAAGAAGGCGGTAGAACAAGAGGGCTTATCAGAAATACCAAATAATTTCTTCATCACAAATTCAAAGAACAGCAAAATAGTAGAACAGTTAAAGTTGCAATTAATTCCCCGGTATATCATTTTTGATAAACAAGGCAATCTTGTTGAAATGAATGCTCCAAGACCAAGTGACCAACAAGTGACAGCGACGATAGACAAGTATTTAAAATAAACTGAAAAACAATAAAAAAGTGCCGTTCATCATTCCACATGAACGGTGCTTTTAGTAATTTTATCCCCCATAGTTGTTTTATATATAATATCTTACAGAATGAATATCAATGATATAATAAATAGCATTTACAGATTACCCCCAACTTCCCTCGATACATTGGTTGCTTCGGTATCGGAAGTGGAATACCTAAAAATTTCATTTACATCGGGAAAATAAGAAGGAGACAAAGTCTTATTTCATAAAAAAAGGAATCGTTCGGGCATATGCACATAAGGATGACAAGGAAATCACATTCAGGTTCGGCCAGGAAGGAGATCTTATATTTCCTTTACAAACTCTTTTTGCTGGTCTGGGAGAATATGCCACAGTAGAACTATTGGAGGATTGTGTTTTGTATGAAATTGATTTGGAGCGGTTGCAGGATTTATATCAGAACGATATACATATAGCCAATTGGGGACGCCGGTATGCGGAATGTGCTTGTATTAAGTCGGAAAAATTGTTTATAGCACGGCAATTCAAGACATCATTGGAAAGGTATCGGGAACTTGTAAATGAATATCCGGACATAATACAGCGGGTACAATTAGGTATAATTGCCTCTTATTTGGGTATTTCCCAAGTCAATTTGAGCCGCATCAGAGCCCGGATAAAATGAATTTATCAAATGTAAAATCGTTTTTTAAAACATGTAAAGAAGAAACAAACCGCAAATGCCGAAATTTGCACCCCAAAAAGAATTAAAGTTATGAATTGGTTTCTTTTAGTGGTATCCGGGTGCATCGAGCTTGTTTTTACCTTTTGCCTGAGCAAAGTGAGCAAAACTGTCGGATTTGAAAAAGGTTTGTGGTGCATAGGCACGGCAAGTGCCATTGCACTTAGTTTGTACATTGTGACTAAGGTTCTGAAGACTTTACCTATCGGCACTGCTTATGCCGTCTGGACGGGTATCGGTGCTGTCGGCACGGTTCTGATAGGCATCCTCTTTTTTAAGGAACCCGTAAGTTTCGGAAGGCTTTTCTTTATCTTTACGCTGATAGTATCTATCATAGGTTTAAAGGTCGTATCTTCCTGAATGATAAAAGATGAAATAATATGACGGAACAAAACTTTCCATTGTACGAAGAGACCGTTTCTATTCTTAAAAAGAGAGATAAGAAGTTGGCTTGGTTGATGGAGCGGGTAGGCCCGCTTTCACATACTGACCTCAAGGATGATTTCCTTTTCTTCATAGAGCAGGTTATAGGACAGATGCTTTCTATCCAGGTAGCCGACGTGCTTCCATACGAGGATGCCACCTTTTTGGCAGCTTACAAATGGCTCTACCGTACCCGGAATGTGAAACCGGAAGCGGTCAAACGGCGTTGCCGGAAATGGTCGCCATACTCTTCCGTGGCTGCTATGTATCTATATACTGCATTCGATGGAAAATTAATCGCAACGGAATCGCCTAAATTGAAAGAGTTATAAAATGGCACGGTTATCTGCTCAAGTGCATAAGTTGATGGGCGAATTGGATGAAGCTGCTGACAGCCGGACTGCTTTTCGTTCCAGATCAAACAGAATAGGATGCGTGGGGCTGATTTTTTATAGGCCTCAAAGTTGCGGAAATAAGGAAGGTGGCCGAACGGTACGCCCATATCTGTTTGGATGAGATAGAACAGTTGCTCTTATCGGAAGTACATGAACATCGGATGTGTGCGCTTATCATACTCAAAAAAAGGTTCAAACGGGGAAACGAACATGAACGGGCAGAGATTTTCGAGTTCTACATCAACCACACGGACTGTATCAACGATTGGGATTTGATAGACAGCTCCTCTCCCTATATCGTGGGCGAATACCTGCATGATAAACCATGCGACGTATTGTACCGGTTAGCCCAAAGCGATTCGCCTTGGGACAACCGTATCGCTATGATGGCGACATACACGTTTATACATAACGGCAATGTTGAGGATACATTCCACCTTGCTCTCTCCTTGATGAAAAGCCCTCACCCTCTGGTACAAAAAGCCGTAGGATGGATGTTGCACGAAGCGGGTAAATACGACCTCATTCGGCTCAGTCTCTTTATCGATAAATACCGGCAAGAAATGTCACGTGTCATGCTTCGTATTGCCGCCGCCGGCTTTCGAAAAGAAATACGTAGAAGTTGAATCTACCATAACCCGGACTCCACCGTTTTAGAACATTCCAACTCCAATAATCCTTTTTTTGCATCAAGGCCACCTCCGTATCCCGTAAGTTTATGGTTGCTGCCGATTACCCGGTGGCAGGGAACAAAGATAGAGATAGGATTGGTGGCATTGGCCGATGCGACCGCACGCACAGCCTTCGGGTTATGGATGCGGCGGGCAAGCTCGCCATAAGAGATGGTCGTTCCATAAGGTATTTTCATCAGTTCTTCCCATACGGTGCATTGAAATTCCGAGCCGGTAAAGACAACGGGGATGTCAAATATCTTACGGTGTCCGGCAAAATATTCTTCGAGTTCCCCGATTGCCCGTTCGATGATGTCGGAAGTTCCTTCTTCGTACTTCGCACTCAGATGCCGTTGTATGCGGCGGTCTATCGTACTTCGCCGTTTCTCCACCGCCCAGTCGCAAATACACAGCTTGTCGCCGTAAGAACCGACAAGCATCTCGCCCACGGGCGATTGATACCGTGTAATCTTTATAGTTTCCATATTGTTCTGTTTATTGTTATAATATTCTTTCATACATATTTTGCATGGCCTATATCCGGCCTTTTCTTCTGTTTTCATCGTACTTATTGTTGGTCGGTGCATAATCTTTCATCCCTACCTTTTCTATAACCTCGGCAAGTCTTTTATAGTAGAACAGAAATGATTTGCGAAAAAAACGGAGTAACTTAATTCTCCTCTTTTCTTCGCAAACCAATTCTGTTCGACTATATCCCGCTTTTTCAAATAGGACACCTCTGTCTCGCCATAGATAAAAATATCACAGTCGGCCATCAGTATGCTTATTGTGGAAATATTCGTTGGAGTCTGCCGGAGCCTCATTTCGATTGGAATCGCTATATTCCCTTATGACGGAAGCGACGGTGATCCGGTAATTTTCAAAAAGCCTTTCGCGCCCTTCCTGCTGGCTCATACGGTGATGAAGTTCATTGCGCCACCTTCTAACGGCTTCTTCATTCTCCCTTCCGTATTCTTTATTATTTGATTGTTATATTTTTAGTCGTTTCTTGTCCTATGGCTCTTCTACAATCTGTGTTGCCATCTTTCGGGCGTTCTTCAAATCACCTGCAATGATGTATCTCGATAACTTCTCATGAGAAGATTGTGAATTTATGAAGCAATCCGTACCATCGTAAATGCGTGTGAACTCCGAAAGCAGATGCAGGGAAGCGGAACGGTAAATATCTGCCAATATTCGATTGTGGGTGGCATCGGCAATCGCGATATGAAAATTCAAGTCGGCTTCGATACATTCTTTCAACAAGCCGCTTTTTGCATTTACTTTTCTTGCTTCAAGAGAAGACTGCATTCGTTCTATATCTTTTTCTGTTCTTCGTGCCACGGCTTTCTCCACAATTGCAATATCCAATATTTTCCTCACTTCGTCGAGTTCCGTTCGGTCGGCAATACTCATATTTATATTGCCTCCGTTCGCATCGGATGCTTCGGCGACAAATGTCCCCGAACCTTGCCGGACTTGTACAACGCCCATATTTACCAACAACTTTACCGCTTCACGGATGCTCGACCTTCCGACTTTGAACGTTTTCATCAACTCCGGTTCGGTCGGAAGTTTGTCCCCGATTGTATAAACTCCTTCCGCAATCTGTTGTCTCAACTGTTCGGCTACTATATCTGCCAAAGATTTCTTTTGTATAATCATACATCCTCTCTTGTTTTATTCATCATATCATCAGATGATTTGCAAAAGTATATGTTTTTATCTGACAGGCAAAATATTCGGTGATAATATTTTGAGATATATCTGTAGGGAAATCACGACTCTTTCATTTATGACTATAATTCCCCGAACGTCCGGTACCCGTCCTACAAAGTGGCACTTTGGCTGATTAGTATAGAGGTTTAGCCAACCCACATAAAGGTTTATCTCCTTTCATTTGTCAGAGTCCGGTGTTTGAGCCGTCAGACTCCGGACTCTGTCGGCTCAGGTACTGGTGTCTGACGGCTCAAACACCGGACTCTGTCAAAGTGTATAGTAGAACAGAAATGACTTGCGAAAAATACGGAGTAACTTAATTCTCCTCCTCCGGGGAGGAGGAGTACCCGAAGGGGGAGGTGGTAGCGATACACACTGTACTATTTTTCATTGCTTTATGCTCCCTACACCCCGCCCTTTGGGCACCCCTCCTCCCCGGAGGAGGGGAATTAAGTCACTCTCTATTTCACCTCTTTTCTTTGCAAGTCATTTTTGTTTGACTATATTTCCCATTTCCTGCATCTCCCTTCATCTTTTCATCCCTCAGGGCGCTGTCAAGAAATAGAATTGTATGAAAGGAGGACTGAAAGGACGTGTATGGAGCATGCATTCATATATTTTCGCCGATGAAAACGGGCTTTTTGCTTATATGAAGGGAGGAACGGACCGACTGAAAAAGCTTTAATGTGTAGTGAAAATGCACTAATGAAGGGACACGGTGAGGATGAATGGAGGTCTCTCCATGCCTTCTTCATCCTCCTTTCATACGGTTTGGCTTCGTTTCCGACACACTCAAACATCCTTCACCATAAACCGTTGTCAGCCAAACGGTTTTTTATAAAGGTGAAGGATGTGAAGCTTGGTTTGCTTGATTCAAACTCAGGAATGAAGGAGCAAGGAACAAGGCAGATACACTTGCGGATTCTGCGTGATTCGTGCCCGAAGAAGGGTGTTTACTTCACGATTCCTTTGGAATTCTTGATGAAGTTGATGATATTGTGTATCTCGTCACTCATCGGCACTTGGTCTTCAATCTTCTGCAAGGCATCCTGCACGCTGAAGTTTCCCTGGTATACCAGACGGTAGGCATTTACGATATGGCGCAATATGCGTTCGGTCACCTGGTGCTTGTGTTGAAGCACAGCAGCGTTGATACCGTGGTATTCTGCCGGATTACCGTTCATGATGATATAGGGCGGCACATCCTTTGATATGCGGCAACCAGCTTGAATCAGTACCCAATTTCCAATGTGGCAGTATTGGTGCAGAATGACGTTGCTGCTCAGAATGGTGCAGTCGTCTATCTGACATTCTCCGGCTACGGTAGTCTTGATACCCAGTACGCAATGGTTGCCTATCTGCACGTCGTGGCAGAGGTGTACACCATCCATCAGGTAGTTCTCATTGCCGATGCGGGTGGCGCTTCCTGCGTGGGTGGCACGGCTGATAACCACGTTCTCGCGGATGTCGTTATTATCACCGATAATCAGCATGCTGTCCTCTCCCGTATAGTGGAAGTCTTGCGGTTCGGCTCCCAGAACGGCATTGTGATGCACCTTGTTCCCTTTTCCCATGCGGGTACCGTGCAGAATTTTTGCCCCCGACATAATAATACAGTCATCACCGATTTCCACGTTCCCTTCGATCAATGCAAAGGGCTGGATGGTTACATTCTTGCCGATTTTTGCGGCAGAATCTACATAAGCTAACGGACTAATCATAATATTAAAATTAAGAATGAAGAATGAAGGATTAAGAATACGAATGAAGAATACACCGTAGTACCTTGTACAGTGTAACTTGATTCTCCATTCTTAATTCTTCATTCCTAATTAATTTACTTCTCTCTTCCTCCTCCAAGCGCTTGATACAGACTGATGACTGCCTGCATGCTGCTGAAGGTGTCGGATACTTCTGCAAGCTGTGCGCTGAGATAAGACTGCTCGGCAGACAAGACTTCCAGATAGGTCGACGTGCCTAAGTTAAACAATTCTTTTGTATCTGAGGCAGCTTGGCGGGCAGAATTTACCTGAATAGTGCGTGAAACGGCTTTGTCCTTCTCCATTTGATACAGATGCAGGGCGTTACTCACTTCATTTCCGGCATTCAGCAGGGCAGTTTGGAACTGAATCTTAGCCTGCTCCTCTTGTGCCTTGGCTTGTTTCAGACGGGCAATGTTGGCACCGCGATAGAACAAGGGCTGCGTCAGCGAACCGATGGCAGAAGCCAGCAGTTTGCCCGGGTTGACGATACCTGCACCGGAGTTATTGGTCCAGCCGGCCGAACCGCTCAATGTAATCTGCGGATAGAAAGCGGCACGGGCGCTATTGGTGTTATAGTAGTTGGCAGCCAGTGACATCTCGGCAGCTTTCACGTCCGGACGGTTGGATAGCAACTGCAAGGGGATACCTACTGAAAATTCCGTAGGAAGCTGCTGCTCTTCCAGCACACCGCGTGTGATGCTCTGTGCCGGTTGGTGTAACATCAGGCAGAGGGCGTTTTCGGTTTCGCGTATGCTCTGGCGTATGTCGGGCAGTGATGCCATGACTTGAGCGTAGGCAGTGCGGCTCTGTTCTACGGCAGCAGAAGTGGTTCCGTAGATGCCTGCATCTTTCATGGCCTGCACGGTCTCCAGGTTCTTTTTCAGAATCTCGACGGTGCCTTCGGTGATTTGCAGTTGGCGGTCCAGCATCAGCAGGGTGTAGTACATGTTGCTACGCCGGCGATGACTTGCGTCTGAACGGCTTGTTCGTAGAATTGCGTCTGCTTCAAGCTAACCTTTGCTTGTCGCTTCGGGTTCAGCAGTTGACCGAAGAGGTCGACTTGCCAGCTTGCGGTGACGGGCAGGGAGTAGATTTGTGTAGCCTTTCCCTTGTCCCAGCTGCTGACGGTTCCTTGCGGAGACAAGGCAAGCGTCGGAGCATAGGCAAGACGGGCAGACATCAGTGCGGCTTGTGCCTGCTTCACGTTCAAGGCGGCACTGTGCAGGTCACCGTTGTCGGTGAGTGCTTGCTCGATAAGTGCCTGCAGCTGCGGGTCTGTGAACACTTCTCTCCAAGGCAGATTACCGAAGTTGGCTGTATCTGCGGCTAATGTATCGTTCACGGACGCCGTGTCGCGATACAGTCCGGCAGTTGTTATGTCTTCGGGTCTGTCGTATGATTTGTAGATGTGGCAACTGCTCAATAAAGCAGTTGCGCACATCAGGCATATTATTTTCTTCATAATCGCTAATCGTTAATCACTATTTTGTATATTGTTCAATCTCCGGTTCTGCATCCGAGTTGTCCACATCTTCCCACTCCATCGGCTTGAATTTCTCCTGCAGGTACTGGAATGCCACGAACAGTGCGGGCACTATGAAGATTTGCAGAATCATACCGATTAACATACCGCCGATGGCAGACGTACCCAGCGTACGGTTACCGTTGGCGCCCGCACCGGAAGCAAACATCAGCGGAAGCAGGCCGACAATCATTGCCAATGACGTCATCAAGATAGGACGCAGACGGGCTGCGGCACCCAATACGGCTGCCCAGGTGATGCTCATACCCATTCTGCGACGTTCGAGGGCAAACTCTACAATCAAAATGGCATTCTTGGCCAACAGACCCATCAACATGATGAGGGCAATCTGCATATAGATGTCATTGGACATCGTGCCCAGAATCATCTTCAGTGCCGGGATGCTGCCCAATGCACCTATACCGCCTACGAATATAAAGCTACCCAGCAGACCGAACGGTACGGACAGCAATACGGATAAAGGCAGGATGTAACTTTCGTACTGGGCACTCAGCAACAGATAAACGAATACGAAGCACAGTATGAAGATGAGTCCCGTAGTGCTGCCACTCGTTTCGGCCTCTTCACGCGCCATACCTCCCAGCTCGTAACCGAAACCGGCAGGCAGATTTTCTTGTGCCACTTCGGCAATGGCTTGCAGGGCCTGACCGGAAGTGTAGCCTGATGCGGGAGCCACCATTACCTTCATGGAGGTGTAGAGATTGAAACGGCTGATGACGTCAGGACCATATACTTTCTTGATGGAGATGAACTGCGTGATAGGTGCCATCTCGTTGCCGTTGCGCACCTTGATGCTTTGCAGTGTTTCCATATTCTTGGTAGCGTCAGGTTCGGCTTGCACCATTACGCGGTACATCTTACCGAAGCTGTTGAAGTTGGAAGCATACAAACCACCGTAATATCCCTGCAAGGTAGTCAGAATGGCACTGGGGCTGATGCCGGCTTTCTTACAAGCGGCAGCGTCAATGTCCAGCTGGTATTGCGGGAAGTGGGGGTTGAAGGAGGTCTTGGCAGAGTTGATTTCCGGACGTGTTTCCAGGGCAGCAGTATAGTTGTTCACCACGTTGAAGAAGTGGTCCAAATCACCACCCGTCTTGTCCTGCATGTTCAACTCGATGTCGCTTGAAGCCGAGTAACCCGGAATCATAGGCGGCGCGAAGAACAGTACCTGTGCTTCCTTGATAATCTTTTGGGCACGCATGTACAAAGTGGCGTACACAATCGTGGAGTTCTGCATCGTGGAGCGTTCTTCCCAGTTCTTCAGCTTGATGATGAGCGAACCGTAGGAGGGACCTTGACCGCCCAAGAAGCTATAACCCGAGATAACGGTACGCGACTCTACGGCAGGGTCTGCGGCAACCAAACTGTCCACACGGTTCAAAATCTCTTGTGCGCGTTCTTGTGAAGTGCCCGGAGGCAGTGTCACAGCACCCATGATGGTACCGGTGTCTTCGTTGGGCACCATACCGGTCGGGGTTATCTGCATGAATATGCCCAACAGTACGATAGAGCCGATAACCAGTCCTGCCGACAGCCAGCGTTTCTGGATGAAGAACAGCACTCGTTTCTTATACTTGCCCAGGATACCGTTGTATGAGTCATTGAAGGACTGTTTGAACTTGTCGGTAGTCATACCTGCCAACGCCAGCACACTGATGATAATCATCAAGCTGCACAGAAGGGGGTGTTCGCTGAAGCTGAACAGACCGAAAATCATGCCCAGAATAGCTATCGTCA
Organism: Bacteroides rodentium JCM 16496; assembly: GCF_000614125.1. Classification (GTDB taxonomy): domain Bacteria; phylum Bacteroidota; class Bacteroidia; order Bacteroidales; family Bacteroidaceae; genus Bacteroides; species Bacteroides rodentium. The sequence goes on from NZ_BAKJ01000002.1 coordinate 169,850, forward strand.
CGAAGAGCAGCGTAATACCCGGACGCATCAACCGACCGAGAGAGTCGGCATAGCGGGCAATCATAATCTTGCGGGCTTCCTTGGCGGCAACGCCTACACGCTCTTTCAGACTTTCGTGTCCACCGTTGTGAGGTTTCAGGAAGATGGCGCACAGCGCGGGACTCAGGGTCAAGGCATTCAAAGCCGAGAAACCGATGGCAATCGCCATGGTCAAACCGAACTGACGGTAGAAAGTACCTGCCGTACCTCCCATGAAGCTCACGGGGACAAATACGGACATCATGACCAGCGTAATGGAGACGATAGCGCCGCCCAACTCACTCATGGCATCGATGGAAGCTGTACGGGCCGATTTGTAACCCTGGTCCAGCTTGGCATGGACACCCTCGACGACAACGATGGCATCATCGACCACAATCGCAATGGCAAGCACCATGGCCGAAAGGGTCAGCAAGTTGATACTGAAGCCAATCAGTTTCAATACAAAGAAGGTGGCAATCAATGCCACGGGAATGGCGATGGCGGGAATCAACGTGGAACGCATGTCTTGCAGGAAGATATACACTACGATGAACACCAGGATAAAGGCTTCAATCAATGTCTTGATTACCTCATGTATGGAGGCGAAGAGGAAGTCGTTGGCACTCTGTGCAATGTTTATCTTCAAGCCGGCGGGCAGTTTGCTGGAATAGTCGTCCAGCAGGGCCTCGATATCCGAGATGGTCTGCGTGGCATTACTGCCTGCCATCTGGAAAATGATACAACTCACGGCTTTATGCCCGTTTACCATATTGTTGAATCCGTATGACAGACGGCCCAGCTCTACACTTGCTACGTCCTTCAGGCGGAGTATTTCACCGTTCTCCAAAGCCTTGATGACAATGTTCTCGAACTCCGTAGCCTGTTGCAGACGTCCTTTGTAACGCAGGGTATACTGGTAGGTTTGGTTACCGCGCTCACCCAACTGGCCGGGAGCTGCTTCGATGTTCTGTTCGCTCAAGGCGGCAACCACATCGTTGGGGATAAGTTTGTATTGGGCCATTACATCGGGCTTCAGCCAGATGCGCATGGAGTAGTCTTGTCCCAGCACCATGGCATCACCTACACCGTTGATACGTTTCACCTCAGGGATAAGGTTGATGTTGGCGTAGTTTTCCAAGAACTCGATGTTGTACTGGTCTTTCTCATCATAGATGGAGAATACCATCAACATGGAGGTCTGACGCTTACGGGTGGTTACACCGATTTTGGTAACTTCGGCAGGCAGCAAGCCTTGCGCCATGGAAACGCGGTTCTGCACGTTTACCGCTGCCATATCGGGGTCGGTACCTTGCTTGAAGTAGATGGAGATGTCGCCCGAACCGCTGTTGGTGGCGCTCGAACTCATATACATCATATTTTCCACACCGTTAATCTGGTCCTCCAGCGGAGCGATAACGGAGTTAAGCACCGTTTGAGCATTGGCACCTTGGTAAGTCGCACTTACCGATACGGTGGGAGGTGCAATGTCCGGGTATTGGGTGATAGGCAAGGTAGCCAGACCAATAACTCCTAAGATTACTATCAGGATGGAAATTACCGTTGATAGTACCGGACGGTTAATAAATCTATCTAGTTTCATTTCATGAACAATTAAGGAATTAAAAATTGAAGAATTTTTTTATTTTTCATTCTTTCATTGAAACGCAGTCTGAATATTACCTTCTTTCTGGTCTTTCAGAGCCTTCTGGTATTCGGCTTCCTTTTCGGCAGGCGTGATGGGCGTGATGGACTGTCCGTCTTTCAGGTTCTGTACTCCTTCGATAACGATTTTATCGCCTGCTTTCAAACCTTCCGTCACGTAATAATACTTGCCGTCGTCTAAGCTGAACACTTTCACTTCGGTATTTTTCAGCGTATTGTCCGGTTGCAGTACGAAAACGAACTGCTTGTCCTGGATTTCGGTAGTGGCGGACTGTGGAATCATGATGATATCATGCAGCGGGTTGGGGAATACCACATTACCGGTGCTTCCGCTACGCAACACGTTGTGCTTGTTGGGGAAGAGGGCACGCATAGTTACCGAACCGGTAGTCTGGTCGATGACTCCGCTGATTGTCTCCACGCGGCCACTGTCGGCATACATGGTTCCGTCGATGAGCTGCAACTGTACATCCGGCATCTTTTCCAGAATTTCCTTGATGCTGCCGCCTTCACGAATCTGTGACAAAAGTTGGCGTTCGGTCATGGAGAAATAGGCGTACATTTCGGAGATGTCGGCAACGGTAGTCAGCGGGCTGGCTACGGAAGGACTTACCAAACTACCCACGCGGTAGGGAATGCTACCTACTACACCGTCACTGGGGCTGGTTACACTGGTGTATGACAAGTTGTTCTTGGCATTGACCAATTGGGCATTGGCTTGTGCCAGTTGTGCCTTTGTCTGTGCCAGCTGGTTTTCGGCCATTTGCAAATCGTAGTCACTGATGATGTTTTTCTTGTTCAGTTCACGTTTGTTGTTTACAGTCAGTTCTTGTGTGTTTACGGCAGCTTTGGCTGTTTCAACAGCAGCTTTGGCCGAATTTACGGCTGCCTGATACTGTACGGGGTCTATGCTGAACAAAACTTGTCCTTTGCGCACTGTTGCGCCTTCGTCCACGTGCAATTTTGTGATGAAACCGCTTACCATCGGGCGGATTTCTACATCTTGTTTACCCTTGATAGTAGCAGGGTAGCTGTTTGTCAAGTTGGCAGTGGTAGTTTTTGCCTCAATCACTGCAAATTCGGGAGCTTTGCCCGTTCCTTTGTCGCCTTGTCCGCAACTGCTGAGCAGTGCCAGGCAACATGCCAATAATACTAATCTACTCTTCATACTCTTTTTTTGTTCTCTGTATAATTTTATATTCTTCTTTTTTTCGATTTTTGAAAGGCGTTTTTTGTGTGCAATTCATGATTTAGAAATAAGGCAGGAAAAAGAAAACTGAATACTCCTATTCAGTTTTCGTCTGCAAAAATATTCTTTTCTTAGTATATAAGGTGTGAAACACTTCCTTTTTTAACTATGTTTCATACATAGATGAGAACGAAAGGACATTTTTTGATTAAAATACTGTAAAGCATACCGCTAATTGGCAGATAACCTTTATTTTTGCAGCATGTTAGAACGTAAACGCCATACTAAAATGAAGCCGCTTTTCCGCAGGTTGTTGGGGGGTGTTGCCATCGCTGTCGCGCTGTATTCTTGTGCCAGTGTGGGCCGCATTGAAGGAGGACCTTATGATGAGACTCCTCCGCGTTTCATTTCCGGTACTCCCATGCCCGGTGCACTCCATCACAATAAAAATAAACTTTCCATTGAGTTCGACGAATTTATCAAGCTTGACAAGCCGAATGAGAAGATTGTAATATCCCCTCCGCAGGTGCAGCAGCCCGAAATTAAGTCTAATGGGAAGAAGGTGGTCATCACCTTGCAGGATACATTGAAATCCAATACCACTTATACATTTGATTTTGGTGATGCCATCCAGGATAATAATGAGGGGAATCCCTTGGAGAATTTCTTCTATTCTTTCTCTACGGGCGACCGTCTCGACTCTATGGCTGTGGCCGGTACAGTACTGAATGCGGCCAATCTTGAACCGGTGAAAGGAATGCTGGTCGGTCTGCATGCCAATCTGGCCGACTCCGCTTTTACCAAACTTCCTTTTGAGCGGGTGGGGCGTACGGACAGTCGCGGACGCTTCTCTATCCGTGGAGTGGCTCCCGGCAAGTATCGCATTTATGCCTTGCAGGATGCCGACCAGAATTTTGCCTATTCCCAGCCGACGGAAGTGATAGCTTTCAATGACTCTATCATCATTCCTTCTATGGAAGAGCGCATGCGCCAGGATACGACCTGGATAGACTCGCTGACAGTAGATACGATTGTAGAACGTCAATATACCCACTACCTGCCGGATGATGTCCTGCTGCGTGCTTTCAAGGAGCTTTCCTTCTCGCAACGTTTCTTGAAGGCCGAACGGTTGACTCCGGAGAAGTTCTCGCTTTATTTCACTGCTCCGGCAGACACGTTGCCTTTATTGAAAGGATTGAACTTTAATGAGGAAGATGCGTTTGTTATAGAACAGCCCACCGGTAGGAACGATACGATTCATTATTGGATAAAGGATTCTCTGCTCTATAAGCAGGATTCCCTGAAAATGAGTATCACCTATTTGTATACGGATAGCTTGAAACAACTGGTACCCCGTACCGATACTTTGAATGTGCTGGCGAAGTTGACATACGACAAGCAGCAGAAACAGAAGCAGGAAGCGAAGGAAAAGGAACGGAAAGAGCGTGAGAAGAAAAAGAAGAAGTTGAAGGAAGGTGAGGTGGAAGAGCCCGAACCGACGGAATTCCTGGCTGTAGATGTGTATGCCCCTTCTGCAATCGATGTATATGATTATCTTACTCTGTCGTTTACGGAGCCGGTGGCAAGCATAGATACCGCCGCTTTCCATCTGAAACTGAAAGTGGACTCGTTGTGGCAGGATATCCCGTTCGACTTTATGCGCGACTCTTTGGACTTGAAGCGTTATAATCTGTTTGCCGAATGGGCACCCGGCGAAAGCTATGCATTTGAAGTGGATTCTGCTGCCATACGCGGGTTGTACGGGTTGTCCTCCGACAAGATAAAGAAGGACTTCAAGGCCAAAAAGCTGGAAGAGTACGGGCAGATATTCTTTAATGTGCATGGAGCGGACTCTCTGGCTTTTGTGGAACTGCTGGACGGTCAGGACAAAGTGCTGCGCACGGTGCCGGTGTTGGATGGAAAAGCCGATTTCTATTTCCTCAATCCGGGCAAATATGGAGCGCGGCTGATAAATGATACGAATGGAAATGGCGTCTGGGATACGGGAAACTATGCCGAGAAGCGCCAGCCTGAAATGGTTTACTATTATCCGATGGTTCTGGAGCTTAAAGCGAACTTTGATTTGACCCAGGAATGGGATATTAAGGCCAAGTCTCTGGATAGGCAGAAACCGGATGAACTAAAAAAACAAAAACCAGATGAAGAAAAGAAAAAGCAAAACAGGAACAAAAATAACCGCAGTGGCAATAGCAGCCGCAACAGTGGTAGGGGCCATAGCTATTAGGCGGAAGCAATTGTTTATTCTATTGATGGTGGGAGCGGTCTGCTTGGGAGCCTCCCAGTCTGTTCAGGCCCAATGTACTGCAAAGAATGAAGCTTTCCAGTCGGGCGAGCATGTCATGTACGATTTATATTTCAATTGGAAGTTCATTTGGAAAAAGGTGGGGCTGGCAAGCCTCACTACCAATGCCACGACTTACCATTCCGAGCCTGCATTCCGCTTTAACCTGCTTTGTGTAGGCAGTAAAAAGACCGATTTTTTCTTCAAGATGCGTGATACGCTGACTTGTTATGTCAGTGATAGGTTGGAGCCGCTCTACTTCCGTAAAGCGGCGGAGGAGGGAAGCCGCCATACGGTGGACGAGGCCTGGTTCTCCTACTCGGACGGACTGGCGAATGTAAAGCAGAGACGCACTTGGCACAATCCCGTGCGTGAGGCTCAGGAGATGGAATACAGTGATAGTCGCTGCATCTTCGATATGTTGAGTATTTTGGCGCAGGCGCGCTCATACGACCCTAAAGACTACAAGGTGGGGCAGAAGATACTCTTTCCCATGGCCACGGGACGCAAGGTGGAAGAGCAGACGTTGATTTACCGCGGCAAGGAGGAGATCGAGGCAAATAACGACACCGTTTACCGCTGCTTGGTATTCTCTTTCGTAGAGTACAAGAAAGGTAAGGAGAAGGAGGTCATTACCTTCTTCGTATCCGATGATAAGAACCACCTTCCATTCGCCTGGACATGTATTTGAATTTCGGCTCGGCCAAGGCATTCTTCAAGAGTGTCCGGGGTAACCGCTATCCGATGACGTCTGTGGTAAGGAAAAAGTGATGTTATCCCCTTTTCTAAATACACTGGATTCGAAAGTGGCAATCAGTTTCCCTTCCTGGTTGGTGACGTCAATCTGGTAATATCCGGTGGTGCGACCGATGTAGCGTTCGCGTGCTTCGGCATACAGCACATCGCCCAGTCCGCTACTGCGCAGGAAGGTGATATTGGACGAAAGAGAGAAGGCCAGTGTTCCGTGGGAGTTGGCTGCTGCAGCCAGTGCCAGGTCGGCAAGGGTGAAGATGGCACCCCCTTGCGTGCGGCCTCCCGCATTGAGATGCTCTGCTGTGATAACCAGGCGTGCCTTGCTGTATCCTTCCTTTATTTCTATCAGTTCTACGCCTGCATTCGTGGCGAAGCGGTCGTCCTTAAAAAACTCTTGTGCGGTCATGGGAAGTAATGATTAATAGTTGATGATTAATGATTAATAGGTGGAAAATATGTGTTTCCGGACGCAAAAGTAACGATTTTAGCCATTAATTGAATTATTTAGGCGGGTCAAATCTGTACACTTGTCCTACTTTTGCAGCAGGAAAAATCATAAACTCTTAATAAATAAATCCCTTATTATGAAAACAGTCCTCACTACATTGGGAATCTCCCTCCTTGTATTGGCAGGTTGCGCAGGGCAAAAGCAGGCTGAAAGCAACTTTATCCAAGAAAACATTGATAATGCTGTGGCTCAGGAGACAATTCAGACAGACATTATCGAGAAATCCGGTAAAATCCTTAATCCCCGCACCATTGATAAGGATGGGAACATTGTCTATGTGCCTATCGACGATTGGTGTTCCGGTTTCTTTCCCGGTAATATCTGGCATATGTACGAGTTGACCGGTGACCAGAAGTGGCTGCCGCTGGCAGAGAAGTATACCGAGGATTTGGATTCGGTACAATACCTTACCTGGCATCATGATGTGGGCTTTATGATTGGCAGCAGCTACCTGAACGGATACCGTTTTGCGGGTAAGGAAGAGTACAAGCCGGTCATCATACAGACGGCCAAATCGTTGTCTACCCGTTTCCGCCCTGCAGCAGGCGTACTTCAGTCATGGGATGCAGACAAGGGGTGGCAGGCTGAACGTGGTTGGAAATGTCCCGTTATCATTGATAATATGATGAACCTCGAGCTACTGTTCGAAGCTTCCAAGCTGTCCGGCGACTCTACTTTCTACAACATAGCCCGGAAGCATGCCGATACGACTATGGCTAACCATTTCCGTGAGGACAACAGCTGCTATCATGTGGTGGATTATGATCCCGAAACCGGTGAAGTCCGTAAGAGACAGACTGCACAAGCTATGCCGATGAGTCTGCTTGGGCACGTGGACAAGCCTGGGCCTTGTACGGCTATACCATGTGCTATCGCTATACACACGATGCCAAATATCTGGAGCAGGCTGAAAAGGTATACAACTTTATCTTCAACAACAAGAATCTTCCGGAAGACTTGGTTCCCTATTGGGATTTCGACGCCCCCAATATCCCGAATGAACCTCGCGATGCTTCGGCAGCTGCCTGCACGGCGTCTGCCCTTTACGAGCTGAGCACTTATCTGCCGGATAAGGGATACAAGGAAACCGCCGACCGGATTATGGAAAGCCTTGCTTCTCCTTCCTACCGTGCCAAGGTAGGTACCAACGGCAACTTCATCCTGATGCACTCTGTGGGCAGTATTCCTCACGGTGCGGAGATTGATGTACCGCTGAACTATGCCGACTATTACTTCCTGGAAGGATTGATGCGTAAAAGAGACTTGGAAAAATGAAAACTCAATTAAATATTTTGTTAGGTGGTTTAGGCTTGTTCGCCTTGCAGGGCTGTAAAGCCCCGCAGGCGGAACAATCCGTCCAGCCGAATGTCATTTACGTGTTTCCTGACCAATACCGTAACCAGGCGATGGAGTTCTGGGGCCAGAAAGGTTTTCGCGAGAAAGTGAACTTTCGGAATGACCCGGTGCACACCCCGCGCCTGAATGATTTTGCCCGGGAGTCGGTGGTATTGACATCTGCCATGAGCAACTGCCCGTTGAGCAGTCCCCACCGTGGTTCTCTGTTGACGGGAATGTATCCTAATAAGAGTGGTATTCCATTGAATTGCAATTCGAGCCGTCCCATCAGCTCCCTGCGTGAGGATGCTGTGTGTGTGAGCGATGTTTTCTGCAATGCCGGATATGACTGCGCCTACTTTGGCAAACTGCATGCCGACTTTCCTACCCCCAACGACCCCGAACGTCCCGGACAGTATGTGGAAGACCGCGTACCTGCATGGGATGCCTATACGCCGAAAGAACGTCGTCATGGGTTCAATTACTGGTATTCTTACGGTACCTTCGATGAACACAAGAATCCGCATTATTGGGATACGGAAGGCCGTCGCCACGACCCGCGCGAGTGGTCGCCGTTACACGAATCGGGCAAGGTGGTGTCTTATCTGAAGAACGAGGGGAATGTACGCGACCCGAAGAAACCTTTCTTCATCATGGTAGGCATGAATCCTCCCCATAGTCCGTACCGTTCTTTGGACGACTGTATGGAGGAAGATTTCAATCTCTATAAGGACCAGCCTCTGGACAGCTTGCTCGTCCGTCCGAATGCCGACTCCAAGATGCCCAAGGCAGAGAGTGCACGCTACTACTTTGCTTCTGTGACGGGTGTCGACCGTGCTTTCGGTCAGATACTCGATGCCTTGAAGGAACTCGGACTGGACAAGAATACCATTGTCGTGTTTGCCTCCGACCATGGAGAAACCATGTGCAGCCAGCATACGGAAGACCCGAAGAATTCCCCATACTCCGAGTCCATGAACGTTCCTTTCCTGGTGCGTTTCCCCGATAAGATTAAACCCCGCGTGGACGACTTGATGCTTTCCTCGCCGGATATCATGCCTACCTTGTTGGGCCTTGCCGGCCTTGCCGACTCCATTCCGACCGAGGTGCAAGGACGCAACTATGCACCGCTTTTCTTCGATGAAAAGGCAGATATTGTCCGTCCTACCGGTGCTCTTTACATCCAGAATCTGGATGGCGAGAAGGATGCGGAAGGATGGTCCGTTCCTATTTCCCTTCATCGCGCGGCTTTAAGTCGGCACGCTATACGCTGGCGCTCTACATTGACCGCAAGGATCATAAGTTGAAGAAGAGCTTGTTGTTTGACGATGAGAAGGACCCGTATCAGATGAATAACCTTTCTTTGGAAGAAAACCAAGAAATTGTAAAAGACCTTTGCGCAGAGATGGGTAAAGTATTGAAAGAGATTGATGACCCTTGGTATAAGGAAGGCATCTTGAAGGATATGATACCTTATTGATTGGATATAGGTTATAGATAATCCTCCATAAATTGCTTGAACGTTTTTTGTGACCCGCTTCGACTGATAGTGAACTATTTGTCGGAGCGGGTTGTTTGATTCAGAATGGAATAAATTTACCAATACGTATTTAAGCAAATGATGGAGATGAAGTACAGATTATGGGCTTGTTTGTTGTTTTTGCCGATGGTCCTTTGGGCGTCCGGGCGTCCGAAAGTGGCTGTCGTACTCAGTGGGGGTGGCGCCAAAGGGACGGCGCATATCGGTGCTCTGAAAGTAATTGAAGAAGCGGGTATCCCTATAGATTATGTGGTGGGTACCAGTATGGGGGCCATTGTGGGAGGTTTGTATTCTATCGGATATACCCCGCAACAATTGGACAGTATGGTGAATGCCCAGAACTGGAAATTCTTACTCTCGGATGCCCCCAATCCTAAGGATGTGTTGTTGGACGACCGGTTGAAGTCGGAGCGCTATGTACTCTCTATTCCGTTTTCTTTGAAATCTGCCGCTGTTTCGGATGCGGGTATCATAAAAGGAAAGAACCTGGCACGTTTGTTCTCCACGTTGACAGAAGGTTACCAGGATTCCGTGGATTTTAGCCGCCTTCCTATTCCGTTTGCCTGCGTGTCGGAAAATCTGGTGAATGGTAGTGAAGTCGTGTTCCATGAGGGAATACTGGCCACTGCCATGCGTTCCAGCATGTCCATTCCCGGTGTGTTTGCCCCGGTAGACCTGGATGAAATGGTGCTGGTGGACGGTGGAATGGTGAATAACTATCCGGTAGATGTGGCGCTTGCCATGGGGGCCGACTACATTATCGGGGTGGATGTGCAGAGTCCGCTGCTTAAGGCTTCCGAGCTGAAATCGGTGAAAGACATCTTCGGACAAATCATTAATCTGCAAGGAGAGAAGAAATATCGTGAGAATCTGCGTAATACCGACGTACTGATAAAGGTGGATGTCTCCGGCTATTCGGCTGCAAGTTTCACTAAAGAGGCCATCGACACTCTGATGGTGCGGGGAGAACGTGCTGCATGGACAGTTGGGACGGACTGCTTGCCCTGAAACAGAAGCTGGGGCTTGCAGACGATTATCAGCCTCGCCGTCCGGGGCCTTTCCACTTGCCCGGCGTGGCTGTTGATAGGGAGATTCCCGTTGATTCCCAGATAGCCGCCCCTGCTGTGCGGGAGAACAAGCTGAATGTCGGTTTTCGCTTTGATACGGAAGAACTGGCGGCGTTGCAGGCAAATACGGACTTCTATTTCGGTCGGCAGCGCGAGTCGTTGGTCAGCCTTACTGCCCGTCTGGGCAAGCGTACACTGGCACGACTCGGATATAGTTACCAGTGGGAGGGTGGATGGCAGGCGGGACTTGCCTATCAGTTCGACTATAAAGATATGAATATTTACAATGAAGGCAAACGGGCGCTGGATTTGACTTTTACACATCAACTGGTCCGTATGGGGGCGGCGAAGGATTGGAACAATATTCAGGTCAGTCTGGGTATTGACTTTGATTACTATCACTATCATGATTTGCTGTCGCTCGACCCGTTAGCTTCGGCACTGTTTGAAAATTCGTCCTTATTCAGTTACTTTGCCGGACTTGTGTTCAACAACTTGAATGAGAGGAGCGCCCCTACAAAAGGCATGTCGTGGGCGGTATCCTACCATCTCTATACGGATAACTTCTTCCAGTATAAGGACAACAATCCTATTTCTGTTTTCGATGCCCGTTGGCAGGGATGTTTCTCTCCCTCGAGTAAGTTCACTGTCACTCCTTCGTTTTATGGACGCGTATTGTCCGGAAGCGGTAATTATCCTTTTGCCATCATTAATATAGTGGGGGGAACCATACCGGGGCGCTATATGCCACAGCAGATACCGTTTACGGGCATCAACCGTGCGGAACTGTCACAAGCCGCACTGCTGGTTGCAGGGATGAACCTCAGACAGCGTATCTTGAAAAACCAGTATATATCAGTGATGGGCAGTTATGGGCGAAACTCCGGGGAGTTTCATCAGATTCTTGACTCTTCCGAATCGGCTGATATGGCAGGGGTAGGCATCGGCTATATGTACAAAAGTTTTCTGGGACCAGTGGAGATACAGTTGAATTGGTCCAACCAGACGAAGAAAGTAGGGTGGTATGCAGGGTTCGGATTCGTATTCTAACGAGGATATATCAAAATATTACATGGATTTTGTTTTCAGACAAAAGAACAGAAGAACAAGAGAAAAATATGTTCTTTTGTTCTTCTGCCTAAAACTTACCCCAATCTGTATGATTCTGCGGTGAGTTATGATACCTTCATTATTTATTCAGCTTCCATTCGCTTCCGTCCTTACCGTCCTTAATCTCGAAACCGAGTGCGGTGAGTTCATTGCGGATTTTGTCGGATGTAGCCCAATCTTTGTTGGCTTTTGCCTTTGAACGCTCTTCCAATAGCATGTCCACTACTTTGCCGAAGGCGGCTTCACGCTCTTCGTTGGAGGCGTTGTCTTCTTGTAATCCTAAGATGTCGAAGCAGAAGAGGTGGAAGGTTTCCTTCAATTTTTTCAGGTCTTCGGCTGTGATGGAATCGTTTCCAGCCAAGATATTGTTTACCATCTTGGCGCCGTCGAAGAGGTGGGCGATGACAATCGGTGAGTTCAAGTCATCATTCATGGCTTCGTAACACTTGGCACGCAGGGATTTCACGTCTATGGTGGAGGTTGCAGCAGGGGTAATCTTGTCCAGTCCATGTACAGCATCCATCAGTCTTGCCAATCCCTTTTCGGCGGCTTGCAGCGCTTCGTTGCTGAAGTCTACCGTACTGCGGTAGTGGGCTTGCAGGGTGAAGAATCGGATGGTCATTGGGCTGTAGGCTTGCTCCAGCATGGGGTGCGTGCCTTTGAAGAGCTCTTCCAATGTGATGAAGTTACCATAAGACTTACCCATTTTCTGTCCGTTCACGGTCAGCATGTTGTTGTGCATCCAATAATGTACCATATCTTCTCCTTGGGAAGCTACGGATTGTGCAATCTCGCATTCGTGATGCGGGAAGATAAGGTCCATACCGCCACCATGAATGTCGAAGTGCTCGCCCAAGTATTTCTTTCCCATGGCTGTACATTCGGCGTGCCAGCCGGGGAAGCCGTCGCTCCACGGGGAAGGCCAACGCATGATGTGTTCCGGTTGCGCACATTTCCAAAGAGCAAAGTCTGCGGGATTGTGCTTCTCGCTCTGTCCGTCCAGTTCGCGGGTGGTGTTGAGAACATCATCCAGGTTGCGTCCGGAGAGCTTGCCGTAGTGATGGTCCTTGTTGTATTTTTCTACATCGAAATAAACGGAACCTTCACTTTCGTAGGCATATCCGTTCTTCAATATCTCCTTAACAAGTTCTATCTGTTCGATGATGTGGCCGCTGGCATGTGGCTCGATACTGGGAGACAGCACATTCAATGCGTCCATCGCCTTATGATAGCGGTTGATGTAGTACTGTGCCACTTCCATTGGTTCCAGTTGTTCCAGACGGGCTTTTTTCGCAATCTTGTCTTCACCTTCGTCGGCATCGTGCTCCAGATGGCCCACGTCGGTAATGTTACGGACATAGCGCACCTTGTAGCCGATGTGCGTCAGGTAGCGGAACAGCAGGTCGAAAGTGATGGCAGGGCGTGCATGTCCCAAGTGCGGGTCACCGTACACGGTCGGTCCGCAGACATACATGCCTACATGCGGTGCATGCAGCGGTACGAACAGCTCCTTTTTTCTATTTAAAGTGTTGTAAATGGTCAGTTGATGTTCCATAACAGTTGAGATTTTGTTCTTTTGAATGCACAAAGTTACAACAAATAATTTATTAATCGGTTCTCTTCGCAGATGCTTTTCCTTTTATTACCGGAGTATTTGTTGCGTTTACTCCTTTTTCCGGATAATAATCTTCGAATTATATTGCTTTGCTGCCTCCTTTCTGAATTCAAGGAATTTGCCATATTCTTCTTTGGGATATCTGCCTCGTTTCATGAATAGTCGGTGAACGATATGTATATTGTTTTCGACGGTCTGCAGAGAGGTACTGAAGGTCCCGAAGGCTGTCTCTTGCCGGGTGGTGGTGGGCAGTGACTCTATTGTATAGCCGTCTGGCAACTGGATTTGTATGGAATCAGTATCTACATATCCATATTCTATCAAAATGTCTTGTGTGCGTTCTGCACTTTCATTGGAAGTATAGAAGCTACGGTGGAAAATATTAGTCGGCAGGAACAGACGCTTTCCGGTCTGGCTGCCGTACTGGTTGCTGCTGATGTTGTAAGAGATATCCATGGAGGGCATCTGCTGTTTCTGTTCATTATAGCGGATATTGTCCACTTCTGCCTGCACAAGGTTGATGCTGGAGCGCAGATAGTCTTTCTGTTTGTTGGGTGGTATGGTGTTCAGCCCCCAATTGTCCTCATACTGGAATAACCGTGAGCGTTGGCATACGTCGATATAAGCTTTGCCGTCAGGTGCCAAAACAATTATTGCTTTGTTCACTTGCGTGCAGAGTGAGTCTGCGTAAGTGGGGAGGCGGTGAAGTATGCCTCCCTCGGGCTTAATCAGAAGTGCATCGTGCCCGGCAATGGAGTGGTGGACATATCCTAACGGCAGTTTTGGATTGGTACATTCCAGCCATAGTGTATCACCGGGTAAAGGTACCTGCAATATAACGTGATTGGCTTGATTGGCACTGGCAAAGTCGGGCAGGAAACGTTCGTTGTCGGTACTGATGACAGTGTAGTAGGAGGGTATTCCGAGGGCTGAAAGCATGGCACGGGTATAGTTGGACAGCCCTTTGCAATCTCCGAACCCCGTACGGTGTACGTCGGCGGCAGGCATCGGTTGAAGCCCTCCGATGCCCAGTTGTATGCTGACATAGCGGGTGGTGGAAGCCAGATAATCATAAATGGTCTGTACCCGCTCGCGGTCGGTTTTGCAGTCTGCGGTCATTTCCTTTAGTTTCTGTATAAATTCCTGCGGCAAATAGTCCCTATCTTTTAGCAGAGTGTATTGCCATATCCCATAGTTCTTCCAACTGTCCATCCTGCCGGAAGTTTTGTCGAAAGTGAATGTTTCGGGGACAAAATATACACGTGGTAACAATTCATTGAGCTTTGGGCTGAACGGTTCTCGGCTGATAGGAGGCAGATTATTTATAAGAACTTGGGTTAGCTGCTTGCCGTCTTCGGTAGGCTGTTGGCTGATGTCTGCCTGGCAGTTTATGGCATGGTAACGACAAGGAACACCGGAGGGCGTCAGCAGGCGGTAAGATGCGCGGATTACCGCCTGATTGTACTCTTGCTGCGGCAGGAAGGTAGGCAAGCCTATCAGTCCGCCCGTATATTTCTCTTCCCATTCATAAGTGATGGTGAAGGGATATTGTGAGGGAGCGTACATGTAGAAATAACGGTAGACATCGCTTGCCAGCTCGGCCGAGTATTCATTGCTTTGCAGATCACTTTTCTTGAGTTTGCGGATAACCTTGCCGTTGCTATCGGTCACTGTACCCGAGAATTTCCGCAGAGAAGAATACTTTTCGTTATAGGCGCTGTGGAAGTTAGCCGCACCCTTCCCTTTTTCATTGAAGACGGTGACTGTTCGCCGTTCTTTGCACACAGCATCTGCAGGTGAGTTGTAAATCACTTCCGTTTCTGCATTTTCCACTATGGAACAAGCATTTGGGTATAAGTTTTTTTGTGCATTGGCCGGGATATATTGTAACGCCAGAAACAAAACCAGACAGACGGTCACAATCTTTATCATGTATCTATTCATTTCTCTCAATTCTTTTTCAGGACCATCATTGCATTGTTTTTTTTAGCTAATTGCTCCCAGAATGTTTTCAGTTCAGAATAACTGTCTGGAGCATATAAGAGTTGGCTTAGGCTAAAAGTATATCTTATGTTAACCTGACGACCTTTTTGCACGATATAGTAGAGGGCAGACATTTTTCCATCCGAAGTGACTATTTTGTTGCTTTCAGGCAGCTCATCAATCACATAGCCTCGGGGATGGTAAGATTAATCCCTATGTTCAGCGATTCAGGATAGGCGAATTCCACCGGTAGTCTCCGTTCTGACTGCTTGAACGGGGATTCTGATATGTGCAGGAAGACGAGAGGGTTGACATAGATATAGGAATCGTTGATTGTAACTTGTTTTTCAAATTCCATGGTTTCTTGTATAGTCGGGGAGAAACTGTGTAACTTTGTGGCTGTGTAGCTTTTAATTTCTATATTTTCGCGGTTGCAGATTCTTTGGATAAAGTCCAGGCTGTCTTTAGACGTACGGAATTCTTTTCGTAAATCGGCAGTGCTTTGCCCGCTATAACTTGTCATGCGTTTTCCGGTCAGTTTTCCATCCGGCGAAATGGTCGCCTGGATAGTGCTGCGCGTGAAGTTTTTGTAGATATTCTGCAGGTTTATCCACTGACTTTGTTGAGGTTTCAGCAAGCGGGCTCGGTTGGTCATCAATAACGGGGGCAATACGTTGATGTATCCGTCACGTACGGATGCATCCAGGTAGACAAGTGTACTGTCAGTATCGGCAATGCCTACGATGAATGTGGATAATTTCTGCAGGCTGGGATGTGAATAGGGTATCATGGGCTGGTCGCGGCGGCTCATGACTATCGGGTATGCATCGATACCTGCATCTTTCAGCATACTGATGAATAGAAAGTTTATGTCGGCGTTGCTGCCCGTACCATCTTTTAAAATCTGTCGGGTGCTTTGTCCGTACAAGGCATATTTTTCGTTCCATATCACCTTGCTTTTCAGCAGGGTATAGATGGCACTGATTTTCTCTGCAATATTATCAATTTGTTCCAGATGCAAAGCAGCCATTTCCTCTTTGAATGGATTACTCATTTTCAGTCGTCCACCGAAGTCTTGGTCATCTGATAGTAGTTGTTCTATTTCTTCCCATGTCTGTGTGAAGTTCTTGTAAAGCATTCCGGGGAAAGCATAGCCTTGCAGTTCCAGGTTGACTTGGGCAGAATAGTTCTCCGGACACCACACATAGGCATCATCTTTGATGGCGGGTAATTGATGGCCTATGAATGTACTGTGTGAAGCGTTACATTGTAATAATTGCGCGTTGATGGTGAAACTTTGGTTTACTCGTCCCTGCTTTGTTTCCAGATGTTCCATACCGTGAGTATCAATGTTGAACTTGAAGTATTCGGGTATGGTGACTTCGAATACAGTGTAGAAGACTGGTATGTCATCTTGTGCCTGCCAGTCGCGGATGTGATAGTACAAGTCTGATAATATTTTGTACTCGTATTCGATGACTGTACCAATCTTGACTTGTGGGATGGAGAACTTTATTTGTTGATAAGAATCGTTCAGCCTTTCTTCGAATACTTCCTCTCTCTTCATCTTGGTGCGTACCATTTTCCCATTTTCCATATTGTAGGCATAGGCACTCAGGCCGGAAATGGTTTCTTTGACTGTCCGGTTGCTTTTCGGCTCGTAAAATGGGATGGTGACATTGGCATATGAGGTACCTTCATCTTTTAATATTTTGATGCGTGTTTTGTAACTGTATGTTATGCTAAAGTTCTCCGATAGCCAGTTGTAGTCTACCAGAGTCTGTTTGTACAAAACAACGGCTACCGCACTGGAATCGGGTACGTAACTGGTCATTGTAAGTTCTTCTGTGGTTGGTTTACCGAATTTCGGATTCGGGATGAGGTTTTCGGAGGCTTGTGCAAAAAGATAGCAATTATAAACAAGCAAAGAAAGGAACAGTACGGCGTTTTTCATATCTATTGTCTATTAGCATATATACAAAGATAATCATTATTTATTTCAGTTGTTTAAATAAAACCGATTAATTTTTGTTTATCAGCTTATTGGCTGTTTTTTATATTTGAGTTGGTTGGCATTGCCAAAACAAGTATCTTTGTTATAGTTTATATAGAGAGATAATGACGCATGGATACAGTGTTGATGGAAGCTGGTAGAAAAGTTATATTGGGCATGAGTGGCGGCACGGATAGTTCCGTGGCCGCCATGAGGTTGCAGGAAGCCGGTTATGAGGTGACTGGCGTGACTTTTCGTTTTTATGAGGCAGGAGATGAGACCGGGTATCTGGAAGATGCACGGGCTCTGGCCCTGAAGCTGGGGATGAAACACATTACCTATGATGCACGCGAGCTTTTCCGTTCGCGTATTATCCGCTATTTTGTGGAAGAGTATCTAAGGGGGCGCACTCCCGTTCCTTGCACGGTATGCAATAATGAGCTGAAGTGGGCGCTGTTGGCTAAAATAGCCGATGAAAAGGGGATTTATTGGATTTCTACCGGACATTATGTGCGTAAAGTCTTGTCCGGAGGAAAGTATTATATAGCTCCTGCCGCAGATAAGGACAAAGACCAGACTTTCTTTCTGTGGGGATTGAAGCAGGACATCCTGCAGCGTATGTTGCTTCCGATGGGGGATATTACGAAAAATGAGGCGCGCTCGTATGCGGCGGAGCGTGGTTTCGGGCAGGTGGCTGCGAAGAAAGACAGTATAGGTGTGTGCTTTTGCCCTTTGGATTACCGTTCCTTTTTGAAGCGTGAGGTTCCTGAAACACTATTACCCGGTAAAGGTAGATTCGTCGATGAAAAGGGAGATTTCTTGGGATGGCATGAGGGCTATCCGTTTTATACCGTAGGGCAACGTAGGGGCTTGGGTATCCATCTGAACAAGGCTGTTTTTGTGAAAGAGACAAGAGTGGAAAGCAATGAAGTCGTTTTAGCTCCGCTCTCTTCCCTCTACAAGCAGGAAATGTGGCTGGGAGAGTGGAACCTGGTGGAGAACAACTGTGTGCTGGGTGCAGACGAGGTTATTGTGAAGATACGCTACCGTAAGCAGGCAAACCACTGCAAGGTAAGCCTTACAGTGGAGGGACTGCTGCATGTCCACCTGATAGAGCCGTTGGAATCTATTGCGCCGGGGCAAGCAGCGGCTTTCTATGATGAAAGCGGGCGGCTGCTGGGCGGTGGAATTATTTTGTGATAAAATCTGCTTTTATATTTTGCTATTCATTCAGCTTCAGCATTTCTTCTATGTATTCCCTTGTATTGCTGAGTCGGGGCACTTTATGTTGTCCGCCGAGTTTCCCCTTGCTATCCAGCCAGTCGTGGAAGAGGTTGGGACGGGCAACGATGATTTCCAGCGGTTGCAGCGCCAGATCATTCTGCCTTTTAGCTTCGTAGTCGGAGTTCACCTCTTTCAGGGTATCGTCCAATACTTTGGCGAACTTCTCCAGGCTGTCCGGCATTTGTGCAAACTCTATCAGCACTGGTGGCGGCATTTGGCGTTCCGGTCCATAAAGACTGGGGCGGCAGAGTAGTCTATGACCTGTGCACCGGTCTCGGCACATGCCCTGGCAAGTCCTCTTTCCGCATTATCCACAATCAGTTCTTCGCCGAACGCGTTGATAAAGTGCTTGGTACGTCCGGTGATGACGAACTTATAGGGATTCTTCGATGTGAACTTCACCGTATCCCCAATCATATATCGCCACAAACCGGCAGAAGTGGAGATTATCATGGCGTAGTTCTTGTTCAGCTCCACCTCCTCGAGGCAGTAGATACGCGGATTCTCCTTGCTACATCTTCCAGCGGGATGAACTCGTAAAAGATACCGTAGTCAATCATCAGCAACATGGCAGGGTCGGCAGGGTCGTTCTGCGTGCCGAAGTAGCCTTCGGAGGCGTTATAAGTCTCTACATAATGCATCTTGCTGCTGCGGATCACGTCTTTGTATTGCTCGCGATAGGGAGTGAAGGCAACGCCGCCGTGGAAGAATACCTCCAGGTTGGGCCATATCTCTTCAAGGCTCTGCTTTCCCGTCTTTTCCAGTATATGTTTGATGAGTACAAGCATCCAGGACGGTACGCCGGAAAGGTTGCTGACGTTTGCATGGATGGTTTCGCGGGCAATAGCCTCCATCTTGGGTTCAAAATGCTCCATCAGGGCTGTCTGCTTGCTGGGCACGCGGACAAAGTTTACCAGTGGGTTGATATTTTCTATGAGGATGGCAGAGAGGTCGCCTACAAGACTGTGGTTGGTGTTCAGGTTGGGAGCGTGGCTGCCTCCAAGGATAAGCCCTTTACCGGAAAAGAAACGACTTTCAGGATTCTGTCCCAGATAGATGGCAACGGCATCCCGGCCTCCCTTGTAATGCGTGTCGTGCAAGGACTCCCGGCTGACGGGCAGGAACTTGCTCTTGTCGTTGGTAGTACCCGATGATTTGGCAAACCAACGTATTTCCGAGGGCCAAAGCAGATTCTGCTCACCGGCACGCAGGCGGGTTACATAAGGCTTTACTTCTTCGTAAGTTTGTATGGGAAGGCGCTTCTTGAAATCTTCATAAGTACGGATAGAGGCATAGTCATGCTTCTTCCCCCATTCCGTGTTTGTGGCTGTCCGGACGAGGCGTTGCAGTACAAGCTGTTGCAATTCACCGGCATGGCTGGTGTATTGTTCGATTTCTTTCAGACGGGGAGCAAAATACACCTTATTCAGAAACTTTGTAATATTCATCGTTCTTTGTGAAATCTTATTTTAAACCGCAAAAATAATCTTATTTATCGGCATCTCTATCTTTTTTCTCTTTTTTTTCTATCTTTACGGACTTATAGAACAATAATCCAAACAAAAATGTCATGAGAATAGGTATTTTGACTTCAGGAGGCGACTGTCCCGGCATCAACGCTACCATTCGCGGTGTATGCAAAACAGCTATCAACCATTATGGAATGGAAGTAATTGGCATTCACAGCGGTTTTCAGGGGCTGCTGACCAAGGATGTGGAGTCGTTTACTGAAAAATCCTTATCCGGTTTGCTAAACTTGGGCGGTACGATGCTCGGTACTTCACGCGAGAAGCCCTTTAAGAAGAACGGCGTGATGTCCGGTGTGGACAAACCGGCACTGATAGCGCGGAATATCGAAGAGATGGGACTTGATTGTGTGGTCTGCATCGGTGGGAACGGTACGCAGAAGACGGCCGCCAAACTCTCTGCTATGGGGCTGAATATTGTGTCTGTACCTAAAACCATAGACAATGATATTTGGGGAACCGATTTTTCCTTCGGATTCGATTCTGCCGTCAGCATTGCTACGGATGCCATCGACCGGCTGCACAGCACGGCCAGCTCGCACAAACGGGTGATGGTGATTGAGGTGATGGGGCACAAGGCAGGTTGGATAGCCTTATACTCCGGTATGGCAGGCGGTGGTGACGTGATTCTGATTCCGGAGATTCCTTACGACATCCATAGAATAGGTGATACCATTCTGAACAGATTGAAAAAAGGTAAGCCTTACTCTATCGTGGTCGTTGCCGAGGGCATACAGACCGACGGACGGAAGCGTGCAGCCGAGTATATCGCTCAGGAGATAGAGTATGAGACGGGTATTGAGACCCGTGAGACTGTGTTGGGTTATATTCAGCGTGGCGGCTCACCTACACCTTTTGACCGTAACCTTTCCACACGTATGGGCGGACATGCCACGGAACTGATTGCCAACGGGCTGTTCGGCGGATGATTACCTTAAAGGGGAATGAAATAGCTTCTGCACCGCTGGAGGAGATTGCGGGCAAGTTGAAACTGGTGACGGAAGACAATGACTTAGTTGTCCAGGGACGCAGGATGGGAATCTGTTTCGGCTAATTTTTCTTGTGAGGATTCTTCAACAGCTTCTGCCATGGGATTTTCTTCCGTGGCGGTTTCTGTTGCATGGTTTCGCTCCTTGGCTGTCTGGACTTCCTCCTTGAAAGCTTCATCTCCTTTGAGTTTTTTCAGTGCCATCCGGGCTGCATTCTGTTGCGACTCCTTCTTGGAATAACCGGTGCCGGTGCCTGCCGATATCCCTTCGATGCGGACTTCGGTGTGGAACATCGGGTTGTACTCTTCGTCGAGAAATTGCTCGATAAGCTCGAAAGACACCTCCATCTTGTTCTTCTGGCTCCATTCGATGAGTTTTGACTTGAAGTTGACCTCTTTGCGAGACATCTTGTCGAGGTCGATATAGTTTTGGAAAATCTTCTCTTCCATGAACTGCTTGCAGCGGTCGTAGCCCTGGTCCAGATAAATGGCGCCGATGAAGGCTTCGAATGCATTGCCGTACATGTAGCTGTTGTGGGATGAGGAGCGGGTGGAGTATTTCACCAGTTTGTCCAGTCCGATTTCCACGGCCAGTTTGTTGAGCGTTTCCCGCTGTACAATTTTGGAACGGGTATTGGTAAGGAAACCTTCGCGGCGTCCTTCGAAATGGCGGTAAACAATGTCTCCTACAATGGCGTCGAGGATGGCGTCGCCCAAGAATTCAAGCCGTTCGTTGTTGATGGGACGCCCTTTTTCGGAACGCAGTGAAGTGGATTTATGCAGCAAAGCCTGCTGATAAACCTTGATGTCACGTGGAAAGAAGCCGAGAATTCTGTAAAAACAAAAATAAGACTCTCTATCCTTGCGGAATAAGAGCCTTATTTTATCTATTTGGTTACGTAACACGACCTTATTATTCTGCGTATTTCTTGAAAATGACACACGCATTATGACCACCGAATCCAAAAGTATTGGACAAAGCTACGTTCACTTCGCGCTTTTGTGCTTTGTTGAACGTGAAGTTCAGGTCATAGTCGATGTTTTCGTCGTTATCACCCTCTTCGTGGTTGATGGTCGGAGGAACAATGCCATTCTTGATGGCGAGGATGCTTGCAATGGATTCTACCGCACCGGCAGCGCCCAGCAGGTGACCGGTCATGGATTTTGTCGAACTGATGTTCAACTCATACGCATGCTGTCCGAATACCTCTTTGATTGCTTTTGCTTCCGAAATATCACCTACGGGAGTAGATGTACCGTGAACATTGATATAATCTACTTCTTCGGGCTTCATTTCTGCATCTTCCAGCGCATTCAGCATCACTAACTTGGCTCCCAAACCTTCGGGGTGAGAGGCTGTCAGGTGATGAGCGTCGGCAGACATTCCTACACCGGCAACTTCCGCATAGATTTGGGCACCGCGTGCCTTGGCGTGTTCCAGTTCCTCAAGAACGAGACAACCGCCACCTTCACCCATGATGAATCCGTCACGGCTTGCGCTGAACGGACGGGATGCAGTTTCGGGAGAATCATTGCGGGTTGACAATGCATGCATGGCATTGAAACCGCCTACACCGCAAGCGGCGATGGCAGCTTCCGAACCACCGGTTACGATAGCATTGGCCTTACCCAGGCGGATGAGGTTGAATGCATCGGCAATGGCATTTGTGGAAGTGGCACATGCAGAACAAGTTGCGTAGTTGGGACCATGGAAACCGTACATGATGGAAATCTGTCCGGCAGCAATGTCCGAAATCATCTTGGGGATGAAGAACGGATTGAACTTGGGACCCATTTCTTTACCGTTCAAGGCATAGTTGCCTGCTTCTTCTTCGAATGTACGGATGCCACCGATACCGGCGCCGAAGATGACACCGATTCTGTTTAAATCCTCATTTTCGACGTCAAGCCCAGAATCACCTACCGCTTCTTTGGCTACTGCAATGGCATATTGGGTGTACAAGTCCATCTTGCGAGCCTCTTTGCGATCCATATATTTGGTAGCATCGAAGCCTTTTACTTCGCATGCAAACTGAGTCTTGAAAAGCGATGCATCGAAATGAGTAATAGGTCCTGCTCCACTAACCCCATTCACAAGATTTTCCCAAAATTCGGGAACACTGTTGCCAATGGGAGTAATGGCGCCGAGACCTGTTACTACAACTCTTTTTAATTCCATGTTATAAACGAATGGATAAGATTACTTAGCGTGTTCTTCGATGTAAGATACAGCATCACCTACAGTACCAATCTTTTCAGCCTGGTCGTCGGGGATAGAGATACCGAATTCTTTTTCGAATTCCATGATAAGTTCTACAGTGTCAAGAGAATCAGCTCCCAGGTCGTTAGTGAAGCTAGCTTCATTAGTAACTTCTGATTCTTCTACGCCCAATTTATCGACGATAATCGCTTTCACTCTTGATGCAATTTCAGACATAACTTTAAGTTTTTAATTAATAATTAGTTTTATTTCTTTAATTTTGCGGTGCAAAGGAATGAATATTTATCGTTCCTCGCAAATATTTGATGAATTAAATGCACA
This sequence comes from Bacteroides rodentium JCM 16496, assembly GCF_000614125.1. Classification (GTDB taxonomy): domain Bacteria; phylum Bacteroidota; class Bacteroidia; order Bacteroidales; family Bacteroidaceae; genus Bacteroides; species Bacteroides rodentium. The sequence goes on from NZ_BAKJ01000002.1 coordinate 193,268, forward strand.
TTTTTGCACATTTTTCACGGTTTTGTGCAGTGATTGGAGGGGTTATGGGAAAAAATATCGCAGTTTTAGCATCGGGAAGTGGTACGAATGCCGAGAATATTATCCGCTATTTCCGGGAAAAAGGTTCGGCACGTGTGGCTCTGGTTTTGACTAACCGGCAGAATGCGTTCGTTTTAGAGCGTGCCAAGGGGCTGGGAGTGCCTTGTGCTGGTTTGCCAAGAGCGATTGGGAAAGTGGAGAGCTTGTTTTGTCGACGCTTCGCGAGTATGATATTGATTTTGTGGTATTGGCAGGATTCCTGGCACGTGTGCCGGACAATATTCTGCATGCTTATCCCAGCAAAATGATAAATATACATCCTTCGTTGCTGCCTAAGTTTGGTGGAAAGGGAATGTACGGCGACCGTGTGCATGAGGCAGTGATTGCTTCCGGCGAAAAGGAAAGCGGTATTACCATCCATTATACGAACGAGCATTATGACGAAGGCGGCATTATCTGCCAGCAGAAATGCCCCGTACTTCCGGGCGATACGCCGGAGGAGCTGGCGCAACGCATCCACCGGCTGGAGTATGAGTGGTACCCGCGGGTGATAGAGTCATTGGTGACCGCTTTGTAACATAAAGGTATAAGCTTCTTTTTCTCTTCTTAACGGATAGTCTCCCCGCAATTTTTCAAATTGTTCGGGATGTGTTTTCAGTGCTTCGCTGTCCCTTCTCGGGTCATACATTTGCAGATATGCTTCTGCCAGGCTGCCGGCGGTAATAGTCGGTCGGGTGGGGAAGCGATGCGGTAGTCGGCTTTGATGTGAAAGAAACGGCAAAGGGCATCCAGGGACATACGGGTGGCATTGGCTTTTCCGTCGGCTGAATAACCGGCTATATGGGGAGTTCCAAGGAACACTCTATTTAATAAGGTAAAATTGATATCAGGCTCGTTCTCCCATACATCAATGATGGCATCGGAAATCAGTCCGTCTTCTAAGGCATTCAGGAGTGCATTGGTTTCAATCACTTCTCCACGTGAGGTATTGATAATGACGGGACAGCGTTTTAATGACCGGAAGAAAGTATGGTCTGCCAAATGGAATGTTTTGTATGGCCCTTCCTTGTATAAAGGTACGTGGAAGGTGAGGATATTACATTCTGCTGCGAGTGTTTGCAAGGAACTGAAATCGCCCTCTCCTTCCTTGTCTTGGCGGGGCAGGTCATTCTTCAGGACACGCATGCCCAGTTCTTGCCCTACTTGGGCTATTTTGCTACCCACATTGCCTACGCCGATGATGCCTAATGTCAATTCGGACAGTTGTACTCCTTTGAGCTGTTGCAATAACAGTAAGGCTGATTGCACGTATTGGGCTACGGATGCTGAATTGCATCCGGGGGCATTGGTCCAAGCGATGCCTGCTTCACGGCAATATTCCGTATCTATATGGTCGAAGCCTATGGTGGCGGTGGCAATGAAGCGGACTTTACTGCCTTCCAGCAATTCCTTGTTGCAGCGGGTACGGGTACGTATAATCAGTGCATCGGCATCTTTCACCAGTTCCGGGGTGAAATCCTTGCCGGAGACGTAAACCACGCTGTCGGCTATCTTTTCGATGGCCTCCCTGATGAAGGGTATTTTGTTGTCAACGATAACTTTCATGATGTTTTTCCATTGTTTTAATGCTTGCAAAATTAGGAATAAAACGAATGATTGAAGATATATTGAAAAATAAAGTATATCTTTGTTTGGTAATAAATACAAAAAGGTCATGCGTATTGTTTTGTTTTGTGAAAATAAGTATGCTGTTGATATACTGAATCCTATTCAGTTGGAAGCGGTGCAGGAAGGCGGGAATACTGTACTATGGTATGTGCATAGGAAAAAAATACCGGAGTTCCCTTTAAAGGATGATGTTCGGTGGACAAACAGTATGCAAGAAGTCTATGATTTTCAGCCGGATGCTATCTTTGTCCCGGGCAATATAGTCCCTTATTATCTACCGGGAGTGAAAGTGCAGATATTTCATGGCTATGCAGCCGAAAAGAAAGACCATTGGATTATTCGCCGTTATTTTGATGCTTATTTTACACAAGGACCTTATTTCACCAAAGAGTTTACCCGGTTGTCAAAGAAATATAGAGATTTTGAGGTGTTGGAGACCGGTTGGACACGACAGGATTGGATAAAAACGCATTTGCACGATTTTGATGAAGAAAGAAAGAAACTGTTGCAAGAAAGCGGAAAACAAAAAATTGTGCTGTATGCACCAACCTTCTCACCTTCGTTGACCTCATTGCCTCATATAAAAAAATCATTGATGGAGTTGGCTTGTCGGAGGGATGTCTTGTTGCTGTTGAAATTCCATCCCCTGACGCGCAAGGATTGGGTGCTTGAATATAAGAAGCTGGCAGGGGAACTGGATAATATTATTTGGATAGACGATTTCAGTGTTACGAAATATATGCTGATGGCCGACGTGATGATTAGCGATACTTCGTCTACCGTTTATGAGTTTTTGCTACTGAACAAGCCTGTCATCACCTTGCGTACTATTGCGAAAGATATCTATTGGAAAAACATAACAAACCCCGCCTCTTTGTGTGATGCCTATGATGAAGTGCTGTGCGATGAAACAGTGACGGCCCTGCGGCAGTGGGTTGTAGACAATTACGACCCTTATCTCGATGGTCGGGTGGCCCATCGGATGCTTGAAGGTGTGCGTGATTACATTCGTCGTCATGGAGTTCCTTCTTGCCGTTCCTTGAATCTGTGGCGGAAATATACTAGTATTAAAACCTTTGGCATGGTGAAACGCCGATAGCTTTTATTCTTGCCGGGAGTTCTTTTTATGCGTTTTGATATATCTTTCGTAAGGGGTTTTTAAATCCAGATATCTGAAGTTGACGGGAGGGTGTTGTTTGGGTATTTCCATGTAGTTCCCATAGCAATGGGCCAGATAGGCTTCCGGTTGTTGTACTCCGTTGAATATTTTTCCTTCAAAAGAAATCGGGGAGGGCGTTCCGTATACTTCTTTCGGAAGTATTCCTCTGCTCCGTTTATTGTCATGGTCAGCAATCAAAGGGGAAGTCTCGTAGTCATACTCTTTCTGGATGCGGTCCAAGGTCTTATGTAGCCATGCCGATGAAAAGAGTTTGTGGTATAGCTGTATATATATGGAACGTATGCCTTTCCCATGTTTGTATGGGTTCACTAAATTGTAGTACATTATCTTCTCGATAATCCTGTATTTGCAATAATGGATGTATTGTTTGATGGGATTTGCAGTCATGCCATCCAAAGGGAAGACATCTATGGGCACTCCGCCTATGTAGTCGAAACTTCTGCGCAGAATATATGTAGTCCTTTTGTCTTGGATGCGTGCAAACTGATACGGGTAATGCGCCTCTTTGTCCCCGCTTACCAGTTCGTATTCGGATGGGAGCCATTCGTTGGCATGAGCGATGAGTTTTTCGTAATCTTTTCGGGGGAGCGCGATGTCTGCGTCGTCATCCCAGGGGATAAATCCTTTGTGGCGTACGGCTCCCAACATAGTCCCTGCTATCAGATAATAGCGCAGGCCATGCTTTTGGCACACCGTATTGACGGCTGTCAATACATCTAGCAGCACAAGCTGGAGTTCACGCGTATTTTCTTCATTTAAGGTTCCCATTTTTCCCTATATATAACATTCGTTTTACAAAAATATGGAATTATTATGATATAATCCTTTCTTCTAAAGCAAATTCTTGTATTTATTGTATCTTTGCTCCATGTTTATCTATTGGTTGATATTTTAAAAGAATCATTGTCATGAAGTCTTATGTTTTTCCGGGAGATATTGAAGAGGATATCCGGTTGATAGCCGCGCAACCTATCCCCTATATGCGTACCGCTGATTTTTCCAGGTTGGTAAAGGAGTCGGAAGATATGCTGTTGTCGCTTATCCATTGTCAGGGTGGAAGGGTTATACCTTATACCGCATCAGGGACGGGGGCAATGGATGCGGTTGTGGCAAACTACGTCCCTCTGCACGGGAAGGCTTTCATTGTGGCAGGCGGCTCTTTCGGCTATCGTTGGAAAGGGCTTTGCGAATATTACGGATGTCCCAAAGAGGTTTTTGAGGTTCCTTTTGCCGAAGATATGGATTATGAAGCCTTGGATAAAGCTGTGTCAGAATCGTTGCCCGGAGTGCTTTTGTGCCAGCATCACGAAACGTCTACCGGCCAATGCTTTGATTTGCAGAAAATATCAGCTGTCTGTCAGCGTTATGGAGTCAGTCTGGTGGTAGATGCCATCAGTTCCTTTCTTGCCGACCCTTTGGACATGGATGCCTTGGGAATCGACATTTGCATTACGAGCAGCCAGAAGGGGTTGAATATCTCGCCGGGACTTTCTTTCCTGGTTCTGTCGGAACGCCTGAAAAGCATGTCGTTTGCCTCTAAAGGATATTACTTCGACTTTGCCGAGAACCTTAAGAATCTGGAAAGGGGGCAGACGCCTTATAGTCCTGCGACTACGCTTTTCATGCAGTTGCACGAACGTTTGAAGCGGGATGTAGCGCTGGGTGTTGACAAGATAATCTCTACTGTTCGCCAGAGGGCTTTGTACTTCAGGGGCTTGTGTGCCCAGAATGGTTGGGAGGTTCCGGCAGAGGTTCCCTCCAACTGCATTACCGGCTTCTTTGTTCATCGCAATGGAGACAAGCTGTTTACCGAACTGATGAAGAAAGGCATTTACATCATGCCCGGTGGTACGCCCCATTATTTCAGAGTTTCTCATTTGGGGTTGCAGACATTTCAGGAACTGGATGAGCTTGCAGCCTGTATCAAAGAGATAGAAAGTGCTTAATACTTAACAGAAGAATACATATTATGGAAAATGCAAAAATAAGGGTCTTTACTTCCGGTAGTTTTGACTTGTTCCACATCGGGCATCTGAATATCCTGGAAAAGTCGGCGGCATTGGGAGACGAACTTATAGTAGGCGTCAGTACGGATGAACTTATAGAAAAGTACAAGGGCATGAAGCCCATCATCCCTTTCGAACAACGTTTCCGCATCGTCAGTTCCATTAAATGCGTGACAAAAGTGGTGAAGCAGGTGAAGTTGACCGAAATTGCCCAGTTGCAACGGGAGCAGATAGATATTGTGACTATTGGTGATGACTGGAAAGGCAAGTACCTGGAAGGGCTGGAATGGATGAAGTCGCAACCGGGCAAGCAAGTCGTTTACTTCCCTTATACTCCGGGCGTCAGCACCACTACCATTAAACGGAAAATCATTGATTTTACCACTCAAATCGTGGATGCCGCCATGCAGCGCGAAGCGGAACTTGATTATAATTGGGCGGAAGACGAAAGAAAAGAGAATCCTACTTTTTCTTGAAATGCCCGAAAAACGCTTTGCGCCGTCGCCATTGCTTGTCGTGCTTCACCTTGGCGGCAATGGCTTCGCAGGCGAAAGGCTCGACCTCCCATCCGCGGCACCGCGCATATTGGCGTACCACGTACTCATAAACGTCCATACGTCCCGTGAAGCGGGTCAGGTTTTGTATGCACTGTTTGCGCGAGGGCGACTGGCCTGCCGGTGCAAAGCTCATCCGGTTGATGTCGATGAGGGTGAACGCATAGGAGTTGCCGCTCTTCCGGTAGAGCACATTGGTCGAGTTTAGGTCGTGGTGCAGAATGCCTTTCAGGTGCAGCGTGGCGGCAAAGGATGCAAAGTCGTCTGCAAGCATCCTGTCAAAATCTTCGGGCACGTTCAGACGCTCGTTTATAGGGGGCGAATCGTCTCGTTCGGTTACATAATATCCGTATTTGTACAGACCATTCTTCCATTGTTCCCGATAGGCTATGTTGCAGGGAGTGGAGACTCCCCTTTGGTGTAGTTCCATTGCGTTGCGGAAAGCCCGTTCGGCTTTGCTTTTGCGGAAGAAACTGTATATGATTCGCTGTGGCCAACGGAGTGAGTGGAACTTTTTCACGACAACAAGCGTTCTGTCGTCCAGACTGAAGCTTTTTATGACGTTGCGTGCCGAGTACACGATGTGCCCTTCTTCCTCAAACCGTTGGGGAAGCTGCTCTACGAAATTTGCTACGGACGGATTGTCCTTGTATCGGGGATTCAGTTTCATCATGGCTTTTCTGAAATTAGGATGGATTGTCCTGAACAGCATTCTTTCAGCTTCTGCTTCCATTTGAACAGGTTGCGTTCGATGGAGTAGTGATAGAAGTTGTGCCAGTTCTGCATGGAGTGGCAAGGCTCTATTGTCACTTCCTTCTTGGGCAGACAAGGATTCAAGGTGTCGCACAAGGCGGCTGTATAGTTAAACATGTTGTACTCTTCGAGCACACGCTCTTTGCACTCCTTCAGCACGGGCGCGGCGTTTCTGTATCTGTCTTCACGGATGCAGCGGTCTATCAGGTTCACTGTCCCTTCAAAGTTGTGTATGTCGATAGGCTGGAAAGATTCCTTGGGGAAATAGTCGTCCAGGTTGGTGCATCCGTAATAGAATGGAAACGTTTCGCAGAGGAAGCAGTCGGATATTTTTTCGGTCCAGTAATATCTCTGTGAGGAGTTCTCGATGGAAATGTGGTATTTGTAGGGGGCTAACACATCCCATTTGTCATCGAAGTCGCGGTAACCCCTTCCGAACACGTCAAGCCGGTCTCCATAATATGCTTTGAGCTTTTCTACGAACTTGATGCGGTCTATGTGGCCCTGCGTGAAGTTCTTGTTGCTGGTGATTACGGAAATCAGCTTGTCTTTTTGCGGAGTGGCGGCACTTTTCAGTCCGTCGTAGTCCTTGGAGTAGATGCAGCCGTTTGCCGTTTCCCTGAAGCCCACATGCCAGGGCAGTATGGCGGGGCCCAACCGCAAGTCGGGGTGCCTGGTCTTTTCCTGGCACGAGCACACTACGCCGAACTGTTTGATGTAATTCTGCGGATAAACCAATACGGAGCGCGGTTCCGTGGTGAGCAATATGGTGTTTTCGGGAGCCACGAGGCATGTTTGCGGGTGGCGGATGCCTTTTCCCTGTATCACCCAGAAGTCGGGGTCTTCAATCTCTTCGCCAATATAAAATCGATACCTGCCGTCAGAGGAAACGCAGTTGTGTCCGGCTGTCTGGCGGGGCATGATTGTTCCTAAACCTTCCCGATAGGGCGTGAATTTGACTTTATACATTATTGCTTTGTTTAAGATAATACCGGTTCTGTGCCATTTTTCTGCCGCAATGGCTCAAAGAGGCGCAAAGATAGGAACATAAGTTGACTATACAAAATGTGCCGTGCTAAATGTGTGCTGTACTGCTGTGCTTTACGCCTGTCCGGGCGCATCGACTATAGGCCGTATGCGCTGCATTATCATTTCGGGAGTAATCCGGGTGAGGCAGGCGTAATCCTTTCTGCGGCAAGGCTTGTTCCCGAAGATGGAGCAAGGCCGGCAGGGAAGGTCGGTCTGTATGGCGTTGTCGATGCTTTGTCCCCATCCCATGAATCCGGCGTATGGATGCGTGGCACCCCATACCGACACGACAGGTGTGCCGGCGAGCGAGGCAAGGTGCATGTTGGCCGAGTCCATAGATACCATGACATCCAGGTGCTCATCAAGGCAAGTTCTCCCTTTAGTTTCAGCTTTCCGGCTACGGACAGTACGTTGTCGGGGCTGTTTGCCGCCCATTGTTCCAATAGTTCATTTTCGGCTTTCCCGCCTCCGAAGAGGAAAATCCTCCAGTCGCTGTTTGCCGACAACTCGTGTATGAGGCGCAAGGTGGTTGCCTGGGGCAGCTTTTTGCCGTTGTGGGCTGCAAAGGGGGCGATGCCTATCCAATGTTTGCCGTCGGGGATGCCCGTCACCTGGCTGAAAAGGGCGCAGTCCGCTTTTCCCTTTTCAAATATGGAGCGGAATGCCGTCTGTACCGGATAGCCCAGTTTGCCGAATACTTCTTCGTAACGGTCGAAGGAAGAGGGGAGCTGCTTCAGTGCTTTGCGCCGAGGTTCTGTCAGGGCACGTTTTTCCTTGCGTCCTTTGTCTATGTGTGCCACCTTTGCACCGGTCCATCTGAAGAGTGTCCGCAGAATCTTGGTGCGGAGCACATCGTGCAGGTCTGCTATGGCATCGTAGTTCCCCTCTCTTTTCAGCTCCCGGAACAGCCGGTACAGTCCTGCCGCACCTTTGTACCGACTTAAGTCCACCCCCTTGAAGTGGAGGTTTGGGGGTGATTCCTCAAACAGAGGCAGCACAAAGGGGCGGCTCAACATCGTGATGCTGACATCGGGATATTGCCTGGCCAGTGAAACAAGCACCGGCACGGTCATTGCCACATCGCCCAGGGCGGAGAACCTGATAACAAGCAGCCTCATTTCTTTCCGTAGAGTACAGGATTCAGGCTGGGGTCGTTGTACATCTTCATCTGCTTGTATACTTTCATGTACTTGCGTCCGGATTCTATGTCGGCTATTAATTGTTCGATGGCAGTAGATAAATCCGTCTGCTGCTCAAGCAGGATGTTCAGTTTGGACAGGCACTGGTCGTGGTGTTCGGGTGTGGTATCGGTGCGTTCCACTTCCTGGCGCATGTGGTATATCTTCAGTGCCAGGATAGACAGGCGGTCTATGGCCCATGCGGGGCTTTCCGTATTGATTGTGGCATCGGGCTTCACTTGTATATCTTTGTATTTATCAAGAAAATAGCTGTCTATCAGTTCTACCAAATCCGTACGGTCCTGGTTGGACTTGTCTATTCTTCTTTTGATGTTCAAGGCTTCCTCCGGCTCGATGTTCGGGTCGCGGATGATGTCTTCCAAATGCCATTGGACGGTGTCAATCCAGTTTTTCAGATAGAGATAATATTCAATACTTTTCAGGGGATAGGAATTCCGGATGGGGGTGTCTACGTCATTCGTCTTGTGATAGTCGAGAATGGACTCGGTAAAGATACGATTGCCAAGCGTGGTAAAACTCATAGCTGTAAGGATTAAATGTTATTATTTTACAAAGCTATGCAAAGTTTCTTAGATATGCAATTATTAGTTTCCTTTTTGCATGGCTTCGGTCACGGTTCTTTAAAAGAGTCCGCGTTTTCTGCACGACAGGATGATAAGGTTGCATACACTTTCTTTTAGGCACGGATTTCGCGGAAAGGGAAAAGGGAAATCTGCGTTTTCCGCGTAATTCCGTGCTTAAGAAATATCATAATGCAAGCAGGTGCAAGCTTCTCGGACAGTCTGGGGAAGGGGTTAGTTTCCGGAGGTGTGCGAGTCCGGGCAGGGGGTCATTTCGGTGATTCCTTTATTTGTACCGTTGTCATATCCAACGATGTACTGCGTGGCGCTCTTCGTGCCGTCGGCTTCATACAAGGTGCCGCCTGCGGTGCAGCAACTGTAGATGGCTTTATTTTTGGCTATATCTCCTGTAAGGAGACCGCCGATCTTCCAGAAATTACTCGTTGCTGTCGTTTTGTGTATATTCCCGCTGTTTTTGCATAGGTGCATGTCTCCCTCCAAGCTCCCGCAGATTCCTCCCATGACGAATCCGAAGCCTGCTGCCTGCTTCACGTCACCGCTGTTGGTGCAATTCGTGATGTCGGTGCGACAGAGGCCTATAATGCCGCCGATGTAGGAACTCTGTTCGGCAGGACTTACTCCGGTGACGTCACCGCTGTTGGTGCATCCGGTAATGAAGGCGGTGGAGGATGACGGTATGCTAGCTGCTCCTGCAATGCCACCGGTGTAGCTCGTGCCATTTTGTACACACTCCGTGCCCTTTACGTTTCCGCTGTTGGCGCAGTCGGAAACGCTTCCATTATATAGAAAGCCTACGATGCCGCCGATGTAATTCTCTCGATAGTCAGTTGCATTGTATTTCCCTCCATCAATGCTCCCGCTGTTGGTGCAGTCGGTTATCGAGCCGCCTTCGCAGTAACCCGCTATGCTGCCTACAAATCTGCTGCTGCTGTTTTCGCTGTATGTCACGTCAGCCTCCATGTGCAGGTTCTTCACTGTTCCATAGCTGATGTATCCGAAGAATCCGAAATTGTTTGGCGGGTTGTTGGCGTCTGCCTTCAGCTGTCCGCGGATGGTTTTGTCGTTGCCGTTGAAGTTGCCTTTGAAATAGTGGTCGGTGTTTCCTATCGGTGCCCATGTCGTTGTATTTATGGTGAGGTCGGCATTGAGCTTGAAGTATTTGCTTGATTGGTTGTTGGTGTTCACCATGTCGATGAACTTCTTCAAGTCCGCTGCGTTGTTGATGAGGTAGGGGTCTGATTCGCTTGTTCCGCTTCCCGATAGGCTGGCAGATGCTTTTGTGTCCTCTGTCAGTGCCATGGCAGGAGGCATCTCGCCGCCACCCATATCTATTGTTTCATCAAATCCGTCCACCGTGACGCTTCCGTCTATCCCCATTGTGTTCTGCCCCAAGTTCAGGGCCAGTGTGTATTTCTTGTTTCCTGCAAAGGTGATGGCGCTGTTGTGTGTGTAGGTATAGCTCGTGCCGGCGATGGTTGCTGTCACTACAAAGCTGTTGCTCGCTACTTTTTGCGGTATCACGATGCACTCGTACACAGCCTCTGCTTTGGCATTCAGGTTGGTGGTGCTGGCTGCGGTGTAGCTTTCGTTCCGTGCCGTGATGTCTGTTGCCGGGTTATTTGCGGTGATTTCCGTCAGCGGCGTGGCATCTGCCGGCTTGAAAGTTGCCTTCAGCTTGGTGCCGCCCACGGTGAGGGCAGTGATGGGGTTGGTCGCCTCGCCGCCTCCCTGCGCCGTACCGATGTTTACGGTAATGTTCAGCTTGGCAAAGGCATGCTTCATGTTCACCACCACTTTGCCGTCGTTGCTGATTTGTCCCTCGGTGGGATGGCTTGGGTCTATCACCGTGGCAGGCATGTAGAGCAGGTCGCTGGCCTTTACGTTCTCGTCGCTGATGCTGCCGTCTGTACTGGTGCTGCTGCTTTGGTTGGCGAGTACGCTTACCTCTTTGCCGCTGTCATAGGCATCTTTCGTCCATGCCTCCCAGCCGCTTGCCGTCTTCTGTGCCACGGCGCTCACTTGTGCATTCGCCGTCTTCCAAGCTATTTCCGAGGTCTCGGCAGTCCAATTGCCGTCCTCTCCCTTGGTCATCTTCGTGAAGTAGTCATAATCCGTGGTGGTTCCCCCTTCGTCCGTCACCCGGAAGTAGAATTCCGTCAGGTCATCGGTCTCCATTTCCGCACGGGTCTCCGCTTCCATCACTTGTGTGGTCACCCGGATGGGTGTCCCTTCCAGTGAGCCGTTGTTTGCGGTCGGCTCGTCCTGGTTGTTGCAGGCTGCCAGCATGATGCCTGCCAA
>NZ_BAKJ01000001.1 GCF_000614125.1 Bacteroides rodentium JCM 16496
GCGGAATGCGTCGGGTGCTTATGGGGGAATGATATTTGTTCTTATGCCTTTACATACTTCCTTTTGGCTATCAGCACTGCCACGATGATACCTATCACCAGCAGCGCCAGTGCTCCGTAGGCGATGCCTTCCGTCACGTGTAGGCTGGTGGGGTCAAAGCGCATTTCGATGGTGTGCTGTCCGGCAGGAACATACATTGTGCGCAGGATGTAGTCGGCGCGTGCCAGTTCGGCAGGCTGTCCGTCGATGGTTACGTGCCAGCCGTCCGGATAATAGATTTCGGAGAATACGGCAATACCGTCTTGGGCATTGTTCGTTTCGTACGTCAGGCGGTTAGGTGCGTAACTTGTTAGGCGGATGCTGGAGAGGCTGTCTTTATAACTTTCCGTGGCACCTTTCAGTACATCCTTGAAGCGGGCATCCACTACGCTGTCTCCGTGGGTATGATGCTGTCCAGGGCGTCAATTTCTTCGTTGGCGTTGTTCACATACTGCACCTTGTTTACAAACCATGCATTGCCGTAGGCGTGCGGGTTGAGGATGGGAAGTGTCTGCCCTTGCTGTCCGGCAGGCAAGATGAAATATTTGGTGTTCAGCATGTTCAGTACGCGGAACTGGTTGGCATCCACTTCCTCCATCTTGCCCCCGGCGGTGGCGATGGCACGGTAGGCGGCCTGCATTTCGGGCGCTATGTGGCGGTCTATCATCTCCTGGTAGCGGCGCAGCTTGGCGGGATGGTAGCCTCCGACACTCTTATGCCAATAAGAAGTGTTGCTTTCGTTGAAGGTGTTGGTGGAGAGGTTCAGTACGCGGTAGTCCGGGTCGGGGTCTTGCAGGATCTGCTCATCCGCCTGGGTCTTGTTGAAGGTCTCGGTGCGGATGGAACCGGGCACGAACTGTGCATCGTTCAAGTAGCGTTTGTTCACTCCCCACATGTCTCCCAGGCAGAGTATGGTGATGCCTGCAATGGTCAGCGAGCTGCGCAGCTTGCCGTTTGCATAGAGCCAGAGCAGGCTGCAGCCGATGCCTATGATGATGAAGCTACGCAGGGCGTCGCTGCTGACGAGTTCGGCACGCATCTCTCCCAAGTTGGCAAGGATGCCGGAGAGCTCGTTGGCGGGTATCATCTGCTGGTTGACGGCATTCTGCAGCATCTGTGCCTCTTGGGCGGGCACGTAACCGGAGCCGATGCTGCCCGGGGCAACGGCAAGCAGCAGGGCGATGCCTGCAGTGAGCAGCAGGCTGATGCCGAGGGGCTTCTTTTCTTGCTTCAGGATTTCCGGCTCTTCAAGCAGGCGTTTCAGGGCAAAGATTGCCAGCAAAGGTATCGTGAACTCTGCTATGACAAGGATGGAGGACACGGCGCGGAACTTGTTGTACAACGGGACGTAATCGATGAAGAAATCCGTCAGCGGCATGAAGTTCTTGCCCCAGGACAAGACAATGGAGAAGAAAGTGGCTCCTATCAATGCCCACTTCAACGGTCCTTTCACGATGAAGCATCCCAGTACGAACAGAAACAAGACGAATGCTCCGACGTAGACGGGACCCGACGTCATGGGTTGGGTACCGAAATATTGTGTCAGTGAGCCGTACAAGCTGCTGTACATCGGGTTTGCCTTGCTCATGGCGGTTTCACTTTGGCTGAGGGCGGCGGATGCTCCGCCTTTGAAGTTGGGCACCAGCAGAGTCAGTGTTTCGTCGATGCCGTAGCTCCACTGGGTGATGTAGTCGCGGTCCAGCCCGCTACTGGTCTGCTTGGCAGCGTCGCCGGTCTGCACCAGTTCGCTCTTGCCGCGCATGGTTTCTTTGCTGTAAGCATAAGTGTGATAGAGGTTGGATACGTTGGCGGCTATGCCGACGAGGGCTGCCACAATCAGTACGGCACTTGCTTTGAAGAACTGGGGCAGTGTCTTGGTGCGCCATGCTTTCTCGAAGTAGGCTCCCACAAAGAAGAGGATGACGAAGAAGAAGTAATAGGACATCTGCACGTGGTTCGAGGTGATTTGCAGGGCCACGAACAAGGCGGTGAGGATGCCTCCCCACAGCAGTTTCCCGCGATAGGCAAGCACGATGCCCGCTATGGTGGGCGGCACGTAGGCAAGGGTGATGAACTTCCAGATGTGTCCGGCAGATATCAGGATGAAGAAATAGGAGGAGAATGCCCACATGACACCGCCCAGTCCGGCCAGCCAGACCGGTATGCCGAAGACGCGCAGCAGGATGTAGAAGCCGAGCATCAGCATGAACGTGAGGCACACATAGTCGGGCAGGAAGAGTTGATAGGCTTTCTGTACCCACTGCAGCGACTTGGTGGAGTCATACGAAGGGGCTATCTGATACATGGGCATACCGCCGAACAGCGAGTTTGTCCAACGGCTGCGTTCGCCCGTCTGTTCGTAATACTCCTTGACTTCTTGTCCGGCGCCTGCTCCTGCAGCTGTGTCGTGCTGAAAGAGAATACGGTTTTCTATATCCGCCGGGAAGAAGTAGGCGAAGGAAAGGAGGACGAATGCCAGGATGGCAATAAGGTCGGGAAGAAGCTTCTTCATGAGTTGTTGAGTTGTTGAGTTAATTAATTATTTACAATATCTTTCAGGGTATAATGAATGGCAAATAGCCTCTTTATATACATTTCCTTCCGGTAGATTTAGAGCAGAAAATGCTTCCTGGACTTTATAGACTGTCGTACAATGTTCTTCTATAATGCCCAAGCGTGCTATTTGTCCTTCTTCTATCTTTTCCTCGATAGAGTCATAAGCTACGAAATGAATGGCTGCCGGTTGGTTTGGAAAAGCTGGTAGTTTTTCTTTGCCGCCCAAGCGTCCGATAACTCTGTGATATATAGGGCTGGGACACACAAAAAACAGTCCGCTCCGACACAAATCCTCTCGTTGCAGAACTTGTCCTTTATAGATTAGTTGTGGTATGATTCTTTTTGAAACATTTTCCCAATTTAGCCCTACGGTGTCGCTTATCACTTCCCTGTTTTCTGCCAATGCTTTTCTTGCATTGCCATAACTTCCGGTAGTGTCTATGGTTTGTACTTCAATGGCCGTCAGTTCTGCAAGTTCTCCGTTTCCATCCAGCCGGGCCAGTACCCAATCGACAAAATAAGAGCCGCTCCCTTTTCGTTGCGGCAGTCTTAGTTCTCCTCCCCATCCTTTACCAAAAACAGCTACCGCCCCTTTTTCTTGCTTGGCTTTGAGGATAGCGTTTCGTCCGGCATATAAATTCAACTTCATGTTGAAAGCTCTTTCTGCAATTTCATAAAGCATTTTGTAGTTGTCTGCATACAGCCTGATTGGGCAACAAATCACATTGGGCGAACCTGCTGTTTTCTGCCTTACAGAACAGACACCTGCTATAGTTTTATCTCTTGCGAGAATCTTTGTGCAGAAACTTCCGATAAAGGGACATGTGTTTTTAGCTGCCGCCATAAGTGCCTTTTCGGACTTATCGGTTGCTCTGAATCCGAAAAATTCTGATATGTATCCTGCCATTTTTATATTTCTTCGGTTAAGATGTTTCTGATGGAATTGCCTACGGCTTTAGCCAACAATGGAGGGACTGCGTTGCCTACTTGGCAAATTGTTCGGCTACAGTTCCTTCAAACACGAAATGGTCTGGAAAGGATTGTATTCGGGCAGCTTCTCGTACGGTAAAGGAACGGTCTTGCTCATAATGTATGTACGCTCCCCAATGAGGGTCGCATTTAGTGAGAATAGTCGAAGCAAGCCCATTCTTAGTGACTCTGCCATATCGTTTCGTGTGGTCTGAACGACGTGCTTTTTGCATTCCTTTGGGCAGAATCTCAAATGGAATATCCGTCCAATTTCCTCCCGGCTTTATATACTTCATTCTTTCGATGTTTATCTTGGCCAATTTGGGTGATTCATGATTGAATACTCCTGATGTGCCTTGCCGCATGGCTTTCTGGAAATCACAAAATGGTTTACACGCATATTCTTTTACGGCTTCACCTTTCTCTCCGCACTCCAACGAAGGCAGGTCTCCGATGGCCTCATATACGGTAGTGAATTTGGCCTCTGTTGCTGATGTCGGGAAGGAAACAAGACTTTTCCCATTGAAGACTGTTGCAAAATTCGGGCGGATAGGAGCATGATATACAGGCTCGGGAAAAGCAGAAAGAGGAAGTTCTATTCCTCTAAAACCAATAATAATTGTACGCCACCGCATTTGGGGTACACCATAATATGCAGCCCCTAATATCCTGACATCAGCGCCATAGCCCAATTCGGCGAGCGCTTGCAGTATGGCATGAAGGGTTTCGCCCTGTTCAAAGGACACTAAGCCCGGAACGTTTTCTATCAAAACGGCTTTGGGAGCAAAAGCTTCAACGAATCTTAAGTATTCTCTAAACAGATGATTCCTTTGGTCTGAAACACTTCTGACAGGGGCGTTTATCGAGAAGCTTGACAAGGAGGGCCACCGGCAATAAGGTCCAACTGCCCTTTCTCCATACCTAAATCTTCACGTATCTTGTCGGCGTCCAACTGACGTATGTCCGCTGTTTCCACTTTGGAACCTATATGGTTGCGGGCATAAGTCTGAGCGTATGTGTGTACGATTTCATTTGCGAACAAACTGTGAAAGCCAGCCTCGGTCAGACCCTCCGACAGTCCTCCTGCACCTGCAAACAAATCTATGAATTGTAAACTTGTACTCATGAAGCTTGTATTTTGCTACAAAATTACGATAAAAGGTTGAAAGAATATAATTATCTATAGATTATTAGCTTCCTGATGTACGGCTCTTTCATTTAAAGGAGTCGTCAGCCGACAAGTCGTCTTGGGAGTTAACTCCCAGGCATGAATAATGCAGGTTAAAGCCGATACTTCTTTTAAAATTTAAAGGAGTTAAATGCAAGAGCCGTGTTCCTGATGCTATTTCTAAAGATTATAGAGATGATGCTTCTGAGAAAACAATAAATGAATTACCTTTGCCGGAGAATTGATAACTCATAAACTTACCCCTATGACGATAGGAATAATCAGCGCAATGGACAGCGAACACCGCCGGTTGGTGGAGCGCTTGCAGGATAAGAATACATCGGGCGATGGTAGTTTCCGCTATGTGGGAGGTACATTGGGCGGTAACCATGTAATCTTGACGCAATGCGGCATCGGTAAGGTGAGTGCAGCGGTAGGAGCTTCGGAACTGATACGGCGCTTTTCTCCGGACTGCATCGTCAGCACCGGTGTGGCGGGCGGCATTGATGCTTGCCTGAAGGTGACGGATATAGTGGCAAGCCAACGTCTGGTGTATCACGACGTCTGGTGCGGCGACGGTAACGAGTACGGACAAGTGCAAGGTTTCCCCGCCTCTTACGAGGGATGTCCCTCTCTGTTGAAACATGCCTTGTCGCTGAACGAAGCCGGAATGGAAAGCCGCATCCACAGCGGACTTATCTGTACCGGTGACCAGTTCATCACCAACCGTACGGAGCTGGATACCATCAAGCAACGTTTCCCCGACGGTCTTGCTGTTGATATGGAGTCTGCCGCCATTGCGCAGACTTGCTATCTGTACGGTGTCCCTTTTCTCAGCTTCCGCATCATCAGCGACACACCCGGAGTAGAGGACCATGCTTCGCAGTATGCCGATTTCTGGGGAACCATGGCAGAGCGTTCGTTCCTCACGATATGGACCTTCCTATCCACCCTTCCCGGTAATTTATAACTCATAACTTATAACTCATCACTCATGAAGAAGATTCCCAGTTTTACAATCGACCACATCCGCTTGTTGCGCGGCATTTACGTATCCCGCCAGGATAAAGTGAATGGAGAAACAGTCACTACTTTCGACATCCGTATGAAAGAACCCAATCGCGAGCCTGCCTTGGGACAAGGTGCTCTGCACACCATCGAACACCTTGCCGCCACCTACCTGCGCAACGACCCGCAGTGGCAGGACAAGATTATTTATTGGCCCATGGCTGCCTCACCGGTAATTATCTGTTGATGAAAGGTGACTTGAAGCCGCAGGACATACTGGCACTGATGCAAGACACCTTCCGCTTTGTTGCCGAATATGAAGGTGAAGTCCCCGGTGCCGCTCCGCAAGATTGTGGTAATTATCTGCTCCACGACCTGCCAATGGCTAAATGGGAGTCTGCCAAATACCTGCATGAGGTACTGGAACAGATGAAAGAGGAGAATATGAAGTATCCGGAAAAAGAAGAAAAATAAGGAATAAGGGTTAGGGATTAAGGATTAGGGATTAGGGATGGTTTATGCCTATATTAAAGTCTATGCGACCCCAATAATCCCTAATCCTTTATCCTTAATCCCTAACCCCTACTCCTTTATTATTACACAATCTCAATCCCCTGCTCCTTGCAGAGTTGCAATCCCAGGTCTTTCAGCTTGAATTTCTGTATCTTGCCACTTCCCGTCATGGGGAATTCCTTGATGAAGAAGATATACTTGGGTATCTTGTAGCGTGATATTTTGCCGATGCAGAAGTCTCGTACATCCGATTCGTGCATATCCACTCCTTCGTGCAGGATGATGAAAGCGCCTACGGCTTCACCGTACTTTTTAGAGGGAATACCGGCTACCTGTACGTCTTTTACGCCTTCCAGTTGATAGAGGAACTCTTCTATCTCGCGGGGATAGATGTTTTCGCCACCGCGGATAATCATGTCCTTGATGCGTCCTGTGATGCGGTAATTGCCGTCCTCGTCCTTTACTCCAAGGTCTCCCGAGTGCAGGAAGCCGTTCTCATCAATGACTTCGGCTGTGGCTTCCGGGTTTTTGTAGTAGCCCTTCATGGTGTTGTATCCGCGGTTGCACATTTCGCCTTGTACGCCTACGGGACACTCTTCTCCGGTTTCGGGGTCGATAACCTTTACTTCCGTATGTTCAAAGTCGTGTCCTACGGTGTTGCAGCGCACGTCGAACGGGTCGTCTATTCGGGTGGCGGTCATTCCGGGAGCAGCTTCGGTCAGCCCGTAAACGCTGGTTACCTTCATGTACATTTTCTCTTCCACCTGCTTCATCAGCTCTACCGGACAGAGGGAGCCTGCCATGATACCCGTACGTAGGCTGGACATATCGAACATGTCGAACATCGGATGGTTCAGTTCGGCAATGAACATGGTGGGTACGCCGTAAAGTGCCGTGCAGCGCTCCTTGTGGATGGAGGCGAGCACTACCAGCGGTTGAAGCGTTCCACCATTACTTCCGTACAGCCGTGTGTCAGGCAGTTCATGGTGGCAAGTACCACACCGAAGCAGTGGAACAATGGTACGCAGACGCAGAGCTTGTCATCGGCGGTAAACTTCATGTGTTCGCCCGTCAGGTAGCCGTTGTTGGCAATGTTGTAGTGGGTAAGCATGACGCCTTTCGGGAATCCCGTAGTGCCGGACGTGTATTGCATGTTCACTACATCGTGGCAAGTGACCTGGCTTTTGAGCTCATTCAGGCGGCTGTCTTCCACGTTGTCGCCCAAGAGAAGTATTTCGGCCGTGTTGTACATGCCCCGGTGCTTCTCCTGCCCCACGTAGATGACGTTTTTCATATAAGGGAAACGTTCGCTTTTCAGGTGTCCGCGCTGGCAGGTTTTCAGTTCCGGAAGCATGGTATAGGTCATCTGCACAAAGTCGCTGTCCTTTTCGCCATTGACGATGCAGAGGGTATGCATGTCGGAGTTCTGGCAGAGATATTCCAGCTCGGACTGTTTGTAGTTGGTATTTACCGTTACGTAGACGGCCCCTATCTTGGCGCAAGCGTATAATAGAGTCAGCCAGTCGGGTACGTTGGCTGCCCAGATACCTACGTGTGTTCCCCGCTCCACGCCGATGGCGATAAGTCCTTTGGCCATGTCGTCCACCCGGCGGTTGAACTGGCTCCAGGTGAAACGCAGGTTGCGGTCAGAGTAAACGATATATTCTTTGTCTGGTGTTGTTTCGGCCCAATGTTCCAACCATTGGCCGAGGGTACGTTCGTATAACATGATGTGGAAGTTGAAAGTGGAAAGTTGAAAGGTGAAAATAGAAAGTATTTATCATTTTCCATTTTCACCTTTCAATTTTCCATTAATTTAAATGGGTGTATAAACTACTGCAAGTATCTTGGCTGCCTGCCCTTCATAGGCGTGTACGTGGTGCGGAACGATGGAATCGTAATAGATGCTGTCACCTTCTTCGAGCAGGTAGGTGTTTTTGCCGTAACTGATTTCCATGGTCCCTTCCATCACCATGATGAATTCTTCGCCTTCGTGTGAGGAGAGTACAAAGTCACTGTCGTCCGTAGCGGCCACATCAATGATAAACGGCTCCATATGGCGGTCGGCTTTGGATTTGGAGAGTGAATGATACTCCATATGCTTGCGGCTGTGGATGGCATTGTTGGAGAAACTGATGCTGTTCTGCGACTCGTCCTTACGGCAGACCACGGGACCGTTCTCATCCTGGTCGTCAAGAAAAGTTCCCAAACGTACACCCAGCACACGAGCTATCTTGATGAGGGGAGCCAGTGACGGGAGGTCGATGTTGTTTTCTATACGTTCAATCTGTTCGATAGCAAGTCCCGAACGCTGTGCCAGTTCTTCCATACTGATGGATTGGCTTTCACGGAGTGATTTTATTTTTTCTCCTACGATTTTGCTGGTATCCATAATGATAGTATTTTCTGTCTAAAGGTTATAATTTATAGCTGTTAAACCGCAAAAATAAGAGAAACTTTTACTTGATGCAACATTCTGGGGGAAAATATTGCTGAAATATTTCCGGTGGTCGGCTTATTTGTATAATATTCTTCTGTTCTGTTTCTCTTTCTTCCCCAAAGTTCTGTTTATAGCCGCTTCAAGTCTTGTTCCGATACGTGCTTTCCTTTGTACGCTTTGCCTGCTGCATTGAAACGATAGCTTAGGTTCAGGGAGAAGCTGCGCGAGTCCGGGTTTGCCTTTTTCGTATAGGTCAGCCGGGGACCGAACAGCATGAAGGAGCCATACCGGGAATTCCACAGGTCATTGGCTTGTAGTCCGAGCGTCAGCCTTTTGTTGAAGAATGTTTTGCGGATGCCGGCGTCTATGCCCCAATAGGAACGTTGCAGCATGGCGCCGAAGTTGCCTTCGCTCTGGTAGTCGGCATTAAGGGAAAGAATCCACTCGTCCGGAAGCTGGAGACTGTTTTGCAGAAAGAGGTAAATGCTGCCGCGGTTCATTTTCTTGCTACTGCCTTGATTGGTGACTTTGAAGAACGGTTGGGCGAAGTAGATGCCGAGCCCCGGTTTCCAGATGCCGACGGTGGGTGACAGATGGGCAGAGGCGGTGAGATACTGCATCCGTTTGAAATTTCCGGTAATGAAGATGACAACATCCGGATTGTCCTCATATTCTTTGGTCATGAAGGCAATGGCATTGCGGCGGTATTGGTAGTTGAGTCCGAATTGCATCCACTTGTAAAGGACCGTGAACTGTAGGTCGTGGTTGGTTTCGGGGGTGAGCAGCGGGTTGCCGCCTTCGTAGATGAAACGGTTGTTATAACTCAGTGTGCTACGTAGCTGGAAGAAGCTGGGGCGGTTGCTTTTGGCTGTATAGCTGAGATTGGCTTGGGCTTTGCCGAGAGGAAAGTCTACCGATAGGTTGGGGCACCAGTCATTGTAAGTACGACTTTGACCGGACACGTACTCTTCCTGCTCCCAATAGTCGGAGACGGCATGCTCGAAGCGCAGTCCTGCAAGAAGGCTGATTTTTCCTAATGTCAGTGAATATTCGGCAAAGACGGCAGACTTGCTTTCGTCGATTCGACTGTCTGTATCGGGAAGTATGTGCTGCCGGTTCAGGAAATTGTCATTCCGTCGGATGAAGGTGTAATCGGCACCGGTCTTCAGTTCACCTTTCCAAAGGGGATGGGTCAGAATCAACTTGGCGGCATAAAGGCGGTTGTCGGCGTGGTTGAAAGAGCTGATATCGCGATTGCCTTCGGTCTGGCTTTCTTCTTGAGCCTCCTGGTGATCATAACTTTTGCCGTACACCAGGTCGGTGGTGAAGTTTATGTGGAGTTGCTTTATGCTGCCCTGATAGTAGGCATTCAGCTGGTGCCGGCTGGTTTGCTGCAGGTTTTGGGAGGAATGTATGGTGTGATCGGCCAACTCTTCATTTGCCCGGACGGTATATGCCGAATGGTCACTGCTGTGATAATCGGGGGTACGATGAAACTCATAGGAGGCACCGAGGCTGTGTTGAGGGGTGAAGTCGTAACTGGCGCTTGCTTTTCCTCCGGCAAGCAGTCCCTTATTATATAAGTGACCCCGGTTGTTTACATCCCATTGTATTTCGGACGGTATCTGGTAGCGAACCTCCTGGTGGCGTTTTCTGTTTTCATAATTGGTGTACAGCATGCCCAGCAGGGACAGCCCTTTCTTCTGATAATTCAGATTGATTTGTCCGTAATGGCTGCTGCGTCTCCGTTGGGTGATTCCTGCACGGAAATTACCGCCAAAACTGTCTCTTTTGTTACGTACGGTGCGTATGCGTACAACGGCTTTAACGGTAGCATCGTACTCTGCACCCGGGTTGGTGATGAGCTCCACTTTTTCAATATCGGCGGCAGAGAGGCGTTGCAGCTCGGAGTTGTCTTGCAGAAGGCGGTTGTCTATATAGATGACCGGTGTCCCTTTGCCAAAAACGGTATACCCCTCATCAGAGGAGCGCAGTCCGGGGATATGTTTCAATACGTCGTTGGCATCATTCAAGGATGCGAGCAGGGTTTGCCGTACACTTGTCTCCAACTTTCCGCCCTTTAGTCTGAAAACGGGGCGGGCGGCGGTGATGACGGTTTCCGCAAGTAGCACGGCATCGGTTTGCAATATCCAGTTGTGGGTACTCCCGGTGGAGCAAGGCTGGCAAAGGTTTTTGTAACCGATGGAAGAAATTTGTAGTAGATAGTTTCCGGGAGCGGGAGGGAGAAGTTCAAAACCACCGTCGCTTCGGCTGCACGTTCCTTGTATGAAGGTGGAATCTTCGGAAAGGAGGGCGATGTTGGCAAACTCTACCGGTTGCTTTTCTTCTGTGAGAATTCTACCCCGGATAGAGGGTGTTGCCGGGCTGGTTTGTGCTTTTGTTGTCATGACGCTCATTAGGAGCAGGGCAAGAATACATACTATCTGTTTCATGTTCCGGTTGTTGTTTGATTTCGGGACACGAAGGTATCCGCTTTCTGCCGGGATGGAAGAAACAAAAAGCGGATAATTGTCTGACATTTGCCTGACAATAGGCTGACAATGCCTTTTCTTACTCTTCTGGGCGGGGAATGGCTATTTTTCTGTATCCATATCTCCGGTAAATGAGATGGACTGCTTGTTCATGAACTGTATATGGATACTGGTAGAACCGTCGGGAAAGACGGTGAGGCTGTATTCATAATTGTCGTCTTCACTGCGAGTCTTGAAGTCTATTTGGGTTTTGCCTTTTTTGAGAGGCTTGGTTGTGTATCCGGTGATGGGGGCGTTGAAGTTTAGACTTTTGCCTCCTCCATAGGGAGCGTTATAGGCCACTCCAAAGTAAGGTAGATAGGAAAAAACAGAGTCATTTCTGACTTCCAATGTATAGTTGGTGGTCAGGCTACGGCTGCTGCCTCTCATCGGTTGCATCCGGTCTACGTTGATTTTGTATTGTCTGGCAGCTATGGCTTCCTTTACTATACGTTCGATTACGTGTTTTCTTTTCGCTTTCGGCTTTGAGCAGTTGCCGGCATTGCGGCAGTCAGGCAGATTAGCTGATAGGATAAGTCTGTTAGTCTTCATGATTCTTATAATGTTTAGGTTCTTATTTCCAGTCCGTAGGCGCGGCCGCGGTCTGTTGTTATTCTGAGGTTGCTGTTGTCCTCGACAATGGGCTTCAGGCGCCGTATCAATGTGTAAAGCGTTTCGTCTGCATTGTCTTTTCCCGGCCATAGTGATTGGCAGATGTCGGATTTGAAAAGTAGGTGTGAGGAAGAAAGATAGAACATCTCCATCAGTGTGTACTGCATGGGTGTGAGCTTCAGCTTCTCTTGCCGCTCATTATAGAAGCAGGCTTCCTGGCGGGAAAATGAAAGGTTGCCGAAAGTGATGACGTTTCCCTGCTGTTGCCCGTTATGAGTATCAGCATCAGTCCTTGTGCACCGACGGAAATAGAAAAAGGTGAATCCTCCCCAGAGTAGGGCGGCCAATAGCAATGTTGCCGGAATCGTCTGCTTGGATAAGCTGAACAGCATGGCAGCTGAGCAACGGGCATATCCCCGGAAAGAAAGTGTCAGTCCAGATGCATCGGCTGTGGTGGAGAGCCATACCAATGTGTCGCTGGCAAGACATCCGGCAGGAATTTCATTGAATACGGTGGCGGTAGCATTCTTTTTCAGTATATGCAGCGAAAGTGTAGAGACATCTTTCAATCCGGTGATGGACAATGCTTCGGTAAAGGCTCTGTGGAAACCGCTTACGGAAACGGGAGCACCCATCACTTCTTGCAGCTTGGCATAGGTTTGGATGGTATCTGCATTCAACCATAATCCTTTGTGCTGCAATACTGTGCGTTGCAGCGCTTGATTCAGGTCAGAGACCACGTGTTGTTCTGCCTGCGAATAGTTGCGATAACCGAAGCCGAATGATAGCAGTACCAATAGAAAAGTGATTGCTATCGAAAGATTTGCTGCTGATACTTTCCTTTTCATGGATACAAAATTACGTATAAATCGGATTATAAACAAAAAAGGAAGTTTCCTTTTGGAAAACTTCCTTTTTTAATGGTTTTTGCCGCAAGTAGATTACTTACGCAAGCCGAGTTCTTTGACGATGGCACGATAGCGGTTGATGTCGCGGTCCTTCAGGTAAGTCAGCAACGCGCGGCGTTTACCTACCAACATAGTCAAAGCTCTTTCTGTACTATAATCCTTTCTGTTGAGCTTAAGGTGCTCAGTCAGACGGGCAATACGGTAGGAAAACAAAGCTATCTGAGCCTCAGCTGAGCCAGTATCAGTGTTAGACTTTCCGTATTTGCCGAAGATTTCTTGCTTTTTAGCAGCGTCTAAATACATAATGTTTAATTAAAAGTTATTATAAATATTCCCTTTCGGGGCTGCAAAGATAGGGATAAACTTTTATATCACAATGATATTCAGCAAAAAAATCATATCTATACTGCATATCTAATCCAAAATCACTAACTTTGTCGCCTGAAAATAATAGGTATTATATGCAAAACATTAGAAACATTGCAATTATTGCCCATGTGGACCATGGGAAAACGACGCTCGTTGACAAGATGCTTTTGGCCGGAAACCTTTTCCGAAGCAACCAGAGCACAGGTGAATTAATGTTGGACAACAATGACCTGGAGCGTGAACGAGGTATAACGATTCTCTCAAAGAACGTTTCTATCAACTACAAGGACACCAAGATTAACATTATTGATACTCCGGGACACAGTGACTTCGGAGGTGAAGTAGAGCGTGTATTGAACATGGCGGACGGATGCATCCTGCTTGTGGATGCTTTCGAAGGTCCTATGCCGCAGACACGGTTTGTATTGCAGAAAGCTCTGCAGATTGGTTTGAAGCCTATCGTTGTTGTGAACAAGGTGGATAAGCCAAACTGCCGTCCCGAAGAAGTATACGAGATGGTGTTCGACTTGATGTTCAGCTTGAATGCAACCGAGGATCAGCTGGATTTCCCCGTTATCTACGGTTCTGCCAAGAATAACTGGATGAGTACGGACTGGCAGCAGCCGACTGATAACATTTATCCGCTTCTGGATTGTATCTTGGAGAATATTCCTGCCCCCGAACAGTTGGAAGGTACACCGCAAATGCTGGTTACTTCGCTGGATTATTCTTCGTATACCGGGCGTATTGCTGTGGGGCGCGTGCACCGTGGCACATTGAAAGAAGGCATGAACGTGTCTTTGGCAAAGCGTGACGGGAGTATCGTGAAATCAAAAATCAAGGAACTGCATACATTCGAAGGTATGGGCCGTGTAAAGGTGCAGGAAGTATCTTCCGGTGACATCTGTGCATTGGTAGGTATCGAAGGATTTGAAATCGGAGATACGGTCTGCGATTACGAAAATCCGGAAGCGCTGCCGCCCATTGCCATTGACGAGCCTACGATGAGTATGCTCTTCACCATCAATGACTCTCCATTCTTCGGTAAGGAAGGTAAGTTTGTTACTTCCCGCCACATCCACGACCGTTTGATGAAGGAGTTGGATAAGAATCTTGCTCTTCGTGTGCGCAAGAGCGAGGAAGATGGCAAGTGGATTGTTTCCGGTCGTGGTGTGCTTCATCTTTCCGTATTGATTGAAACCATGCGTCGTGAGGGATATGAGTTGCAGGTAGGGCAGCCGCAGGTAATCTTCAAGGAGATTGACGGCGTGAAATGCGAACCTATCGAAGAGCTGACCATCAATGTTCCCGAAGAATATGCCAGCAAGATGATTGATATGGTGACCCGTCGTAAAGGTGAAATGGTGAAGATGGAAAGTGCCGGCGAACGTGTAAATCTTGAGTTCGACATGCCGTCGCGCGGTATCATCGGTCTGCGTACCAACGTGTTGACCGCTTCCGCTGGAGAGGCCATCATGGCGCACCGTTTTAAGGAATACCAGCCGTATAAGGGTGAGATTGAACGGCGTACCAACGGTTCTATGATTGCCATGGAGTCCGGTACGGCTTTTGCCTACGCCATCGACAAGTTGCAGGACCGAGGCAAGTTCTTCATCTTCCCGCAGGAAGAGGTTTATGCAGGCCAGGTAGTGGGTGAGCATTCCCATGACAACGACTTGGTGATTAATGTAACGAAGTCCAAAAAGCTTACCAATATGCGTGCCAGTGGTTCGGATGACAAGGCACGTCTGATTCCTCCTGTACAGTTCTCTCTTGAGGAGGCGCTGGAATATATCAAGGAAGACGAATACGTGGAAGTTACTCCTAAATCAATGCGTATGCGCAAGGTTATCCTCGATGAGCTTGAGCGTAAGCGTGCGAACAAGAGCTGATAAACAGAAGAGTTTTAGTTGTTATATATAAAAGGAGTGCGCTGCCGCAAGGTGAGACACTCCTTTTGTTATATTATCATTCATCAGAAGAGAGTCAATCGATGAATTTTACCTTTGCCGCATTACGGGGTTTGGCAACGGGCGTTTCGTCCGGATAGCCGAAAGCTATACAATAAAGCAGCTGATAGCCTTCCGGAATATCCAGTTTCTTCAGGTATTCGGCAGCAGCTGGAGTAGAGGTCATGAAGCGTGTGGGGCCGCCCAAACAGCAAGAACCGATTCCCATGGACCAGGCCGATAGAATCATATTCTCACCCAGCAGTCCACAGTCAATCTGCGAAAGGTCATAAGACGGATCATTGGCAATAAATACTATTGTAGAAGCGTTGCGGAACATGTTCTTGAATTTCGGGTCTTCGGCGGCTTTGGGATTTTCCTTCTTGTAGATTTCCGTAATGCCGTTGATGAAATCCGGGTTATCCACTACACGCACTTCCCACGATTGCTTGTTCTGTCCGTTGGGTGCATTGATACCGCAATCCAGGATAATCTGCATGGTGTCGCGATTCACGGCTTGCGGTTTGTACTGGCGGATGCTGCGGCGTGACATGATGGTTTCAATCACCGTATTCTCTTTGCTTTCATTTGCATAGGCAACTTGGGACTCTTTCTGGGCCTGGGCGCTGCAACTGCAAAGTAGCAGCAAACTTGCACCTGCCAACATCAATTTGATACTTTTCATATTGCTTTATTGGAATAATGGTTTCTGCAAAGCTACTAAAACTTTCGGATTATCAATGAGATAGAGATGTAAAAAAAGAAAAAGGCAATCTCCCGGAGGAGACGCCTTTTCCATATGTTTCTAACTTTATTGTCAGATTAGAGCTTCGGACCAGCAGCAACCAGAGCCTTACCAGCTTCGTTGCCAGTGAACTTAGCGAAGTTCTTGATGAAGCGACCGGCCAGGTCTTTAGCTTTTTCTTCCCATTGGCAAGCGCATTCGTAAGTGTCACGAGGATCGAGGATCTTCGGGTCTACATTCGGCAATTCAGTCGGAACCACGAAGTCGAAGAAAGGAATAACCTTCGTCGGAGCCTTGTCGATAGAGCCGTCGAGGATAGCATCGATGATACCACGAGTGTCTTTGATAGAGATACGTTTGCCGCTACCGTTCCAACCGGTGTTAACCAAGTATGCCTTAGCACCAACCTTGTTCATCTTCTTAACCAATTCTTCTGCATATTTAGTAGGATGCAAGCTCAAGAAAGCAGCACCGAAACAAGCAGAGAATGTCGGAGTAGGTTCAGTGATACCACGTTCTGTACCAGCCAACTTAGCAGTAAAGCCGGAGAGGAAGTAGTACTGAGCCTGGTCGGGGTTCAGGATAGATACCGGAGGCAATACACCGAATGCATCGGCAGACAGGAAGATTACCTGATGAGCGTGAGGACCTTTGGAAACCGGCTTAACGATGTTGTTGATGTGGTAGATAGGATAAGAAACGCGAGTGTTTTCTGTCACGCTCTTGTCAGCGAAGTCAATCTTGCCTTCTGCGTCAACAGTTACGTTCTCCAGCAGGGCGTCGCGCTTGATGGCTGCGTAGATATCGGGTTCGCTTTCTTTATCCAGGTTGATAACCTTAGCGTAGCAACCACCTTCGTAGTTGAATACACCTTCGTCATCCCATCCGTGTTCGTCGTCACCAATCAACAGACGTTTCGGGTCAGTTGACAAAGTAGTCTTACCTGTACCGGACAGACCGAAGAAGATAGCAGAGTCAGTGCCTTCCATGTTAGTGTTGGCAGAGCAGTGCATAGAAGCGATACCACGCAACGGGTTCTTGTAGTTCATGATAGAGAACATACCCTTCTTCATTTCACCACCGTACCAAGTGTTCAGGATAACTTGTTCGTTGGTCTTCAAGTTGAATACAGTAGCTGTTTCAGAGTTCAGACCCAGTTCCTTGTAGTTGTCAACTTTTGCCTTAGAAGCGTTGAATGATACGAAATCAGGTTCTCCGTAGTTAGCAAGTTCTTCAGCAGTCGGGCGGATGAACATGTTAGTTACGAAGTGAGCCTGCCATGCCACTTCCATGATGAAACGTACTTTCATACGAGTAGCGGGGTTGGCGCCACAGAAAGTATCGACAACGAACAGACGCTTGCCGCTCAGCTGCTTAACAGCCTTAGCCTTCAGGTCAGCCCAAGCTTCTTCAGAGCAAGGTTTGTTGTCGTTTTTGTATTCTTCAGAAGTCCACCATACAGAATCCTTGCTGGCTTCATTCATTACGAAGAATTTATCTTTAGGAGAACGACCGGTATAGATACCTGTCATTACATTTACAGCACCCAGTTCAGTTACCTGACCTTTTTCAAAGCCTTCCAAACCTGGTTTGGTTTCTTCTGCGAACAGTACATCGTAAGACGGGTTGTGGATAATTTCCTTCACGTCTTGGATACCGTACTTGCTTAAATCTAAATTTGCCATTTCTTTTAATGATTTAAAATGTTGGTATTTGGTTTATAATCTCTTTCTTTAATCTCTTTTTACCTTTGATTTACAAGGGAAAACGAATGTGGAAAAGTTCTCTTTTTCCTGCTTTTCAGCAGGTCCCTTGTTTTTCGCCTACAAAAGTAATACTTTCTTTTTAAAGAAAAGCTCTATTAGAGAAATTTTTCTCTAATAGGAAATCTTTTATAAAACCATAACAATATCTGCTAACTGAATGTTGCAAATTGGGTGAAATTCGTTTACTTTGCAGCATATTAGCACATTTATAATTATGAAAGTTATCAACTTTGCTGAGACAAATTCTGTCTTGAACCAATACGTGGCGGAAATTCGTGATGTGGCAGTCCAGGGCGACCGTATGCGTTTCCGCCGTAATATTGAACGCATTGGAGAGATAATGGCGTATGAAATGAGTAAGGAACTGACGTATTCTGTCAAGCAGGTACAGACTCCCTTGGGAGTGGCGCCGGTCAGCACACCCGATGACGAGGTGGTGATTGCCACTGTTTTCCGTGCCGGACTGCCCTTGCATACTGGTTTTTTGAATATGTTCGACCATGCCGGGAATGCTTTTGTTTCCGCTTACCGTTATTATAAGGATAAGGAATGCCGCACGGTGGATGTACACATCGAATACATCGCTACTCCGGATTTGTCCAAGAAGACATTATTGATTGTAGACCCGATGCTTGCCACGGGAGAAAGTATGGAATTGGCCTGGAAGGCTTCATTACTAAGGGGATGCCCGCCAAGTTGCAGATAGCTTGTGTCATAGCCAGCCGGCAGGGCGTAGAGCATCTGGAAAAGCTGTTCCCCGGAGATGAAGTGACCTTGTGGTGTGCAGCAATCGACCCGGAGATGAACGAGCATTCCTATATCGTGCCCGGTCTGGGAGATGCCGGAGACTTGGCTTTCGGGGAGAAACTATAAACTTTCTATATTTTCTCCATCGTAAAAACCCCTCCACCTGTCTTGCCGGACTGGTGAAGGGGGATATTGGTGAACAAAGAACATCTTAGTGGTCTATTTGACTTCCCACGTATCGTTTGTCATCAGCAGTTCTTCGAAATTGTGATATTTCTTCTTGCCGCTGACTTCTTCAATTTGTGCATAGACAGCATCGTCGTAAGTGGGGGCTTCTACATCACGGATAACGCCGAGGGCAATCGGGAAGTCAGGACCTTCCATCAGGGCGAGCTTCAGTTGCAGGGTGTTGTCTTCGCAATGGGCATCGTGGATGAGGATGTCTTTCTCCGTGATTCCGTTTTCGCCAAGCTTGACGACTTTCAAGCCAAAGCCTTCCTGCATCAGTCCGTATTCATTGTTTTCGCCGAAGAGCATCGGTTCGCCATGCTTCAGATAGATGGCATTCTTGGCGCGGTCTTCCTTCTTGGCTACGGCATCGTGTGTGCCGTTGTTGAAGATAACGCAGTTTTGCAAGATTTCGCAGACGCTGGCACCCTTGTGGCTGTAGGCCGCTTTCAAAATCTCCACCGTGCCGGCGGCATCCGTGGCCACGGCGCGGGCAAAGAAGTGTCCGCGGGCGCCGAAGCAGAGTTCTGCCGGGTGGAACGGGTCTTCCACCGTGCCGTAGGGGGACGACTTGCTGACGAAGCCGCGCGGGGAAGTGGGAGAATACTGTCCTTTCGTCAAGCCGTAGATGCGGTTGTTCAGCAGAATCATGTTCAGGTTGATGTTGCGCCGGTTGGCGTGGATGAAATGGTTGCCTCCGATGGCGAGTCCGTCACCGTCACCGCTCACCTGCCATACGGCCAGTTCCGGATTGGTCACTTTGCAGCCGGTGGCGATGGCGGCGGCACGTCCGTGGATGGTGTTCATGCCGTAGGTGTTCATGTAGTGGGGCAGACGGCTGGAGCAACCGATGCCTGAGATTACTGCCGTCATATAAGGCGGGACACCGATTTCGGCCATGGCTTTGTGCAGGGAAGCGAGGAAAAAATGGTCACCACAACCCGGACACCAACGGGGTTGCCCTTTCTTGAAATCTTTTGCTGTATATTCGTTCATGATGTTTCTTGTATTTTAAGTCAACTTGTCACCTGTTTGCTTGTCAACTTGTTTACTTATTTATTTATAATCTCCTCAAACGCCTGTACCAATTCGTTTACCAAGAAGGGCTGTCCTTTCACTTGATTGAACTGGTAGGGTACGAATCCGTCCACTTTCATGCGCAGGTATCCGGCAAACTGTCCCATGTTCTGTTCGGCAACCACTACCTTCTTGTAGCGCTTCATCACTTCAGCAGTGTTTCCCGGCAACGGGTTGATAAACTTGAAGTGGGCGAGGGCTATCTTTTTGCCGGTCGCGCGAAGTTCGTCCATGGCGGCATGCAAATGGCCGTAAGTGCCCCCGAAGCCTACAATGAGCAGGTCGGCATCTTCCTTGTCGCCCAATACTTCTACATCGGGTACTTCAATCTTGGCTATCTTCTCGGCACGCAGGCGGGTCATCAAGTCATGGTTTTCGGGGTCAGTGGAGATGGCGCCCGTCTTGTTGTCCTTCTCCAGGCCGCCCAGTACGTGAGTGAATCCTTCCGTTCCGGGGATGGCCCAGTAGCGTACACCCGTCTTCGGGTCGCGCTGGTAAGGAGTCCAGTTGCCCGCCATGTCAGGGCGGACATAAGGCGGTTGATGGCAGGATATTCCGCCAGTTTGGGGAGCTTCCACGAAGCAGAACCATTGGCCACGAAGGCGTCGGTCATCAGAATCACCGGGGTCATGTGCTCCAAGGCTATCTTCGAGGCGATGTAGGCGCACTCAAAACAGTCCGTTGGCGAGGAGGCTGCCAATACGGGCATGGGGCTTTCACCGTTGCGTCCGAAGAGGGCTTGCAGCAGGTCGGTCTGTTCCGACTTGGTGGGTAGTCCCGTTGCAGGACCGCCGCGCTGTACGTCAAGTACCACTAACGGCAGTTCCATAATGACCGCCAGGTTCATGGCTTCCGACTTGAGGCAGATGCCCGGCCCGGAAGTGGAGGTCACTGCCAATGCACCGGCAAAGGAGGCACCTACGGCGGAGGCGCAGCCGGAGATTTCGTCTTCGCACTGTACGGTGATTACACCCAATGACTTATGTTTGGAGAGCTCGTGGAGTACGTCGGTTGCGGGGGTGATGGGATAGGAACCCAGGTAAAGCTTCAGCCCGGCCTTTTCGGCAGCAGCGATGAAACCGTAGGCAGTTGCCTTGTTTCCGGTGATGTCCATGTAGCGGCCCGGAATGGCGGTTTTGCTTTCTATGCGGTAGGTGTTGGCCACGCTGGAGTGTGTGTTGTGTCCGTAGTCATATCCGGCACGAATCACCTTGATGTTGGCTTCGGCAATCTCGGGCTTCTTGGAAAATTTCTCGCGGATAAAGTTTTCGGCAATCTCCAGGTTGCGGTTGAACAGCCAGCACACCAGTCCTACGGCAAACATGTTACGGCATTTCATCATGCTCTTGTTGTCCATGCCGGTGTCTGCCAGGCAATCTTTCACCATCTGCGAGATAGGGGCTGCTATCACATCGTTCTTGATGCCCATTTCCTCGATGGGGTTGTCGGTAGTGAAGGCTGCTTTTTCCAAGTCTGACTTCTGAAAGGCGTCCGTGTCCATGATAATACAGGCGGTGGATTTGGCAAACTTGTATTGCGTCTTCAGAGCGGCGGCGTTCATGGCTACCAGCACGTCGCATTTGTCGCCGGGGGTATAGACCTTGTTTGCACCGATGTGTACCTGGAAACCGGAAACGCCGGTAAGTGAGCCTTGCGGGGCACGGATATCTGCCGGATAGTCGGGGAATGTACTGATGTCATTGCCCACGGTAGCCGAAACTGTTGAAAAGATGTTGCCGGCGAGCTGCATACCGTCGCCGGAATCTCCGGAGAAGCGGACTACCACTTGCTCCAGTTCTTTGACCATCATGTCGTTTGCCATAACTTACGAATTACTTATGGGTTAATGTTAGGGGTTGTTATTCATTTACATAAACGGCAAATTTCGTAAAGTTAATCGGATTAACAAAACTTTTCTTCGGAAAATTGGTGGAATATCTTCTGTTTGGTTTATATGCAGGTGTTTTTCATCTTGTCATACTCTTGTTTGACAGCCGCCGGCATCTGTCGGCTCAAAGGTCGGCGCCTGCCAAGAGGGAGACTTTTTTTTATGTTTTAGCGAAAAAGGTTTAGTCAGATTTGGAAAAGTATTTCGGTTTGAACTATCTTTGCAACATGAATCGGGCAGATGTCCGTCCGGTCTCTTGATGGTCTTGTAGTTCAACGGATAGAATAGAAGTTTCCTAAACTTTAGATCCGGGTTCGATTCCCGGCGAGACTACTGATGAGCACACATTTTTATAAGAAACCGCATGGCTCATGCGGGGTGGGGTAGTATGAGAAGTAATATCATATTTTTAATGTTGGGGTTACTTTGAATGAGTAGTCCGGCATGTATGGCGCAAGATGGGGAATTCGATGTGAAGCGTGCCAAATTGACTCCGGATATTAATTTTGAGATGGATAGCACGAAGACTGCTGCTTATCTTAAAGAGGTGAAACGCCAAGTAGCTCCAGAACTTTTCAAGGCATATACCGCTTCAGCCAGCAGTTATACGCTCGATTCTTATAAGGAATTCTCACGTCAGCTCAATGCTCATCCGTCTCGCTTTTCCGGTTTCTTGGAGTTACAGCGTATTCAGCTTTGGAGTATTATTTTCGGTGATTCCGTATCCCGGGATTCCATCGGATATTATTGTGATCGTATCAAGCGGGTATCCATGCAGCAAGAAGTATCTGCCGATGTTTTTATGCGGACGTGGTTTCTCCTCATTTTGAAATATGTCAATGGCTTGTACGATAGCGAAGCACTTCTGGAAGCACAATTGTTGATGCAGGCAGCGAAAGATATAGGTTATGACGAAGGGATGGTCTTTGCCAACGAAACCATCGCCCGTGTCTTCTATAAGCAGAAATTGTGGAGGCTTTCTATGACTCACTACGAAAAGACGCTGGACTTTATCCGGCAGCTCTACTTCAAGGAAACCGGATTCAAGGAAATAGAAGCGAAGGACGCTGGCTACAACAGCTATGCTTTCATCTCCGAGTGCTACCTGCTGGCTTGCATCCGTTCCGGTGACTATCGGTCTGCCAAGCGTTGCATCGGACAAATAGAACGCTTGCGGCAGGCGGATTTCAACGAGGAATCTTATTTTATATATGCCAAATGTCTGTATTGCATATATACCGGCAATGAACGGGAGTTCCTGAGGTTGGCCGGAGTATACAGGCAGGAAATACAGAAAAGGGGATGGTTCGAAGATTGTTCGGATGCAACGGCCCTGATAAACGTCTACCATTATTATGAGGTGATGACCGAGTATTACTTGGCCGGAAATCATTTGGCTGAGGCGCAGGCTTATTTGCCGCGCTGATGGAGAATGAAACGCTTCAATTGAAATACACCTATGCACAGATTGATGCGCAGAAAGCCGCATTGGAGCGTAACAAGGCCGTCACCTTTGCATTGGTCATTGTCATTCTGGTAGGGACAGCTTTCTTTTACCGCAATCATAAACTGATGAAGAAATTACGCTTGTCCAAGGATGAGCTGCAGGCCCGGCATCGGGAACTGTCGGTCAAGGAAGAGGAAACGCAAGCTGCATTGAAATGTGCCGAGGAGGCCAATCGGGTGAAAACGTCTTTCTTGAACAGTATAACCCATGAGGTGCGTACACCGCTAAACTGTATCGTAGGTTTTGTGCAATTGCTCAAACCTTCTGATGAGGAAGAGAAGGTGATGGTGGACGAAATTTGCGCCAACAGCTTCAAGTTGGTTCGGTTGATGGACAATGCTATCGAACTATCGGACTATGATACCGTTAGTCGTGACCTGGAGATAATGGAGGTGAATGTGCATGCTTGTTGTATGGCTTCTTTGGAGCAAATCTCTTTGTCGTTGCATCCGGGCGTATCTGTGCGTTTGATATCCGACGACGAGGCTCTGACGATTCGTACCAATGAGCAGGCGTTCTATCGGTTACTGAATTGCTTGTTGAGTAATGCCTCCAAATTTACCGAAGCAGGCAGTATCGAGTTGGATTACCGTAAAGAAGGACAACTGTTGTACCTTTATGTGCAGGATACCGGAAAAGGTATCCCTATAGACCGTTCCGAATGGGTCTTCGAACGTTTTACCAAGATTGATTCCTTTGTTCCCGGTTACGGATTAGGATTGCCGTTGGCACGTGCCATTGTTCACTGTTTGGGCGGAACAGTAACGTTGGATACGGCTTATGTCGGCGGATCACGTTTTATCATTGTTTTGCCTTTGCGGGTCGACTGATGAAAATGGCTCTCTCACGATGATGATTCCACGCGCAGGAAGACTTCCCGCTACAGACCAATTCTGCTTATCTGTTCTTGTCCAGCAGCTCTTTTGACGGGCACTCATAGTTGCTGATGGGCAGGGCAATCCTCTTCAGGTCTTCAAGATTATGTATGGGGCTTTCTATGTTTTGGGGAATAGGTTGTTTGGCATATTCCTGAAAATACAGCAGGCATGCATCTTTCCACCATATAGCGTCGCTTACTTGTATCTCCAAACGCTGTTGTACCTCTTTAAAGCGTTCTCCATCTATATATTTTTCCATGGAATCCCATGTTTTCTGAAAATTGCGGACTTGCCTCACACCGCAGTCATAGTGCAGGCAGACTCTTCCCATAATGTCCGTCCACTTTTCATCCGGTGGGTCCACGGAAGGTGGTGAAACCACAGAAGATACTCTTCTGGGCAGGTGGTAGGGTTGTCGTACAGCTTACCAAGGGAATCGCAATATTGGGCTGTGGCATTGCTGCCCCCGGTGCTGCGGTTGAAGCCGATGCCTTCTGCATCTGCCCTATGATAATAGGAGGGTAGCCAGTCTGGTCGGGCATCGGGAATATGGCACCAGGGCTCGGGACCGTAATGGTGCCCCCAGGCAAAGAGATGGTGGAGACCGAGAGGCATCATGTAGTTCACTACCGCTTCGCGGCTTTCGAGCATCATCCGGCTTACCGGTTCAATAAAATTTCTGTCATGGCTGAAAGTCTGCTTCAACCATTCATCTGCTATTTCTTCGGAAGTGAGTGCCGGATTCCAGGCAAGACGTCCGAAAGCATACCAGTTGGATTGTGCAAAGGGGTGTCCGCACCAATTGGCGTCTGTCCCGGTATTGGCAACTCCCGCTATGGCTTTCAGTGAAGAAGGGGGAACGAAACGAAAGAATTCTTTCCACATAGGGGCGAGGTAAACCAGATGGTTGGAGAATCCCAGATATTCTTGCGTAAT
Source organism: Bacteroides rodentium JCM 16496 (assembly GCF_000614125.1). Taxonomy (GTDB): domain Bacteria; phylum Bacteroidota; class Bacteroidia; order Bacteroidales; family Bacteroidaceae; genus Bacteroides; species Bacteroides rodentium. The sequence goes on from NZ_BAKJ01000001.1 coordinate 24,835, forward strand.
CTGGAATTCGACCATTTGTGCAGTCTTTGGCATGGCACCGAATAGCGGGTTGTAAGGCTCACGCGGCTGGAAATCTATCGGACCGTTCTTTATCTGCACGATAACATTGTCACAAAATCTTCCGTCCAGCGGCTGGAACTCTTGATAAGCTTGTTTGGCACGGTCGGCATCATTGGCACTGTATACAAAGGCACGCCACATCACAATGCCTTGGTAGGGTTTCAAAGCATCGGCAAGCATGTTGGCTCCTTCGGCATGGGTGCGGTTGTAGTCGCACGGGCCGGGCTGTCCTTCGCTGTTGGCCTTTACGAGGAAACCACCGAAGTCGGGGATGAGGCGGTAGATTTCCTTCACTTTCTTCTTCCACCAGCGGATGACGTTCTTGTCCAACGGGTCGGCTGTGGATAGGTTGTCGAGAACCATCGGACTGGCAAAGTTGACGGACAGATAGACCCGTATGCCGTAGGGGCGGAACACATCGGCCAAGGCTTGCACTTTCTCCAGATAGACGGTGGAGAGTATCTGTGGTGAGGCGTTGACGTTGTTCAGCACGGTGCCATTGATGCCGATGGAGGCATTGATACGGGCGTAGGCTCATAACGGGGCGAGAGGGTGCCGGGCAGTTCGTCCCAGTTCCAGAGGGATTGCCCGGCATAGCCGCGCTCCACAGTACGGTCCAAGTTGTCCCAATGGTTCAGGATGCGGAGGGAGTATGCGGGATTTTCTGTAATACCTTCTTCCTGCATTCGGGTTTCCACTTTCCGAAGTTGGTCACAGTTGTGCATATCTTGCAGGCGAAGCAGGTGATAGACACCATAGAGCAGTCCGGTTTCACCAGGGGAGGTGATGGTGAGCTTGTCGGTTGTCCGGCGTATGTGGAAACCTTCGGGGAGCAGTTGCTTCTCCTTTTTCAGGACAAGCTCCACGGGGGTTCCTTTCCATCTTTGCAATTCGCGGTGGGCTATGTTCAATGTGGCAGGCAGTTGCCGGTTACTTTCCCCGGCTGCGGTGCGCAAGCCGAGGCAAAATAGCATATATAACAGGAAGAAGGCCTTTTTCATTTATTCTCCTCCTCCGTCTATAGTTACAATCTTTCCCTCTTCGTCGTATTCCAGTTCACACACCTTTAGGCTGCGGAGCCACGACTTGCCGCCACTTGGCACGCTGTCGTGATGGAACAGATACCATTTACCCCGGTATTCTACGATGGAGTGGTGCGTGGTCCAGCCCACAACGGGAGTCAGAATGACTCCTTGATAGATGAAAGGCCCGTAAGGGTTGTCACCCGTGGCATAGCAAAGCAGGTGCGAGTCGCCGGTGGAATAGGAAAAGTAATACTTGCCGTTGTACTTATGCACCCAGCTGGCTTCGAAGAAGCGGTGCGGATCGTTGGCTTTCAGCGGTTCGCCGTTCTCGTCCACCACTTGTATGGGGCGCGGATCTTCGGCAAACTGTAGCATGTCTTTGCTCAACCGTGCCATACGGCTGGGCAGCGAAGGTTCTTCTCCTTCGGGCAGTTCGGCGCTTTCCAGCGCTTTGTTGTCCTTGTAGCGTTGCAGTTGTCCGCCCCACAAGCCGCCGAAGTAGAGATAATAATCTTCGCCCTCTTTCAGCACGGCAATGTCCATGCTGTAGCTGCCCCGTATGGGGTCGGGCTGGGGAACGAAGGGACCTTCGGGGCGGTCGGCAATTGCCACACCGATGTGAAACACATCGTTCTTGTCCTTCAAGGGGAAATAGAGGTAGTACTTGCCGTCCTTCTCTGCCACGTCGCTGTCCCACAGCTGGCGGCCTGCCCAGGGGATATCGGCAATGTCGAGTGCCTTGCCATGGTCAATAACTTCACCGTTCATGGGGTCAGTGGTAGACAGTACATGGCTGTCTTTCATTACGTATTGGTCACCATTGTCGTTTTCTGTGTTCCCACATTCCCAGTCGTGGCTGGGGTAGATATATATACGGTCGTTAAATACATGTACCGATGGGTCTGCCATATAGTCGGCGGGAAAGAGGTACCGTTTGGTTACTTTCTTGGGAGTCATAGGGTATGAGTTTTTGAGTTATTGATTACTTGTTGTCTTGTTTACTTGTCAGCCGGGAATCTTCCATCAGTTCCTTCAGGAACGGTTTCATTTCGTAGTTGCGGTCGAAGAGCAGAGGGTACTCCTTGCGTCCTTTCACGGGGAAGTCGTTCTTCCAAGAATCGCCATCGCTCACGCCCCATACAGTGACACGCTCCATCACGTCGCTGTGCTTCACGAAGAGGTTGAAGAAAGCTTTCATGCGGGCGTTCCATACCCGTGACACGGAGTCGGGCAGGACTTCTGGATAGGGGTTCATAGCTGCATGGAATGCTACGGTGTCGCTGATATTTGCTCTTTCATGTACGGTGGGTAGGGCGCTCATTTCCCATTCGGTAATCATCAGCTTCACGTCGCAGGCTGCAAAGGCCATCATGCTCTTCTCAAAGTCTTCTACAGAGGGATAGTCCATGCCCATGTGCCCTTGCAGACCTACGGCATCAATGCGTAGACCTTTCTCTTTCAACGACTTCACCAGACGCACTACACCGTTGCGCCGTCCGGGGGCGTGCATGCCATAGTCGTTGTAGTAAAGCTCTGCATCGGGGTCTGCTTCATGGGCATATTGGAAAGCGAGGGGGATGTACTCTTCACCCAGAATCTCGTAGAACTTGGTTTGCCGCCACGAACCGTCCCCTTCGATGGCCTCATTCACTACGTCCCAGCCTTTAACTTTGCCTTTGTAACGGCTCATCACGGTGGTGATATGGTCTTTCATTCGCTGTTTCAGTACTTCGGCCGAAACCTGCTTTCCTTCCTTATCCGTGAAGAACCATGGGGCGCATTGCGAATGCCAGATGAGGCAATGTCCTATTATTGCCATGCCGTTCTCTTCGCCAAACTTCACAAACTCGTCCGCTTGCTTGAAGTCGTAGCAATCTTCTTCGGGGTGTATATTGGCGCTTTTCATGCAGTCTTCGGCCACAATGGAGTTGAAGTGTCGCTTTGCGATACTTGCCCCTATGGAGTCTTGTCCCGATGCTTGGCGTGCGTTGATAGCTACGCCTATAAGGAATTTGTTGCCGAAGGCTTCTTTCAATGTAGTTTCTTCTGTTGCAGCCTGTTTCCCTCCTCCGCAAGCCGACAGCCATGCGACTGTCGCAACGGAGCATACAATGTTTTTGAATTTCATTTTATTTCTGTTTTTTAAGTTACTGTTGTGCTTTGCGTTCTCTTGCCTGCCTTTCGGCAGATATTATTCGTTTAAATTCCGAGTCTCGATTTTCCGGTTGATTTCATCTATCTTTTCGTCCGTCAGTTCGTACTTGGAGATGATGAGCATGGCTACTGCCAGCAGCATGGCAGGGATGACAGCCACTAACCAGAGGATGCCTTGCTCGGCAAAGGCCGATTGGTTGACGGCATTGCCCTTGTCAAAGCCTACATACGCCAGCACCAGTCCCGGTACTACGCCGCCCAAGGCCATTCCTGCCTTGTAGAAAATGCCGGTCAGGGCGTTCACAATGCCCGAAATGCGCTTGCCCGTGGTGTATTCACCATAGGAGATGACTTCGGGAACAAGTGCCCACATATAGCCCGTGGCCACAATCACGCCTGTGGACTTGATGAACTGCGCCACGTATACCAGCCATATTTCGTTTCTCAGTCCCGGTGTCATGGAGATGATGTAGAGCAGTGCCATACCTGCGATGGCGATGGAAAGGAATACGTTGAACATGGCTCGCTTGCCTATCTTCCGCTTAATCCAGGGCACCAAAGGCATGAAGATGAAGGCGGGGATAGAGCCAAGTGCCATGAAATTGGCCATCTGGTCGCTGGTGCCGTGCACGTTGTATATCATGTAGTACGAGCCGGCAGAGTTGCCTACAGCCATCATGGCAAAAGCCGTAATGAAGAAGAAAGCGAGGATGCGCAGCGGGCGGTTGCGTTTGAATTCCACCCAGAGGTCGGACACCCGGACGTTCTCCGTATCCTTGGCATCCATTACTACCCGTTCCTTGCACTGTGTGAAACAGAAAGTGAGTAGAACCAGCCCCGCCACACCGTAGACGGCCATGGTGGTGAACCAGGCATCGGCACTCTCAACTGTATTGGTCATACCGTCGGGCGAGAGGAAAGAAACTATCTTGGGGATGCCGTAGGCCACGGCCAGTCCACCCGTATTGGCCAAGAACATACGCACGCTGGTCAGGGTGGTAATCTCGTCGGTGTCGCGGGTGAGCGAGGCATTCAAGGCACCGTAGGGTACATTTATCAGCGTATAGAGCATTGATAATCCTACATAAGTGATGTAGGCATAGGCCAGCGAACCGGAGAAACCGTTCCAGAAGCAGAGAATGGCAAATCCGGTAAGCGGAATGCCTGCCAGCACCAAATAGGAGCGGTATTTGCCCAGCGGTGGGTTGTGCTTGTCTACGAAAGCGCCCACTAACGGGTCCCACAGCACGTCCACTACTCTTACTACAAGGAACATGAAAGCTGCTTGCGATGGCTCCAGCCCGTATACATTGGTATAGAAAATCAGCAGATACATACACACTGTCTGATAGATAAGGTTCTGTGCCAGGTCGCCTGAGCCGAACCCTATGCGTTGCATCCATGAAAGTTTGTAGAAGCCTTTCGACTCCTCTCTTGTTTTTTGTGTCGATTCCATGATGGAAGATATTAGTTATTAGTTATAAGTTGTCCATTTTTAATTGCCTCTGCCACTCTCTTGCCCAATGTTTTCTTATCCAAGGGGTGAATGTCGTTCCATTCGCCCAAGTCGCTGTTTTTTATGAGGTAGGCATTGCTACTCTGTTCGGCGGCTTTGGCTTGTTCTTGGCGCATTTCTGCCCAGGCTTTTCGTCCACCGGTGTCATTCGGATGCAGGAAGTCGGCCAACTCCACAATATAGAATGGAAGTTCTGGGGCATCAAATGTCTTGCGCCAGTCTGCCATCATGGCTGTAAGCAGGTCGGCATATTCGTTCCGGCGCGATACGTTGGACTCTCCCTGATACCATATCACTCCTTTCACGCCGTATTCCTTCAATGGAGCTATCATGGCATTGTATAGGCATACGGGTTTGTAGCAGAAGAACATCATGCCCGGTGCTTGCGGCATTGGAGCGCCGGGGCGGTACTTCCATTCCCTTTTCAGGTTTATTTCCCGGGGGTCTGTGGAGCTTTCGGTGGGAATGCCGTCCTTCTGTCCGTTCAGTATAATCTTATAAGGCTTTTCCCGGACAAATGCCGGCTGCCCACCGTTACTGATGAGGCGCACGGTGATGCTGTTCTTCCCCGCTTTCAGCAGTCCGGAGGGGATGCGGTAGATGCGTGTGGGTATTGATAGCTCGTGGTGCCTACGAACTGCCCGTTCACGTATACCGAATCGGCATCAACCAGGCAACCCAGCCGGAGCGTTGCTTCTTTTCCATTCCACGTTGATGGAATTTCCACGCTTTGGCGCAGCCAATGTGAGCCACCGATAGCGTTCAGCCCATTATTGCCCCAAGTATTTGCAAACATATCTACGGTTTGCCATGCGCTGTCATCATAATTGGCAGCATACCACGGTGTGGTTTCATGCAGTCCGGCATCTCCCCGGTAGAGGGCGGCGTTCCAGCGACGGAAGCTTTCTCCTTCCACTTCCTTGATGTGCTTGCAGTAGGCATCGTCTTCGTACAGCCGTTTATCATTGATGTATTGCGGAAACTCTTTCAGACTCTCTTCGCTCATCCAAGCTTCTACGGGCGTGCCGCCCCAGCTGCTGTTGATGATGCCCACGGGTACGCCTGTCCTTTCATACATTTCTTTGGCGAAGAAGTAGGCAAGGGCGGAAAATTCCATTACGTTTTCCTGTGTCAGGGCTTTCCAGCTTGTGGCAGGCATGTCTTTTTGCGGTTCATGGAAATTATAAGTTTTCGGTACGATGAGGTGGCGTATCTTTTCGTTATGGTAGGCGGAAATTTCTTCGGCAAACATGTCCATCACACGCCGTACCGGCAGTTCCATATTTGACTGTCCCGAGCAGAGCCATACATCGCCCACCAAGACATCTTTCAGTTCGATGTCATTAACTTGAATCCGATAGGGGCCTCCGGCTTTCATGGCAGGCAGTTCGATGCTCCATGCTCCATGGCTGTCGGCGGTGGCAGTATAGGCTTCTTTGGCTTTCTTCCCTTTCAGGAAAGTTAGCTGCACTGTTTCTCCTGCATCTGCTGTACCCCATATTTTCAGAGGTTGCTCGCGCTGCAGCACCATCCCGTCCGAAACCAAGGCAGGCAGCTTCACCTTTGCTTCCGTCCGCGAGACGGAGCAAAGGCAAAGCAATGCTGCCATTCCTAACCAAACTTTATTATGAATCAAATCTTTCATGCTTACAGTCTTTAAGTTTATCTATATGCCTCTTTCATGCAGGCTTCCGCTCTTTTCTTTTCATTTATATTCGTACAGTTTCACGTGCAGCACTTTCCAATCGCCTACGGAGATGCGCACGTGCCGTCCTTGATGGGTTTGGTCACCGTTCTGCCTGCGCAGGTAGCTCAGACTTCCGTCTTTGTTTACATTTACTTCATCCACGAATCCGATGCCGCACCGCTCCTTTCCGTTCTTGGTAGAGGTAAGCGTCTCTTTCTCGACACCTCCTTTTCTGGTTTCAGCGGTAGCCTTCTCGTAGCCGCTCAAGGCGAAACCGTCTTCTCCCAGCACTTTTTGTTCCTGAAAATCTATCCTTTCCGAGGCTTTGGCAAATTCAATCACGATGCCACTGCCGGCCACAAGATATTCGTTCTTGGCAAGTTTCAGTACAATGCCTCCACCTTCGGGCCATGTGCTGCCGTCTGTGGCTCGCGAATCCCATGGCAGGGTGAAGTAGTGGCGGCAGGTCAGCGTGAGGTCATCATCGGTCAGGATGCGCTCCTTGTCTTGCTTGTCAAAGAGCAGGCCGTGCATGAGACCTTTTCCTTGATATTTGGTCAGCAAGGGCATCAGCTCTTTCAGAGTTTTGTAGCTTTGTACTAAGGGGGTATTGTCTTCATTGGCTCCGTCTTCGATGGAGAAGGGGCTGAACCCGAGGGCATCGTGCTCTCCGAAGGCGTAGAAGGCTCTGACTCCGTCGTTGTCCGTCAGGCGGATTTCGGGAATGAAGAGCGGGTTGTTGGGGCGGTGGTATTGTGCCACCCAGCTTTTGAAACCATTGTCGTAGAGGTCTGGGGCCAGAATGTCGATGGAGGGGGCGGCACAGTGCCACACGTCAATCAGATGTGCCAACGGACCTGCCGAAGGATATTCTCCCGGCTTGCGTCCGCGACTGTTCATGGCGGCGTTGACGTAGAGGGGAACGTTGTAGATGTTTCGGGCGGTCTGTGCCAGACGTTCCACATAGCGGGCATAATGCCATGCCATGAATAGTTCATCGGTATAGAGATCATCCCCGAATAGTTCCTGCCACGTGCCTGTTTGCGGCATCCTTGGCTTTCCCATTTCTTCAGCAGTTGGGGATGAAGTGTTTTTTTGTTCTTTTGCAGATATTCTGTCAGTGAGGCGGGCACATCGGCATGGAAAGCCTTTTCGGCTTCCGGAGAGTAGTCGCGTGCGTCTTCCAGCATACCAATCTCGTTTTCTATCTGTATCATAAGGACGGTACCTTCCTCTTTGTCATTGGCTGCGATATGCTCCATCCAATGGGAAAAAGCGCGGTGGTCTGCTTGGTACACGTTTTCGGAAAAGGCGCTGGCTATTTCGAGTGGTTTACCGCTGTGGGTGTGGGCGCGTGGATATTTTTTGCTGTTTTCCTTGAACCAAAGTGGGGCATAGCAGCTCATGGAGTTCTTCCAGGCTCCGAACCATAGGAAAATAACTTTCAGGTCGTTCTTCCGTGCCTGCTCCAGCACCTTGTCGGTCAGTGTAAAGTCATATTGCCCCTCTACGGGTTCTGTCAAGTCCCAGTAGGCGGTACAAGCACGGCATTAAGTCCCATGCGTTGCAGTTTGGGGAAAATGCGTTCGATGTCTTGTGTAGCTGATGCCGACGAGTTGCCCAGTTCGCCGCCGAGTATAAGGAAAGGCTTGCCCTCCACGACGAGCTGCGTGGAACAGCCTTGGTTTTGCAGGGTGCTTTTCTGGGCAGAGAGAGTCCCTGCAGTCAGTATAGTGAGCAGTATGGATAGGATTAATCTTTTCATTGTTTTCATCAGCATTAGTTCAAGTCATTACTATGGCTGCAAAGATAGCGCACAGTCTTGTAATGGGGTTCAAAAAATGTATCACGAACTTCTTTGTCGGTTACATAATTGTCGATGGATGTTACATTTTTATTCGGTTATCGTACATGAAAGGGGGGGGAGGCAGAGGGCATTCCCCTCTTTTTTGGGGGGCTTGTCTTTAAAGAAGAGAAGACCGGAAAAGTCTTCTCTTCTTTATGGGTGATTTGGGTCCTGTGGGCTTTATTCCCCTTTTGTCCCGTAGGCATCTTTCCAGTCGTCACCGCTGAAGTCCTCGCTGATGTCGCGTCCGGCTATGCCGTCGCACACCCCCTTATAGGCAGGCTTGCGGGCATAGTTGGCATCAAGCAGGTTGGGCGCATCGTTCGGAATCCAATAGACATGTTCATCTGGATGGTCGCTGATACCCCAGAGGGTGATGCAGGCTTGCTGTGCTTCGGGCACACAAGTTCTGTATTGCTCTATGATGTACCGGTACATTTCTGCCTGGGCAATGAGGTTCTCGGCTGTAGGCGAAGAGGTATTCACCTTGATGTCGAGTTCCGTTATGCGGACCAGCTTGCCTGTGGCGGCCATCTTCTCAAACATTTGCTTAATCTGGTCTTTGTTGGTGTTGAGGTCTACGTGCATCTGTGTGCCTATGCCGTCCACAATGGGCGAGCCGTTGGTCTGGTCTATGTAGTTCACGTACTCTATCAGCTTATCCAGCTTGTTCAGATTATATTCCAGATTATAGTCGTTGATGAAGAGTTTGGCTGTGGGGTCTGCCTCACGGGCATATTGGAAGGCTTTCACAGCATAATCCTTGCCCATGTACTTGCCCCAATAGAAGTCGTCTGCATCCATATCCGCGTCCGCAGGCATCACTTCCGCTCCGCGAATCTTCAGACCGTCGTCAATAGCTCGTTCAGCACATCCCAAGCGTGCACGCGCTCTTTGTAGTGCCCCACCATGCCTGTAATCCATGACTTCATGGCTGCATCCAGGATGGCTGCTTTCTCTTCGTCGGTCTTCTCTATGAACCCGCGGGTCATTGCCTGCCTGTAGAGACTTGCTTTTGTGGTCTCTGCGGCTTTTTCAGTGACTTTGATGTTGTCAAAGTAATAGGTGGCATCGGCTAAGTAGCCAAAGTCAAAGCTGCATTTGAAGGTAGCATTGCCTTCTTTGACAGCGGGCAGTGTAACCTTGACGAAAGTCCAGCTTGCTCCGAACTCAAAGGCTTCGGAAGCACTGCCGGTTCCGAGCCAGTCGAGCCATGGATAACCGTTCTCCAGATTGCTGAATGATATGCGTCCTTTGCCTTGCCCGTCGGCTTTCACATAGAAAGAGAGTTCGTAGGTTTTGCCGGGACTGCCGGGTATGTCGCCGGAGATGAATTGCAAGTCCCAAGCATTTGCACTGCTCGAACTGCTTGTTGCTTTCAGCACCTTTTTTCCGTCTATGGCATCGCTCAGTTCCACCACTTCCATTCCGGCACCTTTGTTTTGGAGGCTCCAATTGTCGGCTCCGTCCTCAAACGAGCCATTGGTCACGAGGTTCACTTCTACCGGGGCGTTCAAGTCGATGACCTTCAGCGTATTTACGTCAATGTAAGTAACGGCATCGGCCACGTAGCCAAAGTCAAAGCAGCATTTGAAGGTAGTGGCATCGGCTGCCGGTTCCGGGAGGTTCACCGTGACTTGCGTCCAAGCTGTTCCGTATTCAAAAGCTTCGGAAGCCCCGCCGGTTCCAAGCCAGTCGAGCCATGGATAGTTGTTGCTCAAGTTCTGGAAAGAAACCCTGCCTTTACCTGCTCCTTCGCTGCGAACCATGAAGGACAGCTGGTAGCTATGTCCCTCTATTACGGGAATATCGGGCGTAATCAATTGTAAATCCCATGCGTTGCTGCTCGATGAGCTGGCCACCATCTTAATGGCATTGCCGCCTGCTGCGCCTTGACCGGACTCAATGGTGATTCCTGCTCCTTTGTTTTGTGGATTCCAATTGCCAAAGTCACCGTCTTTCAGCGTGCTGACATCCAATACATTGCCGTCCGGGGTTTCGTCGGGTATGTATTCGGCTGCAATGATGGACTTCAGGTAAGTGGCTGCCTGTTGCGTGTGCCATATCAGGTTATGCCATATACGGCGATGTCTTGGGGAAGCACTTGTAGGAAAGCGTCTACCTTTGAGTAGTCGGCTTCTCCCTTGCTGTTGATGATGGAACTCATCTTCATGGCATTGCCCAACGTCACGCTGTTGAAGTTTTCGTTCACATAGGCTGCCACGTTTTCCTTGCTCAGGTATTGGTCCATCCCTATGCCTGCCCCTATCACGAAGTTCTCGTTGGGGATGTAGCTTTTGATGGGATTGTAGAGCTTAATCTGTTCTGCCAGAAGCAGTGGAAGTTCCGAACTGCTTGTGCCGTTGCCGTCATGCGGATCGTACCATTCCATCTTATTGTCATCGCAAGACTGGAATGCCAATGTTCCCAATGTAAGGATGGGTAATATATGTTTTAGTTTCATGATAATCACTCGATTTATAGATTATTGTTTGTTGATATTTTCCCCTGCTGCTTCATCGGGAAAGTCCGAGTAGGCAGGAGTGTTTAGCGGAACGATGCGCACGTTGTCTATGTAAATCTCCGCTTGGCTGGCTTGGGAAACGAAGACGGTGCTTTCGTCGCTGCTGTTGCCGGTGAGGTTCATCAGCGTGAAGTCTGCATTTTCAAAGTAGAAGCCGAAGTTGCAGTAGCTTGCCTTGGCGCGTCTGTCCAGCACGAATTGATAGGTCAGCTTGGGCAGTTCGTCGCTGGTGGAGCAGATGTAGAATTTGCTGAAGGGCACTGTTACCGTTTGCCATCCTGCGGTGCTGAAGGGCACTGCCTTCCCGTCTACCACCCAAGGTACGTAGTTGTAGCAGTCCTTGTTGTCGCTTGTGCTCCATTCGCCTCCGTTCACACCATTGACGAGGCACACTTTCAGGAAACCGCTGTTGCACCATGGGTTGCTTTCGGGTACATACATGTCGAACTGTATGCCGCATTCGGCCACGTTGGTCTCTGCGTCAATGCCACGGGTGCCCGGAGTCCAGTCATCACGTCGTTTCCGGCAGTCCATACTTCGGCTGTACGGGTCTTTCCTGCAGCTACCGGTTTCTGCTTGGCGGCAGGCAGCATGACGCATTTTCCGCGTCCGCTGTTCAAGGGGTCGTCCACCAGGTCTTCCGGGAAAATCATGCTGGCGTTGCTGCCCCAGGAGCCTTGCTGTCCTTCTGTGTCGAAGTCGAGGATGATGCCCTTGGTGTAGTTGAATCCGGCGTTGGAGTAGGCACCTCCGTTGGCGCATTCCACAAACAGCGAGCCGCTTCCGGTGATGCCCTCGGGTACGGTGAGCTGGAAAAACTTCCCGTCTTCGTCAGAGAAAATTTTGTCTGTTCCTTCCACTGTTACGCCTCCGGGGAAGGTTACTTTAGACACTTCCTGCAGTCCGGTTCCGTACACGATGATGCTTTCGCCTGCCTTGGGCAGGGTGTTCGATATGCTTGTGATGGATGGCGCACTGGCACGGATGGTAAAGGGGTAAGTGAGCTGTGTTCCGTCTTTCAGCAACTGAATGGTGTTTCTCACTTCCTCGGCTGCTTCTGTGGTAGGTACATCCTTGCTTACGCTCACCAGGATGGAGGTGTTGGACACGTATACCGGGTTGAAGTAGCAGTTGTAGCCGTTGATATACACTCTTTTCAATCCGCTGAACCCGCTGCCTTGTATGCGGATGAGTTGCCCCAGGCGGGCAAATTCCACGGGGCGGTCGGGGACGCTCGAAGTGGCGTCTTCCAGATAAATGGCGCTGATGCTCATTTCGGCGCTGTCGCTGTTGTCGTCATCATCGCACGCGCAGAACGTTAGCGGGACGAGGAGCAGGGCCAAAAGCAGGCTTAAAGCTTTATGCTTGTGATGAGATGTATTCTTTTCATATTCTTACCGTCTTATTTTATTCGTTAAACAAGTCTGTTATTCTCTCTTCGGTGAAAGTGTAGGCTGCAGGTGTCCCTTTCAGCAGGGGATTCTGCACGGTTTCCGATTCCGGGTAGGGGAGTAGGAAGATACTCTCCTGCACATTGCCCACGGAGCGGTTGGTGGCATCTTTCTCGCTGTCTATCTTCAGGTTTTGCGTTTCGGCATCCCATAGCACCGGGATGTTGGTGTCGCGCATCTGGCCGGTGATGTAGTTCATCACGGCTTGCTGCTGGTAGTATGCCCAGCGGACCATGTCGTACCAATATTGTCCTTCGAGGCAGAGTTCCAGGCGGCGTTCGCGTCTGAGGTCGTCAAAGGTGAACTGCTTCTTGGCAGGTGCCAGTCCGGCACGCTGACGGATGGTATTGTAGCATTCCAGTGCCTTCGCGTCGGTGCATACGGCGTCTGTTCCCAAGGTCACTGTGACTTTAGAGTCCGACTTTATGTCACCGGTCTTTACGGCTGTCAGCGTGAGGTCGGTGCCGAAGCAGGCTTCCGCATAGTTCAGGTACACCTCGGCCAAGCGAATCATGTAGGTATTGATAGGGGTGCTGCCATAGGTAATGGCCGCATTGTCCTTGCTTGAGCCACACACATACTTCTTGCAGTTGAGTTGTGTTTCAGAATATTCCATTTGCAGGCCTCCCTTGTCGCTCATCAGTTCGGGATAGAAGTCGCCATAGGCCATCCATGTGGCTTTGCGGCGGGTGTCTCCTTGCTCGTATTCCCAAATTACATTGGGCTGTGCCACGGTGGCTCCCCCCCAGGCGCGGTCTGTACCGGTCACGTCCGAGCCGTATGCAAAGTAGTTCTGAATGGTGTTCGATTCACCGTACACGTCACTCTTGGCCACCCATTGCAGGGCAAAGAGCGTTTCGCTGTTGTTGTTGTTCTCTATCTTGAAGAGGTCTGCATAGTTGTCCATCAGGCTGAACTTCTTGTTTTCTATCACCTTCAGCGCTGCCTTCTTGGCCAGTTCCAGATATTCGGCGTTGCGGGAACCGCTGTTGGGGTTGCTGCTGTAACCGGCATAAGTGAGGTATACGCGCGAGAGCATGGCGAAGGCGCTGTAGCGGTTCACACGCCCGTTGGCATACGAGGTTTCCGGCAGATACTTGGCAGCATACTCCAAATCTCTCATGGCGAACTCAAACACATCTGTAGCCGGGCTGGGGGCTATGATGGGATTGTTTACCAGCTCGTCCGAGTTCTCGTTCAGAATCACATTTCCCCAGAGCATGGTGAGGTAGTAGTAGGCCACGCCGCGCATGAAGCGTGCTTCGGCTATGTATTGGGGCTTCACCTCTTCGGACATCTTGCCGGATTTGATGCTGTTTATCACTTTATTGGCCTGCTGCACTACGATGTAGAACGACTCCCATGCTTGTACCAGCGAACCGGTAAGTCCGCTTTCGTTGAGGTCGGTATACGGGTAGATGTAGTCCGAGTAAGGGGCGCGCAGGTTATAGCCGCGTCCGTCGCCCATGCCGTAGTAGAACTTGTCGTTGAAGTGGAACCATACTTTACTGTATAGCGGTGCTGTGGCGGCTCTGCAGTCTTCTTCTGTCTGGTAGAAGGAGTCGCCCGAGATGCTGGAGTTGTCTTCGGAGTCGAGGAAGTCGCTGCATCCGGTGAACAAGAGTGAAACTCCCAGCATAAATATGCCTAATATGTTATTTGTTCTCATACTGATAAGTTTTTTTAGTTTAGAAGGTTACGTTCATGCCGAAAGTATAGATTCGGGGTGACGGGTAACGGTAGTTGTCGAAACCGGTGAGCAGCGCGTCCTGATTGGCCGAGCCGATTTCGGGGTCCATACCTTTGTATTTGGTGAAAGTGTATACATTCTGCAGGTTGCAGTACAGTTTCATATTTTCTAATTTCAGGGTGCGTACCCACTTTTTGGGAAGCGTGTAGCCCAATGAGATGGACTGTATGCGCAGGTAGGAGCCGTCTTCTACATAAAGGTTGCTGAAGCGGTAGTTGGACTCATTGGTCTTGGTGGAGCCGGACATGCGGCAGGCGTAGGCATCACCGGCCACAATCTGGACGTTGCGGTAGTCATCCGGCCCGTTGGGGTCTATCAGTCCTAATTTTGCATAATTCAGTGCGTCTTTCAGCAGATTGTTGTTGGAGTGGGCGTCTTCCATCTCGCGGCGTCCCCAGTTCACAACCTCGTTGCCTACAGAGCCGTTCAGGTAGATGCTCAGGTCAAACCCTTTGTAAGAGAAGGTGTTGCCGAATCCGAAGGTGAAGTCTGGCTCCGGATTGCCAATGTAGGTACGGTCTTTCTCGTTGATTACGCCGTCCTTGTTGAGGTCCTCGAAGATATAGTCGCCTATCCACATGCTGTTCTTGCCTATCTCCATACCTTCGGGCAGGGCTACAGGCTTCACTTTTCCTTCTCCGTCCTTGTAGTAGAAGTCGGTGGCTTTCTCAAAGCGTCCTATTACTTTGTAGCCATAGAATTGTCCGATGGGCTGCCCCACGGCAGTGCGGGTCAGTATGGTGATGAGCGAGCCGGTCTGGTTGGTCTTGTCTATCAGGCTGGTGGCGGTGTCCAGTTCCTTCACCTTGTTTCTGTTCAGCGAGAATACGAGGTTGCTTCTCCACTGGAATCCTTTCTTGTCAATGTTTACGGTGTTCAGGGTCAGTTCCACGCCTTTATTTTCCAGGGAACCGATATTCTTCCAGGGGGCTGCTGTGGCACCCGGACTGTTTGATGTCCCCACGTAGGCAGGCAGCGGCACTTGCAGCAGCAGGTCTTTGGTCTTCTTGTAGTAGATGTCGGCAATGAACTCTATGCGGTTGTCAAAGAGGTTGAGATCCAATCCGATGTTGCTGGAGTAGGTGGTTTCCCATTTCAGTTTAGGATTGGGGGTATTGCCGGCCAGCACGCCCGTTCCCCAAGTGGTGGCCAGGGAGGAATAGATGGCCCGGTAGGCATTGTTCACCACATTTTGGTTACCTACGGCACCCCACCCCAGGCGGAGCTTCAGGTTGTTTATTACAGGATTCTCTTTGAGGAACGACTCGTTGCTCACTTTCCATGCCAAGGCTGCCGACGGGAACCATCCCCAGCGGTTGTCCTTGTGGAATTTTGAAGAGCCGTCGCGACGCATGGTGAAGGTCAGCAGGTAGCGGTCGTTGAAGGAGTAGAACATACGCCCGAAGTAGGACAGGATGGAGCTTTCACCGCTGTTGCCGTTGTTGGTGGCTGTGGTGGCATCTCCCAAAACCAGGTCTGTGGAAGCGTTGGAGAGGTAGCCGGTGCGGGCACCATAAAGGTACTCCCAATGGCTCTGTTGCATTTCCTGACCCACCATGCATTGATGCTGTGCACGCCGAAGGTGCGGTTGTAGTTCACGATGTTTCTCCAGCTCCAGTATTTGTTGTACGACTTGGAGAAAGCTCCGGTGCGCACCTCGTTGGTGATGGCGCCAAAGTCGTAGGAGGGATTGAACTTGTAGGTGTTTGTGATGCCGTAGTCAAAGGACAGTTCGGTCTTGAAGGTGAGTCCTTCCAATATCTTGGCTTCGGCATAGGTATTGGCGCGGATGTTCATCTTCTCGTTGCGGTTGTCGTTCAGCATGGCCAGACCCACGGGGTTGGTCTGTACAAACTCATCGGTGTCGGGACCGTCGAAGTTGCCGTCGGCATTGCGCACGGCCACATTGGGCGTTTGCAGCAAGGCGGTACGTATGAGTGATTCATCAGAGATGGTCAGCTTCTGGCGCGATTCGCTGAAGGCGAAGTTGATGCCCATCTTGAGGTATTCCTTTACTTGTGAGTCGAAGCTTCCGCGCAGGTTCAAGCGGCGGAATCCCGAGCCGACGGCGATACCGTCTTGCTGCAGGTAACCGGCACCCATGGCGTAATTGTTCTTGTCGTTGCCGCCGGTTACGGAGAGGTTATGGCTTGTCATCAGGGCCTTGGAGAACATTTCGTCTTGCCAGTCGGTGCCGTCTCCCAAGAGGTCGGGGCGCACGAAGTTGTTGTCCTTGTTCACGATGCCCCAGTCTTGTCCGGCATAGTCTTTGCCGGAGCGCACGTTGCGGTGCTCGGCATATTCGCGCAGGTTGAGCACGTCGAGCTTGTTGGGCATTTCCTGCCAGCCCACATAGCCGTCGTAGGTGATGCTGGCTTCGCCTGCCTGTCCGCGTTTGGTGGTAATCATGATGACACCGTTGGCGGCACGTGCACCGTAGATGGCTGTGGCCGATGCGTCTTTCAATACATCCATGGAGACGATGTCCGAGGGATTGATGGACGAAAGGGCATTGTCTGAGCCGGAGCCGGTGGAGTTGTCAATGATGACGCCGTCAATGACGAAGATAGGTTCATTGGACGAGTTCAGCGAGTTGACACCACGGATGCGGATGGAGGAGCTGCCGCCCGGCATACCGGTATTGGCCTGCACCTGCACGCCGGCTGCACGTCCCTGCAGCGCTTGATCTACGGAAGTTACTACGGATTTCTTGATGGCGTCCTCGCTCACCGAAACCACAGAACCCGTCAAGTCCGACCGTTTCATCTGGCCGTAGCCACTACCACCACTTCGTCCAGAAGTTCGGTGTCTTCTTTCAGGGTTACGTCAATCTGCTTCTTTCCGGCAACGGCGATTTCCTGAGTCTTGTAGCCGATGAATGAAACAAGGATGGTGCTGTTGGAGGGGACGTTGAGCGTGAAGTTACCGTTCATGTCGGTAACGATGCCGTTGCTGGTCCCTTTTTGTACTACACTGGCTCCTATCACGGGGCCGAATGCATCTTTCACTGTTCCCTTCACAGTGATGTTTTGTGCATAACCCAGAAACGGGAGCAGGCACAGTAGGAAAATAAGCCCAAGAGGCTTAAAGATGGAATTTGTGCATTTCATAATGAAATTGATTTAATGGATAACTATTTATCTCGTTCTATTTTCCTTCTCTTATATAATAAGGAGGAAGGGAGTGAGCCTTGAATCTCATGTTTTCATATTGGTTCCAATTTGATTAATGGTTAAACTTCTTTTTTTTACTTTGTTACAAATTTACTTTATAGCGGTGGAAGACGTTTGCTGCAATGTTTCCTGCGTTACATGCTTATGTTACATTACTTTCCCCTGTGTAACATATCGTTTTCTTGTTGTAACATCTATGCTTTGCAGCAGTTTTTCGGGGCGATATTTAAGAAGAAGTTCTCTTTTTCATTTTTCATCCGCCTCATCCGAGTCCAAGAAATATATACAAAGCTTCAATGAAAGGTCCGTGTCTTGGGGAATGTAATCCTTTTTCTTTTCTTGTTTCGTGATACTCAGCCTCCCCTTTCCCGATTTTACTAAAACTTCGGGAAAGATTTACTAAAACTTCGGGGAAGATTTACTAAATCATCGGCGACGTTTTACTAAATCTTTTCTTCACGGCCTGCAACGGTCTGAGAGGGCATTTCCTTCCCCGTTTAGAAAAATAGACTTGAAAGGGATATTTGTCAAATAAATGTTCCCATGCCGACAGTTGTACACCTGGCTTTCACTTCCATCTGCTTCCGCGTCAAAGCGATGGCAAATTCAAGTTTCCGGGTAGCCAAGGGGAGGGAAATGGTGAAAAAACATCCGGTAGAATGGATGTATGCAAAATATTAACTATATTTGTGTGTAGGATGAAGCCTTGAAAGACTGTCTGGCTGGAATCCGGACTTTTGAATATAACCTTTTTGAATATTATGAAAATCAACTGTATACGATTCTTTTTATGTTGTTTGCTTCTGTCTTTGGGTTTGAATGCCGCTGCACAGACGGGGCGTTTGTATTCTACGGGAACCGGATTGTCCAGTAGCCTGATAAACCAGCTTTATCAGGACAGCAGGGGCTTTGTGTGGACGGCCACCGAGTATGGGCTGAATCGTTTCGACGGGCTGCATTTTACGGGCTATTGGCATCAGACAGATGACAGCACTTCCATCAAGAACAACTATGTTCGGACACTCTTTGAGGACAGCAGGCAGAATCTGCTGGTGGGCTGCATTGACGGGCTGATGAAGTATGACCGCGAACTGGATTCGTTCTGCGAAATCCCCATGATGCGTGCAGGCAGGCAGGTTTTCCCGCATGTCACGCAGATGCGCAAGTTGGGCAATGGGGAAATCTGGATTAGTACCACCGGGCAAGGAATGTTCCGGCTGGACGAACAGCGGATGCAGGCATTCTCCTTGGATGATGTGTTGAAGCAGGCCAACTATAACTATCAGTCCTGCTTCTACGAGGATTCCGGGGGAACTATCTGGATAGCACTTACGGCAAGGGAGTCATCTGCCACACTCCTTCGACGGGAGAGACGAGTGTCTTTAAATATCCGGCAATCAACGATAACAATGTTTATGCCATTCAGGAAGACGGGGATGACAATCTGTTTATAGGCACACAGAAGCAGGGCTTGTCCAGATACGATAGGCAAGAGGCTCGTTTCGTGCCGGTGCCTTGCGATGGGGAAGAGACGATTTCGGTTTACTGCCTGCTGTCGGTGGACGGAAGGTTGTTGGTGGGTACCGATGGGCAGGGCGTAAAACTGTATAATCCGGTGAAGGACTGTCTGGAGGTGTACAGCAATAATTCCACACCGCAGGATTTCTCTGCCGGGAAGGTTCATGCCATCATGGTGGACCGGGAAAGGAATCTTTGGCTGGGGCTGTTTCAGAAGGGGATAATCATGATTCCCAAGACGGGGAACCAGTTTGAATATTACGGGGATAAGTCGGTTTACCATAATCCCATCGGTCATGGCTGTGTAATGTCAATCTTCCAGGATAGCGGGCAGCACTTGTGGGTGGGTGCAGACAATGAGGGCCTTTTTGAACTCGACTCCGACGGAAAGAGGCTGAGGCACTTCAAACCCGGTGACTCTCCACATTCGGTGGCCAATACGGTGATGTGCATGTACGAGGATTCGGAAAAGAACTTCTGGGTAGGTTCTTATACCCGTGGATTGGCTAAAATGGACCGGAACACGGGAATGTGCGAATATGGACTACCCATCGACAATGAGAAGATTTTCTCCGTGACGGAAGACCGGCACCGGAATCTCTATATCGCCACTTTAGGCTCTGGTTTCTATCGGTATAACCTGAAGACGAAGATGCTGGAACATTTTGAATCTTCGAAGGATGAGATTGGTGACTTGAAGCGGGACGAGCTGGCCAATGATTGGCTGAACTATCTGTTCTGCGACAGTGACGGGCTGATATGGATAGCCCATTACAAGGGAATCAGTTGCTTTAATCCGCAGACGGGCAGTTTCCTGAGCTATAAGGATGCCAATGTCTTGGTGAAAGGATGTGTGGGATATACCATTTTGGAGGATGCCGACGGAAGGATATGGGCGGGCACCAGCGAGGGGCTTTATTGTTTCGACAAGAAGTCGGGTGAAGAGCGGAAGTTTACCACGGGCAACGGGCTGCCGAACAACGTTATATGCGGACTTTGCAAAGACGAGCGGCAGAACTTGTGGGTCAGCACCTATATGGGTATCAGTCGCTATGATGTGAAAAAAGACTGTTTCGTCAATTTTTATGTGGGCGACGGCCTTCAGGGGAATGAATTTACACACGGAGCTTTCTATAGGGCAGAGACCGGAAAAATCTATTTCGGAGGAGTCAACGGCATCACTTGCTTTCTGCCGCAGAACATCAACGGGGTGTCCAAAGAAATGGATGTGTGGATTACCGATTTCTATGTGTTTGACCGTGCGGTACACAAGAATGTCCTTTCGGGCGGCAGACCGATAGTTGACGGTGTGGTGCAGGATGCCGACCGATTCTGCCTTTCCCATAGCGACAATACATTCAGTCTCGTTTTCTCGACTTTGCAGTATAAGAATCCGGAGCAGATTTCTTATCAGTACAAGATTGAAGAGTTAGGGGGGCGATGGCTGACTACCGAACCGGGAGCAAACCGTGTGACGTATAATAACCTGCTTCCCGGGACATATACTTTTTCGGTGCGAGCGATGAGTCACGGCAATCTTTCGGAAACGCGTACGGTGAAAATCCTGATTACTCCTCCTTGGTATGAAACTTGGTGGGCTTATTGTATTTATGCCTTGTTGGCGGCTTTGCTGTTGTGGGGCATTGTCAATACGCTCCTTTCGCGTATGAGGCATCGGCGCGAAATCATGAAGCGCGAGCACGCCGAGCAGTTGAACGAGGCCAAACTACAGTTTTTCATCAATATTTCTCATGAGATACGCACGCCGATGACGCTCATCCTCAATCCGTTGGAGAAGCTGATTTCTGAGGAAAGCGAAGGTGAGTTGCGCAAGACGTATCTGATGATTTATCGCAATGCACAACGCATTCTTCGCTTGATAAACCAACTGATGGATATACGGAAGTTGGACAAGGGGCAGATGTTCCTCAAGTTCCGCGAGACGGATATGGTAGGGTTTATTGAAGATGTAATGCAGACTTTTGAGTATCAGGCGCGTAGAAAAAATATTGCCTTTTCTTTCAGACATGACATGCCGCAACTGAAAGCATGGGTGGACCTGAACAATTTCGATAAAGTGCTGATGAACATCTTCTCCAATGCCTTTAAATATACTCCGGAGAGGGGGGAGATAACGGTGGACCTGGCTGTGGGCAAAAATATGGCACGGCGGGATGCCTTGCGTGAATATTTTGAAATAGTGGTGACGGACAACGGTACCGGCATCAACCAGAGCGAAATAGAACGCATCTTTGAACGCTTCTATCAGGTGGACAATGACGTGACGAAATCCAACTTCGGCACCGGCATCGGCCTGCATTTGTCCCGTTCATTGGTGGAACTGCATCATGGAGTGATATATGCCGAAAATCGGGATGAAACGTCGGGAAGCCGCTTCGTCATCCGTATTCCGCTGGGTTCGGCGCATTTGCGGACGGATGAACTGGAAAGGGTGGAAGGTGAGGCATCGGTTTCGGTACCTCTCCACTTGCCGGATTCGGTCGCGGAGGAAGATATGTTCGAAGGGGAAAACTCCGGAAAAGGGAGCAAGGCCAAGACCAGTTTGCGCATATTGTTGGTGGAAGACGAAGAGGAAATCAAAAGCTATCTGAAGCAAGAATTGCAGAATGAATATCGCATATCCGTTTGCAGCAACGGCAAGGAAGCATACGACATCATCTTGAAGGAGATGCCGGACTTGGTGATTTCTGATGTGATGATGCCCGAAATGGATGGACTCACACTTTGTCGGAAGGTGAAACAGAATACGAACGTCAACCATATCCCGATAGTACTGCTCACGGCAAAATCCCGTATAGAAGATACTTTGGAGGGAATGGAAACAGGAGCTGATGCTTATATAGTGAAACCTTTCAACACGGAATTGCTGAGGAGCACTATCGTCAATTTACTTGCCAACAGGCGTCTGCTGCGTAACAAATTCAGCGGTGCGCAACAGCAACGGGACAAGATGGAGAAGATTACGATGAAATCGAATGATGAGGTGTTGCTTGCCCGGATCATGAAGGTGGTGAACGAACACTTGGACGATTCGGAATTCTGCGTGAAAACACTTGCTTCGGAGGTAGGGCTAAGCAGGGTACACATGCATCGCAAACTGAAAGAACTGACCAATCTTTCAGCACGGGATTTCATTAAGAATATCCGTCTACAGCAGGCTGCGACTTTACTGACTCAGAATAAGAAAATGGCAATATCGGAAGTTGCTTATGCTGTGGGTTACACGAACCTGTCGCATTTCTCCAGTTCCTTTAAAGAAAAATATGGATTATCTCCCAAAGAATATATGAATAGGGCCGAATAACAGACAGCCTGTCTGATTCGCTATGATTGCTGCGGGTGTTTTGCAGCACCCCAAAAAAAGAGTAGGAACCTCGATATGGGCTCCTACTCTTTGTTTATGTACAGAGAGAATGCAAACTCTCTTATTTCGCTTCTTCTGCGATAGACTCTGTGCCTTTCTTGTTCTTCATCAGCAGATATGCGATAGGAGATGCAACGAACAGAGAAGACATTGTACCGAATACAACACCCAGAATCATGGCGAATGCGAAGCTGCGGATGGAATCACCACCGAGGATGAAGATACACAGCAACACAATCAAGGTACTCAGTGAAGTATTGATGGTACGTGCCAGAGTTGTGTTCAATGAGTCATTGAACAATTGGAATCTGTCACGCTTCGGATAGAGGCCGAAGAATTCGCGTACACGGTCGAAGATTACCACCTTGTCATTGATAGAGTAACCGATAGCCGTCAGGATGGCACCGATAAAGGTCTGGTCGATTTCCAGAGAGAACGGCATCCAGCCCCAACAGATGGAGTAGGCACCCAGGATGATGATGGTATCACAGGCCAATGCGGCTACTGAACCGATACTGTATGCAATATTGCGGAAACGAATCAGAATATAAATACCGATGGCAATCAATGCAAGTACAACGGACCAGATGGCTGAAACCTTGATGTCGTCTGCGATACTCGGACCTACCTTCTGGGAACTGATGATACTTCCGCCCGTATGGTTTTCGCGGTCGATGAAGGTTTCCAGCGTAATGTTCTGGGTCAATACAGGTTTCAGAGTCTCATACAGATATGCTTCGATTTCAGAGTCGATGTTGTTACCTTCTTCTTCAATGCGGTAGTTCGTGCTGATACGTACAGTCTTACCGTCTGTACCGATAGCGATAACGCTGACATTGGCGTCACCGAACTTGCTGGAGATAAGCTCACGAATCTGTTCCGGCTCTACCTTGTTCTCAAACTGCACCTTGAAGTTACGTCCACCGGTGAAGTCGATGCTCTGGCTCAATCCGCGGGTAGCGAGGAAAGCGATACATACAATTACAGCGGCTCCGGTGATGGTCAACCACAGCTTGTTTCTGCCCATGAAGTCGAAATGTACATTCGCCATCAGGTTCTTTGAAATCTTGGAAGAGAATGTCAAGTTCAGCAATTTGTCTTTGCTCATGAAATAATCATAGAACAGACGCGTCATGAATACGGCAGTAAAGAATGAAATCAAGATACCGATAATCAATGTAGTGGCAAAACCACGGATAGGACCTGTACCGAAGTTGAACAGGATAATACCGGTGATGATAGATGTCAAGTTGGAGTCGAAGATAGCGGAGAATGCGTTGGCATAACCGTCAGCCAATGCCTTCTTCACACCCTTGCCTGCACGCAGCTCTTCTTTGGTACGTTCGTAAATCAATACGTTGGCATCCACGGCCATACCCAGTGCCAATACCATACCGGCAATACCGGACATGGTCAGTGCAGCCTGGAAAGAAGAGAGGATACCCAGCGTGAAGAACAAGTTCAGCACCAGAGCACCGTTGGCCACCATACCCGGAATGAATCCGTACATGGAGCACATGTAAATCATCAGCAGAATCAATGCAACGATGAATGACATGATACCGGCGTTGATAGAAGCTTGTCCCAGTGAAGGACCTACGATGTCTTCTTGCACAATGTGTGCGGGAGCCGGCATCTTACCTGAACGCAATACGTTTGCCAAGTCTTTTGCCTGTTCGGGAGTGAAGTGGCCGGTAATCTGTGAGTTACCACCGGTGATTTCATTGTTTACATTCGGTGCGGAGTAAACATAGCCGTCCAGCACGATAGCGATGCTCTTACCGATGTTCTGCTTGGTGAGCTGAGCCCAACGGCGTGCACCGTCGGTATTCATGGACATGCTTACAGCGGGCTTGCCATAATGGTCGTATTCGTCCTTGGCGCTAACTACTACATCACCTTCCAAAGGCGCTTTACCGTTACGTTCTGTAGAACGGATAGCATAGAGCTCGAAAGTCTGGGCTTTCGGGTCATACTCGTATGGAGATACACCCCACTTCAGACGCAAGTCTTTCGGCATTTCGGCCTGAACTTCCGGCATGGAAAGGTATCTGTTGATTTCAGCTGTATCCTTGTAGTTGGCATAGGCTACAACAGGACCTTGTCCGCTGGGGTTGACCTGCAGGATGGCGAACAGCGGATGTTCTTTCTTTATTTGTGCAAGGTCAGCGGTTTGTGTCTTGTTTTCACCCTTTAAAGCAGCGGCAAGGCTGTCGGCTGTGCTGGTAGCCTGTGCTACGGCAGGAGCTTCGGCGGCTGTGCTGTCTGCCTCTTCTGCCGGAGTTTCGCTTGCAACGATGGCACGCAACTTGGTGTCGGCAGCTTGCAGATAAGGAGTAACGTCTTTTGCTGTGTATGTTTCCCAAAATTCCAGATTGGCGGAACCTTGTAATAATTTTCTTACACGTTCTGGCTCTTTGATACCCGGAAGCTCTACCATGATACGGCCCATTTTGTCTTCCAGACTCTGGATGTTGGGCTGAACTACACCGAAACGGTCGATACGGGTACGAAGTACGTTGTAGGAGTTCTCGACTGCTGCCTTTACTTCTTCGCGCAATACTTTCTCAACTTCCGCGTCGGTAGATTTCTGAGTTACCTTGTCTTTTAATTGTTGGGTTGCGAACAGTTGTGAAAGAGGAGCACCCGGAGCAAGCTTGTGATACTCTCTGACGAATAGGGTGATTACGTCATCCTGGCTTGTGGTAGCTTGTTTGGCGGCAGTGGCCAATGCTTGGTTGAATGCTTCGTCAGTCTTGTTGTCAGCCAATACTTTGATGACATCGGGTACGGAAACTTCAAGGATGACGTTCATACCGCCCTTCAAGTCCAAACCTAAACTGATTTCCATCTCACGACATTGTTTCAGCGTCCAATTGCCGAAATACACTTTCTCATTAGCCAGAGAATCGAGGTAGTCCTGCTCTACTTTCACATCGCCTTTCGCAAACTCTTTGGCCTTACTTGTGTAATGGCGAGTTACAAAAGAGAAGGAGAGATAGAACACACACACCAGTGTGAGCAATATCGCAAAAACCCTTACAAATCCTTTGTTTTGCATGTTACTTTTAGTTTATTATGATTACTTTTTAATTAAATTCTGTTGCATACAAGGCTGCAAATATAGCTTTTTTTTCACAAATCTTACTTCATACCGCGATTTTTTAACATCGGGTCTAATTGAGGCTCAGTTCCTCTGAAGTTTTTATAGAGAGTCATCGGGTCTTCGCTGTCTCCTTTTTCCAGCACATTCTGGCGGAAGAGGTCGGCTGTCTGCTTGTCGAAGATACCGTGTTCCTTGAAGGCTTCGAAGGCATCGTTGTCCAGGACATTGGCCCAGAGATAGCTGTAGTAGCCTGCAGCATAACCGCCGATGATGTGGTTGAAGTATGTGGTACGGTAGCGGGGAGCTATTTCCGGAATCAGCCCCAGTTGGTCCATCGCTTCCTTTTCGTAGGCAACGACATCAAGACCTTCGGTATCAGTCAGGTTATGCAGGTTCATGTCGAGGATGGCGGCGGCCAGTAACTCGGTAGTCATGAAACCCTGGTTGAACGTTTTCTGGTTCAGTATCTTTTCAATCAGGCTGTCGGGAATGACTTCGCCGGTCTTGTAATGCTTGGCATACATTTTCAGCACTTCGGGTTCGGTGGCCCAATGTTCGTTGATTTGAGAGGGGAGTTCCACGAAGTCGCGTGCCACGTTGGTGCCCGATGTGCCCAGGTATTGGCATTTGGTCAGCAGTCCGTGCAGTCCGTGTCCGAATTCGTGGAAGAGGGTTTCCACTTCGTCGAGGGAGAGGAGCGACGGGGTGTCGCCCACGGGCTTGGTGAAGCTTGCCACGTTGCATACCAGCGGGCGTACGTCGGCTTTTTGTTCGCGGTAGTTGCTCATCCAGCTCCGCCGCGTTTGCCGGCACGGGGGAAGTAGTCTACATAGAAGATGCCCAGCTGGCTTCCGTCCGCGTCTTTCACCTCAAATACTTCTACGTCGGGGTGGTAGGTGGGGACATCCTTCATCGGGGTGAGGGTGATGCCATAGAGCTTGTTTGCTACGTCGAAGGCGCTTGGCGAACGTTCTCCAGCTTGAAGTAGGGTTTTATTTCCGTTTCTTCAAGGTTGTATTTTTCTTTGCGCAGTTTTTCGGTGTAGTACCACCAGTCCCAGGCTTCCAGTTTTTCGCCTTTGCCTTCTTTGTCCATCAATTGCTGCAGTTCGGCAGCTTCGGCTTTGGCTTTGGGCAGGGCATAGTTCCAGAGGTTGTTCAAGAAGTCCATTACTGTTTGTGAGTCTTTTGCCATGCACTCATCCAGCACGAAGTTGGAGTAGCAGTCATAGCCAAGCAGTTTCGCTTTTTCCAAGCGGAGTGCCACGATGTCGGTGATGACTTTCTTGTTGTCGTTGCCGTCGTTGTTGTTGCCCCGGTTGATGTAGGCTTTGTATATCTTCTCGCGCATAGGGCGGTTGTCGGCATATTGCAGGAAGGGCAGGCGGCTGGAGTTTTGCAGGGTGAAGAGCCATTTGCCCTCTTGTCCGTCGGCTTTGGCTTCGGAAGCTGCTGCCAGGCGCACACTTTCGGGCAGTCCTGCCAAATCTTCTTCCTTGTCGATATAGAGCTTGAAGGCGTTGTTCTCGTTCAGCACATGGTTGCCGAAGGCAATTCCCAGTGTGGAGAGCTGTTTGTTGATTTCGCGCAGGCGTGCTTGTTTGTCATCGGGCAGGTTGGCACCCGAGCGGATGAAGCTCTTGTAGGTCTTGTCCAACAGGCGTTTTTGCTCTGTGGTCAGTGCCAAGCCGTCTTTTTGTTGATAGACGGTGTTTACTTTCTTGAAGAGTTCCTGGTTCAACGAGATGTTGTCGCTGTGTTCCGACAGCAGCGGTCCCATTTTCATCTCCAGGTCGGCAAGCCCGTCGCTGGTTTCGGCTTCTGTCATATTGAAGAATACGCTACTTACGCGGCTTAGGATGGGCGAACTGTTGTCGAGGGCAACAATGACATTTTCGAAAGTAGGGGCTTCCGTATTGTCAATGATAGCTTGGATATTGGCGTTCTGCTCTTCTATACCTTTCTGGAATGCGGGCTCATAGTGCTCCAACTTGATTTTATCGAATGGAGGCACGCCATTGGGTGTTTGAAACTCAGTAAGGAACGGATTGCTTTCCGTCTGGGTGGCACAGGAGTACATCATACAACTTGCTGCTAAAATTAGAATACATTTTTTGAACATTGTTTTCTAAGTATTAAATGTTTAAGTATTGATTTTCAATTTCTCTTAGTGATATAGCACCATATCGGATAGTGGTCTGACTCCTTGATGGAGCGGTCTACTGTACAATTGTAGGCTCTCAGGTTCTTGCTTGTCAGTATGTTGTCTATCCGGAAATAGAATCTGTTCTGGTTGTAGGAGATGCCCAGCCCCCGTCCTGATTGGGTGAATGCGTCGTCCAAATCCCGGGCGATGGTGTGGTGGGCATAGGAGATGGGGGTATCGTTGAAATCGCCGCACACAATAATGTAAGGATGCGGTGAAGCGGCTATTTCACGGGCGATTGTGTCGGCCTGCGGGGCACGGATGGCCGATGCTTCTGCCAGCTTGCGTATGAGCAGGCGTGTGCCGCTTTTCACTTTTTCCTTTTCGGGAGATTTCAGCATGTCTTCGTACACGACTTTATCGGCTTTGGTCAGTTTGTTGGACTCCAGATGATTGTTGATGAGGGTAACCGTGTCTTCCCCAATCTTGACTTCATAGAGTACCGAACCGTTGTATTCGCTGGGATAATCCAATACGCGTGACGAGAGAATCGGAAATTTAGAGTAACATGCTATCTTGTTGGTATGTCCCTTTCCGCTCCCCACTGTGTTGATGCGGTGGTATGGATATGCCTTGAGTTCCCGCTCTACGTCTTTTTGCGAAAGATGCTTTGAGGATTGTACTGTGGAATATTCCTGCAAACAGAGAATATCGGCGTCACTTTCCTTCAAATAGGTCAATATCGGGTTTTTGCCATCTCGCTTGGTGGCACCGTCAAATCCCATAATGTTGTAGGAGAGCAGTTTGATGCTTGTCTCCGGCAGGTGGTCTGTATGGAAGTTGATGGGCAGATAGGTGCGTATCTGCGAATAGCAGAGCAACATCCCTATCAGGGGCAGCAAAGCCGACCTATAGCGCTGAATGACCAGCCAGAAAATGAGGAAGCCTGCATTTATTATCAGGAACACGGGAAATGTCAGCCCCAGGCACGATTGCACCGGATGTGTGACCGGCTGGATGTGCGGACTATAGGCGGTGAACAGTAACAGGCCCGTAAACAGGGCATTGACCGCTAAAATCAGAAGAGCGACAAAATTACCGAGATGCTTCATTATAATAGTTGAAAATTGAAAGGTGAAAACTGAAAATAAGAGTGGCGGTTATTTTCCCATTTCCTATTTTCCACTTTCCGTTTTCCATTGGTTTAACGTTTACTTGCGTCGAACAAACTTTTCTTTTCCTCCGTAGTAAGGCTTTCGTATCCCGATTTCTTTAATTTGTCGAGGATGCGGTCTATCTCGTCGGATTGGGCTTTTTTCCGTGCGTTGTAATCATAATCTTTTTGTTTGCCGGTACCGTAGTGTACTTTCATTTTCGGTTTTCGGGGTTTGAAGCTGACGATGGAAACTAAGGCATCCAGACATTTGTTTATCCATGAGGTCAGGTCGCTGCCTTTGCTGAGGCTGGCGGCAAACCATAACCCTGCCAGCGCACCTCCTAAATGTGCGATGTGTCCGCCGGCATTGCTGGAGGTGATGAACAGCAAATCGGTGCCTATAACGATGAGTGCCAGGTATTTCAGCCGGATGGTTCCGAACAGCAGCAACCGTATCGGATAGTTGGGCTCGCGATAGGCGGTGGCGGCTACAATGGCAAGTACGGAGGCAGAGGCGCCCAGCATGAAGGAATAGTCCGTCATGGGACGGAAATACGGAAAAATGTTATAGGCGGCCATATAGAGCAGACCGCCGCAAATTCCTCCCAGAATGTATACACCCCGCAGATGCTTTGCAGAGAAGAAACTCAGGAACAGTGCACCGAACCAGTAAAGCCACAGCATATTGAAAAGAATGTGCATGAATCCTGCATGCATGAACATATATGTCAGTAGTGACCATGGTTGCAGGATGAAGCGTAGGACTGATGCCGGCAGTTCCAACCATTCGAATACGCCTGCTATGCTCCGGTTGAACAACTGGAACATGACTTCGGTTAGCGTAGTAAGTATGAATACCGCAACATTGATGTAAATCAGTTGGATATAAATGTTCCCCCTACGGAAGGTCTCTTTCAAATCAGTTATAATAGTAGCCATTTCCTCTGTTCTTTTTTCTCCAGTACATAATCAGGATAAAGCCGAATACCATACCACCCAAATGTGCGAAGTGAGCCACATTGTCTCCTGCACTGTTTGCAAATCCGGCATAAAGCTCAATCAGGGCATATCCGATGACAAAATATTTGGCCTTGATGGGAACCGGCAGCGGGAAGATGAACATTTGCTGGTTGGGGAACAACATGCCGAATGCCAGTAGAATGGCGTATACTGCGCCCGAAGCTCCCACGGTAGTCATCATATTGAGATATTCCTTCATCGGGATGATGGCCATGCCGGTATTCACGCTGTCGTAGGCGGAAAGTACTGTCTCATAATGAATATACTGTACCACCTCCTGGATAATTCCGGCTCCTATGCCGCACACCAGATAGTAGAACAGAAATCGTTTTGGCCCCCATACCTGCTCTAAAATACGTCCGAACATCCATACGGCAAACATGTTGAAAAACAGGTGCGCGAATCCGGCGTGCATGAACATATATGTTATCAATTGTGCTGCATTGAAATCTTCGGCAAGGAAAAAATGCAATCCCAGATATTGGGCGAGGTCGATGCCGTAGCTTTGGGCGACAATGGTGCCCAAAAACATCAGCACATTAATGATTAAAAGGTTCTTGGTTACAGTAGGTATAGTATTCATAATCTGTTGTTTCAATTCATTTTACAGTTCAAAAACAGTTGTCTGTTTTTGCATTCTCCGGCAAAAATACGAATAAATTCTGTTCTATAACAGAAAAAGCAGATTCTATTCCTTCTTTTTCGCTGTTTTCCAATATTTTTTTAATGTTTTTATTTGATATTCAGAAATATTGCTCTATTTTTGTGGAGGTTTGTGATGAAAAGTAAAAATATCTTTTGTGTAACATATTAATTAATTTTAAGCATTATGAATAAGGCGGAACTTATTAGCGCTATGGCAGCGGAGTCTGGTTTGTCAAAGACTGATTCAAAGAAAGCATTGGATGCATTTATCGCATCAGTCACTAAGGCAATGAAAACCGGTGATAAAGTATCATTGGTTGGTTTTGGAACTTTCAGTGTGGTGGAAAGAGGAGCGCGTATGGGTATCAACCCCTCTACTAAAAAGCCTATTGAAATTGCTGCAAAGAAAGTTGTTAAATTCAAACCAGGTGCGGAATTGACAGCTGAATAAGAACAGTATACTCAACATACAAAGAGGGGACGTTTTACAAGGAGCGTCCCCTCTTTGTATGTTGAATATCTTGTGAGGCCATAAAAACAAGCCTGCTTGTTTTGTACTGATTTCGGTTTACGCTATCTTTGCACGCAGGAAAATACATTTGAATCATGAATATAGAACAGAAACTGGTATCGTCCGTCATCGGCGGGCTGAAAGCGCTTTACGGACAGGATGTTCCTGCCGCACAAGTGCAGTTGCAGAAAACCAAGAAAGAATTTGAGGGACATCTCACGCTGGTTGTATTCCCTTTCCTCCGTATGTCCAAGAAAGGACCGGAGCAGACGGCCCGGGAAATCGGTGAATACTTGCAGGCAAACGAGCCTTCGGTTGCGGCATTTAATGTCATCAAGGGCTTCCTGAACCTGACCATTGCCTCCTCTGCGTGGATAGAATTGTTGAATGGCATTCATGCGGACAGGCAGTACGGCATCGTGGCTGCTACTGACAACTCTCCATTGGTGATGATTGAGTATTCTTCTCCCAACACCAACAAACCGCTTCATTTGGGCCATGTACGCAATAATCTTTTGGGAAATGCGCTGGCTAATATAGTGGCTGCCAACGGTAATAAGGTAGTAAAGACAAATATTGTCAATGACCGTGGAATTCATATCTGCAAGTCCATGTTGGCATGGCAGAAGTACGGGAATGGTGAAACTCCCGAATCATCCGGCAAGAAGGGAGACCACTTGATTGGCGATTACTATGTTTCCTTTGACAAGCATTATAAAGCGGAAGTGAAAGAACTGATGGCCAAATTCCAAAGCGAAGGCATGAATGAGGAAGAAGCCAAAGCCAAGGCGGAAGCTGAATCTCCTTTGATGAAGGAGGCTCGTGAAATGCTGGTAAAGTGGGAGGCCAATGACCCCGAAGTGCGTGCGCTCTGGAAGAAGATGAACGACTGGGTGTATGCAGGTTTTGACGAGACTTACCGTATGATGGGCGTAACTTTTGATAAGATATATTACGAATCGAACACGTACCTCGAAGGTAAGGAGAAGGTAATGGAGGGCCTGGAGAAAGGCTTCTTCTACCGCAAAGAAGACGGCTCTGTATGGGCAGACCTTACGGGTGAGGGATTGGACCACAAGCTGTTGCTGCGTGCGGACGGTACATCCGTCTACATGACGCAGGATATAGGTACTGCCAAACTCCGCTTTGCAGATTATCCCATCGACAAGATGATTTATGTGGTGGGCAACGAACAGAATTACCATTTCCAGGTATTGTCCATCCTGCTCGACAAACTGGGCTTCGAATGGGGTAAAGGGTTGGTGCACTTCTCTTACGGTATGGTGGAGCTTCCCGAGGGCAAGATGAAGAGCCGCGAAGGTACCGTAGTTGATGCTGACGACCTGATGGCGGAGATGATTGATACAGCCAAGGAAACCAGCAATGAACTGGGCAAGCTGGATGGTCTGACAAAGGAAGAGGCGGACAATATCGCCCGTATCGTTGGTCTGGGTGCCTTGAAGTACTTCATCCTGAAAGTGGATGCCCGCAAGAACATGACATTCAATCCGAAAGAGTCCATCGACTTTAATGGTAATACGGGACCGTTCATCCAATATACCTATGCACGTATCCAGTCTGTTCTCCGCAAGGCAAAAGAGGCCGGTATCGAAATCCCTGCCCAGTTGCCTGCCGGCATTGAACTGAGTGAGAAGGAAGAGGGACTGATACAGATGGTTGCCGACTTTGCCGCTATTGTGAAGCAGGCAGGTGAGGATTACAGCCCGTCCATCATTGCAAACTATACGTATGACCTTGTGAAGGAATATAACCAGTTCTACCATGACTTCAGCATTCTGCGTGAGGAGAACGAAGCAGTGAAGATATTCCGCCTTGCATTGTCCGAGAATGTAGCCAAGGTGGTACGCTTAGGCATGGGATTGCTGGGAATTGAGGTGCCGGATAGGATGTAAACATCGCACTATAAAAGATAAGCCCGGGGATACTTCTTCGGGCTTATTCTTTTATAGTACAATTTTTATTCTTGTGGTATAAATAATAGAAGTTTAAATTATCGTCTCCTTTCTCCCATTTTATACGTGTAGACTAAGTCCTATTTTGTCTTGCTTGTTTTGGCAGTTGCTTGGCGGTTGTTTTAGTCGTTTTCGTTGCTTTCACCGCCTTTGCAGTCCGCTTAGACTTGCCCGTATCCTTGTCGCTTTGCAGTTTCACAATTTCCAGACAAGCTTGAAGGTTCAGGTCTTGAGGGATGATGTCTTTAGGAATCTTGTAGTTGCTGCCTTTATAAGCGATGTAAGGGCCATAGCGTCCGTTCAGGATTTCCAGTTCCGGTTCTTCCTCAAACTTCTTGATATGTTTCTGGGCTTCTGCTTCTTGTTTCTTTTGCAAAAGTTCAATAGCTTCTTCCAGCGTAACAGTCATCGGGTCCATTGTCTTGGGTAATGAGGCATACAAGCCGTTGTTCTGGATATAAGGTCCGAAACGTCCCGCACCTACGACTACATTCTTACCTTCGTACTCTCCGAGAGTGCGGGGAAGTTTGAACAGCTCCAGCGCTTCTTCCAGCGTAATGGTCTCGATGGACATTTCTTTTTTTACCTGGGCGAAACGGGGCTTTTCCTCATCTTCGGCAGTACCTATCTGTGCTACTGGGCCGAAACGTCCGATTTTTACAGACACTTGTTTTCCGCTGACGGGGTCTGTTCCCAGAATCCGTTCGCCTGCCTTGTGGGCAGTTTTCGCGGCAAGTGTGTTTTCTACTGAAGGATGGAATTTCTTATAGAATGTTTTCAGAATGGCGGTCCATTGCTTGTCACCTTCGGCTATTTCGTCGAATTGCTTTTCGACGCTCGCAGTGAAGTTGTAGTCAAGGATGTCCGGGAAGTACTCTATCAGGAAGTCATTGACCACAATACCGGTGTCTGTTGGCATCAGTTTTGACTTTTCGGCTCCGGTGATTTCTGTATGGTTGTTGTCCGTTATTTCATCACCCTGCAGGTTAAGCACATTGTAGGTGCGTTCTTCACCCGTTTTTTCTCCTTTTATCACATATTCGCGTTGCTGGATGGTGGAAATGGTCGGAGCATAGGTAGACGGACGTCCGATACCCAATTCCTCCAATTTGCGCACAAGGCTTGCTTCCGTGTAGCGGGGAGGGTGTTGGGTGAAACGTTCGGTAGCGGTGATACCTTCATGTTCGAGCTTCTGTCCTTTTTTCAGAGGGGGCAGTAGGCGTGCCTCATCTTCCTGGGTTTCTACGTCATCGTCGTATGATTCGCGGTAGACACGGAGGAAACCGTCGAATTTCACCACTTCGCCGGTTGCAGTGAAAGTCTCCGTCTCGTTGCTGATAGCAATGGTTACGGTTGTCTTTTCCACTTCGGCATCTGCCATCTGCGAGGCGATGGTGCGTTTCCAGATGAGGTCGTACAGCTTTCTTTCCTGCGGCGTTCCTTCTATCTTGGAGTTCTCCATGTAGGTGGGGCGGATAGCTTCGTGGGCTTCTTGCGCTCCTTTGGTCTTGGTGGCGAAGTAGCGGTTGTGCACGTAGCGGTCGCCCATCAGGTTGGAGATGGTTTCACGGCTGGCGTTGACGGCAAGTTCGGAAAGGTTGACGGAGTCGGTACGCATGTAGGTTATCAATCCCGATTCGTACAGACGTTGCGCCACCATCATGGTCTGTGCCACGGTGAAGCCCAGTTTGCGGGCAGCTTCCTGCTGCAAGGTGGAGGTGGTGAACGGGGCGGCGGGAGTTTTCTTCAGCGGACGGGTAGTGATGTCGCTGATGGTAAAAGTGGCTGCTTTACAGCTCTCCAGCAATTTCCGGGCTTCTGCCTTTGTCTTGAGCCGGTGCGCCAGTTCGGCTTTCATTTCCACTGTTTTGCCGTCAGTGTCCGGAACGAGGAATACAGCGGTAACACGGTAGGATGCTTCGGTCTGGAATGCATGTATCTCGCGTTCGCGCTCTACAATGAGACGGACGGCTACGGACTGTACACGGCCTGCAGAAAGGGCAGGTTTCACTTTCTTCCACAATACCGGTGAAAGTTCAAAACCTACGATACGGTCCAGGATACGTCGGGCTTGCTGGGCATCGACCAGGTTGATGTCAATGTCACGGGGATTTTCTATCGCTTTCAGGATGGCACCTTTGGTGATTTCATGGAAGACGATACGTCTGGTGTGTTCCGGTTTCAGTTTCAGCACTTCGTACAAGTGCCATGCGATGGCTTCCCCTTCGCGGTCCTCATCGGAAGCCAGCCATACGGTTTCTGCCTGCTCGGCTTCTTCTTTCAGCTGGGTTACGAGTTTCTTTTTATCCGCCGGTATCTCGTAATGCGGTTTGAAGTCTTTGTCTACGTCAATACTGAATTCTTTTTTCTTCAAATCACGTATATGGCCGTAGCTGGAAAGGACTTTGAAATCTTTTCCAAGGAATTTCTCGATGGTTTTCGCTTTCGCCGGAGACTCGACTATGACAAGGTTTTTCTGCATAAATTTCTGTTTTTTAGTGACTCCCGCCACTGAATTCGCCCGCAAAAGTAGGAAAAAAAGATTCTTCCCACCTTATAATATAAGGAGAATTTAGCAAAAATGACCTTTTTTGTTCAAATTAGAGCTCCGGCTTGTGCTGCCCCTATTAAAAGAGGAAGCTTACTCCGCCTAAGAAACTGAGACCTTCTGAAGGGTATCCCCAGTAGTACTGGTAATCTTTGTTCAGCAAGTTGTTCACGCGCGCATACACGGAGATACCTTTGAAGAGTTCGTAACTGCCGTTTAGATAGAGATTGCTGACGGGGTCTGCCTTGTTGCCCTCCACGCCCTGGCGTGAGATGTGCTGATAGCCGATGCCGACAAGCAGTGGGGAGATGGGGCGTACCTTGAGATTGAGATTGCCTTCCACGGCCGGTTTGAAGCTTACTACGACATCAGAACCGTCTGAGTCTGTTGTCCAATGGCGATAGACGGCATTGGCGGCGAGATAGAAAATATCCTTGTAGTTGTAGCTCAGGTCAGCTCCTGCATAGAGATTCTTGGTGTCTTCTGCGAGGAAAACATTGCTTATCCCGTCGGACTTGACGGTCGGAGTGTCAATCAGGTCGTTTTTCAAATCTTGATACCCGCCGTATAGGTTGAACCACAATCCGCTGACCGGGCTTGCCTTGAAGCCGATGGCTGCGTTGAGCTGTTCGTAGGTATTGTCAAGCTGCTGGTTTGTAATGCCATAAGGCGTAATGGTTTCCAGACGGCGGAAGTCGTTCTGTAGTCGTCCTCCCTTACCTTGTGCGTAGAGGATGTAGCTGTCCGAGAAGATGTATTGTATTTCTACGTCGGGAGCGGCGCGGAACTTCTTGCCGAAACCGAAAGCCAGGTCGACGTGTGCGCCGAGACGTATTTTCCAGTCGTCATTCTGAAAGAGATAGTATGGATTGAAGTCTACGTCGGTGTGATTCTCGAAACGTCCGTCGCTGTAGAATGTATTGTCCATGGCAAAAGCCATGCCGATGGTCTGCTCATCGGCGATGGAACCGGTGACATCGGCTTTGGTGCGCACGATATTTTCTTTGATATTGTTCACCATGAGGTCGTGTTGGCGCTGGTAGACCAACAAATTGGTTTCGGCGCGGAATTGGAGAGGCATATCGTCGCTCGTGGAACTTACCCCGAAATGTACATCACCCGAAACGAATTTCTGCTTGTTGCTGACGAAGTCGGGCAGGAAGTTGAAATTGCTTTGGTTGAACTTTCCGGCAATATTCAAATCGACTTTGCTGAAGGCATGTACATAATCCATGGCAGCATGGGTACGGTAGTAGAATGAATTCCACTTCCCGCCATTATCCGGCAAGTCCAGTTTGCCATCCATGCCATCCATTGTGAATGTCAGGTTGAGGCGGTCTTTGGGGGATAAGGAGAAGAGGTAGTTGGCGCGTACATCGAGGTTGCCGTAGTTGCCGTATCCCAAGCGTACATATCCGGGCAACGCTTTCGCCTGCGTCTCTTTTCCGGTATAGGCTTGCATGATACCTGCCGGGATATGGGTTGCAGGCATCAGGGTGGCGTCATATTCCACCGCCTTTTTGCTGACGGTAGGAGGTTCCACCTTGGGAAGCACGTTCACTTTGGAGGCGTCCATGATGTCCGGATTATATTCTTGTTCCACGACTACCGTACGGTTCATGGTGGTGTCTTGGGGGTGTGTCTGGGCTTGTGCTCCCAAAGAGAGGGAGGCAAGCATAGTTCCTGCGAGGATATATTGTATCTTTTTCATAATGTGCTATATTTCTTATGTATTAGTATCTTTATTCTCCTCCTTCGGGAAGGAGGAGTACCCGTAGGGGGAGGTGTAGGTAGCACACAGGAAGAGCAATGATATAAATTCATAGTCTTATGCTCTCTACCACCCCGCCTTTCAGGCACCCCTCCTCCCAGGAGGAGGGGAATTTAAAATACTACTATGATATAAACTAAATCTCAACATCTACTTGTTTTCTTACTTCAATTTCTCCAGTCTTTCGTTAATCATGCTTGCTATATCGTCGTCGGCCTGGTAGTTCTGCTGCAGACTCAATAGGTATTGGCGTGCATCGAGCTTCTTGTCCATGGCTACATATACATCAGACAGAAGGATGAAACTGCGTGCCAGCCAGTAGGCATGCGGTGTGCTCTGGTCGATGAAATGAAGGATTTCCTTTTCTGCAGAGGCATAGTTACCGGCGTTGTACCATTGCAGTGCCACCAGATATTTGGCCTCGGCTCCATAAAGGGTACGGGTGTCTTTGGCCAGCAGCTGAAGGTCATCCATTGCCTTCTTGTCGGCTTTCTGGTTGAGGTATGCCTTGGCACGGTAGTACAATGCCTCGTTCCGGAGCTCCGGAGACAGCTTGGCTTCGGCAAGCAAGGCTGTGGCGGCGTTGATGACTTCCGCATCATCATGCATCAGTGCTCCACAGCGCAGTACACCGATAGCGCCAAGCTGGCGGCGCTCTGCCGTGGTGGCTTTGGCCTGCAATTTCTTGTAGTCGGCCAATGCCAGGTCATATTGCCGGCGGTTGAACAGTATTTCTCCATGCATCAGCAAAGCCTCTTCAGAATATGGGTTATCGGGGTATTCCAGCAG
Source organism: Bacteroides rodentium JCM 16496 (assembly GCF_000614125.1). Taxonomy (GTDB): domain Bacteria; phylum Bacteroidota; class Bacteroidia; order Bacteroidales; family Bacteroidaceae; genus Bacteroides; species Bacteroides rodentium. The sequence continues at coordinate 62,588 of NZ_BAKJ01000001.1, forward strand.
TTTTCCGGCATGTTCCAATACCGCCTCGTCATCTTTCTGCTCTTTGCCTATGACGCAGAGGTAGTAGTGTGCATTCAGGCTGAAAGCGCCTCCCGGATAACTTTGCAGATAGCGGGTGAAGCTTTCTTTGGCAGGTGCGGCTTCGCCTTTCATATATACTTTTTCGGCAGCGATGTAAGTCAGCGAGTCTTGCTCACTGGGTTCGAAGCGGATTTCTCCCGGCATTTGGGCGGCAAGGGCGGCAAACTCGTCCACACGGTTGGCATCTACGTAGATGGACTTCAAGTCGCGCATGGCAAGGCGGGCTTCCTCGCTTCCGGGATATTGGGTGACTACATGTTTGTAGGCTTCTATGGCACGGTCATAGTCGTCGTTCTGGTAGTAAAGCAGGCCGATTTCAGCAGCTGCTTTACGGCTGACGGGACTCTCGGGATACTTGCCGAGCAATTCGCGGAAGGTGGCAATAGCTTGGGGGCTGTTGTTGCTCTGTACGTAGGAGCGCCTTTTTCGTAAAGGGCATTGATGGCATAAGGCGAATCGGGATATTTGGCGGCAAGGCGGTCCAGCATGCTCACTTTCTCCGTATAGTTCTTCTGCATGCCATATACCAGTGCCAGCTGATAGACGGCGTAGTCTCCGGCAGGAGTGTTCAAGTTTTCGGCTTTGGCATAGTATTGCTTGGCCTCGTCGAAGCGGCGGACGTGCAGGTTGCAGTCACCGATACGGTTGTAGGCATCTGCCAATGCAGTCGGGTTTTCGCCTTTCTCCTGTTGGACAAAGTTGCGGAAACGGTTCTCTGCCGCCGAATAGTCTTTCTGGTGGAAAGCGATGTAGCCCAGGTTATAGTAGGCAAGGGCGAACATCTCCGTATCCCTCTGCCGGGTGAGTGACAGATATTCGTTGAAGTTGCGGGCAGCTTCTCTCATCCGGTTCAGGCGGTAATAAGACTCGCCGAGCCAGTAGAGGGCGTCTGCCTTGGTCTGGAGGTTGTATTGCCCCAGCGTGACGCTTTGGTCGAAGTAACCGATGGCCTGCTCGAACTGCGTGTTGGCAAAAGACTGGGTCCCGAGTTGGAACAGAATCTTTTGTTTGGCTTCCAGAATGGCTTTGCTGGGATGGGAGATACGGTCGATGGACTTGAGCGCGGCATCATAGCTGCGTGTATTCATGTATACTTCCACCAGGTAGTTGCTGACTTTCTCGGCATAAGGAGAGTTTGGAAACTCGTTCAGGAATTTCTCAAAGACGGTCACCGATTCGCCGAAAGCGGAATAGGAGGTCTCGTGAATACATAAGGCGTAGTTATAGGCGGCTTGTTCCTTGATTTTCGGGTCGGCATTGGAAGCGGCAGCCTGCTCGAAGGCCATACGTGCCTTGGTCTTGTCGGCCAGTTGCAGGTAAGCCAGTCCCATGTGCAGGTAGGCATTTTGGGAGAGAGCGTCGTTCTCGGCAGTCACTTCGCCAAGGATGAGGGGAACTTGCGAATACACGCCGCACCGGTAATAGGACATGCCCAGCATGTAGAGGGCATCTCTTCTACGAGTGGCGGACTCGGCATTGTGTTCCAGGTATTGTCCGAAGGACTTTACGGCTTCGTGGTATTTCCCGAAATGGTATTCGGCTGTACCGAGGATGCGGTTCAGCTCCGCCGTGTGCGTGTAGCTCAGGCCGTCGGGGTGGGCCGACAAAGCATTTTGCGCTACAATTTCCGCCTTGTCGTACTGCTTCTTCAGCAAGTAGATTTCGGCAATGTAATAGGGTACCAGGTTCTTGTACTTGGCATTGTCCTGCAGAGGCAGGAAACCGCTGAGCGCTTCGTCATACCGTCCTTGGGTATATCGGATATAAGAGATGTAGTAAGCACAGTCCGCTGCATATTTCCTGTTGGTGCTGCGCAGGGTCTCGAACCAGATGGCTGCTTCCTTTACATTGCCCGTCTTCAGATGGCAGGTGGCAAGGCGGTAGGTCATGTCGTCACGCTCCTCGGTACCCAGAAGGTCGAGGCGGGCGGAGTTGAACATGGCGAGGGCATCGTCATAATTGCCTTCGAAGAAATAGGAGGAGGCGATTAAGGCATAGATGCGGTTGGCATGGGGAGTATCAGGATATTCGTCCAGGAAGGCGCGGAGCAGGTCTATGCTTTTGGGGTCTCTGAGCTCGTATGCGGCGCATACCAGCATGTATTCCGCTTCTTGCCGCTCTCCGGTATCGGGCAGAGGCTTGCCGTCTGCATTCATCTGGCGTACATAGGCTTGCAACGGAGAGATGGCGGCAGCATAGGCCTTTTGCCGGAACAGCGTTTGTCCTTCCTTGTAGAGTCGCTTGGGAGAAGTACTCTTCTCGCTTGTTTGTGCTGAGGCGAGTAAAGGTGCGCAACAGAGTGCTGTGCACAATATTCGGGAGATTTTATGTTTCATCTTCTTTTGTTAGAATAGGTATTTTACAAAAATACGGGTTTTAACCCGGAAATGTTGCGTTTGTTGTATCTTTTTAAGATATCTGTTCTTCCCCCTCTCTTCTCCTTGTCTTCTCCGTGTCTATACGGAGAGGGGTTATAGGGAGCAGACAGGGAGCAGGTAGGGAGCAGACAGGGAGCAGACAGGGAGTGGCGGCATGTCAGGAACGAACCTCTTGTTTCAGAAAGATTTCAAGTCCTTTGCGGATGGAGCCGAGCCCGAACTCTTCCGTACGGATAACCCTCAGGGGGAGGAAGAAGAGGTCTGCCGCGTCGTCCATCGCCTTGAAGTGCGAGGTGTCTTCCACCGTACAGCGGAAAAACATATCCAGCGTGTGTACGGGGAAGCCGGAATAGATGTAGATATTGGGCAGGGAGAAGAGATATTCGGCCTTTGTCACCTTCATGCCGGTTTCTTCCCTTACTTCGCGGGCCACGCCTTCCTCGCCGGTCTCGGCGGTGTCGATGAAGCCTCCGGGGAGGTCCAGCGTCCCTTTGGCAGGCTCTTTGGCGCGGCGGCACACCAGCAGCTCGTCGCGCTCGTTCAGTATCAAGGCGACGGTGGCGGAAGAGGGGTTGAAGTAGTAGACGAAACCGCAGTCGGCACACTGCTTCGACTTCTCGTTATGAACTTCGAAATGGGCTGAACCGCATTTCGGACAATATTTGAATTGCGAAAGTGGATGTTCCATGATATTTTAGCCTTTGTCCGGGGGACAAAGATAATGGAAACCGGGTGTAGAATGAAAGGAACGGAGTTCTTTTTTTATATACGGATGTGTTTACAATAGGCTGTAAAGGTGTTTACATTATGGGGTAACGGGCTTTACATTCTTAGGTAACGGTCGTTACACTATGAAGTAAAGGCTTTTACCGAATAGAGTAACGACTTGGTAAATGTAAGGCGCCGGTAATTAGGGTTAATAGCATATTTGTTTATTGACTATGTTTCTTGCGCAAATATTATTTCTATCTTTGGGAGTCATTAAACTCTCTGATAGGATGAAAGATTTTGCAGCCATTGATTTTGAAACGGCCAACGAACAGCGTACCAGCGTTTGTAGTGTAGGAGTGGTTATCGTACGCGATGGGGAAATTGTGGACCATTATTATAGCCTCATCCGTCCCGAACCGGAGTATTACACTTATTGGAATACCCGCGTACATGGTCTGACGTTGGCAGATACCCAGGATGCTCCTGTCTTTCCCGTTGTGTGGCAGGAAATAGCTCCACGCATTGAAGGCTTGCCATTGGTAGCGCACAACAAGGCCTTTGATGAAAGCTGCCTGAAGGCTGTTTTCCGCACTTACTGCATGGATTATCCGGATTATGAGTTTCATTGTACTTTGCAGGCATCACGCCGCGTCCTAAAGGGATTGCCCAACTACCAGCTGCACACGGTGGCCGCTTGTTGTGGCTACCAGCTGGAGCAACACCACCATGCATTGGCAGATGCGGAGGCTTGTGCGTGGATAGCCAAGGAGGTGATACGATGATAATGAAAAAGAAACTTTTTAAATTGCCGATTTGTTCTTAACTTTGTCAGGTCAGAATATTAATAAACAGACTGAAAGATGAATGTAAGAGGAACATTTATGTGCTTGCTATGTGCCGGAGCACTGTTTGTGGCTTGTGGTAGCAAGAGTGGAAAGACTGCGGAAGTTGCTGGACAAGCCGATACGGTACATGTCGTTGGTGGTGATAAGGATAAGCATGGTTGCATTGCATCTGCCGGATATACCTGGAGTGAGGCTCAGAAAGACTGTATCCGTCTGTGGGAAAAAGGAGTCCGTATGAATGCCGTGGATGATGCGGGGAAGGTGTTGTTTCTGGTGTTCAGTCCCGATTCTACCCAAGTGGAACTGTTCTTTTCGGAAGAGGAAATGCCGAACGAGATTCTGGAGCGCTGTGGCCTTCCTTCGGGGGGATATGCTTGGAATGTAGAAGATGATGATACGAAGAATGTGCGTTTGGAAGATGGAAAATGGACGGTCAGCCAGCGCGGTCGGCTTATTTACCGGCAGACGGAAGAGGCTGCGGGGAACTAATGTGTAAAGAGATGGAAGATTTGAAGATATTGACAGAGTCTGTCTGCCGCATAGCCCGTGAGGCCGGATATTTCTTGAAAGAAGAGCGGAAAAGCTTCAGCCGGGAAGCGGTACAGAAGAAACAAGCCCATGATTATGTCTCTTATGTAGACAAGGAGTCGGAGAGGCGGGTGGTGGCTGCGCTTCGGGAACTTCTTCCCGAGGCCGGATTTATAGCCGAGGAAGGTTCTGCTGTCTATCACGATGAACCTACTGTTGGGTAGTGGACCCGTTGGACGGGACAACGAATTATATTCATGATAATGCCCCCTATTGTGTCAGCATCGCTTTGCGCGACAAGGATTCTCTGTTGCTGGGAGTTGTTTATGACCCTTGTCGGGATGAATGTTTTTATGCCTGGCAGGGAGGTGGCGCTTATGTGAATGGAGAACGGATGGAGGTCTCGTCTGTCCGGCAGGTGGAGGACGCCTTTGTAGTGACGGAACTCCCTTATAATTCCGACCGGTATGCACGTACCGGTGAGCATCTGATTCATGAACTTTACGGGCGTGTGGCGGGCATCCGTATGACCGGGTCTGCTGCGCTTGCCATCTGCTATGTGGCTGCCGGACGTTTTGATGCCTGGCTTGAGGCGTTTATCGGCAAATGGGACTTTTCTGCGGCTGCGCTGATGGTGCTGGAGGCTGGTGGAAGAATCACTGACTTTGGCGGTAGTGACGCCTTTTTGGACGGACATCATATCATTGCCACTAACGGACCGCTGCATCCGCTGTTCTTGAAGCTGGCAGGCGAGGTCTCTCCATTGTAGAAAATGAGGCGTTGGACTCATTGGAGCTTGTTTGGATTTTACATGGGCTACTCAAGGAAATTCGGACAAGCTCTTGCCCTGTTGCCGTTTTTTTAATACTATACGATGAAAAACATAGTTAAAACCTGGTTCTTTTCTTTTGTCCACCTCTTCTTCCCGCGTCAGTGTGCCGTGTGTGGTGCTATCTTGCAAGAGGGTGAAGAGGGCATCTGCATGAAGTGCAATATGGATATGCCCCGGACAAACTACCATCTTCGTAAGGACAATCCGGTGGAACGTATGTTCTGGGGGAAGATGCCGCTGGAGCGTGCCACTTCTTGTTTCTTTTATCATAAAGGGAGTGATTTCCGCCGCATTCTCCATCAGTTGAAATATGGAGGGAGGAAAGACCTTGGCGAAGTGATGGGGCGGTTTATGGCGGCAGAGTTGTCGGTTGCCGGTTTCTTCAGTGACGTGGATGTCATAGTCCCCGTTCCTCTGCATCCGCGTAAGCGGAGAATGCGCGGGTACAATCAGAGCGAATGTATAGCCCGCGGTGTTTCCGCTGTCACCGGTATTCCCGTGGATACTGTTTCCGTTGCCCGTATGAAGCATACGGAAACGCAGACCCGTAAATCCTCTTATGAACGGTGGGAGAATGTGGAGGGTATCTTTTGCCTGCGTCGTGCTGACGCTTTTGCAGGGAAGCATGTACTGATTATAGATGACGTATTGACTACCGGTGCCACCACTACGGCTTGTGCCGATGCGTTCAAGGAAGTGGAGGGGGTGCGCATCAGTGTATTGACACTGGCGGTGGCGGCCTCATAAGTCAGAAACGATAGCGGCCGCCTGCTACGATTGTTCCGGTATATCCTACTCCGAATTCGGTGAAGAAGGCAAACCGGCTTCCGTATTCGATGCCTAGAAAACTGAATTGATAAGCGAATTTTGTCTTGTGAAAGACTTCTCCTCCAAAACTGTTCCGGAGGAAATAGGCACCGAGCCCTGCTGAGGTATACAGAGAGAATTTGGGTCGGGTAAACCAGTGCCACCGGAAGGTGGGAAGAACATACAGATACCTTCGGTTGTCTTTGGTGTTTTCATCCAAAGCTTCGTAAAGGCTGCTGGCTGTCCCTTTGTTGCCGGTTATTCCTCCGGTTACTCCCAGGCTGATTTTGCGGTTGAATCTATAAATGTAGCTGATGTTCAGGGCACCGTAGTAGTTTGTCTTTTCGCGTGTATAAATTCCGAAACTCAGTACCGGAGCGAAGCACTCCTCGGCCATGCTGTTGGCATCGGTAATGGGCAGGAAACCATAGCTGACGGAAAATTCATGGTGCCGGAACTTTTCTTGGGGCAGAACGGGTATGTCTTGTGCTTTGCAAAATGTACATACAGTCAATCCGATGATTAAAAAGAGTAGGGCTGTTCTCATCATAGTCGTATTTTTGAATTAAATTTCATGGTTCTGCAAATAAAGACAGAAGGTCGAGACAAATTCCCTATAAATATTCCACAAATATATGTTAATTTCATGAAAGATGAAAGATTTCCGTTTGTTCGTTAAGTGCGGCTGATGGAGAAAACAAAAAAGGTTCGCCTGATTGACGAACCTTTTTGCTCTTCCTCTTGGACTTGAACCAAGGACCCTCTGATTAACAGTCAGATGCTCTAACCGACTGAGCTAAGGAAGAATATGCATTCAAGTTTTTTCGCTCTTCCTCTTGGACTTGAACCAAGGACCCTCTGATTAACAGTCAGATGCTCTAACCGACTGAGCTAAGGAAGAATGTTGTTTTTTCTCAAATGCGCTGCAAAAGTAATAGGATATTTTGAAATATGCAATATCTTTGCAAAAAAAATATCGAAGATGGATAAAATAATTGGATTGGGCAACGCTTTGGTCGATGCGCTGGCAATCATTGAGGATGATAATATTTTGACGGAGTTGCAGCTCCCGAAAGGAAGCATGACGCTGATTGATGAAGATAAGTTCTTGAAAATTAGTGAGTTTTTCAGCCGGATGAAGACGCACCTGGCTAACGGAGGTTCTGCCGGAAACGCAATTCGGGCAATGGCATGCTTGGTGCAGGTACGGGATTCATCGGAAAAGTAAGCAATGACTTTTATGGTAACTTTTTCCGAGATAGCTTGCTGGAACGTGGGACAGAGGCGAATTTATTGCTTTCCACTACCCTTCCGTCCGGTGTAGCTTCTACTTTCATTTCTCCTGATGGGGAACGTACTTTCGGCACTTATTTGGGGGCGGCTTCTACATTGAAGGCGGAAGATCTTTCGCTGGATATGTTCAAAGGATATGCTTACCTATTTATAGAGGGGTATCTGGTGCAAGACCATGATATGATTCTCCGTGCCATTGAACTGGCTAAAGAGGCCGGCTTACAAGTATGTTTGGACATGGCGAGCTACAATATAGTAGAAGGAGACCTTGAATTTTTCTCTCTGTTGGTCAATAAATATGTGGATATTGTTTTTGCCAATGAGGAAGAGGCAAAGGCCTTTACGGGTAAGGAACCGGAGGAAGCATTGGACATCATTGCCAAAATGTGTAGCATAGCCATTGTAAAGGTGGGTGCCCGTGGTTCTCTGATTCGCAAAGGTACAGAGATGGTGCAGGTACAAGCGGCTCCGGTAGAGAAAGTGGTGGACACTACAGGAGCGGGCGACTATTTTGCGGCAGGTTTCTTGTATGGACTGACGTGTGGCTACTCGCTGGAGAAATGTGGCAAGATAGGCTCCCTTCTCTCCAAAGATGTGATACAAGTGGTGGGTACGGAGCTTCAGGCTGCACAATGGGAAAAAATCAAGGAAGAAATTTTATTAATTAATTAGCACATTATCATATAGACATATTATGAGAAGAATTTTAAAGATACGCTGGATGGTTGCCTTGCTGATTGTAGCGGGAGCCGTTTGTTTTTGGGGATTCAAGAATGGTGATAGCCGCAGTTTCCAAATAGCAAAGAATCTGGATATATTCAATTCCATTGTGAAAGAGTTGGATATGTTTTACGTGGATACGATTGATCCGAACAAGACCATCCGTGAAGGCATTGATGCCATGCTCTACTCGCTGGACCCCTACACGGAGTATTATCCGGAAGATGACCAAAGCGAACTGGAACAGATGCTGAAGAATTCCTATGGTGGTATAGGTTCTGTGATTACTTGGAACCCGAAACTGAAACGTTCCATGATATCTGAGCCATACGAGAATATGCCTGCTGCCAATGTAGCCTGAAAGCCGGAGATATTTTGATGGAGATTGACGGAAAAGACCTTGCCGGAAAGAACAACCAGGAAGTCAGCGAGATGCTTCGCGGACAAGTGGGTACCAGCTTCAAGCTGAAAGTGCAACGTCCCGGTACAGAGAAACCGTTGGATTTCGACATTGTGCGCCGTTCCATCCAATTGCCGTTCATACCTTATTATACGGTGCTGGATAATAATATAGGTTATATCAATCTCAGCACCTTCTCGGGGAATCCTTCCAAGGAGTTCAAGCAGGCTTTTCTGGACTTGAAGAAGCGGGGAATTACTTCGTTGGTGATTGACTTGCGGAACAATGGAGGCGGCTTGCTGGATGAGTCCATAGAGATAGCCAACTTTTTCCTGCCTCGCGGAAAGACACTTGTGACGACAAAAGGCAAGATTAAGCAAGCCAGCAATACCTACAAGACATTGCGTGAACCGTTGGATTTGGAAATTCCTTTGGCTGTCCTGGTCAATGGCGGAACGGCTTCTTCGTCAGAAATCCTTGCGGGCTCTTTGCAGGACCTTGACCGTGCAGTCATTATCGGTAACCGTACTTTCGGTAAGGGATTGGTGCAGACCACCCGTCCGTTGCCATACGGTGGTACCATGAAGCTGACGACTTCCAAATATTATATTCCCAGCGGTCGTTGTGTGCAGGCTATCGACTACAAGCACCGGAATGAGGACGGCAGTGTGGGACGTATTCCGGACAGCCTTACTACCGTGTTCCATACGGCTGCCGGACGTGAAGTGCGTGATGGCGGAGGCGTGACTCCGGACATTGCGGTGAAGCAGGAGAAGCTGCCCAACATTCTGTTTTATCTTGTCAATGACAACCTTATTTTCAATTATGCCACGGACTATTGCCTGAAACATCCTACCATCCCTTCAGCAGAGAAGTTTGAAATTACAGATGCCGATTATGCGGACTTCAAGGCGATGGTGAAAAAGGCTGACTTCAAATACGACCAGCAGACAGAGAAGATGCTGAAGAACCTGAAGGAGATGGCCGAATTTGAGGGCTATCTGACTGATGCTTCGAAAGAGTTTGAAGCGCTGGAGAAAAAATTGTCGCATAATCTGGACCGTGACCTTGACCATTTCTCCAAGGACATCAAGAGCATGATTGCGGTAGAAATCATCAAACGTTATTATTTCCAGCGTGGAAGCATTATCCAGCAGCTGAAAGATGATGATGATTTGAAAGAGGCTGTAAAGATACTGACTGCTCCGGCAAAATACAAGGAAATGTTGAGTGCTCCGGCAGTGACGTCAATGTCTCTGCAACAAAGAAAAGAGGCAGCCCCGGTTTTTCTGAGTACCGCTACGAGGACGAGTGAGCGTGTTTATGATGAAATAGTATAAGGATATTTCTAAGAATAAGAGGGTGCCAAAACGAGGATAGAACACAAATTATACACGTTGAGTAATGTGAGTTCGACGAATTTGATGGTAAATAACGGAAGGATGTGTTATCAACCGTTTTGACACACCTCCTGTCTATTCGTCGAGCTCACGTTATTAAGCATTACGACATTCTCTTTATCTTCTTATTTTTCAGTATAGTCTCCGTTGCTTTTTATCAACTCTATCAGCTTTTCCACCGCCTCTTCTTCGGGAATGTTCTTTTCGATGCACTCCTTCTTCTTGTAGAGGCTTATTTTACCTCGTCCGGCACCCACATAGCCATAGTCGGCATCGGCCATTTCTCCGGGGCCGTTGACAATGCATCCCATGATTCCTATCTTGAGTCCTTTCAGATGGCCGGTGGCTGCTTGATGCGGGCAATGGTACTTTCCAGGTCGTAGAGGGTGCGTCCGCAGCCGGGACAAGAGATGTATTCGGTCTTGCTGGTACGTACACGTCCGGCTTGCAGGATACCGAAAGCAGTGGCATCCACTACCTTGCCGCTTATGGTTTCTCCTTGGTTGAAGAGAAGGATACCGTCACACAGACCGTCGAAGATGAGTGCTCCCATGTCTGCCGCCGCTTTGATTTGCAGATTTTCCAATTCGCTCTCTGCGTAGTGCTCAAAGAAGACTACCGGATTCTTTAGGCCTTCCTTCATCATCTGGTGTACCAGGGCGCGTTGTTCTCCCAATCGGTTGGGATGATTGCTTTGCGAAACCAATACGACTTCCGGATGATACTTCAGGCAGGCGATGGCTTCGTCATTCAACCCCATATACGTGATGAAGAGGAATTTCAAGGAAGCGCCGCAGCTGCTTAGGAAAGGAAGCTGGTCTCCTTTAAAGGCGGGCCAGGCATTGTCCGGTTCCGTTCCGCCGTTACTGTACTCCATCCAGACATCGGCATCGATGATGCATTGCATGCCTTCCGGAAGTTGTTCGGGGATGGAACGTCCCGTATAGATATAGTCCGGCACGAATTGCGGATTGAAGTCCATGTCCCCGTCCAGGCGTGCGGCAATGACCACAGGCAGATTGTCTCCGCCGATATTGTGTACGGCGGCAGTCTCGTGGCGGGTGGGAGAGAGATAATTGAATTCCGGCACATCTGCTCCGGGGATATAAGGATGGTCGTGGCGCTGCACGATATAGTCCACCAGTTTGCGGGCTACGGGGATTTCCGCCTCCGGGGCTTCGCTCAGGGAAACCCGGATGGTGTCACCTAAGCCGTCTGCCAGCAGGGCGCCGATGCCCAAGGCCGATTTGATGCGTCCGTCTTCTCCGTCTCCGGCTTCCGTTACACCGAGATGTAGCGGGAATCGCATACCTTCCTGCTCCATGACGGCTGCCAGCAGGCGTACTGTCTTTACCATGACCACTGTATTGGATGCCTTGATGGAAATGACTACATCCGTGAAATTCTCTTGCACGCAGATGCGCAGAAACTCCATACAAGATTCCACCATGCCTTCCGGTGTATCGCCATAGCGCGACATGATGCGGTCGGACAATGAACCGTGGTTCACGCCGATGCGGATGGCAGTATGGTTCTCCTTGCAGATATTAAGGAAGGGGACAAAGCGGTCGTGTATCTTCTGCAACTCCTGGGCATACTCTTCATCGGTATACTCCAGATGTTTGAAAGTACGTGCTGCATCCACATAGTTTCCCGGATTGATGCGTACTTTTTCTACATACTGTGCTGCCACGTCCGCTACCTTCGGGTTGAAGTGAATGTCGGCCACGAGCGGCACCATATATCCGTCCTGGCGTAGGCCTATGTTGATATTCATCAGGTTTTCAGCCTCTTTGATGCCTTGGGCCGTGAGACGTACATACTCTCCTCCGGCGTCGACAATACGTTTGGCTTGCGCCACACTGGCTTCTGTGTCCTGCGTAGCGGTGTTCGTCATACTTTGTATGCGGATAGGATTGGAGCCGCCCATAGGGGTGGCTCCGATGTTTACTTCTGATGTTTCCCGTCGGGAATAGTTGAATAAATCCACGGTAATAAGTGATTAGCGTTTAGGGATTAGGGATTAGGAATAAGGGATTAAGGGATTAAGGATTAAGGATAAGTGACTACATGTCATCTTCCTAATCCCTTATCCTTAATCCCTAATCCCTCAATTAGTCTTGTATTCGTACTTCACCTCCTTCAAGTCCTCATTAGCCTTGACTATTTTCTTTTTCAGCCCTTCTTTATAGGCGGCGAATGTTTCAGCCAATGAGGAATCGCTCAGTGCCAGCATCTGTACGGCAAGGATGGCAGCGTTCATGGCACCATTAATGGCAACGGTGGCTACCGGTATGCCCGGAGGCATCTGGATGATGGAGTAGAGGCGTCTACGCCATCGAGTACGGACCCTTTTACGGGAACCCCGATTACCGGCAGTGTGGTATTGGCAGCAATGACGCCGGGCAGGGCGGCAGCCATACCGGCAGCGGCAATAATCACTTTAATGCCGCGTTGGCGGGCATTCTTGGCAAATTCCTCCACTGCTTCCGGTGTGCGGTGAGCAGAGAGAGCGTTCATTTCGAACGGTACATGCAGGTCATTGAGCAATTGCGCGGCCTTCTCCATAACGGGGAGGTCGGAAGTGCTGCCCATGATGATGCTAACGATTGGAGACATGAATCATTAAATTATTAAAGGGTTAATTGTAAGGATGAAGGATTAGGGATTAGGGATTAAGGATTAAGGGGTAGGGGGTAGGGACTGCGCTATCATTCCATCCGGTGCTAATCCCTAATCCTTACCCCTTCACCCTTCATCCTTTTCTTTTCATTCGTTTATCAGCGCTTTGTAGGCTTCGGCATCCAGCAGGCTGTCGAAGTCGGCATCGGCAGCGGGTTTGATTTTGATGAGCCAGCCTTCGCCGTACGGGTCCTGGTTTACCAGTTCCGGCTGGTCGACAAGGGCTTCGTTTTGTTCCAGAATCTCACCGGCTACGGGCAGGAAGAGGTCTGATATGGTTTTTACTACTTCGATGGTACCGAACACTTCGTTGGCTGCAAGGGTTTCGCCTTCGGTCGGGATGTCGACAAACACAATGTCGCCCAGTTGCTCTTGTGCATAATCGGTAATACCTACATAGGCTACATCACCTTCCAGGCGAATCCATTCGTGTTCTTTGGTGTACTTTACATTAGTCGGGAAGTTCATGATCATTAGTTTTTAAGGGTTGATACTTGGTTAATTGACAGTTGACAATTGACAGTTGACAATTTACCGTTTATTGTTTTCACTTTTTGTTTCATTGTTTTTTGTTCTTCGTTTAAAAGAGGAAGATTCGGAACAGTATGTTGCTCAGCGGGTGGAGTACCAGCAGCGAGCAGATAAGCCCTACGGCAAAGCCTCCCATAACTTCGCCCAGGGTGTGGTGTCGCAAGATGATGCGGGCGGTGCCCAGCACGCCAGCCACTAGTATAAATAGGCATAGCACCATACGGGATTGTAGCTGAACAAGGCGCTGAAAGCTACCAGTCCGCCAATGACGGCTCCGGCGCCTGCCATATGTTCGCTCAGTTTCCATTTTAAGTTGACAATGACGCAGATTATCATCACTACCAGGGCGGAGAGTATGATACCGGTCATGTACCACGGGATATTGAGCCGGTGCATCATGAGCAGGCAGAATACATAGGAAGTGATGGTCAGAATAAAGGGAATGTATCTCCTTTTTCGTTCCACCAGTTCTTCCGGACTGAAACCGTTGATTTTGCGGAAGATGAAGATAGTCAGTGTAGGCATCAGGATGGTGAAGCAATACACCACGCCCAATACTATCAACTTGTACTGCAACGGCATGATGCGCAGGTACGAGAATATAAACAGAACCAGAAATGCCAGGAAAGGGATGGAGAACGGTGTGAATACCGCTGAAATCACTTTCGCTGTTCTGATTAAAGTTTTATCTGCTATAATATGCTCTTCCACAGCCTAATTTTATTTACGATTTGACTATTTACAATTTGACTATTTACAATTTACTATTTAAATGCCTTAATCCTTAATCCCTCATCCTTTTCTCTCATCTTCTCAGTCTTGCCACGGGGATATTCATCTGTTGGCGATACTTTGCCACCGTGCGGCGGGCTATGGGATAGCCTTTCTCCTTCAGCAACTCGGTCAGTTCGTCATCGGTCAGAGGCTTTTTCTTGTCCTCGTTGTCAATGCACTCTTTGAGTATCTTGCGTATTTCGCGTACAGACATCTCTTCGCCGTCTTCGGTTGTGTAGCCGTCGTTGAAGAAGAACTTCAGCGGGTAGATGCCGTAGTTGGTCTGTACATACTTGCTGTTGCTCACACGGGAGATGGTCGAGATGTCCAACCCGGTGCGTTCGGCAACATCTTTCAGAATCATGGGGCGGAGCAATGACTCGTCTCCTTCGAGGAAGAAAGGACGTTGCAGGTCTATGATGGCCTGCATGGTGGTCATCAGCGTATTCTGGCGTTGCTTCACGGCGTCGATGAAACCTTGTGCGGCATCCATTTTTTGTTTGAGGAACATCATGGCTTCGCGGGATTCCTTAGACTGGTTGGCCCGGTTCTTGGTGTGTTCTTCCACCATCTCGGTGAAGTCGCGGCTCATGCGCAGTTCCGGCACGTTGCGGTTGTTCAGTGTCACGTTGATGGTGCCGTCGTCATAAGTGTCTACCAGGAAGTCGGGCACAATCTGCTGCATGTTCTTGCCGATGGCTTCGCCGAGCGAGGCACCGGGACGGGGATTCAGCTTGCAGATTTCCTTAACGGCTTGTTGCAGGGTATCTTCGCTGATACCTAATTTCTGCATAATCTTGTCCCAATGCTTGCGGGTGAACTCTTCGTAGCACTGGGTAAGAATATCTTCTTCTATATAGTATTGCGGAGGCGAGGGCATGGGCCGTTGCGCTTCCTTACGTCGAATCTGGATGAGCAGGCACTCTTGTAGGGTGCGGGCGCCCAGACCGGCGGGGTCGAAGTCTTGTATAATCTTCAATACTTCTTCCAGCTCTTCGGGAGAAGCGTCGATACCGGCGTAGATGGCGAGTTCGTCGCTGATACTGTCCAGCGATTTGCGCAGTAGGCCATCGTCATCTAGCGAGCCGATGAGATATTCGGCCAGTTCGCGCTGGTGTGGAGTCAAGTCCTGCTCGCCGAGCTGCTGGCGCAGGGTTTCATAGAAGGAGGTGGCGTCGGAGAAAGGAATTTCTTCTGCCTGCTCCCCTTTGCTGCGGTTGTTCTCCTGCAGCTTATAGTCGGGGATATCGTCTTCGTTCAGATAATCGCTTAAAGAATCATAGCTGGTGTCTCCACCATCTTCCGGGCCGGTTTCCGCATCGGGTGTGTCGGAGTATTCATCGCCGGGAGTATCCTCCTTACCCTCTTCCAGTGCCGGATTTTCCAGAAGTTCGGCACGTACGCGGTCCTCCAGTTCCACGGCGGGAAGTTCCAGCAGCTTTACCACCAGAATCTGTTGCGGCGACAGCGTTTGTATCTGCTGTTGCGCTTGGGTCTGTACTTGTCGGGAGCCTTGTGCCATATTTTTATAAATTATTCTATGCACTCATTGTGCATCTTCTTTCAGATATTTACCGCAAAAATAGTGAATAGTTCGATAACACGAAACCTCTCTGATGATATTTAACAAGAAAAGAACAAACGTTGGCAAAATAGTCTTCTGATTATGAACTATATAGATTAATCTCCTTTTTGTATTATCTTCTTTCAAAGATTATCTATATCTTTGTCCTATAACTACTAAAACAAGGAATGTTATGTTTGCTAAAGAAACGTATGTGCAGCGCAGGGCCCAGCTGAAAAAAACGATAGGCTCCGGAGTGTTACTGTTTTTGGGTAACGATGAACAAGGTTTGAACTATGAGGACAACACTTTCCGTTACCGCCAGGATTCCACTTTTCTCTACTATTTTGGCTTGTCGTTTGCCGGGCTGTCAGCTCTCATCGACATAGATGAAGATAAAGAAATCATTTTTGGCGATGAGCTGACCATCGACCATATTGTCTGGATGGGTACCCAACCCACCCTTCACGAAAAGGCTTCTGCTGTGGGAATTTCCGAAACCCGTCCTTTTGCCGACGTCGTCGGTTATCTGCACAAGGCTGTACAGAAGGGACAGACCATCCATTATTTGCCCCCTTATCGTGCCGAGCATAAGTTGAAACTGATGGACTGGCTGGGTGTTCCTCCGGCACGTCAGGAAGGGTCCGTGCCGTTTATCCGTGCGGTGGTGGCGCAGCGCAACTACAAGTCGGCAGAAGAAATAGCGGAAATAGAAAAGGCATGCGACGTGACTGCTGACATGCACATCACCGCAATGAAGGTGCTTCGTCCGGGCATGTACGAATACGAGGTTGTGGCCGAAATGAACCGTATCGCCGAGATGAACAACTGCGAGCTGTCTTTTGCCACGATTGCTACTGTCAACGGCCAGACCCTGCATAACCACTATCATGGCAACCGGGTGCAACCGGGAGACCTCTTCTTGATTGATGCCGGCGCCGAGCTGCCTTCGGGTTACTGTGGTGACATGTCGTCTACCGTGCCGGCAGACAAGACTTTCACTCCACGCCAGCGTGCCGTCTACGAAATCCAGAACGCCATGCATCTGGAGTCTGTTAAAGCGCTTCGCCCGGGCATTCCCTATATGGAGGTATACGAGCTTTCGGCCCAAGTGATGGTGGAGGGGCTGAAAGAGCTGGGCTTGATGAAGGGCAATGCCGAAGATGCCGTGCGCGAAGGGGCGCATGCCTTGTTTTATCCCCATGGACTGGGCCATATGATGGGACTCGACGTGCACGATATGGAGAACCTGGGCGAGCTTTGGGTGGGCTATGACGGCCAGCCCAAGAGTACGCAGTTCGGTCGCAAGAGCCAGCGTCTTGCCATCCTCTGGAACCGGGCTTTGTGCATACGGTTGAGCCGGGCATTTACTTCATCCCCGAGCTGATTGACCTATGGAAAGGAGAGAAGAAGTTCGTGGACTTCATCAACTACGATAAAGTGGACGAATACCGCAATTTCGGCGGCATCCGTAATGAGGAGGATTATCTGATTACCGAAACGGGAGCACGCCGCTTGGGCAAGAAAATTCCGTTGACACCGGAAGAGGTGGAAGCGTTGCGCTGATAGGTCCTGTCCTATAAAAGAAGAGCCAATTTTATTTTAGACAGAAGAACAAAAGAACATGTTTTTTCTTTTTGTTCTTCTGCCTCAAAGGATGTGTCATAGATATTTCTCCCACAGATACTTCAGCGGACTGAGCAATCTCTCTGTCACACTCCGTTCGTCTGTCATCACTTCTGCCGTGCCGGTCAGTTCTCCTTTGAATTCCAGCTGCTTGCCGTAGGAAGTGCATAAATCTTGCGGCAAGCTTATGGTGACGGTATAAGTGTTTTCCTCGTCGGCAAGCAGGGAGACGGACGTTACCTCCCCCGTCAGGAAACCGAATTCCATGTACGGGTATCCCGCCACGCTGATATTCACCCGCTGTCCTGGCATTACTTTTCCCGAACCTCCGGCAGGAAGTTTTATCTTTCCGATGATGCTTCCCGGAGCTTTGGCTACGATGGAGAACACCTTGTCTCCACTGCTGACGTTCTGGTTCTTCTGCCAGATGTGGTTGTAGGAGAGTATGCCGCTTGCCGGGCTGGTGAAGAGATAAGTCAACCCCCAATCGTTGATGCTGACCAGCAAGTCATTGTATGCCGTCTTCAGTGCCATGTCCAGACTGTTGGCTTCCCGCCTCTGCTCCATACGGGTTTCTATGATGCTTTGCTGCAATTGCGCCTCTTGTATCCTGGCGGACGAGAGGGAGGTCATCAACTGTTCCCGTCCCTGCTGTTTGCCTAAGAGTGCCTGCTTTGCTTCTTCATATTCCGATTGTGCGGTCAGTCCCTCGTCAAAGAGCTTCTTCTCCCGGCTGTGCACGGTCAAGGCTATCTGCACCTGCTCTTTGTCCAGCTCCGTCTGCTTTTTCAAATGGGCAATGTAGTTACGGTACTCCTGCAATTCCCGTTTTGTGGCTTCTATCTTTTCTTCGTATAGGTTCAGTGAGAAGAAGTTCCGATAGTCTGTCAGGCTTTTCAGAAGCGCGGTGTAGGCGTTCTGTATACTGCCCAATGCAAGATTCTCGGGGAAGTAGCGGGTATGGCTGCCGCTGTCTGCCGGATTGAAGGAAGCCAGTTCCCGTTTCAGCAGCAGTACATCTTCTGTCCTGGCCGGGTTTTCCAGTACGGCAATGATGTCTCCCGTCCATACGGAATCGCGGTCTTTCCTGTATACCTCTTCTATTTTCCCGCTCCCCCTTGCCACTATCCAAACCGGCGGGTGCTCCGTGGTGATGGTGACGGATGCGCTTACCACGTCGGGATATTTAAAGAAACAGCCGGCGATAAAGAAGAATGCCAGCACTGCGAAGAACACGGTGATGCCCCAGCGCACCAACGCATGTGGCGGACGTGCCAGTATCTCCTGCACCTCCTCGCTCCGCAATTCTATTTTTTCCTTCCGCCCTTTCATTATCAATTGTCAACTGTCAATTCCCTAAATCTCCAGCTGGTTCTTCACCAGCCTGTAGTACTCTCCTTTCCGTGTCGTCAGTTCCTCGTGCGTGCCTGCTTCGGCTATCCTCCCGTGGTCTATCACCACGATGCGGTCTGCGTGTCTCACTGTGCTCAGGCGGTGTGCCACCACTACCGATGTCCTTCCTTCAAAGAACTTTTGCAGGTTCTCCATGATGGTGCGCTCGTTGCTGGCATCCAGCGCGTTGGTGGCTTCGTCGAAGAATATGAATTCCGGGTCCTTGTAGACGGCGCGGGCAATGAGGATGCGTTGCTTCTGCCCCTGGCTCAGCCCGTGCCCTTCCTGCCCTATCTTGGTGTTGTAGCCCAGCGGCAGTTCGGCGATGAAGCCGTGTATGTTCGCCACTTCCGCCGCGTTCCGCAGCCTCTCCTTGTCTATGTGTTCCACGCCCGGGGCAATGTTTCCGGCAATGGTGTCCGAGAAGATGAATCCGTCCTGCATCACCACGCCGCACCGCTTGCGCCACTCGCGGATGCTGAAATTATCCAATGGGGTGTCGCCCAACAGAATCTGCCCGCTTGCAGGCGGTAGAATCCTAACAGCAGCTTCACCATCGTGGTCTTTCCGCTTCCGCTCATGCCCACGATGGCGGTCTGCTTGCCCGATGCTATTTCCAGACTGATATTGTCCAGCGTGGGCGTTTCGCTGAGCGGGTCGTATTTGAAGCTCAGGCTTTCTATCCGCAGGCCTTTCCCTGCGGGTATCTCCCGTATCAGTTCTTTGGCCGGGTCTTCCTCGTCCGGCTTGTCGCGCACCTCGCCCAGGCGGTTCATGCTGAGGCGGGCATCCTGCATGTCGCGGGCAAAGGTGATGAGGTCGTTTATCGGGCTGTTCAGTTGTCCTATGATGTATTGTACGGAGAGCATCATGCCCAGCGTCATCTGCCCTTGCACCACGAGCGATGCCACCAGTCCCGTAATCACGATGTTCTTGGTCTGGTTTATCAGTACCGCTCCCGAGTCCTGGTACTGCCTCAGGGCAAGGCTCCTGATGTTCACCTTGAACAACCGTGCCTGTATGCGCTCCCATTCCCACCGCTTCTGCCGTTCGCAGGCACTCAATTTTATCTCCTGCATTCCGTTCACCAGCTGCACCACGCTGCTCTGGTTGGCGCTCTGCTGGGCAAAGCGCTTGTGGTCCAGCTCGGCGCGTCGCTTCATGAAGAGCCATACGTAGCTACGTAGAGTGCGCTCCCGCCCATAAAGATGAGGAATATCATGCCGCTGTACATCAGCAGCACGATGCCGAACACCACGAGGTTGAACATGGAGAACACCACGCTGAGGCTGCTTCCCGTCAGGAAATTCTGTATGCGGGTGTGGTCGTTGATGCGTTGCAGTATGTCTCCCGTCATCTTGGTGTCGAAGTAGCCCATGGGGAGCTTCATCAGCTTCATGAGGAAGTCCGATATGAGGGCGATGTTGATGCGCGTGCCCAGGTGCAGCAATATCCATCCGCGTATAAACTCCACGGCACTGCTGCTGAAGGCGAGCATTAGTTGGGCTATGAGCACCAGGTAGATGAAACCGAGGTTCTGGTTGTTGATGCCGAAGTCCACGATGCTCTGCGTGAGAAAGGGCAGCATGAGCTGTATCATGCTGCCCAGCAACAGCCCTAACAGCAGTTGCCCAACCAGTTGCTTGTAAGGTCGCAGGTACGAGTAGAGGAAACCGAAGCCTTTGCTCCCGTTTCTTCTTTCTTCCGGTTCTTCTTCTTGTGTATAAAATTCCGGCGTAGGCTCCAGCAGCAATGCCACGCCTGTGTCTTCTCCGTCTTTTCGGGCACTAATCCAGCACCGGCAAAATTCTTCGCGGGTATATTTCAACTTGCCTGCTCCGGGGTCGGCAACCCATACGCGATTGCTGCTCATACGATAAACCACTACAAAGTGCTGCTGGTTCCAATGAACGATGCAGGGCATCGGGGCTTCCTCCAGCATGTCGTAGTTCACTTGCACGCAGATGCTCCGGAGGCCGAGCTTTTCGGCAGCCTCGCTGATGCCCAGCATGGAAACCCCTTCGCGGGTGATGAATGACTTTTCCCTCAGCCCTTCCAAAGAATAACGCTTGCCATAGAAAGCAGCCACCATGCGCAGGCAGGTGGGGCCGCAGTCCATTACGTCATGCTGAGTATAGTGAGGGAAAGATTTCATTTAATTTCATTAATTATATAAGTAGTCTATATCTTTAATGTTGTAATAGCTTGGCAGTTTATTCCCGTTAATAAATAGGATGGGTGTACTATAAAGCTTGTGGCTTCTGCACCATTTTTCTTGTGCATTAATATAAGAATCGCATTCAGACCTTTCTTGTAAAAACTTAGTATTGCGCATGATTTTGTTTTTGCTGATAGGATAGTCATCAACATACTTTTGCAATGTAGTAATAAATTCTTTAGGAATATTCTGGTAATCAGAGAGTAAGTATTTAGCTATTACTAAAGACTCTGGATGCTTCTTTCTATCCAACAAGAATATCAAATTCAACTTGATGTTATTTTTTCTTTGAAGAATAGGGATTAGTGTTTGCAACTCTTTTATGCAAGAAACGCAGATAGGACTGAAAACCATAGTAATACAAGTTTCTGCATCTGCATTCCCTATAGATAATTTGTCTATTTTGTCTATATCCGTAAGCTGAAGCTCTTGTTGGAAAAGGTATTGTGTAATATTCTCATCATATATCAGTTCGTTGAATTTCTTCTTCAAGACGGTATATTCCTTTTGAGAAGCAATCAACGGTTTAGTGACTGCATAAGCAGATGTTGTGATTAAGAATATTATTATAATATCCATTATGGATTCAGTTTTTAATAGTTCATGAATGTCATTGATTGTTGCGGTACATATACTTAATATAAACAAAAAGATAAAAACAGCTTGTACAGAAAGGCAAAGTGTACACCATTTTTGTGCTATAATTTTTTGATAGAATAGTGAATAACATACATATCCAATGCTAAATAAAGAGAGGATGTTAATAAACGCTTGTGATGTACTGAATGGCAAAACAAGCAATAGGATTAAAAGAAATGTGAAATACACAAATCCTATGTCACTCCAAGAAATAAGCCCCATAAAATAAGCATCTTTAAAATCTAATATCGATGAGCAATCTATTTTACTTTCATTAGATGAACATAATCTTTTGATATGTATATTATATTTGTCAATTTGTTCTATAAACAAAAGAATAGATGTGCCCAATCCTCCTAATACGCTTAAAAAATAGATATAAAAAAGAAAGTCTCCTACACCTTTTAAGGTCAGTAAATAGGTACATAGGACTACTAAACACAATATGAAAAAAGGATATTTCGCTAATTTGATAAAAATATCAAATCTACTTTTTAACGATATGTTGATTTTTCCTGGTAGATTGTCAATAATGAGAATGTTGCCATCCCACATTTTTTCAAAATCTTCTTTTTTTATACTTTCCGTTTTTCCCTTCTCGTCAATGATTTGAACTGATTCGGTAGTGACTTTCGTTACGAATAAGAATAAGTCTATATTTGTTGTACCGTGGACGATGAAAGGTGCAGGCATTTTTGTCAGTTCTTCATAACTGGTATGTATGGCAAAACTATCTTTGCCCATTCTGCGCAATATATATTGGAAAGAGAGGAAGCTGGGAAAATCTGGATGCTCTTTCAATATTTGATATAATGCAGCTGAGTACTTGACACCATAATGGTTAGTGATAATCTTTAGAATGCTCCTTGCATTGTCTTTTATTATTTTCTGGTGTGCATTCATTTCGCTAATTTATTGTTTTAAATACTTGTTTATTATTATTGTAGCTTGTTCGTCGCTTGGTCTTGGGGCATTCATTTCGACAAGGCTGCCTTGCTTGTCAAAAATGATATAGCGGGGAATCAGTTCTAACTTGATTGCTTCTAAGGTCTTGCTGTTTTTGGAATTGGTGATGATAAAATTGTTTTCTATCTCTGCCATGCCTTCTTGCTTTACAGCCTTTTTCCAGCTATCTTTCGTGTCGTTGTAGGCCAGATAAA
Organism: Bacteroides rodentium JCM 16496; assembly: GCF_000614125.1. Classification (GTDB taxonomy): domain Bacteria; phylum Bacteroidota; class Bacteroidia; order Bacteroidales; family Bacteroidaceae; genus Bacteroides; species Bacteroides rodentium. The sequence goes on from NZ_BAKJ01000001.1 coordinate 85,169, forward strand.
CAAATACCACGTCTTTCCCCTTATACGACTCTCTGAGTTTTGCCGAAGGAGTCATTTCTTCACGGCATGGCACACACCAGCTTGCCCAAAAATCCACATAAATTACTTTGCCCTTGTGCTTTTTCAGTAGTAGGCTCAGATTGGTGGTCTTGCCCTGAATGTCCTCCAGTAGTAATTGGTTGGCATCATCAGATAGGTTGTATTGCTCTTTAATATTGTTGTATAGCGTTGTATCTTGGGTAATCTGGAGGTATTTGTCGAGATAGTGATTGACATCTTGTGCGGAAAAATTCTCGCTGATTTCTCTGATGCAACGTTTAAGCAGGATTTGCATTGATTTAGGTTGGAACGGTTTGGCAGATAGTTCATCGAAAGTTTGACACCAGTTCTTGCTTCCTCCCTGGGATTTGCGTATTGTCGGGATATGCTGGTTGGTGAACCAGAGGTAATGGTTTAGATATTCATGGTATGAGGGATAGGAGGCATACTCATCGGAGATACCGGCTTCCATTCGGCGGTAGAAAGCGGTGTCTTCATTCAACATCCGCCGAGATTCATAATCTTTCAGAGCAAGTAGGTATTGATAGTGATTGTATATCTTGTCCGAGATGATTTGCTGTTGTTTAAAGAGGTTGATAGTGTCCGTATAGGCTGTTTTATAGCTGTTGAACATGGATTGCAATGAGTCCAAAGGGCAATAGTTCATTAATAATGAAGTCCAGTTGTTGGCTCGTATCACGTCAATGTTTTGGGCAATCCGTACCCAGTCGCTTCCCAAACATGTTTTTGCTTCTAAGCCGGAGTGTGTCCTCCCTTTGCGCAATTCATAGTTCATATTATAGATTCTGTTGCGTTCCGGGTGATGTTTGCTGCTCAAAATAGGGTAGTCGAGGCTGTCCATAGAGATGCTAATAGTATCCCCTTGCATTAAAGGATAATAGATAAATTCAAAATCTCTATAATTCAGGGCTAATTCCTTGAAATGCTCGGGTAATTGTAGGGTTATAGTATCGAAATCTGCTTCCGGCATATATTCCCTAAGTACTTCCGTATTGTCGGTATAGAGAACTTTAGGCATGGGTATGTGTTTTGACCTCCGGGAGTTTTGTATGGTTTAGGCTGGTAGTGGTCGAAACATACTACAATCTGTTCTTCACATTTTTTATTGATGGATTGGCTCTGCTGGCAAGAATAGAGAAATATCGCCAGAAAGAAAATGGTATATCTAATCATAACGAATAGGTTTGTATTTTAGGGGATAAAGATGAATCTATGTGAATGACTGTTTCAACCAAACAACGATGAGTAGGAGAACTGCCTCTTGAACAAATTCTCCTACTCCAGTTGTGAAGCTCATTACCCACAATAGCTGCTTGAAGCACAGCTATCACAGCACCAATTTCCTTCCGAGGTAGCCATGAATTGGGCCTGAATTTTGCTAACGTTACATTCTACGGTACCGCTTGGTGATTTGTAACCGCAAGTACCAAAACCACCTTTGATTGCTCTCATCTGAGTCTTGCTGAGAGCTTTTGATTTTAAATCATTGAAATTCATTTCTTTTGAATTTACAGAATTAGCTCTACACTATTAAAGCTTTTCGATTCCGCTTATATTTTAGTGCACAAAATATCATAAATTGAATCCCCCTATTAACAGTGCATCATCTGCTTCAATCTCAATGAGATAGTTACCTGAGCTTTCGCCGTTCAGGTCTATACTGAGGGCTGCAGGATTGCTGTGTGTTTCTGAATAGACGGTTTCGCCGGTAGATTCATTGGTGACAGTGACACTGACAACTGCAATGTTTTCATTGAAGCTGATATCTACTACATCATTATAGAGGTAAGCATCGGCTACCGGCATATATATGCTACGAACTATAGGCCCCCCTTCTTTGTTAATAGGTACATCGTCGTCATCCGAAACTGATTCTTGGAGAAGAATCTTTATACGACCATTCGCTTCCTCTGCATATATTACTATATTGCCAAGGGAGAAAATTGTAAGTAAGATAAGTAATAGTCTTTTCATCTTCATACGTTTTTATTTGTTATTGTTACACAAATATAGACGTATTTTAGCTTATGAATATGTATAAAACATGTATAAAATGGATGTATAACAGCGCTTATACATGTATAAATCGCTAATTAGCCTTAGTATACAGTTCTTTTAGCACCTTTTGTAGAGAAGTTGAACCGTGAGGGAATCCCATCCGCTTCTCAACGATTCGATTTGCCTTTTTGTGGACTGTGTCTCGTTTGCAGTCCAACAAACACCCGAAATAGCTGACCGGCAAATCAGTCAGGTATAGACAGCAGAGATGAATTTCTTCTTGTGACAGGCTGTAATTTGCACATAACTTTAAGGTTATTTGATTCCAACGCCGGTCTGTTTCGGCAATCAGTTGGAACCAGTCTTCCTTTTCCATGTGTAATTCTGAACTTTCATGGTCTTTGTAGTCTTGGATAATTTGTCTCATTTTGGTTTCTACATCCGAATATTTTTGTGTGCTTGTCAAGAGCCGTTCTCGTTCGTAGCTCAGAAGTTTCAGTTCATTACGCAATTGTTTTTTCTGTGCAGCATCATAATGCAGTTGTTCTAACTCTTTTTCTAAAAATGCGATTCGGTCTTCTTTCTGTCGCTGTTCTGCTTCAAGTTTGGCATTTTGTTGTTGTATTTCGGTTTGTATTTCTTTCAGCCTGTTCCTTTCTTCTTGTAAGCGGGCAGTTCTTCTCCGGCTTCTTTTCAGCATGAATAAAATGAAAAATGCTGCCGCGACAACGGACAGAAGGAAGCCATTATATTTACTGATAACCGAATTGTACATCTTTTGTTGATGGGCTATTTGAGCGTTTCTTTCGGCACCAATCATGGAATAGGCTTGTTTATTACGGTTGTTCCGCAAACTATCCATATAAATGGAGCTGGTTTGTTTCAAGTCCAGTGATGCTTCAAAGTTCCCGGAAGCTTTTGCTATATCTGATAATCGCTTGTAACCCCCGGCTCTTATGGCATAGCTCTTATCAGGAAGGGCTTTATATAGATAGAACATTGCAGAGTCGTATTGCAGGTTCTTATAATAGGCATTCCCTAAAATATAGAAAGTATTATAGCACAAAAATGTATCTTCTTGTAGGGCAAAACTTTGCTTGGCGAACTCTACGGCTTTTTTCCCGTTCCCCATTCTGCCGTACAGCGTGCTTAGTGTAGATAGTATGGTTCTGTTCAGATTTTTGTTGTTTGTCGTTTCAGCCATATATTGTGCTTGCAGCATCAGTTTTTCTGCTTTCGGATAGAATGGCTTCCCCTTTTCCATCTGAATTATTCCCTGCTGTGACAAAGCTTCTATTTGGAGTAGTGAATCTCTCGCTAGGATAGCTATTTGCTCCGCTTCCCGGTATATGGAATCTGCTTGCTCGTTTAAATCTTGTGCATAATACAAATAACCTATATTATTGCAGATACGGCTTTGCAAAGAGATGTCTTTTATCTCTTTTGCCAAAGTGTAGGCTGTTAGAAAATTGGAAATAGCTCTCTCTGTTTTCTTCATATCTCTGTAAACACATCCGCAATAGTAGTAACTGCGAATTTGTAAATCTGTATTGTCAGTCTGATTATAATAAGCTATAGCAGAACAAATCAGTGAATCATCCGTCTGCGTAATGTAATTCTTGTCTCGTGCCTGTGTCAACAGCAGGGCATGGTAGGCGCGGTCAGCTTTGTAGTCAGACTGTCGGTTGATATGCTTTCCAAAAGATACAGCGCGCTGTCCGGGCACTCCTGCATCAGCGAGTCGGCTTGCACCAATTGCCGATGGTAGTGCCCGGGGCGTGTACATGCTATGGACGAGAGTATAAGTATTGCTGTTAATATCCGGTTTAGTTTCATTATTTGCGGTTTATTCATGCAAATTAATCAATCGTTTGTCACACCTCCTCCATCCTTGCCAGCTCCCATCCCTGGAACTGCATCACGATGAGGTGCAACTCCGTTCCCCTGCACATCTGCCGCACTTTGCCGCCTTCGGCATAGCCGTGTATTTGTCGCACGGCATCCTCCCACTGTGCCTCGGCTTTCTCTGCGGAATCTTTTGCGGAGAGGTACTTCAGCTCGACGATGTAGCTGTGCGCCACTTCGGGGTATCGGCTGTGGTCGGGCATGAGGAAGAGGTCGCAGAAGCCGTGGTTCAGCTCCACCTCGGGGGCGATGAGGTAGTAGGAATTGATGCTTAGGTAGGCTGTGAAGAAGCCTTGCAAGTTTCGTTCGCCCTCGATGGCGCTGCGCACGGAGGAGTTTTCCTTGTAGGCGCGGGCGATGAAGTGCAGGGAGTCCTGCCACGTGCCGTCGAATGCCATCGTGTAGAAAAAGTCCTTTAAAGCATTGAAACTGATGGTATGCAGGCTTTGATACTCTTCCAAGGCATATTCGTAATATTGCTTGCGCACGTTGTTGTTGGGTATGCCGAGAATGGCACGGTCGCCTCGTGTACCTTTGATTGTGAGCATGCCGTAGTAGAAAAGCAATGAAGGGAAAATATCCGGGTCTATCAGCATCTTGGCAGGGAAGGAGGTTTCTACGTTGGCAATGATTTCCCCCTCTTCCGTAATCTTGCGCAGCACTCCCTTGCGGTCACCGTCCAGCTTGTCAAGTTGGATAAGTTTCTTCATCTTGCCGTAGTCAGTACGGGTGTTGGGATCTATCATCTGCTTGGGGGTGCGGTTGTAGTTCACCCGGTGTTGCAGGTAGTAGAGCACCATGTCGCTGTTGAACATGTGTTCTCCTTGCCGCAGGCTCTCTTCAGCAAAGCAGTAGTTGTCATACCAGGCTTCATCTCCTCAATCATCTCCTCAATATTCCCTTGCAACGCTCCCGCTTCCTGGTAGTATCGGAACATCTCTCTTACATCCTCCTCGCTGAATCCGAGCATGCGGTTGAACTGCGGGTTGGTAGAAAGGTGCCAGCCGATGTTGAATCCGCTGGTGAGGTCGTCGAGGGTGACGGGGCTCACGCCGGTGAGGAAAATGCGGTTGAAGAGTGTCTTGAACTTCTTGAATATGTCCCGATAGAACCCACTGGCATGTGTCAGTGCATGATAGACCTCCTCGCCCTGTTCATTGAGTACCACGTTGGTGAAGTTGTCGTATTCGTCGATGATGAGGTAGAGCGGCATGTTGTTTTCCCTCAATTCGAGTTGGAGCAGGTCCAGCTTGTCGGTCGTGGACTGGGAGGCATAGAAACGTTCTTTAGCCCGTTCGGAATAATACCGGGAGTAAGTGTCCATGAACCCGTCCAACTGTCGGCGGCAATAGAGGTTGAAGTTCTGGGGCAAGGAGCGATGTCTCCCCCCACCTGCGAGAAGTCCAATGAGAGTATCAGGTACTTGCCACGGTTGGGCGTGGGGTGCTGCCCTATCCACAGATTGCCGAACCACTTCTCGAAGTCGTTTTTCTTGCTGATGTCGTAATAGGTGCGCAGCATGTTCAGGAACAGGCTCTTGCCGAAACGCCGGGGACGGATGAAGAAGAGGCTGTCCGGTTGCTGTTCCAGCAGTGGCAGATACATGGTCTTGTCCACATAATACATGTTTTCTTCTATCACTCGCTCGAAGTCTGCCACTCCGTAGGGTATTCTTTTCACGGTTTCCATATCGCTCTCCTTTTACTTGTTGTTGTTCTTGCTTACAAAAATAGTTTATTTACTGATAAACAACAACAGTTGGGCTATGTTCTTTGCGTGTTCTTTGTGTGCGGCACAGGTGTTCCTTGTGCTTTGCATGCGTATTTCTTCTGAAAGGTCTTTGGACTTATCAATGGCTCACCTTAGTGGGCTGGCTTGTTCACTACAGTGGTCTGTCTTGTCCACTACGGTGAACAAAGCAGACCGCCCTGGTGAGCCGTTGTCATATCCTTATGTCTGTCATAAGAAATGCAGGGATTTCTCCTATGGAAGAGAGTGAAGAAAAGGAGAAAGCAGGCGGTTTGGCGAACAAGAAAAGGGGGGTGTGTCAAATTGGCACTTTCTTTTAGGCACACCTCCTTTAAATCCGCTTTCACCCGCCATCGGAACGCTTATGTGTAAGTGCCTTACGAGAAGCGGTGAAGGTGGTGAAGGTGAAATTATAAAACTTTTGTTTGGGTATTGTCAAGTCAAGTATGCAATTCCAGTACGAACCGTGCCCCTTTGCTGTAGCTGCTGTCCAGCGTCAGGCTGCCGTTCATCTTGGTGGCAATCAGCGAGCAGATGGGGAGTCCCAGTCCGTCGCCTTGCGTCAGGTCTTTCACTTCGGTGAAAGGCTTGAAGATGTTGTCGCGTTGCTCTTCGGGGATGCCGCAACCGGTGTCGCTGATGATGAACTGGTGGGTGTGCGCACCGCGTTTCTTGAAGTCCAGCCATATTTTTCCTCCGGCAGGGGTGTACTCGGCGGCGTTCTCCAGCAGGTGCAGCAAGACGCGTTCCAGCTGTTCGGGATTGATTTTCACATTCAGTTTGGGAGCGTTGACGGTAAGGGAGACGTCTTCTTGGGTTTTCCCTTTAATCTTGTCCATGATGCTTTCGCAGAAAGTGGAGATGTTCTTTTCCTGCATTTCATAGGGCTCGGACAAGGTGTTCTCCAATTCGGACAGTTCCTGGATATGGTTGGAGAATGCATGCAGGCTTTTACGCCCGGCAGTGAGGAGTCGAGCGTGTCCAGTGTCGGCTCCATCTGGGTGGAAATGTTCTGGATGAATTTGGTCTTCAGCTCGTTGTGCTCGTTGGCAATGCTGATGGCCTTCTTCTGCTTGCGGGTGAGGATGATGAAACGCAGCAGTACGATGCCGCCGAATATCAGTGCTGAGGCAAGGATGGCGGCGAGTATACATAGCCCGATGATGATGTATTGCTTGGCGCTCAGGGAATCGTCCTTCTCCTGGATGGTGGCAAGGCTTTCGTCGTACTTCCTCTTCAAGACGTTCAGCTCGTCCTGGGCGGTAAGCGCTTTTACGGAGTCGGTCCATAGGATGTACTTGTCGTAGGTGCGTGCCACCAGTCCGGCATTGTTTGCCTTGCGGGCTATGCTGATGAGCGTCTTGTAGCATTCGTCCACCTTGGCGTAGTTCTTCTGTTCTTTGTATTGTCCTATCAGGCGGTTGGTAGCCGCATCACCTTGCGCATTCATGCCGAAGGTGTAGTAATAGTTGGCTTGCGTATAAAGCAGGTCGTTGCTCAGAGAGTCGTTGTGAGAGGCTTTGGCGGTCTCTTCCAGCTTGGTCAGCTGTTCCTTGGCGCGTGCGGGATTTTTCAGGTTGATGTACATCTGCAGGCGTTCCTTGTTGATGCGGAAGCGCAGGTCGGGCATGGCCTTTCCCGTTTTCTGTTCGCCGGTTGCCACCACTTGCTCGGCACCGCGCAGCAGTTCAAAAGCTTCTTTATAGTAGTTCTCCCGGTGGTAGAGGGCGCTGGCATTGACGCCGCATTCCACTGCCCGGGCATACTTGTCTTGCGTGGCAAAGGCATTGTAGGCTTGCAGGAACAGATAGCGGGCTTTGATATATTCCTTTTTCGTAAGATTTTCTTGTGCTTGTTTCATCAATTCGTCTGCACGGTTTTGCGCATGGAGTTGAGTAAAGATGCAGAAAGTCGCTAAGAGAAGTATCGAAATAATTTTTTTCATGTGTACGTTTGTTTTATTTGCTCACAAAGTTAGAATAAAAACTTAGTATTTGAAGCTACTGCCTCCTAAAAATTCTCTCAATAAGGATGTCGGCGGAATTTCTTTGTCCTGCACGGGGGTGAAATATTTGATGAATTTCAGCAACCGGTAGGCTTCTGCGTATTCCGGACAGTTCCGTGGAACACTGGTAAGAATGGGCTCTGCGTGGCAGCGGAGCACGGCGAATTCGAACAAGAGGGCGGAGTTGAACATGACGTCGGCATTTTCCTGGTAGGGGAATATCCATTTGTCCTCGCCGGCACGTACACTGGGCCAGCGCGAAATGGTCTCTTGTGCTGAGTAGCGCGGTAGTTGAAGTCGCGGATGATGCGGCGCAGCAGGCGGTTGTCCGTGGTGGGAATCCAGTTGTGGTCGTCCAGCGAGATGGTGGTCAGGGCGGATACATAAATCTTGTATTTGCTGGCGGCGGGAATCTGCGGTGTCAGCTCGGGGTTCAGGGCATGGATGCCTTCCAGGATGAGGATGGTATGCTCGTCGATGCGCAGCTTGTCTCCCTTGTACTCTTTCTTCCCGAGGTTGAAGTTGAAGCGGGGCAGCTCCACTTCTTCGCCCCGGAGCAATGCCTGCAACTGGGTGTTGAAGAGCTCGAGGTCGAGGGCATAGAGTGATTCGTAGTCGTAATTGCCGTTTTCATCGCGCGGGGTGTCTTCGCGGTCTACGAAGTAGTTGTCCAGCGAGATGGGATATGGGCGCAGGCCGTTGGTCATCAGCTGCACGCTGAGGCGCTTGCTGAAGGTGGTTTTTCCGGAAGACGAGGGGCCGGAGATGAGCACGAGCTTCACCCGGTTGCCGTTTTCGCCACGGTGGTAGATGTCGTCGGCAATCTGGGCTATCTTTTTCTCCTGCAGCGCTTCGGCCACGTTGATGAGGTCGGTGGCATGGCCGTTTTCGCAGGCAAGGTTGAAGTCGCCCACGTTGCCCAGTCCCATGATGTAGTTCCAGCGCAGGTGTTCCTTGAATACGTCGAGCATTTTCTCCTGCTTCACCACATCTTCCAGAACATTGGGGTTTGCCCGGTTGGGGATGCGCAGCAGCAGGCCGTCGTAATACTTCACGATGTCGAACAGCCAGATGTATCCGGTACTGGGCAGCAGGTTGCCGTAGTAGTAGTCTACGGTGTCGCCCAGTGTGTAGTAATAGGTATATAGCGAGCCGGAAGTTTCCAGCAGCTTCACCTTGTCGTCCATGCCCCGTTCGCTGAAGATGCGTACAGCCTCGGTGGTGTGGCATTCCACACGGTGGTAGGGGATGTTCTCGGCAATGATTTCCTGCATCCGCTTCTTGATGGCTGCCACATCTTCCAGCTCTATGGAGCGACCGATGCGCAGGTTGCAGAAGTAACCTTTGGATACCGGATGCTCTACGAACAGTTTTCCTTCCGGAAACAGCTCGCTGACAGCTTTGTAAAGAATGAAACAGAGGGAACGGACATAGGTGCGCATACCCGAGGAGTCTCGTATGTCGAGAAATTCTACATCCTTATTGTTGTATACACGGAAATTCAGTCCTTCGGAACGGTTGTTGACCTTTGCGCTGACCACCTGATAGGGGAAATTGAGATTAAAACCGTAATAAATATCCAAAAGTGAGCTCCCGATAGGGAATTCTTTAGAAATATTATTATTTTTGCAACAAATTTGTAACATGTGTTTCATGATGTTTCGTTTTTAGTGGGTTGACCCGTTAAATATAGGACATTATAACACGTGAAGGAATGAAACACCTTAAATAATTAAAGATGGAATATTCTTTTTATGATTTTTTAAAGCTGCTCGGCTCATTGGCACTGTTCCTCTACGGAATGAAGATTATGAGTGAGGGGCTTCAAAAATTTGCCGGCGACAGGTTGCGGACTATCTTGACCGCAATGACTACCAACAGGGTAACCGGTGTGCTGACGGGCATCCTGATTACGGCCCTTATCCAATCCTCTTCGGCAACCACGGTGATGGTGGTGAGTTTTGTCAACGCCGGACTCCTTACGCTCTCGCAATCCATCGGGGTCATTATGGGTGCCAACGTGGGCACTACGGTCACTGCGTGGCTGATTTCGGTTTTCGGATTCAAGGTCGACATCGCTGCCTTTGCGCTTCCGTTGCTGGCCATAGGAGTTCCGCTTCTCTTCTCTCAAAAAAGTAGCCGAAAGTCTATCGGCGAATTCATCTTCGGTTTTTCATTCCTTTTCATGGGGCTTTCTTATCTGCAAGTCTATTCGCCGGATTTGGGCAAGAATCCGGAAATGCTGGCTTTTGTGCAGGAGTGGACCGACCTTGGTTTCCTTTCCATCCTCATATTCGTACTGGTGGGTGCGGTGATTACGATGATTGTGCAGGCTTCGGCGGCTACCATGGCCATCACCCTTATCATGTGTGCCAACGGATGGATCAGCTTTGAACTGGGTGCGGCACTTGCCATGGGGCAGAACATCGGTACCACGATTACCGCCAACCTGGCGGCGCTGACCGGCAATACGCAGGCGCGTCGGGCGGCATTGGCTCATTTGCTGTTCAATGTGTTCGGCGTGGTGACGGTGCTCATCGTTTTCCATCCCTTCATCCGTTGCGTGTCGTGGTTTGTAACGGAGGTGATGCACCAGTCGGACCCGGGAAGCCAGGTGGCGTTTGAACTGTCTGCCTTCCATACGGCGTTCAACGTGTTCAATGTGTTGCTGCTCATCTGGTTTGTGAAGGGTATCGAACGTATCGTATGCGTGCTGCTCCCGTTGAAGGATTCGGACGAGGAGTATCGCTTGCGCTTCATCTCAAGAGGTCTGCTCTCTACTGCCGAACTTTCTATTCTGGAAGCACGCAAGGAAATCCATCTCTTTGCCGAACGCACACACCGCATGTTCGGTATGGTGAAGGACTTGTTGCATACGGATAAGGACGATGACTTCAACAAACTCTTCAGCCGCATAGAGAAGTACGAGAATATCAGCGACAGCATGGAGCTGGAGATAGCCAACTACCTGAACCAGGTATCGGAAGGTCGTCTGAGTTCCGAAAGCAAGTTGCAGATACGCGCCATGCTTCGCGAGGTGACGGAGATAGAAAGCATTGGCGACAGCTGCTACAACCTGGCCCGTACCATCAACCGGAAACGGCAGACAAACCAGGACTTCACGGAGAAGCAATATGAACACGTGCATTTTATGATGAAGCTGACGGATGATGCCTTGTCGCAGATGATTAAGGTTGTGGAACGTGACGAGCATCAAGTGATTGATGCCAACAAGTCGTTCAACATAGAGAACGAAATCAACAATTACCGTAATCAGCTGAAGAACCAGAATATCCTGGACGTGAACAACAAGGAATATGATTACCAGATGGGTGTTTACTATATGGACATCATTGCGGAATGTGAAAAGCTGGGCGACTATGTGGTGAATGTAGTGGAAGCCAGCAGCGATATAAAAGAAAAGAAAGCGTCTTAGGACGCTTTCTCAAATTCTTCTTTGCCTACTCCACATAAGGGGCAAACCCAATCTGCGGGAAGGTCTTCGAAAGATGTTCCCGGTTCTATCCCGTTTTCAGGGTCGCCCAGTTCAGGGTCATAGACATAATCGCATACAGTGCAAATGTACTTTTCCATAAATTTCTTTTTTAGGTTTATTCTTCTATAATAACGTTTAAAAGTCCTTTTTGTTTTATTGTTGAACAAAAAAAGTTTATATTTGTTCTCTATTAAAACAACATTTTATGAAAATGACCGACAAGCTGTTCCGGGCGATTATGCGGAATCTGCACGCCTATGTACTGCTGATAAACCGCGACTTCACTGTATTCTACACCAATTACTACGATATTACCGGAGCTGTAAAGCCTGTCGAAGCCGGACGGGTGGGAGATATTCTGCGCTGTAACAATGCCTTGTCGGCAGCAGGAGGTTGCGGCACTCACGATTTGTGTAAGCACTGCCCTGTGCGGAATGCCATAGAGAATGCCTTTGTAGTGCAGAAAAACTTCACGGATTTGGCTGCTATTTTGAATCTTAGGGATAGTGAAGGCAGAACTACGGAATGCTATGCTTATGTTTCCGGCGAGTATATGGAGATTGAGGACCGCGACTGCATGGTGATTACCGTGCACGACATTACCCGGCTGAAACAAGTGGAAACTGAATTGAAACTGGCACGTGAGAAGGCAGAGAATGCCGACCGCTCCAAATCGGTGTTCCTGGCGAATATGAGCATGAAATCCGTACTCCGCTGAACGCAATTGTCGGATTCTCGGAATTGCTGGCCTCTGCATCGACGGACGAGGAGAAGACACAGTTCCTGGAAATTGTGCAAAGTAACAATGAAATGCTGCAACAGCTGATTGCTGATATTCTGGACCTCTCGAAGATAGAAGCCGGAACATTGGAATTTGTGTTCTCGGATGTGGACATCAACCAGATGATGTCCGATTTGGAACAACAGTTCCGTATGCGGGTGGCCGAGTTGGGTAGCGGAGTGCAGATTGTCCGGGAGGCTCCTGAGGAGGAATATACTATGCATACGGACAGAAACCGGCTTGCACAAGTGGTATCCAATTTTATGACGAATGCCCTGAAGTTCACCCAGGAAGGCAGTATTACCCTCGGATTCAGACCCTATGAGGAAGGTCTCTATTTCTACGTAAAAGATACGGGAACCGGTATTCCCCAGGAAAAGCTGCCACATGTTTTTGAACGTTTCGTCAAGCTGAAACAGGAAAAGAACGGTACCGGACTGGGACTCTCCATTTGCCAGACCATTGTCCGCAAATTGGGGGGCGAAATAGGCGTGGAATCGGAAGAAGGGGCAGGCTCGACTTTCTGGTTCACATTGCGTGGGAGCCTGCAACCAGACCGAAACTGGTGAGGGAAAAAGAGAATCAATGACAGTCAATTAATCACTAATCATTATTATAGGTATTGTTTTCCCGGATTATTATTGTATTTTTGCGTTCCAAAATTAAACCTAAAGACTTGCATGACTGCAATAAAGGATGATTATTATCATGTCGGACTGACCGACGAGCAAGTGCGGAAGAGCCGCGATGAACATGGAGTAAATTTATTGACGCCTCCTAAACGGCCTTCCTTATGGAAATTGTATCTGGAGAAGTTTGAGGACCCCGTAGTAAGGGTATTGCTGGTTGCCGCTCTGTTTTCTTTGATTATTTCCATTGTAGAAAATGAATATGCCGAGACTATCGGCATTATAGTAGCCATTCTGCTGGCTACCGGTATCGGTTTCTTCTTTGAGTATGATGCCGGTAAGAAGTTTGACCTGCTGAACGCAGTGAACGAAGAAACTTTGGTGAAAGTAATTCGTAACGGACATGTGCAGGAGATTCCCCGTAAAGATGTAGTGGTGGGTGATATCGTGGTGCTGGAAACCGGTGAAGAGGTTCCGGCGGACGGTGAATTGCTGGAAGCCATTTCCCTGCAAGTGAACGAATCGAACCTGACCGGTGAGCCGGTAGTGACGAAAACTACCGTAGAAGCCGACTTTGACGAAGAGGCTACGTATGCTTCCAACCGCATTTTGCGCGGTACAACGGTGGTGGACGGACATGGCACCATGCGTGTGGAGGCTGTGGGCGATGCTACGGAAATCGGCAAAGTGGCACGTCAAAGTACCGAACAGAATACGGAACCTACTCCGCTGAATATCCAGCTGACCAAATTGGCCAACCTGATTGGAAAGATTGGCTTTTCCGTGGCGGGTCTGGCTTTTCTCATTTTCTTTGTAAAGGATGTGGTACTGGTTTATGATTTTTCTTCATTCCACACCTTCCGTGATTGGCTGCCGGCCTTGCAGGCTACTTTACAATACTTTATGATGGCAGTTACCCTGATTGTGGTGGCTGTGCCCGAAGGATTGCCGATGAGCGTAACACTCAGTCTGGCGTTGAACATGCGCCGTATGCTCTCCACCAACAATCTGGTGCGCAAGATGCATGCATGCGAGACGATGGGAGCCATTACAGTGATTTGTACCGACAAGACCGGGACATTGACCCAAAATCTGATGCAGGTGCATGAACCCAACTTCTATGGTTTGAAGAATAACGGGCAGCTGGGGAGTGATGACCTCAGCAAGCTGGTAATGGAAGGTATCAGTGCTAACTCCACTGCTTTCCTGGAAGAAGAGGTGACTGGCGAGAAGCCGAAAGGGGTGGGTAATCCCACGGAGGTGGCACTGCTGCTTTGGCTGAACAGTCAGGGATGCGACTACCTGGCACTGCGTGAGAAAGCTACGGTTATCGACCAGCTGACTTTCTCTACGGAAAGGAAATTCATGGCTACCCTGGTGCAATCCCCCCTGATTGGGAAGAAGGTGCTGTATGTGAAGGGAGCTCCCGAGATTGTTTTGGGTAAATGTAAGGATGTCATGTTGGACGGCAAGCGTGTGGATGCGGTGGAATACCGTTCTACAGTGGAGGCTCAGTTGCTCAACTACCAGAATATGGCCATGCGCACACTTGGCTTTGCATTCAAGATTATCGATGAGCAGGAAGAAGCCCGGTTGAATGAAGGATTGATCAGGAAGAATGAAGAGCCGAACCGTTCCGTTCAGCCGGATGCTAATTGTCAATTGTCAATTGTCAATTGTCAATTGGTAGAAGACTTGTCGTTCCTCGGTGTGGTTGCCATTAGTGACCCTATCCGCGGATGTGCCTGCGGCCGTTGCCAAATGCCAGTCGGCAGGTATCGGGGTGAAGATTGTGACGGGAGATACACCGGGTACGGCTACCGAGATAGCACGCCAGATTGGTCTGTGGAAACCGGAGGATACGGAAAAGAACCGCATTACGGGAGCTGCATTTGCCGAACTGACGGATGAGGAGGCATTGGACCGTGTGATGGACCTGAAGATAATGTCGCGTGCACGCCCCACAGACAAGCAGCGTCTGGTGCAACTGTTGCAGCAGAAAGGTGCGGTAGTGGCTGTGACGGGTGACGGCACGAATGATGCTCCTGCATTGAACCATGCGCAAGTGGGACTTTCGATGGGTACCGGAACCTCCGTAGCCAAGGAGGCCAGCGACATCACGCTGCTGGATGACTCCTTCAACAGTATAGGCACGGCCGTGATGTGGGGACGTTCTTTATATAAAAATATACAGCGTTTCATTGTTTTTCAGCTGACTATCAATTTTGTGGCTTTGTTTATCGTTCTCCTGGGTTCACTGGTGGGTACGACGCTTCCTTTGACCGTCACGCAGATGTTGTGGGTGAACCTGATTATGGATACGTTTGCGGCCCTGGCCCTGGCGTCCATTCCACCCAGTGAGAGCGTGATGAAGGAAAAGCCACGTAAGAGTACGGATTTCATTATAACCAAGTCCATGAGGTATTACATTCTGGGAATGGGTTCTGCCTTCCTGGTGTTACTTATGGGAATGCTCTTCTGGTTTAATAGTGAGGAGGGGGGATGACTACCTACCGGCTGACTGTGTTCTTCACATTCTTTGTTATGCTTCAGTTCTGGAATTTGTTCAATGCGCGTGTGTTCGGCACTTCGGACTCGGCGTTCAAGGGTATTTCCAAATCTTATGGCATGGAGCTGATTATACTTGCCATTTTGGGCGGACAGATACTGATTGTACAGTTTGGTGGAGCTGTGTTCCGCACAGTGCCGCTCGATTTTATGACTTGGATGACGATTGTCGTTTCTACCTCGTTTGTTTTGTGGATAGGTGAACTGGTTCGTCTTATCCGACGTTTAACACAGAAATAGGTGATGGAAAGAATAGGAGTCAAGAATCTTATTATTGATTTTGGCGGAGTTCTGATTGATTTGGACCGCCAGCGCTGTTTGGAGAATTTCAGAAAGCTGGGATTGCCGGATGTGGAAGTCATGTTGGACCTCTATCACCAGCAGGATTTCTTCCAGAAATATGAAAAAGGATTGATTACCAGTGCGGAGTTCCGGGAAGTGATTCGTGGAAGGATAGGGAAACCGGTGACTGATGCCCAGATAGATGACGCCTGGAACAGTTTCCTGGTGAGTATTCCTACTTTTAAATTGGATTTACTGTTGGAACTGCGCAAGAAATATGTGGTCTATCTGCTGAGCAACACCAATGAAATCCATTGGCAATGGTCGTGCCTGCACGCGTTTCGTTACAAGGCTTTCCGTGCGGAGGACTTTTTTGAGCATATCTATCTCTCTTATGAGATGAAGATGGCAAAACCGGATGCCGATATATTTCAGAAAGTACTGGATGAGACCGGTATTCTTCCCAACGAGACTCTTTTCATTGACGATTCTGAGGCCAATTGCCGGACAGCGGAGGCGTTGGGTATTTCTACCTATACGCCAAAGGCCCACGAGGATTGGAGACATGCAGTTGTTTTGTGAGACATCGGACATCGGTTCCCGTCCAAGTGTAGCCACTATCGGTTTCTTTGACGGAGTACATCGGGGGCACCGCTACCTGATAGAGCAAGTGCGTGCGGTAGCTGCCGGGCGTGGGCTTGCTTCGTCGGTCGTGACTTTTCCGGTACATCCGCGTAAAGTGATGCAGGCCGATTATCATCTGAAGTTATTGACCACTTGTGATGAGAAAGTTTCCCTGCTAGCCAAGACTGGGGTGGATTATTGCATGATGCTTGATTTCACTTCTGAAATAGCCCGGCTTTCGGCACGGGAATTCATGTCCATACTGAAGGAACGCTACCGGATACAAGCTTTGGTAGTGGGGTACGACCATCGTTTCGGGCATAACCGCAGCGAGGGCTTTGAGGATTATGTGCACTATGGTCGCGAATTGGGTATGGAGGTGCTTCTTGCGCGCGCGTATTCTTATAGTAAGGAAGCATCGGTAACGGAGGTTACTGTCAG
Organism: Bacteroides rodentium JCM 16496; assembly: GCF_000614125.1. Classification (GTDB taxonomy): domain Bacteria; phylum Bacteroidota; class Bacteroidia; order Bacteroidales; family Bacteroidaceae; genus Bacteroides; species Bacteroides rodentium. The sequence goes on from NZ_BAKJ01000001.1 coordinate 101,707, forward strand.
CTCCTCGGCTATTCGCGGTCTGTTGCAGGAGGGAAACGTTTCGGAAGCTGCCGAGTATCTGGGATATGATTTCTTTTTGGACGGTACGGTTGTCGGCGGCTATCAAGTGGGGCGTAAGATAGGTTTCCCTACGGCTAATCTCCGTGTTTCCGATTCTGACAAGCTGATTCCCTGCGATGGTGTGTATGCCGTCCGTGTCTGTGTCGGAGGCAAGGAATACGGCGGTATGCTAAGCATTGGCTACCGGCCTACGTTGGAGAACGGCCCCGATCGCAGTATTGAGGTCCATATATTCCGGTTTGATGCTGACATTTATCAGCAGCCGATGCGTCTTTTCTTTGTGCGCCGCACCCGTCCTGAACTGAAATTCGACAGTATAGAAGAACTTATTGCCCAGCTTCACCGTGACGAGGTGGAGATTAAATCCATTCTTTCTTTATAAACATAAGGCGATAAGGTCATTTATCCCCTTGCAGTTCTATGTATTTTCCCGTTTGAAGTGTTTGTTTTCTGTATATTTATCGTAAAACACGTTTTTTTATTGTTTTTCAATAAATATTTTCTGTTTTTCTTTGTCATATCAAAAAAAGGTCTTTTATTTGCATATCGAAAAACGATAAATGATTATCGAAAAACAAAATAAAGAACTAATAAAACAATAACGGTATGAAAACTTTAGTAATGACAACGATTTTTGTAGTGACAGTAGTGATAAATGCTTTTGGTGGTAATATCCAGGAAAACTTTGCCTATAATGAAGTGATGAACGGAAATCAGGTGGAGTCCCAGATTGTATATAAAGTAGAGAACGGTAAGTTTCTGCAGAACCATTTGAAATACAATTTCACCTATGATGCCCAAGGGCGTACGATACAGAAGGAAGCGTTGAAATGGAACGAGATTGAGCAGGCGTTTGAACGCTTCTATTGCTTGAACTACAATTATACGGAAGCCGGTACGGATGTGGAATATGCCTTGTGGGACAACAAGACGAATGCCTACTCCGATGTGAAAGAAAAAGCTGTTTATCTGCAGGCGGGAGATGACATCAACTACTTGAGTTACAAATGGAGTAAAAAGGACAACGACTGGAATCTGTTGGTGGAACATGCCACTGCAGAGGAAGACGTATTGCTTCTGGCAGTGAAATAAATGAAAAACAATATAGAAATGAGGGAGGGGCTTAGGTTATGAGAAGAGCATTCATGAGTATTACACTATTGGTATTGTCACTTTCTACAGTGATGGTGCTGCTGATGGGACTTGTTGCCACAGCTTGACGGATTGACAGAGAAAATGTGTATCTTTGCGAACTTTTAGACGAATAGAACAATGAAAACGGCAATAAAACTAGTATTGATTTACTTTTTGATGCAGATTGTAGGAGCACTGTTTGCAGGACCTTTCTGTCTGCTGTATACGTATTTCGCTTATGGCGCTTTTGACGCGGGCAAGGCGGGAGAGATTGCTGTGGCACCTACCATGTTGCTGGGTTTCGTTTTCATGGGGTTGTACTTGTGGCGTAAGAACTACCTGACGGGAGACAAACATCTGTACTCTCCGGTGCCGGTCCCTTATCTGGCATGGAGCCTGCTCGCCGGAATGGCTTCCATGTATATAATAGCTGTTCTGATGTCCGAACTCACTTTCTTGCCCAATTTGTTGGACCAAACATTTGACATGCTGCAATCCGGTTGGTTGGGTATTCTCTGTATTTCTGTTTTGGGACCCGTGCTGGAAGAACTTCTTTTCCGTGGTGCCATTACCAAGGAGCTGCTTCGCAGATACAGTCCGGCAAAGGCTATCTTGTTTTCCGGATTGATATTCGGTATTTTCCATCTGAATCCGGCCCAGATAATAGGTGCTTGCCTCATCGGTTTCTTGCTTGCCTGGCTTTATTATAAGACACGAAGTCTGATGGCATGTATTCTGATACACATCATGAACAATGGCTTGTCTGTCTATCTGAGCCTGAAACATCCTGAAATGGAGGATGTGACACATCTGCTGAGTAACCCGTATGTACTGGTTGGGGCAGTGGTTTTCATATTGCTGCTTCTACTCTCTTTGAAACAACTGAATAAATATAATATATCTGATACTAATACAACAACAACTGAATTATGAAAAGAAGACTGAACATTCTCTGCCTGGTGGTAATGCTTGTACTGAGTTACTCGGTATTGGAGCAGGGTTACTATATCTTTCTGGGAGCCAAGATGGGGGCGCAGACCGGACTGGAGTTGGAAAAAAAAGGAAGTGACGTTGCTGCCTGCAAGGAACTGATGAACCTGAAGGTTGTCAACTTGATACCTTCCTCTATAGAGTCGCTCGATTTCTTCAGGGATTCCGTCTACAATGAGAAAAGCAGGAGTTATGTGCCTGCAGCCTACTCTTCGCTGATGGTCAGCGTAGATTCTCATGATTCTGTCGGGAAAGCGGTGGCAAAGTATTTGCTGATATACCTGCATTTGGGCTTTTCTCTTTGGGCGGTAGTATTGTTTATCCGCTTGATAATCTCTATCAACAAGTCCGATATCTTCAACTGGCGGAATGTACGTCGGTTGCGCCGACTGGGAATAGCATTGGTTGTCAGCTTCTGTTGTACCTTTGCGTCGTCATACCTTGATTTTATAGGTATCGATGCAGTATTCTCACTGCATGGTTACGAGCTGAGCCTCTCGGAATTGGTGAGCACTACCACGCCGGTACTTGGGCTTTGTTCGCTGATAGTAGCGAAGTATTCGCCATTGGATTGAAAATGAAGGAAGAGCAGGATTTGACGATTTAATGTGGGGGAGAATTATGAAAAAGATAAGTATATTGGGTATCCTGGCTATATTGGTCATTGTTGCAGAGTTTGCCTATGCGATGATAGCGGGCTGGGTGGATATGAAGAATAGTTTTCTTGAGGGTTACAATAGTGTAAATGTGCATTCGGGAACTTCACAGCCGGAGTATTCCGGTTCATTTGATAAGGTATATGTGGATGTAAGACCTTTGGAAACGACGGCAGTCGATTCCTTGACGAATCGTTTTGCCGATAAGTCAGTACCTTATCAGGTAAAGAGAATAGGTACTGTGATTGTCCCTACTGTCTGGAGTTCCATAATGAACTGCTTTGCCATGTTTGCCATCATTCCTTTCTTTGTGGGAATCTTTTGCCTGATACGTTTGTTGATATCCATTTCAAAGCGGGAAGTGTTTACTTCGGATAATGTAGTTCGGTTGCGTTTCTTTACTTATTCGTTTGCTGCATTGTACGGCTTGATGACTTTGCATGATTGGTTGAATCATCTTGAAGCAGTGAAGCAAGTGGCTCTGCTGGGCTATGAAGTGGTTGCATCGCATGATACAGATTTCACATCCCTGGTTATTATAATTCTTTTCACCGAGATATTTGCCGCCGGGGTGAAGATAAAGGAAGAACAGGACTTGACTATTTAAAAGTGAGAGGAGGGATTATGACACTTATGAAACAAAAGGAACCAAAGAGACGGATAGCGCTTATTATGAATGTGCTGTTTTATTTCTGTGGACTATGTATTGGTGGCGGCATTGTTCGTAATCTGACATTGTGCTATGAGTTGGGAAAGGATGATACTGCTAATTTTATCTGGCACATATTACCCGAATCAGTAACAATGCTGGTGATGACAATATGTGGCTTGTGTATTTTTCTCATTCTCCGCAATGTGAAGAAAGAGGAAGTGTTTGTTTATCAGAATTCATCTTTGATACAAACCATTGGGGTGCTGATAGCATTGAATGGGCTTTTTCAGGCAACTCTCTCCTGGTTTACTCCCGAAGGAGTACCGACTGATACTTCTTATCGGATATTCGTGTTATTGGGAGTTTTCATCATCTTTATGGGCTATCTTTTTGAGATGGGAGTTCGTATGCGTGAGGAACAAGAGTTGACGATTTAAATAAAAGTGAAGAGCGCGATATGAAGAAAAATGTGAAATATGGTCTGTATTTCGTTGCCGGACTTGTGGCGGTTTTATTGTTGGCAAGTATTGTCTATTTTCTCCTCTTGTTTCCGGCCTTTGACGGGAAGTGGAAAGTCTATATTGTAATGCCGTGGATGTATCTGTGCATATATGGTTATTACCGGTTGACGAAACGGTACACTGACTGGTGGTGTGAGTGGGAAAAGAATAATTGATAAATAGAACACAATTATATGATTATAGTAAACCTTGACATAATGATGGCCGAAGAAAGATATCTTTGCGAGCTGGCGGAGAAGATTGATATTACGCCTGCCAATCTCTCTATTCTCAAAACCGGAAAGGCTAAAGCCATCCGTTTCTCTACACTGGAAGCAATCTGCAAGGAACTCGATTGCCAGCCGGGGGATATACTGGAGTTTAAGGAGGGATAAATAGGGAGAAGAAGGCCTTTACATACTACGGTAAACGCCTTTACATACTATGGTAAACGTCGTTACTTCATAATGTAAAAGCCGTTACATTCTGGAGTAACGGCTTTTACATTATAGGGTAAACATCTGGTAAATATAATCTGCTGATTATTAGTTTATATATTGTCGGTCGTAACCTTTAGATGCCTTTCGCTTTGAAGGCCAGCGCATACATTCGCATCTGCTTTACCATAGACAGCAGTCCGTTGCTACGGGTGGGCGACAAGTGTTCCTTCAGTCCTATTTTATCAATGAAATAGAGGTCGGCGTTCAGTATCTCATCCGGTGTGTGCCCGGAGAGTACTTTGATAAGCAGTGAAATGATTCCTTTCACAATCAGTGCGTCGCTTTCGGCCTGGAAAATAATTTTTCCGTCCACTTCGTCTGCCTGCAGCCATACGCGGCTCTGGCAACCTTCAATCAAGTTTTGTTCCGTCTTGTATTTTTCGTCGAGCGGTTCCTGCTCGTTTCCTAAATCAATAAGAAGTTGGTACCGGTCCATCCAATCGTCGAAATCATTGAATTCGGCGATTACTTCGTCTTGCAGTTCGTTGATACTTATCATGGGATTTACTGTTTTACTATTTACGATTTACTATTTGATTGTCTATTTCTCATTATAGATGACTTCCAGCAAGGTCTGTCCCACGGCGTTGAGAGTGCCCTTGTCGATGATGTCCATGGTGTCGTCTATCGTGTGCCAGAAGTCACCGAAGCCGGTGTCGCAGTTCGGGTCATAGTTGATGATGTCCACGCAGGGAATCTGCCGCAGGTTGTATACATACATATGGTCGTCCGTCACTTCGGTACCTTTTTCTTTGGGGAAGAAGTTGCCGAAGCCCAGGCGGTGGGCGGTGTTCCATATCTTGTTCACGTACTTACCGGCGGTTCTTTGGGAGAACTGTTCCTTGTAGAAGGTGGCATTCTTTCCGCCCACCATGTCGAGCAGGATGCCGTAGCGGGCATTATAGCCGTCTACATGGGGTACTCGTCCCCAATATTGCGAGCCCAGGCACCAAGTGTCGGGCTTATAAGTGCCTTTGTAGAAGTAAGGGGCACCATAGTCTTCGGCATCGAAGAAGATGATGTCGATGCCGATGGCTGGAGCCTGCTGTTGCAGTTGGCGGGCCACTTCGAGCAATACGCCTACACCGCTGGCTCCATCGTTCACACCCAGGATGGGGCTGTGATGCTTCGTCTTGTCAGCATCCTGGTCGGCATAAGGGCGGCTGTCCCAATGGGCACAGAGCAGTACACGCCTTTTGCTTTCCGGATTATAGGCGCCGATAACATTGCGCGCTTTCAGGATGGTGTTGTCGTAAGCCACCAGGTCGGCATGCTGGTTGTATACTTTGGCGCCGAATTCTTCCAGCTTCTTGGCAAGGAATTCTCCGCAGGCTTTGTGGGCGGCGGTGTTGGGCACGCGCGGACCAAAATCCGCTTGGGTCTGTATGTATTGGTATGCACTGTCTGCACTGAACTGAGGCACTTGGACAGTCGCTTGGGTCGCATCGCCCTCACTGTCATTATCGGCTGCAGACTTGCTGCTGTTGTTGCTGCATGCCACTATCGCTACAATCAGCAACAGCAGCAACGGGATGAATGTATAATTCCGTTTCATTCTCTTTCTGTATTAAAACTTAGTTTCACTTCTTTCTTTCCAACTTCCAATGTTACCGCAGCACCGTTTATCAGCGGTACGTTCATGCTGACATGTCCGACGGGAAAATCGAAACATATCGGATAATCGTATTCCTTCACCAAATCGGCCAATGCACCATATAGGTCTTTTCCCAGGGACTTGTTCTCCTCGTATTCGGTGAATTGTCCGATGATGAGGCCGGAAAGCTTGTCGAGGACACCGCCCAGTTTGAGATTGTACATCATGCGTTCCACCGCATGCGGGCGTTCTCCCACATCTTCGATGAAGAGGATGGTGCCTTCGGCGGGAATGTCGTACGGAGTGCCGCGCAGCCCGTAGAACACTGACAAATTGCCACCGCGCAACACGCCTTTTCCCTTTCCTTTATGATTTAGTTTGTGCCCCGGACAGACATAACTGAATGCTTCCGTTCCTCCCAATGCCTGCCCGAACAGAACATCCTTCAGTGCTTGTGTGCAAAAGTCGTCTTCCGGTTCTACTGTGAGATGCGCGCCATGGGGGCGTGCAACGACGCGAAGCCGTTCTGCTGGAACAGATTATGGAGGGCGGTGATGTCACTGAATCCGATGAGCCATTTGGGATGCTGCCTGAACTTGGTAAAATCCAGTTTGCCTATCAGATGCACGGCTCCGTAACCGCCCCGGCTACAGAATATGACTTTGGCTTCTTCATCATCCATGGCTTCCTGCAGGTCTTCGAGGCGTTGCCGGATACTTCCTGCATACGTTCCGTTGGAACTCCCTGCGTGCTTTGCGAATACGACTTCCAGCCCCCAGGACTTCAAACGTTTGTAGGCGCCTTTCAGGAAAGATTTGTCAATCTTGCTGGAAGGGGAGAGAACAATGACACGGTCACCTTCCTGCAGATACGGAGGGAAAATAAGACTACCCATACTATATTATCAATCTATTTTGGGCAAAAGTACACAATTCACCACAGATATCACAGATTAACACGGATTTTTAACAGAAGAGAGGGAGGTTATATATGATATATAATCAACAGAGTAACTCAAATTCTGTTCAAATCCGTGTCAATCTGTGTAATCTGTGGTGAACATATCAAAATGATATTAAACATATAAAATTTCAACGGGGAAAATGCTGTATTTCTCGACATTTTTTTAGATATTTGCTAAAAATCTAACGTTATGGAACCGATACGGAACTTTGCCCAGTTAACAGCCCACCTGAAAACCTTGAATAAGAGGAAACGTATTGCGGTAGTTTGTGCCAATGACCCTAATACAGAATATGCCATATCCCGTGCCTTGGAGGAGGGGATTGCGGAATTTCTGATGATTGGCGATTCTGCCATATTGGAAAAATATCCCACCTTGAAGAAATATCCTCAATATGTCAGTACCTTGCATATAGAAGATTCCGATGAGGCTGCACGTGAGGCGGTGCGTATCGTACGCGAGGGTGGAGCGGACATCCTGATGAAAGGCATCATCAATACCGACAATTTGCTACGTGCCATTCTGGACAAGGAACATGGTTTGTTGCCTAAAGGAAAGATTCTGACCCATCTGGCCGTGATGCAGATACCTACTTACGATAAACTGCTCTTTTTCTCCGATGCTGCGGTTATTCCCCGCCCGACGCTGCAACAGCGCATTGAAATGATTTGGTATGCCATCCATACTTGCCGCCATTTCGGGATAGAGCAGCCACGTATCGCGCTGATTCATTGCACGGAGAAGGTAAGCGCCAAATTCCCCCATTCCTTGGACTATGTGAATATTGTGGAACTGGCGGAAGCCGGAGAGTTCGGCAATGTCATCATCGACGGTCCGCTGGATGTGAAGACCTCTTGTGAGAAGACGAGCGGTAACATCAAAGGCATTGTATCACCGATTGACGGGGAGGCGGATGTGTTGATATTCCCAAACATCGAATCGGGCAATGCTTTTTATAAGGCTGTATCTCTGTTTTCTCATGCCGATATGGCCGGGTTGCTGCAAGGACCCTCATGTCCGGTGGTATTACCGTCGCGTAGCGATTCCGGTTTGTCCAAATATTACAGCATTGCCATGGCTTGCCTGACCAGCGGGGTGAAAGAGCCTTGATTGTAATTAGTAATTTGTAGTTCGTAATTTGTAAATCGTAATCAATGAAAATACTGGCAGTAAATCCCGGTTCCACCTCGACAAAAATTGCTGTCTATGAGGATGAAACTCCCCGTCTGGTACTCAACATCCGGCATTCGGTGGAGGAGCTTTCCCAATTTCCCCGCATCATCGACCAGTTCGAATTCCGCAAGCACTTGGTGCTGGAAGCGCTGGAGGCCAATGGCATTCCCTTTAAGTTCGATGCCATCGTCGGCCGTGGGGGATTGTTGAAACCCATTCCCGGTGGTGTGTATGCCGTGAACGATGCCATGTTGGACGATATGCTCCACGCCATGCGTACCCACGCCTGCAACTTAGGTTGTCTGATAGCCCACGAACTTGCCGCCATGCTGCCCGGCTGCCCCTCTTTCATAGCCGATCCCGGCGTGGTGGACGAGCTGGACGATGTGGCACGCATCACCGGTTCGCCTCTGATGCCCAGCATCACCATCTGGCACGCCTTGAACCAGCGAGCCATCGCCCGGCGCTATGCTGCCGAATGTACCGCCGCGCATCCCGAATCTCCCGTGCGTTACGAAGACCTCAATCTGATTGTCTGTCACTTGGGTGGAGGCGTTTCCGTAGGAGTCCACCGCCACGGTCGTGCGGTGGATGTGCCCAATGCCCTCGACGGTTTCGGTCCTTTTTCGCCCGAACGTGCAGGCACCCTGCCCGCCGGGCAACTGATAGACCTTTGCCACTCGGGGCGTTACACTACCGAAGAATTGAAGAAACGTATTTCCGGCAAGGCGGGACTTGCCGCCCACTTGGGTACTACCGACATTCCCGCCATAGAGAGGCGCATCGCCGGGGGAGACACCCATGCCGCTTTGGTGCTCGATGCCATGATTTACCGCATTGCCAAGGAGATAGGCGGTGCTGCCGTTGTGCTTTATGGCAAGGTGGACGCCATTCTGCTTACGGGAGGTATGGCACATTCCGAGTACATCACTTCGCGGTTGCAGGAGCGTGTCTCTTTCCTTGCTCCCGTCCACGTCTATCCCGGAGAAGACGAATTGGAAGCATTGGTAATGAATGCGCTGGGAGCTTTGCGTGGAGAGCTTCCGATACAGGTTTACCGGTAGTAATTATATAATTCACCACAGAGGACACAGAGTCCCACAGAGTTATTTTTTATAGTAGAACAGAAATGGTTTGCGAAAAGATACGGAGTAACTTACTTCTCCTCCTCCGGGGAGGAGGAGTACCCGTAGGGGGAGGTGGTAGCGATACACACTGTACTATTTTTCATTACTTTATGCTCCCTACCACCCCGCCCGTTGGGCACCCCTCCTCCCCGGAGGAGGGGAAGTAAGATACTCGCTCTATTCGCTTTTCTTTTCGCAAACCATTTCTGTTCTACTATAAAAAATAACTCTGTGGGACTCTGTGTCCTCTGTGGTGAATCAACTCCGATTACTTACCGTAATCGTCGTACATCATCAACAGATGCGAGGAGCTCCAGCTGAAGTGGGGAGCTTTCAGGCGTTCGCCGGTATGGGTTCCGTAGTTCTCATGGATGGGAGCACCCTCTTTCAGCCCGCTCAGGCGGTCGAAGACTTGCAGCGTATATTCATCTGCCAGCCGGTTGTAGCCGTAGTTGCGCAGTCCGCGGATGGCAAAGTAGGTTTGGTCCAGCCAGATGGGGCCACGCCAGTAGCCGCGCGGATTGTATTTGGGATTGTCGGCGGCAATGGTCGGGAAGGGGATATACGTGGAGAACTTTGCCGTATCTTGAAGCATGGGCAGCATGCTGTCCACTTGCGCTTGTGTGGCAATCCGGGTCCACAACGGAGTGTAGGCTTCGCAGCCCGGCTCTTCGATGAATGAACCGTCCTTCAGGCGGCGGTCGCAGAAGAAGTTGATGTTCTTGTCAAAGAAATAGTCGGCTACCTGGCTACTGTAGTCCGGTGCGTCGAAAGGTATCTTCAGCAGGCTGGAGAATTTCTTCAGCAGTTTGCATTCCAGTGCCAGATAAGCGTTTAAGTCCACACTCTCCTGATCCATACTCCAGGCATCCTCGTAGCCTTCGTTTTTCAGCATCACGGCGCCGTCGAAACGGATGGCGTTGTCCATGCCGCTTTCCCATGCGGCAGCTTCCAGTGTTCCGTCGGTAGCACCGTATTCGCACATGCCGTTGCGGTTGTGGTCGCGCTTCTCGTACCACCATTTATAATAAGAGAGCAGTTGCGGATACATCTCGGCAACGAAGGCGGTGTCACCCGTATGGGTAAATATTTCATCGACAGCCCAGCATACCAAGGGAGGCTTGCTGTCACGGGCATTGTTCTCGGAGGGGTCGGTGTAGATACAGTCGATAATCATGCCGTCCGGTTGCTGGTAGTCGAACATGGCCCGGATGTTGTTCTTGGCCAGTTCGGGGTCGAACTTGGCGGTTCCGGCGCTGAAGCGCCAGGTGTCCCATGCCCAAAAGCCGACGAAATAGCCTACGGCATGGCTCGGTATGATGCCTTCGTGAAGCAATCCGCCGCGGTGTGTCCGCCAATTGGAGATGAGCGTGGTGACGGCTTTCACGGCGATGCGGTCATACTCCGGTTTCATGTCCTTGCGCAGTATCTTGGTGAGGTAACCTTCCCAACGTTCGGCATTGGCTTGCAGGGCGGGGGCGGGATTATTGAGCAGGCCCGGCAGGTTTTGCAGGCTGGCAGTCATCTCCTTTTCGGAAGTGAAGAAGGAGATAGCTACGTTGACGGGGTAGCGCGGAGAGCGGACAAGGGCTGTATAGTTATTGTCGGTCTTGGCCAGCTCTACATTAGGAGTGAAGGTCACGGTCACGGTTTCGCCACTGGGATGACGGGCGATGACGGAGTTCTGTTCTACGCTGACGGTGATGTCTTTGCCCCATTGGCTACCGGAGAGCAGCAGGTCTTCAGCCGTGTCGGCTTCGATGCGCAGCAAGGCGGTCGAGGCACTTGTGAAGTTGAGCCGTTGCGTGATGCTCCCGTGGGTGGAATGTGCCGACATATAGAGCTCGCCGGGGTAATAGCAAGTGGAATCCGGAACAAAAACGTCTTGTGCATCTTTGGCAAAGCCTACGACGGCGGCTGACTGTGCCATCCACTGGCGGCGGAACATATCGAGCTGAAGGGGCCGCAGAAGCCGTTGACCCATTGTTGCCGTTCGGGCAGCGTGAAGCCCATCCACGAGCCGGCATCGGTGAACCAACCATAGCAGCGGTGCAGGGTGTCGGGAGTGTAGGAGATGTCCAGTATGTCGGCGAAGGCATACCGTTTCTCCGTAGTGCTTTTCATGCCGGGAGTGCAGGCTGCGATGCCTGCGGCCAACAATGTGAAGCAGAGTATGCGTATAAATTTGTATTTCATATGAATGAGGTATTTAACGGTTATTTGTGCGCTTGTTCCGCCGCATCATCCTCCGGTGCGAGAGGGGCGAGCGTGAAGCTGTATTTCCATTCGTGCGGAGTGATGGTGTACTCGGGATGAACTTGTGCTCCCCAGGTATTGTCACCGCCTACGCCCATCTGCTTGTGGTCGATGTTGAGCCATACCATATCTTTCTTCTGGATGCTTCCACCGTGGCGGCGCTCCATCTGTGAGGGACGGTATTCAATGTCTTCCATCGGGAAGTTCCAAGCGCTTACGCTCAACGGTTCTTCGCCCGTTACCAGCAGGCCTTCGCCGGTTGCATTACGCAGGGCCACCCAGCGTACGTCACAATGATTGGCCGTCTCTTGGGCTCGTACATACGGATGGAACTGTTCCCAGACTGTTGCGTTGTATAGGCCTATCAAGGCTCCCGTCTTGCGGTCGGCATACGTCTCTTGCGGACCACGGCCCAGCCAGGTCATCATTTCATATTCGGCAGGGAGTATCATGCGCATGCCCAGACGAGGCATCTCGCTCAATGGCTTCTTGCCGGGGGTGAAGTGCATGGTTACCTGAACCTTGCCGTCGGGAGTGATTTTGTAGAGAGTCTGCAAATCAGCATCTTGTTCTTCCATGCGGTAGGTCGCAGTGACAGTAGCCGTTTGTCCGGCTTCCGCCACTTCGATGTCCTGCAGTTTGGCATCGCGTCCGGCGCTTCTCCAGGTGCCGCAGCGTATCAGGTGCTCATTGGGAATATCATTATCGGTCAACGGGCGCCAGAAGTTGGGTTGCGGCCCCTCCTTAATCAGATTCTTTCCGTTGTAGTTCAACTCTGTCATTTCACCGTTTCGGGTAGAGAAAGCTACCTGGAAGTTGTTGCCTTTCACGGCCAGTGTTTCGTTGTTGCGGTCTACGGTCAGTGTTCCTTCCACCGGCTGAACGGTTTTGGCTGACGGCGCAGAAGGCAATTCCCATTGTTCGATGGCAACCTCGTGTCCTTTCGGTACTAATGGCGCTTCGTGCTTGGTGAATGCACGCAGTGTGAGGAAATACTCCTTGCCGTCGGCAGGCAGCGCTTTCAGTGGCAATTCTATGTCAGCAGAGTTTCCGGGAGCAATCTTGGGGAAGTCCGTCTCACCGTTCTGAACGGTCTTGCCGTCGCATTCCACTGCCCAGCGGAGGGTATATCCTTCCAGTCCGATGAAATCGTGCCAGTTGGTGACCTTTATCTTGTTCGGGGTGAAGGCGAGCGGTTCGAAATGGATATATTGCAACACCTTCTTCACTTCGTAGATGTGCGGGTGCGGAGTGCGGTCGGCAGCAATCAGCCGTTGGCACAGAAGTTGGAGTCGTTGACGACGCCTACAAATCCCATGTCGCCGCCAAAAGCCAGATGTCGCGCTGGTTCTCGTCCTTGATGGCAAACGTCTGGTCCACCCAGTCCCAAATGAAACCGCCTTGCAGCTGGTCGTACTTGTAAATCAAGTCCCAGTAGTCCTGGAAGTTACCTACGCTGTTACCCATGGCATGGGCATATTCGCAAAGAATCATGGGGCGGGCATCACGCTGGTTGATGTGGCGGCGCAGGGCCCAGATGCGTGCATACATGGGGCAATAGATGTCGCTCTTGGAGTTGTAGCCACCCCCTTCGTATTGTACGGGACGGGTGGGGTCTATCTTCTTGGTATAGTCATACAGCGTTTCGAAGTGCTTGCCGTAGCCCGACTCGTTGCCCATGGACCAGGTGACGATGGCGGAGTAGTTGCGGTCGCGCGCAATCATACGGCTCATCCGCTGCATGAAAGGCACCTCCCAGTCGGGGTAGTTGGCAAGGGTCTCATCCTTGTGGAACATCATGCCATGGCTCTCGATGTTGGCTTCGTCTACCATATAAAGTCCGAATTCCGTGCAAAGCTCGTACCACGCATAGTTGTTCGGGTAGTGGCAGTTGCGTACACCGTTCAGGTTGAACTGCTTCATCAGCTGGATGTCGTGTATCATGGACCCCACGGTGATGGTACGTCCCTTGTGCGGGTCGTGCTCGTGACGGTTCACCCCCTTGAAGAGGACGGCCTGGCCGTTAATCATCTGCATGCCGTTCATCATTTCCACGGTACGGAAGCCGAAAAGGTGCGTAAAGGATTCCAGCGGTTTCCCTTGTGCATCAAAGGTGCTGACTACCAGCGTGTAGGTGTTCGGTGTTTCGGCATTCCAGGCTCGTGCATTCGGGAACACTTGCTGCTGGGTAAACAAAGTATCTGTGGCAGAGGTTATGGACTTTTTCCGGTCATAGATAACCTTGTCCTTGTCCATTACCTTGACTTCCACCGTTTCTCCGGCTTTAGGCTGATGGAGGAATACATCCAGCTTTAGTTCGCCATCCTTGTAGTTGTTTATCAGTTCCGCTGTCATCCGGAAGTCCTTGACGCGGCTCTGGGGGCGGGCGTAGAGATAAACACTCCGTTCGATGCCGCTGTATTTCCAGTAGTCCTGGCCTTCCAAGTAGGAACCGTCGCTATAACGGAATACTTTTACAGCCAGTCTGTTGTTGCCCTTCTTCAGCAGCTTGGTGATGTTGAAGTGCGACGGCAGGCGGCTGTCCTCGGCATAACCCGCCAATTCGCCGTTTACCCATACATAGTAGGCAGACTCCACTCCTTCGAAATCGAGGAAAACGTCCATGCCTTCCCAACCTGCCGGGACGGTGAACTCGCGGATATAAGCACCTACGGGATTGTAGTCGGTAGGCACGTAGGGCGGATTGGGGGGGAACGGATAACGGGTATCTGTATAGATAGGTGCATCGAAGCCTTGCAGTTCCCAGCTTCCCGGAACTTCAATTTTACTCCACTTGCGGGTACTGAATCCGGGCTTGTGAAAGTCTTTGGGGCAGAGGTCATTGTTCTTTGAAAAAAGAAATTTCCAGGTGCCGTCCAGAGTGATACGGCGTTCCGTTGCAGGATTAACGTCGAACCGTACGTCGGCGGGCAAGGCACGTTGTTTCAATGCGTTGGCTTCATTCGTAAACGGGGTGAAGTGGGCGTGCATCGGTTCTCTGTTCATTTCGTTGACTTGCGGGTTCTGCCACGGCTCGTTGTCGGCCAGGGCACCGGTGCAAAGCAGCGAAGAAAGGAGAAAGGTATAAAGTTTGGTTTTCATTATTAATAGGATTTAGTGATATAAAAATGGCTCTTGTCAGGGACTGGTGTTTGACTTGTCAGACACTGGTTCCTGTCGCGTCAGAGTCCAGTGTTTGTCAGGACAAAGTCCAGTGTCTGTCAAGTCAGAGACCGGTGTCTGTCAAAAGAGGGTAAAAGCCCTATATCGAGCAGAACAATGTCACCAGGAACGGAACGCTGAAATCGACCACAAACCCGTGGAAGATGGAAACTACGACAAACTGCTGTCCGGCTGTCCGTGTGATGATGGGCAGTGTGGTGTCCATCGTCGTGGCTCCTCCGGCAGAGATGGGGGCAAGGTTTCCGAACCATCGTACCAGCAACGGGGCAGCCAGCAGTGTCAGAATCTCCCGGCTGATATTGGCAAGCAGGGCGATGGTGCCCAACTCGGCTCCCTTGTATTCGGTAATGAAGATACTGGAGAGCGAGTAATAGCCGAATCCGGAACCTACGGCCAGACAGTCCGCTATAGAACGGTGTGTCAGAATCAGACTGACGGCTGCGGAGCCTGCCAGCGTTCCCAGTATCGTCATGATGGGCAGGAATACCAGCCGCGGATTGAGTGAACGGAAGTTCTTCAGGGTCTGCGGGTCGTTGCCCACGCTCAGCCCTACACTGAACATCAGCGCACAGAGGGCGTAGTAACTGATATTGGTCTCTGCAATGTCGAAGGGAAGCAGGTGGCATACACCGCAAATCGTACCCAGTACGAAAAAGCCCACTATGATAAGACTTCCTTTCATGCCCTGCCTCCTTTCTTGTTATACAAGGCTCTCCACAATGCCCAGGCGGCGATGACGCTTCCCAGGGTTCCTCCCAGGGTGAGTATCACAGCTTCAATGCCTATGGTATGGAGCCCCTTGATGATTTGCTCATTGCTTCCGACCTCGATGCCGAGGATAAACAGCAGCAGCCAGATGAGCAGGGTGATGATTTGGTGGATTTTCTTCAAGTCACGTTTCCGTAAGAGGTAGCCCAACAGCATTCCTGTGAGCATCAGTCCGATGATTGTAAACATTGTCTGTATGGTTTTTAATGCAAAGATAGAATAAACTCTTATGACATTTGTATAGTACAAGCTTTAAAAGTAACCAAGGCGGCATGAGCCGAGACCGATACCGCCTTGAAGAGGTTTTATAAGAGAAAAGAGTTATTCTTCTGTTACCGTATTGTTCAGTGCAGGATTGGCATTCACTTCCCACAATGGAATGGGGAAGAAGTTATGCTTTCCTTCCACGAAGCCACGTTGACTTAATTGTTGGCTCAGTTTGCCCCAACGGCGCAGGTCGTACCAGCGGTAGCTTTCCAATGGGAATTCGATGATGCGCTCGTGCTCAATCTGGGCTTGGACTTCGGCTTGTGTGCTTCCTGTCATCGGAGGCATGTTGCCATGAATGCGACGGATGTCGTTGATGATAGGAATTGCTTGTTCGGGGTGTCCTTGCTTGTTCAGTACTTCGGCTTTCATCAGCAATACGTTGGCATAACGCATCAGAGGAATGTTGAAGTTACATCTTTCTCCCATTTCGTCCTGAGTACGAGGAGTGAAACGGCGGAAGCTGGGACGGTCGTAGTAGATTTTCACACCCTTGGTGTCCAATTCATCTTCCTTGATGATGTTGTCGTCCTTGTCCAAGTAGTTTCCGTTTTTGTCAGTTTTCCAATACCAATACAGGTCATCGTATTCATATCCCCAGATTTTTCCGGTGCCATCGTTCCAATACTCATCTCTCCAAATAACGGTGTTGTATGCACGTTCGTCATAGCCGCCGGTAGTACTGATTTTGCCCTCTTTCAAGAACTCGTTCATCAAGAATTCGTTGGGCAGGATTTCGTCCCATCCGCCCATTTCTCCGGCAGTGATGAAGTTGTGCATCCACGAGTAGTAGCGTGCGCCGTTGCTGTTGTCGCTGCTGTATTGCAGTTCGAAGATGGATTCCTCGCAGTTCTTGTTGCGACCGTTGAACATATCGATAAGCTTGTCACCACTTACCAGGCTGTAACCGTTCACGGCATTCAAGGCTGTCAAAGCATTGCTCAAGAACTCGCTTTCTTTAGAGGATTCCTCGTAAGCACGGGTCAGGTAGGCAAAACCCAAGTAAGCTTGTGCGGCACCTGCTGTAGCGCGACCAAGTTCAGTGCCGGGACGGGTTGCGGGAAGGGCAGTACCTGCTTTCAGTTCTTCTATCACGAAGTTCCAGCAAGTCACGCGGTCGCTCAAAGGCTTGTTCAAGTCTGCCACATCGGTCAGGTACTTGTCGCGGATGATGATTTCTTTCCAGTTGAGCACCAGCATCAAGTGGTAGTAACCGCGCATGAAGTGGGCTTCGGCAAGCAGTTCGTTGCGTTTTGCTTCGCTGATTCCTTCTGCGGGGATTTGGGGAACATACTCCAATACCTGGTTGGCAAAGTTGATACCGCGATAGAGATCCTGATAGTAGTAGGAGAACTGTGTGTTACCGTTGGTATAGGTGAACTTATAGATGTCGGTCCAAGTCTGGTAGTTGATGGCATCCGTACCCATGTTGTAAAGGTCTGTGCGGAACGCTTCTACCGGCCAGCGCACTTCACTGGTGGCGTAGCTGTCGCCGTGGTAGAGCTGTGCATAGACCGATGCCATCGTGGCTTCTGCCTCCTTCTGGCTTTTCCAGAAGTTACCGGTTGTCACTTTGTCGGGAGACGACACCGTGAGGAAGTCTTCGCAAGAGGTAAACATCATTGCGGAGCATATACTTGCAATATATATCAGTTTCTTCATATTGTTTTCGTATAATATTTAGTTAATAAGGTTCTGTTTAGAAAGTGAGCTGTGCGCCTACGGTATAAGAGCGTGTGAACGGGTAGATGTAGCGGTCGATACCGGAGTTCAGTGGGCTGCTGGTAGAGAATTCGGGGTCTACGCCGTTGTAACCGGTGATGGTGAAGAGGTTGTCACCGCTCACGTAGAAACGCAGCTTCTCGATGTAGAGCTTCTTCAACAGAGACTTGGGCAGTGTGTAGCCGATTTGTGCCTGACGCAGACGCCAGAAGCTGCCGTTCTCCAAGAAGCGTTCGCTTTCGCGGGAGTTACCGTTGGGGTCGTTATACACCGGACGGGGAATGTCTGTATGGGTGTTGGTGGGACTCCATGCGTTTGCCACGCTACTCAGGTGGTTGCCTGGTGCGCTCATGGATTCGTAGAAGTAGCGGTTACCGTTGTAGAGCTTGTGACCGAATGCGCCACCCATGCTAAATGACAGGTCGAAGCCTTTATAGGATGCCGAGAAGTTGAGGTTGGCTTCGAACTTGGGAATACCTGTACCGCAGTAATCCTTGTCGTTTTCGTCAATCACACCGTCACCGTTCAAGTCTAAAAAGCGGATGTCACCGGCTTTTGCGTTGGGTTGTACTCCTACCCATACTTCCTTGCCGTTCACTACAGCCATTCTGCCGTGTTCTTGATTCCATGCTTCAGCTTCGGCGTCGCTTTGGAAGATGCCTGCCGTGCGGTAGAGGTAGAAGCCACTGATAGGATTGCCCTCTTTGGCATAAGCGGGAATGTGGTCGGTGTCCCAAAGCAGACCGGTAGAGGGAAGAGCTTGTCCTTTGCTGGCAAGTTCCACTACTTCGTTCTTGGTGGTAGAGAAATTGAAGCCAATGTTGTATTCAAAGTCTTTTACTTTGTCGTTCCAATTCATTTCCAGTTCCACACCGTTGTTGCGGATTTTACCTACATTCAAGATGGGGTTTTCGTAACCGGCAGAGGGAGAGAGACGCTTGGTAATCAGCAGGTCTTCTGTCTGGTTGATGTAGTAGTTGATGCTACCGGTCAAGCGATTGTCGAACATACCGTAGTCGAAACCGATGTTCTTCGTATCAGTAGTTTCCCATTTCAGGCCACGGTTCTCCATTTCCCAGGAAGCAGAACCTTGCCAAGCATTGCCGCCCTGCACGTAGCCACCTTCCCAGCGGTTGGAGTTGGAAATCAACGGTTGGAAGTCGTAGTATCCCAAAGCGTTCTCGTTACCAAGGCGCCCCCAGCTGGCACGGAACTTCAAGTTGTTCACAAAGCTTTCTTTCGGGAAGAAATCTTCTTCGCTGATACGCCAGCCCACAGCCACGGAAGGGAATGTACCCCAACGGTTATCAGAACCGAACTTGGATGAACCGTCGCGGCGTACCGTAGCTTGGAACAGGTATTTGCCTGCATACGAATAGTTTACACGGCCGAAGAAAGAAGCGCGGTTGTACTTGTATTGTGTACCATCGCCTGAGAATGTGCCTCCGATACCGGAGTCAATAGTCGTGAAGTTGGGATCCAGGAATCCGGCAGGCTCATCTTTGGAGGCCAGATTGCCGTTTCCGTCCACATAGTATTGCGTAGCTTTACCTTCCACACCTACACCGTTGTCAGTATATTTGGTGGCTGTGATAGATGAACCGATCATGGCGGTTACGCTGTGTTTGCCAAACTCTTTGTTGAAGTTCAGTACGTTGTCGATAACTTGTTCTTCCCAGTAGTAAGTACCCTCATAAGAATAGGGATACAGGTAAGGATTCTGTGAGTTTGACGTGTAGTCGGGATAGTGCTGTGTGTAGCGGTAGTGAGTGCCACGGTAAGCGTAGCTGGTCTTGAAGTTCAGGTAGTCTGTAATCTTCATGCCTACCGATACGTTGGCATTGGTATAGAATTTCTTGGTCTCTGCCTTGCGGAAGTTGTGGTCTGCCATTACGTTGTTGGCAGCGGGCAAGCCCATGCTGCCGGCAAGTGCGTAGCCGTACTTCTCGTTTTCGTCGAAAACAGGCATCAGCGGAGAGCTGTTGTACATCTCGCGCAGGTTGTACTGGGGCTGGTGGCTCTTGGTGTAGCGGAAGCTCAGGTTGGCATCTACGTCGAAGATGTATTTGCTCATGTGCATCTTCATGCGGGCGTTGTCCTGGCGGAAGTTGTTGCCCAGGAAGATACCTTTGTCGTCGGCATGGTTGTAAGATACGGAGTACTGTGCCGTTTCGCTACCGCCGCGCACGCTGAACATGTAGTTCTGCGACAAGCCGGTACGCAGCATCAGGTCTTGCCAGTCGGTGTTCACACCGGTGTTGCTGGTGCAGTAAGCGGGAACTGTCTCCATCTCTTCGGGATACTGTGCGTTGTAGTTGTCGAACATGGCTTTGATGGTGCTCTTGTATTGTTCGGCGTTCACCATGTCCAGTTTGTTTGCTACAGTAGTCATGCTGACGTAGGTGTTAAAGTCGATGTGTGTTTCGCCCTTCTTGCCGTTCTTGGTAGTGATGATAACCACACCGTTGGCGGCTACCGAACCGTAGATGGCTGCGGCGGCACCGTCCTTCAACACTTCCATGCTTTGGATGTCTTGCGGGTTCACGTTGTCGATGTCACCGGGGAAACCATCAATGATGTAGAGAGGTTCGTTAGAGCCAAACGACTTTACACCGCGGATTTTCACAGACACGCCTGCACCTGCATTACCACCCGATTTCATGATGTTCACACCGGCAATCTTGCCCTGCAAGGCTTCGGCGGGGTTGGTCGTGGCGCGTTTGGTCAGTTCCTCCGTGTCTACCGAAGAAATGGCACCGGTCATGTCGCTCTTCTTCATCGTACCGTAACCGATAACGACTACTTCTTCCAGCATTTCAGAATCGTCTTTCAAGGCGACTTTAATGTTTTTCTGTCCATTCAGGGCAATTTCCTGAGTTACATAGCCTACGTATGAGATAATCATCGTAGCATTAGGAGATACGGTCAGCGTGAAGTTACCGTCGATGTCGGTGATACATCCGTTGGTGGTTCCTTTTTCCAGGACACTGGCGCCAATCAGAGATTCTCCTTTGGTATCGGTCACTGTACCGGTCAATTGGATGGTTTGCGCTAAAGCACTTAGCGGTACCAAGCATACAAAGAGTAAGGCAAGTAACAGCACTCTTTGCAATGAGAAATTCTTTTTTAATTTGCTCATACGTGATATTCTTTTAAGGTTAATGAATTGAATTTTCGGATACAAAGAATGCCAATAATTATAAAGAATACTAATATTTGCAATCTACAGACAAACTACAAAAGGGAAATTTTAGATGATTTTATAATCTACAATGTGTTGTGAAACATGTTGATATACAGTGATTAATGGATGTTGTATATATCTACAGACATACCTGCTTCATTACCTTGAAACAAGATGCGTTTTTCCGACTTCCCATTTCTTTGTCGCAAAGGGTATTTGGAAGCTGCGTCTATATTGTTTTACTCTCTTCCAATAACAGTATATGATGAAAAGGACACATATATATAATAAGGCTATTTCCCCTCTTTATCAAAGTCGAACGGCCTTATGGAGAAACTTGTTTCCCATTCAGTAGGATGTTTATCTTTAATCTGGATATGTATACCTCTAGCTTAGAAATACAGATATTCAGGTTGAAGATTTATATCTCCAGGATGGAGATATACTTTGGTCTCGTATCCGTGCATTCTCGTTATGGATAGGCAACGCTTTTGTATCCTATGGCAAATATTCTTGTTATAGGATTGTAGGGGGGATAAGGAAGAAGTAAAGAAGGGTTTATATGTTTTGCAGGTAGTCGGTAAGGTCTTCTTCGGAAGAAAGGTTGAGGGATTTACGCAGGCGGTACCGGTTCATGTTGATGGTCTTGGGCATGGTACCGGTCAACATGGATATTTCTTTGGTAGACAAATTTACCCTTAGCAAAGTGGCAAGATACTTTTCGCCTTGTGTTAGCTTGGGGTGAATCGTTACTAGTCTTTGCAAGAATTCATTGCTTTTATCATCAATGTTTGTCAATAGAGTACTGTTGGTTTTATCTCCACCTTGGCTCTGGCTGATGAAAGCGTTGATTTTCTTCAGATGGGGAGTAATGGTTTGTGGGTCCATTTTATACCCTTCTTTCACCATTGTACGTATTTTATCCAGCAGTTCATTGCGGCTTTTCAGGAATACGGCGAAGCTGGTTGCTTCTTGACGGCTGGTAGCCAGGGCATTGTGTACATTTTGAAGTTCCAGCTCTTGCTGATGCATCTTCAGTTCGGCCACTTCTTTTTCGGACAGTTGCAATTGGTAGCGTGCTTCTATCAGTTGCAAATCTTTTCGGCGTTTATACCATTTATATAGAAAGATACTGAAAGCTATTCCCAGAATGAGTACGCTGCCCAAAAGCCACAAATTGCGTTTCAGTAGCTCTATCTTGTAGGTTTGTTCCTGCATTTCAGTAGCATATTTTTGGTCTTGGTATCTTTTATAGGAAATTTCCTGCTCGATGTTGCGTAGCTTGTTGCTGCTTTGCAGTTCCTTGCCCAGGTGGTACCTCTTGTCCAGATACTTATAAGCTTGGGCATAGTCACCTATAGCTGCATATACCATGGACGAATATTCGTAATTGTCACATATCAGTTCGCGGGCACCGATGTTGTGGGCATATTCATAGGCTTTGCGCAATGCTTCCAAAGCGTTGGAGTATTGTTTGCCGTAGTAATACTGTTTTCCCATGTTGTTGTAATTTTCGCCAAGAGACCATTGAGCATCCAAGTTCTTGTTGATGGTAATTGCTTCCTGAATAAACGAAAGCTTTTCTTCTGTGTTACCTCGGTATAGGCAGAGATTGTTCAGATTGGTTGCAATTTCTTTCAGGTTTCGTTGGGCACGGTTGATGGCCAGCGCACGCTGGAAGAAACGCTCGGCAACGGTAAATTCACTCATGAAGTGGTGCATTACTCCACGTTCGTTATAGCATCCGGCCACAGAGGTGGAATCGCCGATGGACTTGAAGATGGAGGTTGCTTTGTCGTTCAGTTCAATGGCTTTGTTGTAATCGCCTAGTTTGCTGTATACACGCCCCATCAAGGAGCAGAGTTGTGCCATTTGTTTTTTGTTGGTGGGATGGATATATTTCTGGGTGTCATAAAGATTCTTGATACTTAGGTCGAAGTTACCCAACAATTGTTCGGCTTGACAGTAGAGAATCATGGCTTGTGCGCGGACCTCATTGGGTTCATCTTCGGGAAACAAGGCAGAAGCCTGGGCTGCATAGTAGGAAGCCTGTTTGGGGTTGTTGTACAGGTATTTCTGTGCTTGGTCAATCAATTTCTGTGCTTGCTGCATGTCTTGGGCTTGCAGTGGGGCAACTGCTGACAGAAGACATACGAGTAGTAGACATAAGTTTTTCTTCATGGCATCATCTTGTTTCCGCAAATTTAATTAATTCTTTTTAGAAGTCCGGTTTCCCTCCAAAAAGATTTATCTTTGTGCCTCAAAGATAGCGATATATATGTTATTACCTTATTTGAATAAAGATTTGATAGAGGCGGGATGCGATGAGGCCGGTCGCGGCTGTCTGGCCGGTGCGGTCTATGCCGCTGCCGTTATTCTGCCAACGAACTTTGAGAATGAACTTCTGAATGACTCCAAGCAGCTGACGGAAAAACAACGCTATGCCTTGCGTGAAGTGATTGAGAAAGAGGCTCTGGCATGGGCGGTGGGCGTCGTCTCTCCCGAAGAAATTGACAAAATCAATATTCTCAATGCCTCCTTTCTTGCCATGCACCGTGCTGTTGACCAACTGAATGTCCGTCCGCAACATCTGCTGATAGACGGCAACCGCTTTAAAAAATATCGGGACTTGCCGCATACTACTGTAGTGAAAGGAGACGGGAAGTACCTTTCCATCGCTGCCGCCTCCATTTTGGCAAAGACCTATCGTGACGACTACATGAACCGTCTTCACGAGGAATATCCGTATTATGACTGGAATCGTAACAAGGGGTATCCCACCAAGAAACATCGTGCTGCCATTGCCGAGCGGGGTACTACACCCTATCATCGCTTGACGTTCAATCTCTTGGGGGATGGGCAGTTGTCGCTGAACTTCGGACAATGATGCTGTTTAGAACCACTTAATCCTTCTGAACCATACGAATGTCACTGCTGATAATATTGCCGACAAAAGTATGATGAAAATAAACGCGTGCGGAAAACTCTCCAGGTGGATGTCCACATTCATGCCGTAGAAACTGGCTATCAACGTGGGAATCATCAGTGTAATGCTGAGGCTGGTCATGCGTTTCATGATGGCATTCACATTGTTGGAGATGATGGAGGCGAAGGCGTCCATGGTTCCCGTCAGGATATCACTGTAGATGTTCACAGTATTGTATGCCTGCTTCAACTCGATGACCACGTCTTCCAGTAATTCCAAATCCAGATAATTGGTGTCCTGAAAGATGTTTTTCAGCCGTCCTATCATCACTTCATTGCCACGGATGGAAGTGTTGAAGTAGACCAGCGTCTTCTGCAGCTTCATCAGTTGCAGGAGGTCTTCGTTGCGGATGCTTTTCTCCAGCTCTTTTTCGGCGGTGGCCACGTCGTTGTTTATCTGTTTCAGATACTTCAGGAACCAGACGGCGGAAGAGTAGATGATTCGCAGAATCAAATCCAGTTTATTGTTGACGACTATGTTCTTCCGGCGGGTGTGCTGGATGAAGTCCGGTATCAGCTCCGTGTGGTGATAGCAGACAGAAACGATGATTCCGTCATTGGTGATAATGCCGATGGGCACGGTGATGAACGGCACGCCGCGTTGGTTGCTCTGCATCGGGATGCGGAGGATGGTCAGCAGCCAGTTGTCTTCTGTTTCCGTACGCGGGCGCTCGTCCACGTCGGCTATGTCTTCCAGGAATGATTCGGGAACTTTCAGCTCTTCGGTAAGGAATTTGAAATCATCATCGTCCGGGCATTCTACGTTGACCCAGCAGTTGGGTTGCCATTCGGCCTTTTCAGTGAAGCCGTTTTCACTGTAGAGATACTTTCTCATTGTTTGCCTCCTTTCAGCTTGGAACAGAGGCATTGCAGTCAACGTCTCCGTTCGTTTTATGGGTGAAAATCAAACCAAAAGTACATAAATCATTTGAAACAGTACGCTTTAACGGCTGTTTTTTGTACCTTTGCAGCGCAAAAATAGGTTCCTACTATAAAGAACGTTTGTATCATACAAAAAGATTATACAATTAAATTCGATTAATATTATGAGTAAGAAAGCCCTTTTAATGATTCTTGATGGCTGGGGTATCGGCGATCAAGGTAAAGATGATGTGATTTTCAATACACCTACTCCGTATTGGGACAGTCTGTTGGCAACTTATCCGCACTCCGAGCTTCAGGCAAGCGGTGAAAACGTTGGTTTGCCCGACGGACAGATGGGTAATTCTGAAGTAGGTCACCTCAATATCGGTGCCGGACGCATCGTTTACCAGGACTTGGTGAAGATTAACCGTGCTTGTGCCGATGGCAGCATCCTGAAGAACAAGGAAATTGTTTCTGCTTTCTCATATGCAAAGGAAAACGGCAAGAATATCCACTTTATGGGACTGACCAGCAACGGTGGCGTGCACAGCTCTTTTGACCATTTGTTCAAACTCTGCGATATTTCCAAGGAATACGGTATCGAGAATACCTTCATCCACTGCTTTATGGACGGTCGTGATACCGACCCGAAGAGCGGTAAAGAATTCATTGAACAGCTGACTGCCCATTGCGAGAAATCTGCCGGCAAGATTGCTTCCATCGTGGGACGTTTCTATGCCATGGACCGTGACAAACGTTGGGAACGTGTGAAGGTTGCCTACGATTTGTTGGTAAACGGTGAAGGCAAGGTTGCTACGGATATGGCCCAGGCTATGCAGGAGTCTTATGACGAAGGCGTTACAGATGAATTCATCAAGCCGATTGTAAACGGCAACTGCGACGGTACCATCAAGGAAGGTGACGTGGTTATCTTCTTTAATTACCGTAACGACCGTGCCAAGGAATTGACTGTTGTCCTCACCCAGCAAGATATGCCCGAACAAGGCATGCAAACCATTCCGGGCCTGCAGTTCTACTGCATGACTCCGTATGACGCCAGCTTTAAGGGTGTGCATATCCTTTTCGATAAGGAGAATGTACAGAACACATTGGGCGAATACCTTGCTGCCAATGGCAAGACCCAGCTGCACATTGCCGAAACAGAGAAGTATGCACACGTGACTTTCTTCTTCAACGGTGGCCGCGAGACTCCCTACGATGCTGAAGAGCGCATTCTGGTTCCTTCTCCGAAGGTTGCCACTTACGACTTGAAGCCCGAAATGAGCGCGTACGAGGTGAAGGACAAGTTGGTTGAAGCTATCAAGACCCAGAAGTTCGATTTCATCGTGGTGAACTATGCCAACGGTGATATGGTAGGACATACCGGTATCTACGAAGCTATCGAGAAGGCTGTGAAAGCCATCGACGAATGTGTGAAAGACACCGTTGAGGCTGCCAAGGCAAACGATTATGAAGTAATCATCATCGCCGACCACGGTAATGCCGACCATGCTCTGAATGAGGATGGTACTCCGAATACTGCCCACTCTCTGAACCCCGTTCCTTTTGTTTACGTTACTGCAAACAAGGACGCCAAGGTTGAGAACGGTGTATTGGCTGACGTAGCTCCTTCTATCCTGCATATTTTGGGTATGGAGCAGCCGGCTGAAATGACTGGTAAAGATTTGATTAAGTAAGGCGTCAAAGCCGTAACAATATTTAGACGCGGATTATACGGATTCCACGGATGCTCTTAAAGTTGAGTCTGTGCAATCCGGATAATCCGCGTCTTTTTTCAATAGAACGATTATGATACAGATTGGTGATGTTGTGGTTTCTTTCGATGTCTTGCGCGAGAAGTTCTTGTGTGACTTGGGTGCCTGCCAGGGGATTTGCTGCATCGAGGGCGATGCCGGTGCTCCCGTAGAGCTGGACGAGGTGGAGAAACTGGAAGAGGTGCTTCCGCTGATTTGGGACGAGCTTTCTCCCGAAGCCCGCGCCGTGATAGAGGAGCAAGGTGTGGTCTATACCGATTGTGAAGGTGACCTGGTGACTTCTATTGTGAACAACAAGGATTGCGTCTTTACCTGTTATGATGATAAAGGCTGTTGCTATTGCGCCATCGAAAAGGCTTACCGTGAGGGTAGGACCAACTTCTACAAACCTATATCCTGCCATCTCTATCCGATAAGGGTGGGGAATTACGGACTCTATAAGGCAGTGAACTATCATCGTTGGGATGTCTGTAAAGCTGCTATGCTGTTGGGACAAAAGGAAAATCTGCCCGTGTATAAGTTTCTGAAAGAGCCGCTTATCCGTAAGTTTGGTGAGGACTGGTATGCAGAGCTGGAATTGGTAGTGGAAGAGATGAAAAAACAAGGAATCCTATAGTTCTTCCGTGCGGAGATAGGTCTCTTCTTTGGAAGAGGGATAAAGGAAAAGCCCCGGTCAGCAGGATTATCCTGCCCGTCCGGGGCTTCCTCGTTGTAAGATGTGAGGTTGGTTATTTATTATTTATTAAGCGTCGATATTTGCATACGTTGCATTCTTTTCGATGAAATCGCGGCGCGGGCCCACGTCTTCACCCATCAGCATGGAGAAGATATAGTCGGCTTCGGCTGCATTTTCAAGATGCACCTGTTTCAGCATGCGGTTATCCGGATTCATGGTGGTTTCCCACAACTGTTCCGGGTTCATTTCACCCAAACCTTTGTAGCGTTGGGTATGTACTGCGTTTTCCGAACCGCCGCCGTAAGTGTCGATAAACTTCTGGCGCTGCTGGTCTGTCCAGCAATACTCTTTCGCCTTGCCTTTGGTGCAAAGGTAGAGGGGAGGAGTGGCGATGTACAAGTAACCCTGCTGGATGACTTGCGGGAAGTAGCGGAAGAAAAGCGTCATAATCAGCGTGTCGATGTGAGAACCATCGACGTCGGCATCGGTCATGATGATCACCTTCTTGTAGCGCAGCTTGTCGATGTTCGCTTCTTTGCTGTCCTCGCTGTCCACGCCGAAACGGATACCCAGGGCTTGGATGATGTTGTTCACTTCATCGCTCTCGAATGCTTTGTGCCACATGGCTTTCTCTACATTCAGAATCTTGCCTCGCAGGGGAAGGATGGCTTGGAAAGTACGGTTACGCCCTTGCTTGGCCGAACCTCCTGCGGAGTCGCCCTCGACTAAGAACAGTTCGCATTCTTCCGGGTCCTTGCTGGAGCAGTCGGCAAGTTTGCCGGGCATGCCTCCACCCGACATGGGCGATTTGCGTTGTACGGATTCGCGCGCCTTGCGTGCGGCAACACGGGCTGTGGCGGCAAGAATCACTTTTTCCACAATCAGCTTGGCTTCCTTGGGGTGCTCTTCCAGATAGTAGGTGAGTGCTTCGCCCACGGCTTGGTTGACGGCACCGCTCACTTCGCTGTTTCCCAGTTTCGTCTTGGTCTGTCCTTCAAATTGCGGTTCCGATACTTTGACGGAGATGACGGCTATCAAGCCTTCGCGGAAGTCCTCGCCGGAGATTTCCACTTTCGCTTTCTCCAGTTGCTTGGCGCAGGTGTCTTCACCATATTTCTTCAGTACGCGGGTCAGCGCGGCACGGAAGCCTCCTTCGTGCGTACCGCCTTCTTTGGTGTTGATATTGTTGACGTAAGAGTGCAGGTTTTCACGATAACCGGTGTTGTACATGATGGCACACTCGATGGGACATTCGCCTTTTCGGTGTTCAAGTAAATCACGTCATCGAAAAGCGGGGTGTTGTTGCTGTTCAGGTAGCGTACAAACTCCTTTACTCCTTCTTCGGAATGGAATTTCTCTATCGGCGGGTTGCCTTCCTCATCCTTTGTACGGAGGTCGGTCAGTGTAATGCTGATGCCTTTGTTCAGGTAGGCAAGCTCGCGCAAGCGGGCTTGAAGGGTGGAATACTTGTACTCGCTGACGGTGAATATGCTGTCGTCCGGCCAGAAAGTCTGTTTGGTTCCAGAGAAACCGGGGTCGCAAGTGCCCACTTCCTTGACGGCATACAGCGGCTTGCCGCATTCGTATTCCTGCTGGTAGATTTTACCGTTGCGGAACACTTGGGTAGTCATGTGCTTGGAGAGCGCGTTTACGCAAGATACGCCTACGCCGTGCAGACCGCCCGAAACCTTGTAGGAGCCTTTGTCGAACTTACCTCCGGCATGGAGCACGGTCATGACAACTTCCAGGGCCGATTTCTGTTCTTTCTCGTGCCAATCCACGGGAATACCGCGACCGTTGTCCTGTACGGTGATGGAATTGTCTTCGTTGATGGTGACCTCGATATGGTCGCAGTAACCGGCCATTGCTTCGTCGATGGAGTTGTCCACTACCTCGTACACCAGGTGGTGCAGGCCGTTCTCACTGATGTCTCCGATATACATGGCCGGACGCTTACGTACGGCTTCCAATCCTTCCAATACTTGGATGTTGCTGGCCGAGTAATTGTTTTCGCCATTTATCTTTTCTTCTTCAGTCATAATCTTTTTTCCTTATTGTAATAACAGAGCAAATATAGTGAAAATCCTTGGGATATACAGCCAAACAAACGGATAAATTCGGGTAGTTTACAGCTTTTTAGCACAGAAAAGAAACTTGTCTGGATGCAGATAAATAGAGAGGTGCAAATGAGAAAGGCCGGACTAAAAAGTCCAGCCTTGTAATATCTTTTGTGTAACGGTCAACTTAAGCCAGCTTGTTATATAGATAGCCAATTTTGACTTCAAGTTGTTAGCCTTGTTCTTGTGGATTACATTAGTCTTAGCCAATTTATCCAACAGTTTTGTGATACCCGGATACATTGCTGTTGCTGCAGCTTTGTCTGTAGTAGCACGAAGCTTACGAACAGCGTTTCTCATGGTCTTGCCATAATATCTGTTGTGAAGTCTTCTTGTTTCTTCTTGTCTGATTCTCTTCAGTGATGATTTATGATTTGCCATCTCGACTAATCTTTTTTAATTCGTTTATTTTTTTATTTTGTAGCCCGTGGGGGAATCGAACCCCCCTTTCAAGAATGAAAATCTTGCGTCCTAACCGATAGACGAACGGGCCATCCTTTGGTGAGCGTTTCCGCTCTTGCAAAGAGCCTTTATTTCTCGTTTGCGGATGCAAAGGTAGAAACTATTTTTGAATTACCAAAACATTCGCAAGAAAAAAACATGGCTTTCTGTCGCTTTTTGTCTTGAATTAGTATTTTATCTGTTGAAAATCAGTGTGATATGTGCTTTCATTTTTTTACATCCCTTACCTTGTTTTTTTATTCTTCTCCTTTAGTTTCTCTTCTTTCGGGCTTTTTTTGTAGCTTTGTTATCGGATTGAAACCAGATAAAGAAATCGGGAATGTTACAGAAAACACTGGGGATTGTACTGCATACCCTGAAATATAAGGATACATCTCTCATTGCAGACATCTATACGGAGACGGCTGGCAGGGCTTCCTTCATGGTGTCCATACCCCGTTCGCGCAAGGCGGCGGTGAAGCCGGTACTCTTCCAGCCGCTGGCATTGGTGGAACTTGAAGCTGATTTCCGTCCTAATGCCACTATATATAAGGTGAAGGAGGCGAAGTCTCTTTATCCTTTCGCCACGCTTCCGTACGATCCCTACAAATCTGCCATCGCCTTGTTTCTTTCGGAATTCCTTTATCGCGCTGTCCGCGAGGAGGCGGAGAACCGTCCGTTGTTTGCTTATCTCTATCATTCTGTCATCTGGCTGGATGAATGCAGGGAGGGGTTTGCCAATTTCCATCTGGTCTTCCTGATGCGCCTTTCCCGTTTTCTCGGTTTGTATCCCAACCTGGAGGATTATCATGCCGGAGATTACTTCGATTTGCAGAATGCTTGTTTCACTCCCTTGCGTCCGCAGCTCCATTCCAATTACATCGCTCCCGAGGAGGCGGCCCGCCTGACACAGCTGATGCGCATGAATTATGAAACGATGCATCTTTTCACCATGAACCGGTTGGAGCGTACCCGCTGCCTGAATATTATGAATGAATATTATCGTCTGCATCTGCCGGATTTCCCGGTATTGAAATCACTTGAGGTATTGAAGGAGCTTTTTGATTGATTATCGTCGGTGTAACGGCCCAATAAGTGTGCGCTGCCTTTATTATGGGAGTAGGGAGCTTTACCTACTGCTGTAAGGGTCGTTACCTACTGCTGTAAGAGTCGTTACGATAAGCTGTAAAGGTCGTTACAATATAGGGTAACGGTCGTTACATCATTAGGTAACGGCTTTTACATCTTATGGTAAACGGTCGGTAAATATAATGCGTTGATAGATAGTGTATAATCTCTTGCGGGGGAGGTGGAGGGGTGAGTACCCGTAGGGGAGGTGGTAGCGTCACAAACGAGATTGTTATAGTTTATGCTCTCTACCACCCCGCTACGGGCACCCCTCCTCCAGGAGGAGGGGAAATAAGATAGTATAAGGTAATTAATCACCAAAATTATCCCAGCAACTCTTTTACTTTGGCCGAGATGGCGCGGCCTTCGGCAAGTCCGGCAAGTTTCTTGCTGGCTACACCCATCACCTTGCCCATGTCCTTGCCGCTGGTGGCGCCGACTTCGGCTATGATTTCCTTCAAGGCTGCCTCCAGTTCTTCGGCGCTCATCTGCTTGGGCAGATAGGTTTCAAGCACCTTTACTTGTGCCAGCTCATCGTCTGCCAAGTCCTGGCGACCTTGCTGTACATAGATTTCAGCGGCGTCTTTGCCTTGCTTGGCCAGTTTTTGGATAATCTTCAAAGCATCTGCATCGCTCAGGGTATCGTTGGCTCCGGGAGCGGTTTTGGTTTCAAGGAATACTTTCTTTACGTTTCTCAATGTTTCAAGAGCCACTTTGTCTTTGGCTTTCATGGCTGTTTTAATGTCTTCGCTGACTTTTTCAAATAAATCCATATTGTTATAGGTTTACTCCTGTTCCCCCGAAGGGGAGGAGGATGGTTTTACATATCGGGAACGGAAAAATCAGAAGGTGATGACTCCCCCTGCACCGCTTTCTGCCTCTTGCGCGGCTTCGGTAGCGAGCTGCCCTTCCTGCTCTGCCTTCATCTTGATGCTGTTCAGCGTGCTTTTGTCACGCAGATAGGTCGGAGAATTCTCCACCATGCTGATGATGTCGGCGTTGTCCATGTCTTCGGGATTGAAGAGATAGATATGGCGACGGCGGCTGCGCTGGGAACGGGCATTGGCATCCTTGCCATAGTACACTTCGCGGCGGTTGCGTCTCTGTTCCTCTTCCTCCTCCAGCTCGGCAAGGCGTTGCTGTTCTTCGGCGGTGCGCTGGGTGATGCGGTCGTCCATCTCCTTCATGTGGATGTCCTGGATACCGAAACCGGTGGCAAGCAGGGTGATTTTCACTTTCTGTTCCAGCTTGTCGTCGATGGCCATACCGAATTTGGTTTCGAAGTCGCGGCTGAAACGGTTCATGAACTCCTTCACCTCGTCCATCTCGCTCATCATCAGCTTGTATTGTGCACTGTAAGAGATGTTGAGGAGTACTTTCTTGGAGTTGAAGATGTCGTTGTTGTTCAGCAACGGAGAGTGCTGTGCATTCTTGATGGCTTCGCTGACACGGTTGTCACCTTCGCCGTAGCCGGTACTCATGATGGCTACGCCGCCGTCCTTCAGCACTGTTTTCACGTCGTTGAAGTCGAGGTTCACCTTTCCATGCAGGGTGATGATTTCGGCAATGCTCTTGGCGGCTACCGAAAGGGTGTCGTCGGCCTTGTCAAACGCGTCGTCCACGGACAGCTCGCTGTATATCTCGCTCAGCTTTTCATTGTTGATGACCAGCAGGGCATCTACGTGCTTGCTGATTTCCTCTACGCCATCCAGTGCCTGGTCTATCTTCTTGTCGCCCTCCCAGCGGAAAGGGATGGTGACGATGCCGATGGTCAGGATGTCCATTTCCTTGGCGGTTTGTGCAATGATGGGTGCGGCACCCGTACCGGTACCACCGCCCATTCCGGCAGTGATGAATACCATCTTGGTGCCGTCGTTCAGCATATTCTTGATGTCTTCGATGCTCTCTTCTGCTGCCTTGCGGGCACGGGCAGGGCGGTTTCCGGCTCCCAGGCCTTCTTTTCCAAGCTGTAACTTCACGGGCACGGGAGAGTCCTTCAACGCTTGGTTGTCTGTGTTGCACAGTACGAACGTCACGTCGTGTATACCTTCCCGGTACATATGGTTCACGGCATTGCCGCCACCTCCGCCTACACCGATTACTTTAATGATTTTCGGTGAATCGGTCGGGAAATCGAATTGTACTATATCTTCCATAATAACTTAATTTTCTGGCACATTATCACATTATTACTTCATATCGTCGTCCGAGAAGATTTCGTTGGAAAGCTTGTTGAAAGTCTTTTCGAACCAGCTGGGGCCTTCTTTCTTTTTCTTCTTCTTTTCTTCCTTTTCGCGTAGCTCCCTTTCTTTGCGCTCACGCTCCTTGCGTTCTTTCTCTTCCTTCTCGCGCTGTGCCTTGGCGGCGCGTGCGGCGGCTTCCTGCTCTTTCAGCGCTTCGTCGTCCACGAATATGTCGACCGGTTTGGGAGGAACATTGGAGGCAGGCTGCTGCACCGGCTTCACTTCTTGCAGGCAGCAATTCTCGTTGCCGGCAGCCAGCAGGCCCAGCAGTGTGTTGTGCATGCCGTCCTTTTGGGGCTCGTCGCTGTGTGTGTGGACGGTGGTCTGTACGAACTTGGCGGTCTTTACCTTTTCAATCTTGCTCACTTTATGGAAGGCTTTCTCAAGATTCTTCAGATTGGCTCCTCCACCGGTGAATACAACACCGGAGAAAAGTTTGTCCTCGTAGCCGGAAAGTTGCAACTGGTTCCATACGTTGGCAAGAATTTCTTCTGCACGTGCTCCGATAATATTGTTCAGCAGGGCCAGTTCGAAGGTACGACCGTCTTCCGACGTGCATACGGCAGGGGTCTCGGCGTCTTCTTCCTCCTCGTAGAGGGCATCACCGTATTGCAGTTTCAGCTTCTCGGCATCTTCCTCTTCCATTTGCAGGGAAGTGATGTCGTGGGTAATGTTGTTTCCACCCAGCGGCAGTACGCTGAGGTAGCGTAGGATATTGTTCTTATAGACCAGCACGGTGGTGGTGTCGGCACCGAAGTCCACTAGTGCGCAGCCCGAACGCATCTCGTTTTCGGTCAGCACGGCTTTGGCCAACGCAGTGGGAGCCACGAGCAGGTCGTCGGCAATTTCCACTTTGGCTTGTTCGAAGCTGTGTTCAAGGTTCTTCTTCAGCGAGGCGCGCGCCACGATGTTGAGGAACTGTCCGGTGATGTGTCTTCCGGCAACTCCTACGGGCTCCACATGCAGCGTGTTGTCTATCTTGTATTCTTGCGGGGCTACATCCAGCACGCTCATGTCTACCAGGGGTACATCACGGTTCTCGTCGCAAATCTCGTCTACCAGTTCTTGCGAAATGATGCTCTCTTCCTCCAGCGTACGGCTTACCGCATTCCTCACCGTGCGCAATGATTGTCCGCCGATGCCTACATATACTTTGGCGATGGAGTTGTTCAGCTGGCCTTCCAGCTTGTTGATGATGGAAGTCAGCGCTTGTGCGGCCTTGTCAATGTTGTAGATGGCCCCTTTGTGTATAAATGGGGATGCATCTTCGCGTGCATAAGCCAACACCTGGATACTTCCGTCACTGTTCTTCTTTCCTGCGATACCGGAAATCTTGGAAGAACTCAACTCGATAGCGGCGATGAAATCTGTTGTTGCCATATCTATTTATTTACTATTTTACTATTTACAATTTACTATTTGCTGCGCTTTGATAAAGAAGGACTATTTGACTATTGTAGCAAGACTATTCAATCGTAAATAGTAAATAGTCAAATAGTAAATCCCCTTATTCTCTCTTTGTGCAGATGATTTGATTATCAAATTCAACGCTGATGCGGGAGTATTTGTTCCAACCCACCTGGTTCAATCCTCTTTCGTAGAATGCCTTTACACGTTTCAGCTTCTTCTCGAATCCGGCAATCTTGCTAAATAGATAAGGTGGTCGCCGACGCGGGGCACTAACTCGATGTTCTTGCCGGGCAATACATGAATTTGCTCTATCTGTGCATTCCAGAAAGAATTCTTCTGCAAAAATACACCAAACTTATATAAATCCCTCATGGCAAACGACTTTTCTACATTTCCGGTCACAACGGCGAGGTGTGCAACGCACTTTGCATCGGGAGGCATCACGGTGCCTTTGTTGTCCAGATAGTAGTTTTCGCCGTTGGCGCTCATCACGCGCAGGATGGGGATGCGCTGGGTCACTTCGATGCAGAGCTTGCCGCTCGGGGTCTTGTAGCACTCCACCCGGTCGATGAGGGGATGCTTGGCAAGTTCGCGCTCCAAGGTCTTGGTGCGCACGCGTTCCAGGTCTTTCCCAATGGGGCTGATGCCTTTCTTTTCCAGCAGGGTAGCTACTTCCTTCTTCGTGATGAAGCCGGCATATACCGTGTCTTTTATCACCAACTCCATGTCTTGGCACACCTGCGAGGCGGGCTTGCGGTTGAAAGCAGTGACAGCCACTACCAGGTAGGCAATGACAAGCAACAGAACGATAGAAAGTAGAATCCTTTTAATCATGATATTTTTCTGATAATAGTTGGGTGATTTGGGGCGCATAGTTGTCCAGGTCACCGGCTCCCAGCACTACCAATACTTCGGTGTGCTTCTGGGCGAGGAGGCTGAGGACGTCTTCTTTCCTACAGATGCATTTCTCGATGCCGGGGCGGAGGTTGTCATAAATCAGCTGGCTCGTCACGCCGGGAATCGGTTGCTCGCGGGCAGGGTATATCTCTGTCAGAATCACCTCGTCGGACAGGGAAAGGCTGTCTGCAAAATCACGGTAGAAGTCGCGGGTGCGGGTGTACAAGTGGGGCTGGAAGATGACGGTTATCTTCTTGTCTTGGTACAGCTCGCGGACGGACTTCACGCTTTGGGCTATTTCGGCAGGGTGGTGGGCGTAGTCGCTGAGGAATACAGTCCGGTCATTCTTCAGCTTGAAGTCGAAACGGCGGTCCACTCCGCGGAAGCTTGCCATGCCTTGCTTGATTTCCTCGTCGGTGGCACCGCTGAGATGGGCGAGTGCCATGGCGGCAACACCATTCTCGATGTTGATGCTGACGGGAACACCCAACTGAATATCGTTGATGCGGGTATCCGGTGCCACGAAGTCGATGAAGATTTCACCGTTTCCGATACGGATATTCTCGGCATGGAAGTCGCCTTCATGGCGCGAGTAGGTATACGTGGTTACCCCCGGCTGTACGTCGGGTTGCATCTCCAGTCCTTTGTGCAGAATCAGGCGCCGCCCGGCTGGATAAGCGTGGTGTAGTGGCGGAAGCTTTCGAGATAGGCTTCTTTGGTACCGTATATATCCAGGTGGTCGGGGTCGGTGGCGGTAATGACGCTCATCCAGGGCGATAGCCAGTGGAAGGAGCGGTCGAACTCATCCGCTTCGATAACGGTATAAGGGCTGGTGGCAGAAAGCAACAGATTCGTCCCGTAATTTTTCGAAATACCTCCGAGGAAGGCGGTGCAGCCACGTGTGACTGGTACAGCAGGTGGGCAGCCATGGTGCTGGTGGTAGTCTTACCATGCGTGCCTGCCACGCACAGACCTTTGCTGCTGCGGGTGATGATGCCTAATACTTGGGAGCGCTTATGTATGTCGAAACCGTTTTCACGGAAATAGGTCAGTTCTGCATGCTCTTGCGGCACGGCGGGGGTATAGACCACGAGCGTGCTTGCCTTGTCTTTGCACGCCTCCGGAATAAGGTTGATATCCTCTTCGTAGTGTATCTGTGCTCCTTCCGTAATCAGACGTTCTGTCAGTTCGCTCGGCGTACGGTCGTAGCCGCTACTGTCTTTCCTTTAGAGAGGAAATAACGTATCAGCGCACTCATGCCGATACCGCCGGCGCCGATGAAGTAAACGGAGCGGATGGCTTCAAGCCCCACCCCCTGCCTCCCCGTAGGAGGGGAGATAAGTTACTATTGCTTATATGTTTATCCATATTCAAATCTTTTCTTCAAACACTTCTTATACAAGAATGATAGCAGTACTATCTATTCTCCCCTCTACGGGGGAGGGGCAGGGGGAGAGGCTTTTCAATACCTCCTTCGCAATAATTGTCGCCGAGTCCGGCAACGCCAGCTTGGAGATATTCTTGCTTAAGTCTTGCAGCTTCTCGGGGTTAGCGATTGTCTCCAACGCCACCGGCAGCAGCTTCTCTTTCGCTTCCACATCCTTCACATAGATAGCTGCACCCTTATCCACCAGCGCCAGCGCATTTTTGGTCTGGTGGTCCTCTGCCACATTGGGTGAGGGAACCAGGATGACCGGCTTGTGCAGCAGACAGAACTCGGAGATGGAACCGGCTCCTGCACGCGAAATCACAAGGTCGGCAGCTGCGTATGCGTTTGCCATATCCTTAATGAAGTCCGTCACGTACAGATTGGGGATGGCACTAATGCGCGGGTTGCGTACGGCTTCTCCCGTTGTATTTGTAATAGCCTCTCTGACCTGGTCAATGTATATCTTCCCCGTCTGCCAGATGAATTGCACATCGGGATTGGCACGAATGACATCCAGTCCGGCACTCAATGTCTGGTTGATGGTGCGGGCTCCGAGCTGCCGCCCAATATCAGTATGGTTTTCTTCTCCGGGTTCAGTCCGAAGTACTTTACGGCATCTTCGTGCAGGATGGAATGTCCGAGCAGGTTCTGGCGCACCGGATTACCGGTCATGATTATCTTTTCTGCCGGAAAGAATTTTTCCATACCTTCGTAGGCCACGCAAATCTTGCATGCCTTCTGTGCCAGCAGCTTGTTGGTGACACCGGCGTAGGAATTCTGTTCTTGTATCAGTGTGGGAATACCCATCATGCCCGCCATTTTCAGCGTAGGACCACTGGCATAGCCACCTACACCGACGGCCACTTGCGGACGGAACTCCTTGATAATGCTCCGTGCTTTCCACTGGCTCCGTATCAGTTTCAGCAGTACGGAAAAGTTCTTCCACAGATGTTTACGGTCGAATCCGGCAACGGGTAAGCCTATAATCCGGTAACCGGCATCGGGAACACGCTGCATTTCCATTCTTCCTTCAGCACCTACGAAGAGAATCTCTGCGTCGGGACACAACTCTTTTATGGCGTTAGCGATGGAGATGGCCGGAAAGATATGTCCTCCGGTACCGCCGCCGCTGATGATAAGCCTCACCCCCTGCCCCTCCCCCGTAGAGGGGGGTAGGGTTACTTATGCTTGTATAATTGCTTACATCTTTGCTCATATTCTTGTTCTTCTTTATTTCCTATTTCTTCTTGTTTTCCTTTTTCTCCTTTGTTTTTGTATTATTGGTATCCTCTCCATTACTCAATCATTCTTTCCTCCCCTCCCTGCGGGAGAGAGGCTGGAGAGGCCGTTATTCAAACTCCGCATCACTGTTCAGTACCTTTGCTGTCGGCTCGGCGGCTGTTTGTGCCTCGCTGTCGACCTGTTGTTCCGGGGTCTCGACATTTCCGGCATCTACCAGCATCGGCACTTGCGCATCATGCATCCGCTGTTCCTCCAGCTTGGCTGTATAGCGGCTGACACTCAGTATCATGCCGATGTATATGCAGTTGATAATGGTGGAGGTTCCTCCGCGGCTGATAAGCGGTAGGGGCTGTCCCGTAACGGGTGCCAGACCAACAGCCACCATCATATTGAACATGGCTTGTGTCACCAGTAGCAAGGCAATACCTATGACAAGGAAAGCAGGGAAGGTACGGTTGCATTTTTTGGCGATGCGCCCCACCCTTATCAGCAGGATAATGTAGAGCAATACTACGATGGCAGCTGGAAGTAACCCTAATTCTTCCACAATGATGGCGAAGATAAAGTCGGAGTAAGCTTGGCTCAGGAAGTCCCGTTGTACGGAGTTTCCCGGTCCCTTACCTAAAATGTGGCTGGTCGCCATGGCGATGCGTGCGTGTCCCACTTGTGCATCGCGGTCAATGTCGAACTTGGCGGCAGGCACCTCTTCGGAGCTGACAAATTTTTCGATGCGTGTGCGCCAAGTGTCGAAACGGTGCAGGAAACGGCTGTCCACGTCCTTGGTCAGTTCCAGGAAAAGCACGCCTGCCACGGCGATACCCAACAAGGTACTTGTCAGTATCACCATCTTCTTGGCAGCAATGCGACCGATGAACATCATCAGGTACACCACTCCGAAGAGTAGCGCTGCCGTGGAGAAGTTTTCCGGGAAGATGAGCAGGCAGAACAAGCCGGTAATCCCCATAATGTACTTGAAGGCTTTGGGGTTTGCTCCCTCTTCGGTTTGTCCCCTCGAAAGGTTGTAGGCGGTGGCTATCATTACGGTCATCTTGGCAAATTCAGATGGCTGAAACTGTATGCCAAGCAGCTTTATCCATCGTCCTGCATCGTTGGTCTTTTCGATAACCAGCACTCCGGCTATGTTGAGGTCATTGCACACCAACAACATGATTAGGAAGATGAGTGTAGGTATGAACAGCAAGTAAGGAATGCCTTGAAACCATTTGTAGGGGATGTTGTGGAACAACACCACGAACAAGGAGCCTATCATTAGGAAGATGGTGTGGCGCGTGATGGCCCCAGTGGTTGCCGCTCTGATAGACCAGCGTGCTCGATGCGCTGAACACCTCCACTATGGAGATGAGGCAAAGGAAGAGGAATATCATCCAGATTACTTTATCCCCTTTGAATATGCTCTTTAATAAATCCAATGCTTCGCAAATTAAAAATTAATAATTAAAAAATGAAAGGCGGATGCCATCCGTGCTTTTATTATAAGGCTCTGACACATGCTTTGAACTGCTCGCCGCGGTCCTCATAGCTCTTGAAGAGGTCGAAGGAGGCACAGCAAGGGCTGAGCAATACGGTTTCACCTTTCTTTGCCAGTTTGAAGGCTGCTTCTACGGCATCCTTCATGCCGGTCTGAACATCGGCTACGGGCAATTCCAGGCGGTCGAAGAAGTCGTGCAGCTTTTCGTTGTGCAATCCCAAATATACCAGGGCAGAGCACTTTTCGCGTACAAGGTCTTCGATTTCCGTATAATCATTCCCTTTGTCCTTACCACCGAGGATAAGTACGGTTTTGCCGGTCATGCTTTGCAGGGCATACCAGCAGGAGTTTACGTTCGTTGCCTTGGAATCGTTGATGAAGTTCACGCCGCGTACGGTGGCTACTTTCTCCAACCGGTGTTCCACTCCCTTGAAGTCGGACAAGGCTTTGCGGATATATTCTTTCCGGATGCCGGCCAAATTGGCCGAGATGCCGGCGGCTAACGAATTGTATAGGTTGTGTGTACCGTGCAACGCCAGCTCCTCTTGCTCCATATTGAAGGCTATCGGTTCGTTGATTTCCACTTCACCGTCTTCCACGTATGCGATGGCCCCGTCTTCCTTGACGGCAGCGAACGGATAGAGATGGGCGCGCAGGCCATGCTTGTCCAGCTCGCGCTTGATGATGGGGTCGTCATTCCAGAAGATAAAAGCGTCTTCCGGTGTCTGGTTTTGGGTGATGCGGAATTTGGCGTCCACATATTTCTGCATACAGTGGTCGTAGCGGTCCAAGTGGTCCGGAGTGATGTTCATCAGTACGGCAATGTTGGCACGGAAGTTATACATATTGTCCAGTTGGAAGGAACTCAGCTCAATGACGTAGTAATCATGCTGCTCCGTGGCTACCTGCAAGGCCAGGCTGTTGCCGATGTTGCCGGCGAGGCCGACGTTCAGTCCTGCACTCTTGAAGATGTGATAAATGAGCGAGGTGGTTGTCGTCTTTCCGTTCGAACCGGTGATACAGACCATCTTTGCGTCAGTGTACCGTCCCGCAAACTCTATCTCAGAGATGATGGGCGTACCTTTTTCCTTTAATTTCATGATGAGCGGAGCGTCGTTGGGGATACCGGGGCTTTTCACCACTTCGTCAGCATTCAGAATCAGCTCTTCTGTGTGGTGTCCCTCTTCCCAGGCAATGCCGTACTTATCCAGCAGTTCCTTGTATTTGTCTTTAATGGCGGACATGTCGGAGACGAACGTGTCGAAACCTTTCACTTTGGCCAGTACGGCAGCGCCTGCGCCGCTTTCGCCAGCTCCTAATACTACAATTCTACTCATATATTTATTCAAAATTAAAGAATGAAAGAGTTAAAGAATGAAGGCTGTGGCATGGCTTTTCTCAGTCTTCCGGCTTGCCTTTAATTCTTTAATTATTAATTCTTTCATTTGCTTGTCATCTAATCTTTAATGTTATAATCGTTATCGCTGCCAGTACAATCGTCACAATCCAGAAGCGGATGGTGATTTTGGATTCGTGGAACAGCTTGTCCGGTTTGGTGAATACCACGCTGCATCCCGGCTCTATCAGACTCATGGAAGTGCGGAAGTGGTCGTGTATCGGCGTTCTTTTGAAGAGACGTTGTTTCACGCCTTTCCGCTTGCCTGCCTTGTAGTAGAGGCGTTGCAGGATGACCGAAAGGTTCTCCACCAGGAAGATACCGCAAAGGATGGGTATCAGCAGTTCCTTGTGAATAATGATGGCGTATACTGCGATGATTCCTCCAATGGTCAGGCTGCCCGTATCACCCATGAATATTTGGGCCGGATAGGCGTTGTACCACAAGAAGCCGATAAGTGCACCGATGAAGGCACAGATAAAGATTACCAGTCTTCCGAGCCGGGAATGTACATGATGTTCAGGTAGCCGGCATATTCAATGTGGCTCGATACGTAGGCGAGTATTCCCAAGGTCAGTCCGATAATGGCGGAGTTCCCTGCCGCCATTCCGTCCATTCCGTCATTCAGGTTGGCTCCGTTGCTGACGGCGGTAACTACGAAAATCGTGATAATCACGAACAATATCCAACCTGCTGTCTGGGCATGTTCACCCATAAAGCCCACTAGGTCGGCGTAGTCGAAGTTATTGCTCTTGAAGAACGGGATGGTGGTCTGCGTTGCCTTGATTTCCTTGGCGGCATGCACCACTTCTATCTGTCCGTCCGGTTTCTCTATTTCTATGTTCTCGCGGATAACCACCTGAGGACTGAGGTAGAGAGTCAGTCCGACGATAAGTCCCAAGCCCACCTGACCGATGATTTTGAACTTACCGTGCAGGCCTTCCTTATCCTTCTTGAATATCTTGATGTAGTCGTCGGCAAAGCCCAGCGACCCCAGCCAGATTGTGGTAATCAGCATCAATATCATATAAATATTGCTCAATTTGCCCAGTAGCAGGCAAGGAATGAGTATGGCAAAAATAATGATGACACCGCCCATGCTGGGTACTCCCACCTTGTTTACGCCGAACGGGTCGATGCTGGCATCACGTTGCGTTTCGGTAATCTGCTTGCGTTTCAGTAGATTGATGAACTTATCTCCCCAGATACTCGAAATGAGCAATGCCAGAATGATTGCCATCAACGAACGGAAGGATGTATAGCCGAACATGCCCGCACCGGGGAAGTCATATTTATCTAACCATTGAAATAAGTAGTATAGCATGATGTTAATTATTTAATTGTTTAATGTGCTAATGTGCCAATATGCTAATTGATAGTCTGGTATATCTGCTGGTAAAGGAATGAATATCCTATATGCCGCATGGCAATTAGCACATTGGCATATTAGCACATTATTTCATTTAATATCTCTTTATCGTCAAAATGGTGTTTCACGCCTTTAATCTCTTGATAATTCTCATGCCCCTTGCCTGCAACGAGAATCACGTCTCCCGGCTGTGCCAGCATGCAGGCTGTCTTGATGGCTTCGCGGCGGTCGGTGATGCTGATGGTTTTCTGCATGTCGTCTTTATCCAGCCCTGCCAGCATGTCGTTGATGATGTCCTGCGGCTCTTCAAAGCGCGGGTTATCAGAGGTGATGATGACCCGGTCGCTCAAGCGGGCGGATTCTTTGGCCATGATGGGACGCTTGCCTTTGTCGCGGTTGCCGCCGGCGCCCACAACGGTAATCACTTTCCCCTTTCCTTCCAGTACTCCGTGAATGGCGTTCAATACATTGACCAGGGCGTCTGGAGTATGCGCATAGTCCACAATGGCGGTGTAGCCTTTCGGTGAACGGATGGCATCGAAGCGGCCGGTTACCGGATGCAGCGTGCTGAGGGCAACCAGTACATCCTCTTCTTTCTTGCCCAGCAATACGGCAGTACCGAATACCGCCAGCAGGTTGTAGGCATTGAACTTTCCGATGAAACGTACTGCCAGTTCGTGATTGTTGAAGTCGAGCAACATTCCCTCGAAATGAGACTCCAAGACTTTGCCTTTGAAGTCGCTAAGACTACGCAAAGAGTAGGTGTATACCTTCGAACGGGTATTCTGTGTCATCACAAGTCCGTTCTTGTCATCCAGGTTGGTCAGGCTGAAAGCTCCTTTCGGCAGTTCGTCGAAGAACTTTTTCTTGGCTTTGAGGTAATTTTCCACTGTTTTATGATAATCCAGATGGTCGCGGGTCAGATTCGTGAAGATGCCGCCGGCAAACTTCAGACCGCTGATGCGCTTCTGGGCAATGGAGTGGGAACTGACTTCCATGAAGGCGTACTTGCAGCCGGAATCGGCCATTTCACCAAGCAGGCGGTTCAGGGTTATCGGGTCCGGGGTGGTGTGTTCGGTCGGTACGGGCTGGTCGTCGATGTAATTGCATACAGTGGAAACCAGTCCGACCTTGTAGCCGAAGTAGCGGAAAGTATTATATAATAAGGTGGCAACGGTTGTTTTTCCGTTGGTTCCGGTCACGCCGATGAGTTCCATCTTGGATGTAGGGTCACCATAGAAGGTGGTGGCCACTTTCCCTACGGCATCTTCACTGTCTTTCACCTGAATGTAGGTGATGCCGGCCTTAAGCTCTTCCGGCAATTCTTCACACAATACTGCAACAGCCCCTTTATCGATGGCAGCCGGAATATAGGCATGCCCGTCGGTCTGCGTACCACGCATGGCCATGAACAGATGTCCGGTTCCTATCAGGCGGGAATCTATATTCACCCCCGTTATCTCCATGCTTGTACTTCCGGCAATCTGCACCGGCTGTATCGTTTGCAACAAATCACTTAATCTCATACCTTATTATATATAATGTATATCCAAATCTTGTTTATTCTCCTGTTAACGTAGTGTCAGGGCGATAGTCTGTCCTTTCACTATCCGGCTGCCGCTTGCTATGGACTGGTTTCTCACCCGTCCCACTCCGCTTAGTCTTACTTTCAGCCCTTTACTCTCTAAAAGGTAGACAGCATCTTTCGCTCCCATACCTACCACGCTGGGCACAGTGCCCGAGGCCGGTTCCCGGTCTTGCAGGATGACTGCCGACGGAGCAGCTTGTGTATGCCCCCACTGTTCCTTTTTCTTTTGTTCGGCGAACTGTTTCTGAACGGGCACTTTCAAATCATTCAGAACAAGGAGTGCTTCGTTCATCTCTCCGGCTTTCACTGGAGGAATCACATTGGTGGTACTGTCTATGGCACTGCGTATGTCAAAACGCAGGTCTTTGGCATAAACTCTTTCCGCTATTTTCCCAAAGACACTACCTGCCAT
Organism: Bacteroides rodentium JCM 16496; assembly: GCF_000614125.1. Taxonomy (GTDB): domain Bacteria; phylum Bacteroidota; class Bacteroidia; order Bacteroidales; family Bacteroidaceae; genus Bacteroides; species Bacteroides rodentium. The sequence continues at coordinate 145,898 of NZ_BAKJ01000001.1, forward strand.
CAGACCGCCTGAAGCTGGTAACCCAGGCTTCTGGATGGAAACGATGCAACTGTATTTAGGTGCTTCCGAGGGGAAATATCCGCAGAAACTTACAAGGTAGTTCACCCGTCCCGACTTATATCCGGCGGCTCCTTGAGAAATCTGTGCCGTACCCGTCTTGCCCGATACAGAGAACTGTTTGCTGCCGGCGGGTTTTGCCAATCCTTGCGATACCACTTTCCGAAGGATTTCGCGGATTTGTGTCAGGGTATGGTCGGAGCATATCTTGGGATTGATTACTTCCGTAGGATATTCTTTCACTACCTCACCGTCCTTTACCGCTGCTTTCACAAATTTGGGGCGTACCATGACTCCGTTGTTGGCTATGGCATTGTAGAAGGTCAGTATGTTTATGGGAGGTACCTGGGTTTCGTAACCGATACTCATCCACGGCAAAGTCGTTTTGGCAAAATAACGCTCTTTAGGCCCTTTGATGTTGGGTTTCCCTTCACCGGGAATTTGCAGATGAAGCGGCTGGTCGATGCTCATGCGCTTCAGACCGTCCACGAACTTCTGCGGATTATCCTTGTAGTGCTTGTCGATGAGGTAGGAGACACCCACATTGGAAGAAACTTCCAGAATACGTGTCACATCTATCTTTCCGTAACCTCCCCGGTGCCAGTTGTGGTCCCTCATCTTGCTGCCGTACATATTCATAATACCGTTGCCCGTGTCTACCTCGGTATCCGGGGTTATCTTGCCGTCTTCCAGTGCCACCATAATGGAGGCTGTCTTGAAGGTGGAGCCCGGTTCCAACATATCGCTGATGGCATTACTGTTCATTTCGTAGTAATTGCCGTCTCCGGCTTTCATCATGTTGACAATGGCCTTTACTTCTCCGGTAGCCACTTCCATCAGTACGGCTACCCCGACGTTGGCATTGATTTCCTTCAACTTGTCCACCAGGGCTTTCTCGCAGATGTCCTGCATGCCTACATCGAGGGTGGATATGATGTCACAACCGTCTACCGGGGGAAGGTCTACGATATTCAGGTATTTGTTCATCACCTTCTGACGGTGGGTAATACCGTTCCGTCCTTTCAGCAGGGTGTCGAAGGCCAGTTCAATGCCGTTACGGGCTCCCATGGCTGTATCGGCATAAAGACGGCCCAGGGTTTGGGCTGCCAAAGAACCGAACGGCTTTTTACGCTGGTTGTATATCTGTTCGTGGAAACCGCCTCTGTACTTGTTCATCTTGAATACGGGTAACCGTTTGGCTTCCTTATACTGAATGTAAGAGATGCGACGGTTGCGGTTGGGCAGGATGTTGTAGTTCCGGCTCTTCATCTCCCGTCCCTTGCGCAGGTGCTTTTTGAAGGTAGATGTGCTTACGTCCGGGAATATTTTGTTCAGCCCGATGCAGATAGAGTCGATGTTGGCTTTCCAGATAGAGTCCTTGCGGTGCTGGTCCTTTTTGCGACGCTTCTCATCCCTTTCGCCGGACATGAAGTCCATGAAGATTTTATATTCCGGCAGCGAACTTGCCATCAGTTTGCCATCCGAGGATAGGATATTTCCCCGGTTGGGCTTTACCGTTACATTCTCTTTTACGAAGCGGTCGGCTACATCGTGCCAGTACTGTCGCTCGGCAAACATAATCATGGCGCCTTTCACAACAATAGATATCCCCACCAGCCCCATGAGTAGGACGACGAAGAAGTAACGGGTCATTATGTTTTTTTTATTTACAGCCAATGTGATTTACGATTTAACGATTTACGATGTACTATTGAAATTATTTTAATCCTCAATTCTCCATTATTTTAGTAAGTACGGTGGATTAGTGGAAGTCTGCAAATCGCTTTCTTTGGTGGCGATGTATTCCTCGATGCGCGATTGGCGGCTCCGCTCCATCAATTCCGAACTGCGTGTCAAGGCATCGTACTTGATGTCTATCAGCTCTTTTTTAAGATTGTCTATCTCTATCAGTTGCAGTTGGCATTCGTAACGGTTGTTGATGTAAATAATGATAAGCACCATGATAAGGAACAACAATCCGGCTTGGCGACGGAAGAAGTCTGTGGCCAGAATGTCGCCTCCGATGATGTTCTTCAGTGAGGTGCGTTTTTTCACCTTTTCCGTATTCTTTTCTTCTTGCTTCTTTTCCATTGCTAGTCACTAATCATTCATTACTCTTTCTGCAATTCTCAGCTTGGCGCTGCGCGAACGCGGATTGCGCTCTATCTCTTCCTCGTCCGGTATAATCACTTTGTTGTTGACCAGCCGGAACGGGGTCAATACATTCCCGAAGAAATCTTTTTCGGCTTTGCCTTCCACGTTGCCGGTTTTCATGATATTCTTCACCATACGGTCTTCCAGGGAGTGATAGGTTATCACCACCAGGCGGCCTCCCGGCTTTAGCGCTTCTGTTGCCGCATACAGCATTTCTTTCAGTGCCTCCATTTCCTGGTTTACCTCAATGCGCAATGCCTGGAATACCTTTGCCAGTTCTTTCTTCTCACGTTCGCGACCGAAGAGTGGCTTGACGATTTCCAGGAATTCGCCGATGGTGGCAATTCTCTGCGTAGCCCGTGCCTTAACGATGACAGATGCCAGTTTCCGGCTGTTCTTCAGCTCGCCGTACAGATAAAAAATATCAGCCAGCTTTTCTTCTTCGTAGGCATTCACGATGTCGGCAGCGGTCAGGCCGGCACGCTTGTTCATACGCATATCCAGTGCCCCGTCGAAGCGGAAGGAGAATCCCCGTTCGCTGTCATCAAAGTGATGGGAAGATACACCGAGGTCGGCAAGTATGGCATCCACTTCCTTGATGCGTGATAGCGCAGGAAGTTGTGCAGGTAGCGGAAGTTGCTGCGTACGAATGTAAAATGCGGGTTGTTCACAATGTTGCGTTCCGCATCCTCGTCCTGGTCGAAGCTCAACAGCCGGCCACCGTCTTCCAGGCGGGACAGTATCTCGCGCGAATGTCCTCCTCCACCAAACGTTACGTCTACATACGTGCCGTCCGGACGGATGTTCATTGCATCTACGCTCGGCATCAGCAATACGGGGATGTGATATGTTGTTTCTTCTTTCATCATCTGTTGTTTATAGCTTATTTTCGTCACAACAACTGTTTTCGTCTCCCAGCAGTTCTTCAAGAGCCTCGCTGAACTCGTCGGGGTTCATGAATGGCTGGTCGGCACGCTCCTTGGCCCAGATTTCTATAGTGTTGTCCACGCCAATGAAGCGGACATCACTTTGTATACCCGCCATTTGCAGGTAACGTTTTGGGAGCAGGATGCGCCCGTTCCCGTCAGGTCATGACTTCCGCGTCACTTACGAACTGTCGGAAAATCATTTGCTGTTTGGCATTCCATTTATTCAGCCGGCAGCGAAGTTGGTTTTGAGTGGCAAACCATACACTTTCCGGGTAGAGCACCAGGCAATCCTGATACACGTCCTTGCGCAACACGAGTCTTTCTTCGGAAGCGGCCTGCAGCTGTTTCCGGAAAGTGGCCGGGATGAAAACTCTTCCTTTTGCATCCGCCTTAGCCTCGATATTACCTAAAAATTGTATCAATTCTTACCTTATTATAATAAGCGACGGTAAAAATACACATTTCCCCACAATTCCCCACAATCTTTTAACTAAAATCTTAGGAAGAAGTTTTCAACACCTTGTTGATAGTTTATTTATTTGATAATGAAGCTACTTTTGAAAGGCTTTACTGGTGGGGGATTGGTGCAGTCTGTCCGCAAACTTATATCTGCTATCGCTTTGACCCGGATAAAGCGGATCTGAATAACCCGTTGTCGGAATTAACCGCTTTCATACCCCTTTCTTAGAGGTATGCACAGGTTTCATTTTGTTCTGTTTGTCGGTTTTCTGCCTACCTGCTTTCTGTTTTCGCCCTATCTGCTCCGTGTATATATAGACGGACCAGGTAGGGAGCAGGTAGGGAGCGGATGGGGAGAAGGTAGGAAAATGTTCTGTTTGTCGGTATTCCCACATCGTTTAATTCCGACAATGGCCCTTAAGAGGAAATCTTAGCAGGCTCTGGCAGTGGGCTCTAACAAGGACGTTATCTGAAATCTTTCAGGTCCTGCTGCAGTTTCTGGCGGGTAAAGAAGATGCGGCTCTTTACTGTTCCAAGTGGGAGGCCCAGCTTTTCTGCAATTTCGCGGTACTTGAAACCGGAAACGTGCATGGAGAACGGAATTTTGTACTCACGTGGCAGAGCATTGACAATGCGGTGCATTTCCTTCAGGTCGTAGACGCCTCTGTGCTGTCGAGTGCGAGGTCGTGCGGCGTGTTCAGATGATAGAGATTGTCTGTGGTATCTACAAACGTCTGGTCACGTACCACTTTACGGTAATTGTTGATGAAAATATTACGCATGATGGTATATATCCATCCTTTAAAGTTGGTGTCAGGTGTGTACTTCTCTTCATTGTCCAGAGCTTTTAATGATGTCTCTTGAAGCAGGTCGTTGGCCGCTTCGCGGTCGGAGGTTAATTTATATGCAAAGCGTAATAAGTCGTTTTGAACTTCGAGTAGGTCTTGGGTAAATGTTCTATTATTCATAATGGATGTTTTTTAAATTATTGTTCGTTTTATTGATGATGCAAAACTACGGATGATTCTCCTTTTTGATAGACGGAAATCAAACTCTCTTTGGGGTAAAATCTAACAATAGACAGTTTTCGGGTGGTTCTGGTTAGCTTTCAGTGCTTCGGATAGCTGGAGGGGTGGAATGTAACCGGAGATTGCTATCCTGGTTTTTGTAAATAATATTGTCGCAAAGCGTGACGGTTTGAATGAGTCCGTGCACGAGATATGAGGGGCAAGACCATGAAAGGCAGACGCGGGATTGTCCCGGCCTGCCTTTCTCTCTTTTGATACAACTAAAATCTGTACTTTTCTTAATTTATGGAAATCACTGGTTTTATATGCTGAGTGCTTAAACAAAATCCTTCAAGTCTTGTTGTAGTTTTTGGCGGGTGAAGTAAATGCGGCTCTTTACCGTGCCTAAGGGCAACCCCAGCTTCTCTGCAATTTCGCGGTATTTGAAGCCGGAGACATGCATGGAGAAGGGAATCTTGTACTCCCGTGGAAGGGCGTTGACAATGCGGTGCATCTCTTTCAGGTCATATGCGCTTTCTGTGCTTTCAAAAGCGGCGTCGCGCGGCAGGTTCAGGTGATAGAGATTGTCCGTGGTATCCACGAAAGTCTGGTCACGCACCACTTTACGGTAATTGTTGATGAAGATATTGCGCATGATGGTGTATATCCATCCTTTGAAATTGGTATCGGGCGTATACTTCTCTTCGTTATCCAGAGCTTTCAGGGATGTTTCCTGCAAGAGGTCGTTGGCTTCTTCACGGTCGGAAGTAAGTTTGTATGCAAAACGCAATAAATCGTCTTGAACTCCGAGCAGGTCTTTTTTAAATGTTATATTGTTCATATGTGCTATGTTTTTTTTCGTTAATCTTGATATTGCAAGTTTACGGAAGTTTTCTCTTTCAGGCAGACGGATTTCAAACACACTTTAGGGGAAAAACTGTCAATTGATAGTTTTTAGGTGCTATTTGATAGATTTCGGGTGCAGTTTTCTGTCATTTTTTTGCGATTAATTAAAAAGATGAGTTAATTTTGCGCATTCATTTCATCAAAAGAAGAATGGCTGACGACTCTTTATTTTTGATTGACATAGACAAGATACTTCGGGAAAAGGCTCCGAAGCAGTCTAAGTATATCCCCAAGTTCGTGGTTTCTTATTTGAAGCATATCGTTCATCAAGAGGAATTGAATGTCTTTTTGTGGGAGTCGAAAGATAAAGTCGGTGTAGATTTCCTGAAAGCTTGTCTGGAGTTCCTTGATGCCAATATTGTGGTGAAGGGGGAGGAAAATCTGCCTAAAGAAGGGCTTTATACTTTTGTGTCCAACCATCCCCTGGGTGGGCAGGACGGAGTGGCACTGGGTTATGTCCTGGGCTCCTTTTATGGTGGCAAGGTGAAATATATGGTCAACGACTTGCTGATGAACCTGCACGGACTGGCGCCGCTTTGCATCCCCATCAACAAGACGGGAAAGCAGGCCAAAGACTTCCCCAGAATGGTGGAGGCGGGATTTGCTTCGGACAATCAGCTCATCATGTTTCCAGCAGGGCTTTGTTCGCGTAGGCAGAATGGGGTCATCCGTGACTTGGACTGGAAAAAGACCTTTATCGTGAAGAGTGTCGAAGCCCACCGTGATGTCGTTCCTATCCACTTCGAGGGACGGAATTCCAACTTCTTTTATAATCTTGCCAATCTTTGTAAGATATTGGGTATCAAGTTCAATATCGCCATGCTTTACCTGGCAGATGAAATGCTGAAGAATCGTCATAAAACATTTACCATCACCATAGGGAAGCCTATCCCCTGGCAAACTTTCGACAAATCGAAAAGCCCGGCCGGATGGGCGCAATATGTGAAGGATATTGTATATAAATTGTAGAGAGACCGTATTTATATTAAAGAAGAACTACTAACAGAAAAATATGGAAGATGTTATTGCACCGATAAGCAAGGAGCTGTTGAAAGCGGAGTTGACTGAGGAAAAGCGTCTGCGCATGACCAATAGAAGTCATAATCAGATATATATCATTACTGCCCAAGACTCTCCGAATACCATGAAGGAGATCGGTCGTTTGCGCGAGATTGCATTCCGTGCTGCGGGAGGAGGAACGGGCAAGTCTATGGATATTGATGAATATGACATCATGGACAACCCGTACAAGCAGTTGATTGTCTGGAATCCGGAAGCTGAAGAAATTTTAGGTGGATACCGTTATATCTTAGGTACGGATGTGCGTTTTGATGAACATGGTGCCCCTATCCTGGCAACTGCCCATATGTTTAACTTTTCGGATAAGTTTTTGAAGGATTATCTTCCTACGACCATCGAGTTGGGACGTTCGTTCGTTACGTTGGAGTATCAGTCTACGCGTTCAGACAGTAAAGGCCTGTTTGCGTTGGATAATCTGTGGGATGGTTTGGGCGCACTGACCGTAGTCATGCCCAATGTGAAGTATTTCTTCGGAAAGGTGACTATGTATCCCAGCTATCATCGTCAGAGCGTGATAAGATTCTTTATTTCCTTCGGAAGCATTTTGCGGATAAGGACAACCTGATTACTCCGATGAAACCGCTGCTCCTGGAGAGTGATGAACAAGAACTTGCCGCCCTCTTCTGCAAAGACTCTTTTAAGGAAGACTATAAGATTTTGAATTGTGAAATCCGTAAGGTGGGGTACAATATTCCCCCGCTGGTGAATGCCTATATGAGTCTTAGCCCTACCATGCGTATGTTCGGTACAGCCATCAATTACGGTTTCGGAGATGTGGAGGAAACGGGCATCCTGATTGCCGTGGACGAGATTCTGGCAGAAAAGCGCATCCGCCACATCGAGTCGTTCATCGAGAGCGAACCGGAGTCGTGCAAGCTGACGTCGGGAGCAAATAAGGTTGTATCATAGGACTATCCGGAAGAATGCTTGTCGTCTGTTATACCGCCGGCAAGCTATTCCCGTTTATTTTCCTGTATAAATCGAGTGCAAATACATCCGTCATTCCGGAGATGTAATCCAATACCGCCTGTATTCTTTCATAGAGTGCAGGCGCTTTTATATTGTACTGGCCCGATACACGATTGATGAGCAGTTGCGAATATGCCTTTTCCGGAGAGCACACGGCGTCAATCATCAGTTCGAGCAGGGTGCTGATGATGCGGAAACCGGCAAGTTCAATGTCCAGTACGTCGCGCGAGCGGTAAATCTTCTTCAGGGAGATGTCTGCACAGTGCTTGTAGGCATTGGCAGGTACTTCGGATATGTGGTTGATGAGGCTTCCTTCAAATTCTCCTTCGAGAATCCTTTCTTCATTGTCCACAAAGGCTTGCACGCACTCGCCGATAAGCAGCCCGATAACGCTGGAACGCAGATAGGCTATTTGCTCATTGGTGTCACTTACTATCTCCATGGTTTTGAGCCGGTGGGCTTGTCGCTCTGCGGAGAAGTAGGAGAGAAGCAGTTCTTTGGTCTCCTGCGTAGTCAGGATTTTCAGTTTGTGGGCATCCTCGATATCCATCATCTGGTAGCAGATGTCATCGGCTGCTTCCACCAGATAGACCAGCGGGTGGCGGGCATATTTCAACGGGGCGTCGTTCTGCTTCTCCATACCCAGTTCTTCTGCTATGCGGCGGAAACTTTCTTCCTCTGTGATGAAGAAACCGAATTTGGACTTCTTGCCTGCAAGACTCGATGAAAAGGGGTATTTCACGATACTTGCCAGGGTGGAGTAGGTGAGTACAAATCCTCCCTGCCGCCTTCCCTCAAACTGGTGGGTAAGCAGGCGGAACGCATTTGCATTCCCTTCAAAGTGAGTAAGGTCCTCCCATTGGGCAGGTGTCAGTTGGTCCTTTAGGGACATTCCTTTTCCCTCGGAAAAAAAGGTGGAAATAGCTCGTTCTCCCGAATGTCCGAAAGGAGGATTTCCCAAGTCGTGTGCCAGGCAAGCGGCCGAAACGATGGAGCCTATTTCGGTGAGGTAGCTGCCTTGCAGTTCCGGGTGGCGGGCAATGAGAGCTTTCGATACATCGTTGCCTAGTGAGCGGCCTACGCATGATACTTCCAGGCTGTGTGTCAAACGGTTGTGGACGAATACACTACCGGGAAGAGGGAATACCTGGGTCTTGTTCTGCAGACGGCGGAAAGGGGCAGAGAAGACAAGGCGGTCATAGTCACGTTGGAATTCCGAGCGGTTTTCATGGCGTTCCTGGTGAAACTCTTCCAGTCCGAAGCGTTTGGCAGATATGAGCGTATTCCAATTCATCATGATGCGATTTACGATTTGACGATTTACTATTTACGATTGAAGTTACTATTATTTAACTGCAAATGTATCACTATTTTGTATAAAAAGCCGTATTTTCGCCCAAGTTTATAGTAAAACGGAGATGAATTGCGAAACTTGAATTACTCGAATTGTAAGAATAGAAGTAGCCTCCGTCGTAAATAGTAAATCGTCAAATCGTAAATAACATCATGTTGAACGTACAAATCATCAATAAATCAAAGCATCCGCTTCCGGCTTATGCCACTGAGCTGTCTGCAGGAATGGATATCCGTGCAAACCTTAATGAACCTATTTCGCTGGCTCCGATGCAGCGGTGTCTGGTGCCTACGGGCCTTTATATCGCTCTTCCGGAAGGATTTGAGGCGCAAGTGCGTCCGCGTAGCGGATTGGCCATAAAGAAGGGGATTACCGTGCTGAACTCCCCCGGGACGATTGATGCCGATTACCGTGGTGAGGTTTGTATTATTCTCGTCAACCTTTCTGCAGAAACCTTCGTCATCGAAGATGGGGAGAGGATTGCACAAATGGTGATAGCGCGTCACGAACAAGCTCTTTGGCAGGAAGTGGAAGTGCTGGATGAGACGGAGCGCGGTGCCGGTGGCTTCGGGCATACGGGTAAGAAATAGGCATATATTACCCCGTTTGTCAGACACCGGATGTTGACGTGTCAAAGTCCAGTGTCTGACGTGTCAAAGTCCAGTGTCTGACACGTCAAAGTCCGGTACTTGACAAACCCCGTTTTTAAAATTAAAAAGAATAAACCTAAATAGATGAAAATCAGCCATAAGATATACATATTGTTTCTGATGCTTTCCTTCTGCCTAAGTCCTTGCGGGGCGTTGGCCGGAGGATTGGTGAAGAAGAAGAAAAGAAAGACGGAAACCAAACCGGAGAAACCGCTTCCACCGCCACTCACCGAAGAGGAGCAGCGCCGTTACGACTACTTCTTTCTTGAAGCCGCCCGTCTGAAAGTCCAGAAAGACTATGATGCGGCTTTTGATGTCCTGCAACATTGCCTGACGATAAACCCGAACGCATCATCGGCTTTGTATGAGATGGCCCAGTATTATATGTACCTCAAGCAGGTGCCGTTGGGACAAGCCGCGTTGGAAAAGGCGGTGGAGAATGCTCCCGGGAATTACTGGTATGCCCAGGGACTTGCCAATCTGTATATGCAGCAAAACGAAACGGAGAAAGCCGCTGCCTTGTTGGAGGATATGGCGGTACGTTTCTCGGATAAGCTGGACCCGCTATACAACTTGCTGGAGATTTACAACCGCCAGGAAGAGTATGACAAAGTTATCGGCATACTGAACAAGCTTGAGGAACGGATGGGCAAGAATGAACAGCTCAGTATGGAGAAGTTCCGCATCTATCTGCAAAAGAAGGACGACAAGAGCGCCTTTCATGAAATAGAAAGTCTGGTAGAAGAGTATCCCAACGATATGCGCTATCAGGTGGTGCTGGGCGATGTCTATATGCAGAACGGGAAAAAGCAGGAAGCGTACGACCTCTACAAGAAGGTGCTTGCCGAAGAACCGGACAATGCGATGGCCATGTACTCATTGGCTTCTTACTACGAAGAGACCGGACAGAAGGAACTGCATGAACAGCAATTGGACACGCTGTTGCTGAACAAGAAAGTACCCTCGGACACCAAACTGAATGTGATGCGGCAGTTCATCGTGCAGAACGAGCAGGCAGGCAAGGACAGCACACGTGTCATTACGCTCTTCAACCGTATCATGGAGCAGGAGCCCGATGAGGCGCAATTACCTTTGCTGTATGCCCAATATCTTCTTTCCAAAGGAATGAACAAGGAGGCAGGACCGGTTCTGCGCCAGGTTCTGGCGATAGACCCTACCAATACAGCGGCTCGTATGACATTGCTGGGGGAAGCCGTGCGCCAGGAGGATTACAAGGAAATAATGAATTTGTGCGAAGCCGGTGTGGAATCCAATCCCGATATGCTGGAGTTTTATTTCTATCTGGCCATTGCTACAACCAGGCGGAGCGGACGGATGATGCCCTTGCCATCTGCCAAAAGGCTTTGTCGCACGTCAAGGACGACAGCAAGAAGGAGGTCGTATCAGATTTTTATGCCATTATCGGTGATGCTTATCACACCAAGAATCTGCATGCGGAAGCTTATGCGGCTTATGATTCCGCTTTGGTGTACAATCCTTCAAACATCGGTGCCTTGAATAACTACGCATATTATCTTTCCGTGGAGCGCCGCGACTTGGACAAGGCGGAAGAGATGAGCTACAAGACAGTGAAAGCCGAGCCGAACAATTCCACCTATCTCGATACATATGCATGGATATTGTTTGTTAAAGGTAATTATGCCGAGGCGCGTCTCTACATAGATGAGGCGATAAAGAATGATAAAGATAGCAGTGACGTGGTCTTGGAACATTGCGGAGATATCTATTACATGACTGGCGATGCGGAAGGTGCCTTGAAATACTGGAAGCAAGCCTGGGATAAGGGCAATCGCTCTGATACGTTGAAACAGAAAATACAAAAAAAGAAATATATATCAGATGAAACTAAACCTGCTGAATGATATGGCAAGGACATGCCGCCTATTGTCCTTGCTGTTGTTGCTGGCTGTGGGGCTTGCCGGTTGCAAGACTTCGCGTCACTCAAGTTCTCTGTCCGGAGAATCTGCCTGCCTTTCCTCCAAAGTGCAGCTGACGGTACCCCATAAAGATGCCACCCTTACTGTGAACGGTACGATGAAGCTGAAGAAGAAAGAATGCATGCAGATTTCCTTTCTGATGCCGATACTTCGTACGGAGGTGGCACGTATGGAAGTCACCCCGGATGAGATTCTGTTGGTAGACCGTATGGGAAAACGTTATGTCCGTGCAACACGTAAGGAACTGAAGGATGTGCTGCCCAAGAAGGCGGATTTTGCCCATTTGGAGAAACTGCTTTATGCCGCTTCCAAGCCCAATGGCAAGAAGGTGCTTACCGGCAAGGAGCTCGGGATACCCTCTCTGGAAAAGGGAAAGATTGAACTTTCCAACTTCTCGGATAAGCCTTTTGCCCTGACTCCTACCCAGCTCTCACAGAAATATAAAGAGGTGGAGCTGGAAGAACTGCTGGAAATGCTGATGGACCTTTGACAATTGATAATTGAAGGCTTTGTCCCCATGACTTATAACTGATAAACTTATGAAGCTTCTTCTTCTCTTCCTTCTCCTCCTTTTGCCGGTTTCCCCGCTCCTGTCCCAGTCCAACAAGCTGATTAAGGAGCTGGAAAGCAAGCGTGGCACCTTGCAGAAACAGATAGCAGAGTCGGAAACGCTGCTGAGAAGCACCAAGAAGGATGTGGGAAGCCAGTTGAACAGCCTTGCTGCACTGACCGGACAGATAGAAGAGCGCAAACGCTATATTCTGACTATCAATAATGATGTGGAATCCATAGAGCGCGAGTTGTCTTCATTGGAACGTCAGTTGACCCGCCTGCAACGTGACCTAAAGGACAAGAAGAAGAAATACGAATCGTCCGTTCAATATTTGTATAAGAACCGCTCCATTGAAGAGAAGCTGATGTTCATTTTCTCTGCCAAGAGCCTGGCACAGACTTATCGGCGCATGCGCTATGTACGCGAATATGCTACTTATCAGCGCCTGCAAGGCGAGGAGGTACTGAAAAAGCAGGAGCAGGTGAACCGTAAGAAGACTGAGCTTCAGCAAGTGAAGGCCGCCAAGGAAGGATTGCTGAAAGAACGTGAAGAGGAGAAAGTCAAGCTGGAAGCGCAGGAGAAGGAACAAAAGTTGTTGGTAGCCAATCTGAAAAAGAAACAGCGGGGATTGCAGAACGAACTGAATAAGAAACGCCGTGAAGCCAATCAGCTCAATGCACGCATTGACCGCCTGATAGCGGAAGAAATAGAGAAAGCGCGTAAGCGTGCGGCAGAAGAAGCGCGCCGTGAGGCAGCCGCACGTAAAAAGGCTGGTGAGAAAACTGAAAAAACAGCAACTGCCTCTACGCCCACAAAGCCCAAGGCACAGCCTTTGGAAACTTACTCCATGAGTAAGGCAGACCGTGAATTATCCGGGAACTTTGCTAATAATCGCGGTAAGTTGCCGATGCCCATCACCGGCGCGTATATCATTACCAGCCATTACGGCCAGTATTCTGTGGAAGGTTTGCGCAATGTCAAGCTGGACAATAAGGGCATCGATATACAAGGAAAACCGGGTGCCCAAGCCCGTGCCATCTTCAATGGTAAAGTGGCGGCTGTCTTTAAACTGAACGGACTGTTCAATATCCTTGTCCGTCACGGGAATTATATATCCGTCTATTGCAACTTGTCATCGGCCTCGGTGAAGCAGGGCGATGATGTCACCACCAAACAGACCCTCGGACAAATCTTCTCGGATGGGGCCGACAATGGTCGTACGGTGCTACACTTCCAATTGAGGAAAGAGAAGGAAAAACTGAATCCGGAGCCGTGGCTGAACAGATAATGATAATTTAAATTTTTACTCCTTCCAGCAACTCCAGATACATCCCTATCGCCTCCTCTATCTCCTTGACAAAGATAAACTCATCCGCAGTATGTGACCGCGCACTCTTTCCCGGTCCCATCTTCAGCGAAGGGAACGGCATCAGTGCCTGGTCGGACAAGGTCGGTGAGCCGAAAGGAGTACGTTTCATGGCAATAGCCTTTTGCACTACCGGATGCTCCGGCGCTACGTGTGAAGAGCTGAGGCGGAAGGAGCGTGCCTTCGCTTCACACGTGATGTGTTTCTGTATTTCGTCGAATAGCTCTTGATTGCTGTAACACTCGTTGCTGCGAATGTCTACGACAAAAGTACAACGGTCGGGAATGACGTTATGCTGTGTACCGGCGTTTACCATGGTTACGCTCATCTTCACGGGACCCAGTAGGGAAGATTCTTTGGGAAAACGGTAATCACGAAACCAGGCAATATCATCCAATACCTTATATATAGCATTGTCTCCTTCGTTTCGGGCGGCATGTCCCGATTTTCCGGTAGCGGTTACGTCCAGCACCATCAATCCTTTTTCTGCAATGGCAGGTTGCATCTCCGTCGGCTCGCCTACAATGGCAAACTGTATGGGAGGGAGTTCCGGCAATACGCATTCTATTCCCCCCTTGCCTGATACTTCCTCCTCACACGAGGCAAGATATATCAGATTGTAGGCCTGAGTGGTGCGGCACAATGTCAGGAATACTTGTAGCAGGCTGACTACACTGGCTCCGGCATCGTTGCTGCCCAGCCCGTAGAGCTTTCCATTACTTTCCAGCGTTGGTTTGAAAGGGTCTTTCCGCCACCCGTTGACGGGTTTTACGGTGTCGATATGGGAATTCAGCAGCAAGGTCGGTTTCTTTAGGTCGAACATCGGGCTGAGGCACCATACATTGTTGCCTTTACGTCCTGTTGCCATGCCTTGCATTTCGATATAGTTCTGCAGATAATCCGCCGCTTTCTCCTCGTCGCGGCTCAAGGAAGGAATGGCTATCAGTGATTTGAGCAATCCGATTGCTTCGGAAGTTAAAGTCGGTATATCGTAAATCATATTCGGTAAATAAATAATCCTGCTGCAAACTTACGAATAAAAAACGGAAAGGAGTACCCATATTGAATAATTACCCGTCAATATCGGATTAGTTTCAAATGAAACCACTACCTTTGTACCGTATTTACCAATATCAAAAGTTATGACTTATCATCATTTGTCTGTCCTGGTGCATCGCCAGGCAGAGAAGTATGGAGACAAAATAGCCCTGAAATACAGGGACTATGAAACTGCACAATGGATACCCATCTCTTGGAAAGAGTTCTCACAGACTGTACGCCGGACTGCCAATGCAATGGTGGCTTTGGGAATAGAGCCACAAGAGAACGTCGGTATCTTCTCGCAGAATAAACCCGAATGTCTCTTTACTGATTTCGGTGCATTCGCCAACCGGGCGGTGACTATACCTTTGTATGCTACCAGCTCACCGGCCCAGGCACAGTATATCATCAATGATGCACAGATACGTTATCTGTTTGTAGGCGAGCAGTTCCAGTACGATGCCGCTTTCAGCGTGTTCGGATTTTGCCAGTCTCTGCAGCAGCTCATCATCTTCGACCGTGCTGTGGTGAAAGATCCGCGCGACATGACTTCCATCTATTTTGATGAATTTATGGCAATGGATGAAGAGTTGCAGCACAATGCCATTGTAGAAGAGCGTACAGCAGCTGCCTCAGATGATGACCTCGCCAATATCCTTTATACTTCCGGTACTACCGGTGAGCCGAAAGGTGTCATGCTCCATCATTTCAATTATAGAGAGGCTTTCCGCATTCATGATATCCGATTGCCTTTCATGACAGACCGGGATGTTTCCATGAACTTCCTTCCGCTGACCCATGTATTCGAAAAGGCATGGACCTACCTTTGTATACACCGGGGGGTGCAGGTCTGCATCAATCTCCGTCCACAGGATATCCAAACTACTATTAAAGAGATACGCCCTACACTGATGTGCAGTGTACCCCGTTTTTGGGAGAAAGTCTATGCCGGTGTGCAGGAGAAGATTTCCCAGGAAACCGGTCTGCGTAAGGCGATGATGTTGGATGCCATCAAGGTGGGCAGGACGCATAACATTGATTATTTGCGCCAAGGAAAGACTCCTCCGATGATGCTTCATCTGAAATACAAGTTCTACGAAAAGACCATTTATGCTCTGCTGAAGAAGACGATAGGTATTGAGAACGGTAATTTCTTCCCTACGGCAGGTGCTGCTGTGCCCGATGAAATCTGCGAGTTTGTGCATTCTGTAGGTATAAACATGGTGGTAGGTTATGGTCTGACGGAATCTACGGCTACCGTTTCCTGCTTCCTCAACGAAGGCTATGAGATTGGTTCCGTAGGTACGGTGATGCCTGATGTGGAGGTGAAGATTGGCGAGAACAACGAGATACTTCTTCGTGGTAAGACTATCACTACCGGCTACTACAAGAAACCGGAGGCAACGGCTGCTGCCATCGACCGTGACGGTTGGTTCCACACGGGTGATGCCGGTTATTTGAAGGATAGCCATCTGTATCTGACGGAGCGTATCAAAGACTTGTTCAAGACCTCCAACGGAAAATACATTTCGCCGCAGGCATTGGAAACGAAGCTGGCTATTGACCGTTACATTGACCAGATTGCTGTCATTGCCGATGAGCGTAAGTTTGTTTCCGCTTTGATAGTTCCCGTTTATGGCTTTGTGAAGGATTATGCCAAGGAGAAAGGCATTACATACAGCAATATGAATGAGTTACTGCAACATTCCAAGATACAAGCGTTGTTCCGTGCCCGTATTGATACCTTGCAGCAGCAATTTGCCCATTATGAGCAAGTGAAGCGTTTCACCCTTCTGCCGGAACCATTCAGCATGGAGCGGGGCGAGCTGACGAACACGCTGAAGCTGAAACGACCGGTGGTGGCAAGGAATTACAAGGAGCTGATAGACCGGATGTACGAGGGATAGGTTACCTGTGCCCATTTCGGGCTTCTTGTAGATTTGTTTTTGCATTATGCGTGCGTATACGCGCGTTCTGAAGAATAATCTCTGCAAACTCTATATTTAAAAAAGGCGCGGATTACGCGGATTTCACGGATGCTGTAAATTAAATCCGTGCCTTCCGCGTAATCCGCGCCTGATATTATAGCACGATGGAAGTGCTTATGTGCTTTTACCCGTCTTCGGGCTTGTTGCTTAATATCCGAAGATGTCTTCCGTGGTCAGTTCCGTAACGGTGCCAATCTCTTCCAGGGCTTTCATGTTCAGTTCCTTCTTGTCGCCGAGGATGCAATAGAAGTAGGTGCGTCCTTTAATCCATTCCTTTTGGAAGTTGACTGCATCCTGTAGGGTGGCTTTCTGCACGTCTTCGTACAACTGGATGCGGCTGTCGGTGTCTAGGCCGAAGTCTTGCGCGTTGATGTAGCTCCAGATGACGTTGTCCTTGATGATGCGTTCCGTGCGCAGGCGGGCTATCAGTCCTTCTTTGGCAAGCCGGAAGGCGGTTTCGGACTTCGGCATGTTGTTGATGATGTCGTTGAAGGTGGCGATGGCGTCCGTCATCTTGTCGTTCTGCGTGGCGATGTAGGTGCTGATGCTGTAGTTATACTTGGGCAGGCTCGGCTTGTCCAGTCCCGCCCATGCGGAATAGGCCAGGCCGCGGCTTTCGCGCATCTCCTGGAAGACGATGGAGTTCATGCCTCTGCCGAAGTATTCGTTGTAGATGCGGCGTGGCGATTCGATGGCAGGGTCGAATTTCTCTCCCCGGTTGGAATATTGTGCCATGTATATCTGTTTGGCATCATAGGGGGCGATGTATATCCGGGTCTCATTGGTGGGCTGCTGCTTGAACTCGATGCCTTGCGGGAGTTCCTGTAACGTTTCGGGCACACGGTGCTTCTGGTTGATGACGGCAAGCAAGTCTTCTTGTGAAGAGGGACCGTAGTAGGTTATCCGGTGCTTGAAGCTGTTCAGCTGATGGATGCGGTCCACCAGTTCTTGCGGATTCATCCCTTTCAGTTCCTTTTCGCTTAGCAGGTTGGTGGAGGGGTTCTGCGGTCCCCATTGCATGTATGCCTGCAGGCGGCTGAAGTTCTGCGACTGGTTCAGCTTGGCGTCTGCCCGGCGTTTCAGTTGGTCGTCCACCAGGTTGCCGTAGGCTTCTGCGTTCACTTGGGCGTCGGCAAGCAGTTTCTCAAACAGTTCCACGGCTTGGGGCATGTTTTCGTTCAGGCCGGAGAGCACGATGTAGGTGCGTTCGCTGCCCGGGGCGACGAAGAAGTTGCATGCCATGCGGTAGAACTCGCTTTTCACCTCTTCGGGAGTCATGTCCGAGGTGCCCAGGTATTCGAGGTACTGGGCGGCGGTGCCCAAGGCCTTGTCGTTGCGGTTGCCCATGTCGAAGAGGTACATCAGTTGGAACAGCTCATTGGCGTTGTTCTGTTTGTAGATGACGGGGATGTCCGCTTTGGCTTTCAGCATGTCGAGGTCTTTGGAGTAGTCGAGGAAGACCGGTTCGATGGGCTGCACGGTGCTTGCCTGTATCTCTTTGAGGAAGGCACTTGCCGTGTCGCGGTTCATCACGATGGGGGTGATTTGCGGCTTGCTTATCTTCTTCTCGTTGGGGTCTTTGCCCTGTTTTTTGTAGATGATGGTGTAGTTGCTGTCCTTCAGGTATTTGTTGGCAAAGTCCACGACGTCCTGCTTGGTCAGTCGGGACATGCGTTCCAGGGAGGTGACCTCGTCGGCCCAGTCGCTGCCGTTCACGAATGACTCTACAAACCAGTCGGCGCGGGCGTCGTTGCTCTCTTGTTGTTGCAGCTGGTAGAGCTTGAAGTTGTTGATGTTGGCTTCCAGGATTTTCTCGTCGAAGTCGCCGTCGCGCAGTTTCTTCAGTTCGCCTAAGAGGAGGTCTTTCACTTCCTCCAATGTCTGTTCCTGTTTGGGGCGTCCCTGCATGGCGAACACGCTGTAGTCTGCCATTGTCATGGGGTAGCAGTAGGCGCTCAGTGCCTTTTGCTGCTGCATCAGGTCGAGGTCTATCAGCCCGGCCTGTCCGTTGTACAGGATTTGTGAAACTACTTCTAATGTCTCCACGTCCTTGTGGGCAGCTCCGGGGAAGCGCCATGCCAGGGCTACGCTTTCGGCATCGAGTCCATAGACTTCGCGTACCACGGGCGAGGTGATTTCAGCCTCTTCCGGTCGTGCGGACTTGGGCAGTTGGGGGTTGGGTTGCAAGGAGCCGAAGTGCTTGTCGATGGTGGCAATCATCCGGTCGGGGTCGAAGTCACCGGAGAGGCAGATGGCCATGTTGTTGGGCACATACCATTGCTTGTAGTAGTTTTTGATGTTGGTGATGGAAGGGCTTTTCAGATGTTCCTGCGTGCCCAGCACGGTTTGCGTGCCGTAGGGGTGGTGGGGGAAGAGGGCGGCGAGCATGTTCTCGTACACCTTGCGCGAGTCGCTGGTGAGGGACATGTTCTTCTCTTCGTACACCGTCTCCAGTTCCGTGTGGAAACCGCGGATGACACAGTCCTTGAAGCGGTCGGCCTGTATGCGTGCCCAGTTCTCCACTTGGTTGCTGGGGATGTCTTCGGTGTAGCAGGTCACGTCGAAGCTGGTGTAGGCGTTGGTTCCGTTGGCACCGATGGCGGCCATCAGCTTGTCATACTCGTTGGGGATGGCGAGCTTGGACGCTTCGTAGGAGAGGCTGTCTATCACGTGGTAGATGTCTTTGCGGGCGATGCTGTCGGTGGTTTTGCGGTAGACTTCGAATTGCTGTTCGATTTGGTCCAAGAGCGGTTTTTCGGCTTCGTAGTTCTGTGTGCCGAAGTGGGAGGTGCCTTTGAACATCAGGTGCTCAAAGTAGTGTGCCAGCCCGGTGGTCTCTGCCGGGTCGTTCTTGCTGCCCACGCGCACGGCGATGTAGGTCTGGATGCGGGGTTGGTCCTTGTTGACGGTCATGTAGACCTTCAGACCGTTGTCCAGTGTGTAGATACGTGCCTTCAAGGGGTCGTTGGGCACGGTTTCATAACTGTACTTTGAGGTACAACTTCCCAGGCTCAGTACTGCCAATAGCAGCAGGGAGAGGGCGCTTCTGTAAGATAGTCTTTTCATTACGTGTGACTTATTAAGTTGATAGCGACAAAGATAGGCGTTTTTTTGATTTGAAACGAACTTACTGATTTCTTTCAGGCACGGATTACACGGATTTTCATGTCTTTTCCAATGTATCCGTGATTTTCCGTGTAATCCGTGCCCGAACCCTACTTGCTCCGTATAAAGCCCGTACTTTCTCCGTTTGGAAGTACTTGTAGGCGGAGAATGTACGGAGTAAGTAGGAGCCGGGTACGGGAATAATGCAGGCTAACTCCCGTGAATTATGCAAGGTGGGTAAATATTTGCGTTTGGGCAATCCTCATAGATACCCAGTCTGAGGGGTTATACAGCGGATTTATTTATTAGTGCAATTTTTTTTTCATTTTTCGATAGGGTTGCAGCCGTGTATCCGGTTTTATATACGAAAGCTTGAAAGAAATTCTGCAGAATAAGCTTTGAGTATTAACCGTAATTTCTGATTGCCTATGGAGCACACCGGAGCAAAAATTGAAACGGACAGTCAAGCTGGCCGGGCGGAAGGACAGGACCGCTGAAATCTGTTTATTAACTTAACACCCATTTATCTAATATTCAATTAATGAAAAGCAGCTTATGAAAAGAAAATTTATGCTGACTTTGGCGTGCCTGCTGGCAGCCATCGGTTGGGTAACAGCTCAAAACTCCCCTATTAAAGGTATTGTAATTTCGGCTGATGACAAAGAGCCCGTCATAGGTGCCTCCGTACTGGTGAAAGGCACTACCATCGGATGTGTCACCGACCTCGACGGTAAGTTCACCATCGAGGATGCTCCCGCCGATGCGAAATTGCTTCAAGTCTCCTTCGTGGGTATGGCCACTGTAGAAGTTCCCATCACTCCGGGAATCATCCGTGTGACTTTGAAAAGCGATACGGAATTGTTGGACGAAGTAGTGGTAACCGCTTTGGGTATCGCCAAGAAATCCAAGACCTTGACCTACTCCACCCAGGTGGTGAACGGCGATGAGCTGGTCCGCGCCAAAGACCCCAATATGATGAATGCCCTGGCCGGTAAGACTGCCGGTGTGCAGATTAACAAAAGTTCCTCCGGGCTGGGAGGTTCCTCCAAGGTGATTATCCGTGGTAACCGTTCGGTAGGTGGCAGTAACCAACCGCTGTATGTGATTGACGGTGTGCCATTCGGATCGTCTACCAATGAAAATACGGCAACTTCTATCGGCGGTAATAATGATAGCGGTAACTATGACCGTGGCGATGGTATCTCCAACCTGAATCCCGACGATATTGAGAGTATGAACATTCTGAAAGGTCCTGCCGCCGCAGCTTTGTATGGTAGTTCAGCCGCCAACGGTGTGGTTATCATCACAACCAAGAAAGGTAAGGAAGGGCGTGCCAGCATTACTTTCAATACCAGCACTACTATTGATAATGCCGCATACGGTATTCCCGAATTCCAAAACCACTATACCGGAACAAGTACCAGTTGGGGAAGTGAATTGAAAGGCGGAAGTCCCGATTACACCAAAGACTTTTTCAAGACGGGAGTGACCACTATCAACTCTCTCTCCCTGAGCATGGGCTCACAAGCCATTCAGACCTACTTCTCGTACGCCAACACCTACGGCAAAGGCGTGGTCGAAGGCAACCAGCTGGTAAAGCATAATTTCAACTTCCGCGAGACAGCCAATTTCTTCAACAACAAGCTGACTATTGATGCCAACATCAACGGTATGTATCAGAAGGGTAACAACCGTACCACTTCCGGCGGTTACTACATGAACCCCTTGGTTGGTCTCTACCACTTTCCGCGTGGTGGTGTGGAAGGCGGCAAAGATTTCAACTACTATAAGGAGAATTATCAGGTTCTCAATCCTTCACGTAACATAATGGATCAGAACTGGTATAAGACTCAAGGTTCTGATATGGAACAAAATCCCTATTGGTTGATCCATAAAATCCCGAATGAGGACACCCGTTATCGCACAGTGTTTAATTTGAGCGTAAATTATAAATTCAACAATCTCTTCAGTATTCAGGCTCGTGGAAATGCTGATTATGTGGTGGATAAGAACAATACCCGCATGTATGCCGGCACAAGCCCGATACTTTGCGGAATAAATACCACAGGTTCCGGTACTAACGGCCGTTATATTTATGGTGAGACCAGCAGCCTTTCCACTTACGGGGATGTGCTGTTCACTTATCAGCAAAACTTCGAAAAATTCAGTGTCAATACATCGGTAGGTGCCAGTATCAACGACTATAATGGCAATGGTACAGGTTTTGATTCCTATCCCGGTACTCTTTCTGTTCCCAATGTGTTTACTATGCAAAATTGCTTCTTGAACAAAGGTTCCTTGACCGATTGGAAGACACATACACAAAATCAGGCTGTGTTCTTCACCGGACAGTTCGGCTTCATGGACCAATTGTTCCTGGATTTTACTGCCCGTAACGAGTGGACTTCCACGTTGGCATTTACGAAGTATAAGAACAAAGGTTTCTTCTATCCGTCAGTAGGTATGACATGGGTCATGAACGAAACTTTGAAACTGCCTGAATGGATTGACTTGGGTAAGATTCGCGGTGCATGGTCTAAGGTAGGTAACGGTTTGAACGCTTACACTTCCAATCCGCTGAACTGGGTAACCAAGAGCGGCAGCATCGGTTTTAACACCACAGCGCCTTTTGCCGAATTGAAACCGGAAATGACCACTTCTATTGAATTTGGTACCGAATGGCGTTTCTTCGGCAGTCGTTTGGAGTTTGACTTCACTTATTATAAGACCAATACCAAGAACCAGCTCTTCTCGCTGGATGCACCGGCAGGTTCGGAATATAATACCTACTACATCAATGCCGGCAATATCCAAAACACAGGTGTTGAAATCATGATGAGCGGGACTCCCGTCATGACCAAGAATTTCCGTTGGAAAACTGGATTGAACTTTGCTACCAACAAGAACGAAGCCAAAGAATTGGCAGGCGATGCTTTCCCGTATTTCCAGTTTAATGGTGGTGAAAGTAACAACGTATGGAGCCGTTTGGAAGTAGGCGGTTCGTTTGGTGACATCTACGGAACTACCTTTGTTCGCGATGAAAGCGGCAAGATTAAGTTTGAAAAAGATAAGGATGGCGATGAAATGCCATTGGTTGACAAGTCAAGCATCAAGAAATTGGGTAATTCCACTCCCGACTTTAACCTTAGCTGGAGCAATACGATTACTTGGAAAGACTTCTCGCTCTATTTCTTGATTGATGGTCGTTTTGGTGGTGACGTGATGTCTCTGACAGAGGCAGACCTTGACCAACAGGGTGTGAGCAAGGCTTCCGGCGATGCCCGCGACCGTGGCTATGTGTTGCTTGAAGGTCATCGGATTTCCGGTGGTGATGAAAACAATAAATATAGAGCTATCAACAAGTTCTATAACCTTGTAGGTGGACGTGCCGGTGTGACCGAATACTATATGTATAGCGCTACTAATATTCGTCTGCGTGAGTTGTCACTCTCTTATTCACTGCCTCGGCCGCTGCTGAACAAAGTGGGTATCATTAAAGAAGCACAAATCTCGTTGGTAGGCCGCAACTTGTTCTTCTTCAAGAACAATGCTCCTTACGATCCCGATGGTATGTTGTCAACAAGCAACCGTTTGCAGGGGGTGGATGTATTCGGTATGCCCACTAATCGCTCAATAGGTTTCAACTTAAAGGTTAACTTTTAAATAGCAGATACGATTATGAAGAATATATTTAGACTTATGGCTACAGCGTTGCTGGCTGCTTCCATGTTCTCGGCATGTACGGGTGCCTTTGAAGATTTGAATACGAATCCTAAAGGCGTTTCGGACGAAGAACTGAAACAAGATAACAACTACATTGGTATGCACTTCATTCCCATGATGCAATCCATCTATTACAACAAGGGGGCCGGAACCAATGTATGGGAGTATCAGCTGATTCAGAATTTGAATGCGGACTTATGGTCGGGCTATCTCTCTACGGCTACAGCATTTGCCGGTAATGTCAGCAATGTGACTTATTCCATGAATGCCGGTTGGAATGACAACTGCTGGAGCTATGCCTATAACAATGTGATGGTGGAAAGCTTGAAGATTACGAAGAAATGCCTGGCCGATATGGAGGTTTACGCCCACTTCGAAGCCATCAATACCATTTGCCGCGTAGTGGCGATGTCTCGTCTGGTAGACCAATACGGTTGCATCATCTATACACACTATGGCGAATCTGCCGTAGGCGGTAAGTATGATTCGGGTAAGGAGGCTTACACGAAATTCTTTGAAGAACTGGCAGAGGCTGCCGATGTGTTACGTGCAGCCAGAGAAAAAGAGGTGGCTTCGTTCGCTTCATTTGACTACGCTTATGGCGGCGACTTGGACAAATGGGCTAAGTTGTGCAATACCATCCGCTTGCGCTTGGCCATGCGTATCGCTAATTTTGATGCTTCCTGGGCAAAGAAAGAGGCTGAAGCGGCTATGGCAGACAGCAACGGATTGATTGAAACGAATGATGCAAACTTTGCTATTGCCGGCAATGGTTATTCCCATCCGCTTTATGGCATTGCCTTTAGTTATGAAGACGGGGTGCTGAATGCCAATATTCCGTCTATCTTGGGCGGAATGGGTGACGACCGGCTGAATAAGTGTGCGACTAAGAATGCAGAAGGTAAAATCTGGGGTATTCGGTGCGGTATTAAAGGTTTGGAAATTGATGTTGATAAGGATAAAGGAGAAAATAGAGCTAGATATTTGCCTATTGTCAGCCGTCCTAACGTAACTGAATATACGCCTGCTATCTTGCTACTGCCGCTGAAACCATTTTGTTGGAAGCCGAAGCTGCTTTGCGTGGCTGGAATGTGAACGGCAAGGGAACAGCGAAGGAATTGTATGAAAAAGGTATCAGGACTTCGTTTGAACAATGGGGAGCAAGCTTGGGAGACTACTTGAACAGTACCACTACGGCTGCTGACTATGTAGATCCGATTATTACTGACGCAAGCATTGAAGGACAGAGCCAAGTAACCGTGAAGTGGGAAGAAGGGCTGAGCAATGAGGAGAAGTTCGCCAAAATTGCTACGCAACGTTGGATTGCCATTTTCCCGGAAGGTATGAACGGATGGGCTGAAGTACGTCGTACCGGTTATCCGAAACTGATACCGGTCATGGTGAACATGAGCCAGGGTGAAATTGACACCGACTTGGGTCCCCGCCGTTTGCCGTTTACAATCAATGAGAAGGATAGTAATCCCGATTACGCCGATGCCGTTTCCAAGCTGGGTGGTCCTGATAAAGCCGGTACCCGTATATTCTGGGATGTTGATAAACCGAACTTTTAGGCAGGTAAGGAGATTTGTTTGGGTTTAACATGTCTGGTACATCGAGAAAACGTTGTGTCTTTGTCAGATGAAGCGGGGATTTCTCGGTGTACCTTTATGTCTAATTTATATAGTATCATGTAAAATGAGGGAATATTTAAAGAATATCGCTTTATCCGTCAGTCTGCTTTGCGCCCCTGCTGTCATGCTTCATGCCCAAGTAGATGAAAAGCTGAAAGCCGACATCATCAGCACGGGATACGTGCATAGTCCGTTGCCGATTGACGAAACCAAAGCTTTCGAGACATTCGGCTTGAAAAAGAAAGTGCTGGAAACTGTGATGCTGTGTGATATGGAGGATTTCTCCAAATGGTCGCACAAGGGTGTCGGAACCATCGGGCTGACTGACGAACGTTGCAAGCAGGGCAAGCACAGCCTGCGCCTGGAAGCTCCCGCCCATCCGGAAAAGATATTGGGCTGGGGATTGGGGCGCGGCACCTGTATGGCCTCTTTCGATGTGGGTGGTGCCAACTGGGAGGGTTACAACCGTTTACACTTCTACGTCTATCCCTCGTGCGAAGGAGCACGCAGCATCTACCTGAACCTCTACGTGGAGAACGATGGCGAGATTAAGGTGCCCGACCGCTACGGACGGGAGGGATACCACGAGATTAATTTGAAGAACGGCCAATGGAACGAGTGCTTCGTGGAGATGACCGGCCTGGCCCGCGACAAGGTGACGAAGCTGTCGTTTGCCATCGAAGTGTTCGGACAAGAGAGCACCATGGGCGATGTGTTGCGCTTCGACGTGGACGATGTGAAGCTGCAGACCGTGGATAACCCGGAGACCGTGCGCGGATGGAAGCCGGCGCAGAACCGCATCCTCTTTTCCACCACCGGCTATACGCCCGATGGAGAGAAGGGCGCCATTGTCAATGTGGCGAACCATGATGGCACGTTCCGGTTGAAAGACGCCCGCACGCAGGCGGTGGTTTTCACCGGACAGGTGCGCAAAGAGAAGAGCAGGCTGGGTGAGTTCGAGACCGTCGATTTCTCCGACTTCCGGACACAGGGACAGTACGTCATCCAGGTGGGCGACGTGGTGACACTGCCGTTTTATATCAACAAAGATGTGTGGGACGACTCTGCCTGGCGCATCCTGAACTTCCTCTTTTGCGAACGGTGCGGTTATCCCGTTCCCGGCAAGCACGGTGCTTGCCATACCGACCTGCACGCCACCTACAACGGACAGATTATTCCTTTCAACGGCGGTTGGCACGATGCCGCCGACATGTCACAGCAGACCCTGCAGACGGGTGAGATTTCGTATGCGTTGCTGCAGATGGCTTCGCGTGCCCGCGAAAAAGGAGAGACCGACCTCTACAACCGTATGATGGAGGAGGCCCTTTGGGGCATCGACTACGTGATGCGGAGCCGACTGGGCAACGGCATGCGCCTGCAAGGCTGGGGCACCAATCTCTGGACGGACGGAAAGATTGGCACCGACGATGATGCGGCCCGCCGTGAGGTGCGTGTGCATGACGGTGCACTCGAAAACTTCCTGCTGGCGGGCATCGAGGCGTATGCGGCACAGCTGGTTGACAACGACTCCGCCCTAAAAGGAAAACTGGCGAAGATAGCCCGCGAGGACTTCGGATTTGCCGAGAAGCGCTTCGCCGAAAAGGGCTTTGCCGAGATTCGCGAACGCAACGACCACGGGCATGCCGCCATGGCATCCGAGAGCCAGTACCACGCCAACATCTCGTGGGCGGCAAGCATGCTCTACAAGCTGACCGGCGAACAGCAGTATGCCGACGAGGCTGTAAAAGCCATCCGCTACACCTTGCAGTGCCAGCGCACCGAACCGCTGAAAGACAAAGACAAGACCTGCGGTTTCTTCTATCGCGACTTGGCAAAGAAATCCATTGTGCACTATACGCACCAGTCGCGCGACTATGCCTACATGGAAGCCCTTGCCGCCCTCTGCGAGACACAGCCCGCCCATGCTGAGCGTGACCGGTGGATTCGTGCCATGAAACTTTACGGCGGTTATCTGAAAAACATCATGAAGCATGTATATCCTTATGGAATGCTGCCCAGCGGCATCTATCACAAGGACGAAGTGAAAGACTCCGTCAACTTCTATGCCGTTCAGGTGGGTATCCGCAGCGGTGCCGATAAGGATTTCAAGGAGCAGCTTGAAAACGGCATCCGTCTGGATAAGGAGCATTATTTGAGAATTTTCCCGGTCTGGTTCTCGTTCAAAGGAAATATTGCCGTACATTTGTCTACCGGAAAGGCTGCGGCTATTTGTGCCAGAGTATTGGAGGACAAGGCACTGAAAGACATTGCGGAACAGCAGCTCTTCTGGATTGTGGGCAGGAATCCTTTCGGACAGTCCATGATTTACGGTGAGGGAAGCAATTATCCGCAGCTCTACACGGCACTGCCCGGAGAGACGGTGGGAGAGATACCGGTAGGCATGCAGTCCTACTTCAACGAAGATGCCCCCTACTGGCCGCAGTTCAATACCGCGACCTACAAGGAGGTATGGGGCGCTTCGGCCGCCCGTTGGCTGATGTTGGTTTCTGAATTTTAAAGTTGAAAAGATATGAATGACAAGACTGTTTATTCGCGGCGTAACCTTGCCATCGACATGCTGAGGGCGTTGACCATGTTCACCATGATTTTTGTCAACGACTTCTGGAAAGTGCATGACGTGCCCCATTGGCTGGAGCATGCCGCTTATGGGGAAGATTTTATGGGGCTGGCGGATATCGTATTCCCCTGCTTTTTGTTTGCGGTGGGAATGTCCATACCTTACGCCATTGAGCGCAGATATGCCAAGGGCTTCTCGGCAGAGTCCACCTTGGGGCATATCCTTTCCCGCACCTTTGCCTTGCTGGTGATGGGGGCATTTATAACGAACTCGGAGTTCCGGCTTTCACCGGAAGCTCCCTATCCGATAGGAGTATACTGGTTCTTGATGGCCATAGGCTTTATCGGTGTGTGGAACCAATATCCGAAACCGGCTTCCGGCACTCAGAAGAACCTTTTCCGTGCTTTTAAGATAATCGGAGTATTGGTTCTTCTCTACCTTGCCTTCACGTTCCGCAATCCGCAGGGAGGTGTATTCGGTGCCTATTGGGGAATATTGGGCTCCATCGGCTGGACCTATCTGGTATGTGCCGTCATCTATATCTTCAGCCGTGACCGGTTGCAGTATCTGCTGCCTGCCTGGGGTACCTTTATCCTGATATGCCTGCTGGGTACGCCTTTGCGCGAGGGCTTTGGCGGTGAGGCTATCCTTGCCTTTCCCGAACGCAACTTCTATCAGGGCATGTTGTCCATCCTGCATATCGGCAACGGGGCTTTACCCGCATTTACAATGGGAGGTGTCATCCTTTCCATTCTCAGCGCCCGCTATGCCGGCAAGGGTGACGGCTGGAAACTCCGCAATGGGCTGACGGTTGCCGTTCTGCTTCT
Source organism: Bacteroides rodentium JCM 16496 (assembly GCF_000614125.1). Classification (GTDB taxonomy): domain Bacteria; phylum Bacteroidota; class Bacteroidia; order Bacteroidales; family Bacteroidaceae; genus Bacteroides; species Bacteroides rodentium. The sequence goes on from NZ_BAKJ01000001.1 coordinate 174,233, forward strand.
GCTGGCCGGCATCGGGACACACCATTTCTGGATTGTGGCCAAGATAGGTGGCACTCCTCCCTGGGTGTTCTATGTAACTGCCATTTCCGTGGGGCTCTACACCCTGCTCGGCTATCTGGTCAGCCATCAGGTCACGGCTGGTTCAACCTGATACGCCCTGCCGGAACGGCTACGCTGACCACTTATCTGGTACCTTATGTCTTCTATGGCTTTGCCGATGTGACCGGTGTTGTCCTGCCGGACTGGTTCACACATGGATTCATGGGGCTGGTCAACTGCCTCTGTTTCGCCTTTGTGGTAATCGGCGTTACCTGGGTGATGGAAAAACTGCATGTTAAACTTAAAATTTAGATAGAATGAAAAAGAGCTTTTTACCTGCATTCTTGCTGCTGTTCCTTGCGCTGGGCATGTTCTCGTGCCAGCAGGGAGCTAAGGAAACAACCAAGGAATATCCCATGTTCTGGACGTGGCTGGACTATCGTCCCGGCATGAACTTCGACTCCATCTGCCAAGTGATGAACGACATCGGCATGGACGGAATTATGCTGAATGCGCCGACTCCCGACGATTACCGGGCTGCCATACCGGTTGCCCATAAACACGGAATCGAAGTGTATGCCTGGCTATGGACCATGAACCTGGAACACGACCGTGACAAGATATTGAAGGAACATCCCGAATGGTTCAGCGTGAACCGTAACGGCAAGAGCCTGGCAGACACTACCGCCTATGTAGCTATTACAAGTTTCTCTGCCCGGCATTGCCCGAAGTCCGCGAGTTCATCAAGGAAAAAATCAAGGCCTACTGCGAAGTGGAAGGCTTGAACGGCATTGCCATCGACTATCATCGTTTTGTGGATGTGGTGCTTCCCACCACCTTGTGGCCCCATTATGGCATTGTGCAGGACCGTGAATACGCTGCGTGGGATTACGGTTACCATCCGGAGATGCTCAGGTTGTTCAAGGAGCAGTACGGTTATGACCCCCGCGAGCAGGAAGACCCTTCGCTTGATGTGAAGTGGCGCCAGTTCCGTTGCGACCAGATAACCGAAGTGGCCAATATGATTGCCGAAGTGGTGCACTCCTACGGCAAGACAATGGCTGCCTCCCCGTTCCCCACCCCGAAGATGGCTTCACGCATGGTGCGCCAGGACTGGGGCAAATGGAACCTCGACATCGTGTTCCCGATGGTTTACCATACCTTCTATACGGGCGATGCCAGCTTCATTTCCGACTGTACGGTTGAGAATGTACGCGACAAGAACGACATGACCACACTATACTGCGGCATGACCGCCACGGACGGGCCGATGATGTTTGAGTGCATGGATGCCGCCTTGAACAACGGCGCCCAGGGAATTGCCGTATTTACGATGCTCGGTCTGCGTTCTCCGGAGGTGAAGAAGCAGTTCAAGGCTTATACGGACAGTGTCAGAGCCGTGCGTGCCGCCAACGGTGGAGTGATAAAGGCAACCTATCCTAAGGTGGCCGAACCGGATCCGTTCAAACACCAAGGCATTATGAAACTGATGCAGGAACGCATGCAGCAAATCATAGCCACGGCTGCCGGGAAGGAAGAGCTGGCTCCGCTGGCACTGGGCGAGTACAAGGAGATGGATTCCTACGACGCAACACGCTGTTATCAGGTGGTAGACAATAATAGCAAGACTACTTTTGATGTGACGTTCTATCTTTACGGCGATGTCGTTTCCGGATGGGATGTAACAGCGGCAGACAAGGATTCTTCTAAGAAATGAAAGGACGTTTTATGATAGTGAGAGATTACGGGAGCAAACTTTTTCTGCTCTTGGTGTTTTCGATGGTAGGCATGGTTTATTGCAATGCTCAGAGTGGAAAGAGTTTGTCCGTAAGGAAAGTAATGTGTACGGCTTCACCGGAAGGTGGGGCTGTGCCGTCCTTGCTGGACGAAAACGGGATAGAGTTTCAGCCCCTTGATGTGGTCAACTGGAAAGACTATCCCTACAAGCCGGAAGTGAGTTTCCGCATTGCCCATACCGGGCATGAGATCCTGCTCCACTATAAAGTGAAGGAAGCCGATGTGCGTGCTGTGGCTGCCGGAGACAATGGCCGGGTATGGGAAGATGCTTGCGTGGAATTCTTTGTATCTCCCGAAGGCGATGATTGCTATTACAATTTCGAGTGCAACTGCATTGGCAGGTTGCTGGTTCAGGGAGGTGCAGTCAATGAGCGTCGTCCCACGGCAAGCCCGGAGGTGCTGGGTATGGTGAAACGTTGGAGCTCGTTGGGTAGCGAGCCTTTTGAGGAACATCCGGGTGAGTGCAGCTGGGAACTGGTGATGGTCATTCCCGTTTCTGCTTTCTTCAAGCATTCCGTCGATTCTTTGGATGGAAAAACAATGAAAGGGAATTTCTACAAGTGTGGTGACAAACTCCAGACTCCCCATTTCCTTTCTTGGAACCCTATCCTGCTGAAACAGCCTATGTTTCATTGCCCCGCCTACTTCGGAACGTTGTCTTTTGAATAGTCTGGGCACGGACTCATCTTCTATACCACGACTTATTGAGCTGATAGCTGCGAAATTATGCGTTTTTTTCATACCTTTGCCGTCCGAAGTGGGATTGATAATACCAACTTCAATCGTCAAATCGTAAATTGTCAAATCGTAAATAGACTCATGATTACCGCAGAACAACTGAAAGATATCAAAGAACGTACCGAGGCGTTGAACCGCTATCTGGACATTGAAGGAAAGAAAATACAGGTGGAAGAAGAGCAGCTCCGCACCCAGGCTCCCGGTTTCTGGGACGACCAGAAGGCTGCCGAGGCTCAGATGAAGAAAGTGAAAGGCTTGCAGCAATGGATTTCCGGCTACAATGAGGTAAAGACCTTGACTGACGAGGTACAACTGGCTTTCGACTTTTACAAAGACGAACTGGTGACTGAAGAGGAAGTGGACGATGCCTATGCCAAGGCAATCACTGCTGTCGAGGCCCTCGAACTCAAGAATATGCTTCGCGAGGAAGCCGACCAGATGGACTGTGTGCTGAAAATTAACTCTGGTGCCGGTGGTACGGAGAGCCAGGACTGGGCAAGCATGCTGATGCGTATGTATCTGCGCTATGCCGAGACTCACGGCTATAAGGCTACTATCGCCAACCTGCAGGAAGGAGACGAGGCAGGTATCAAGACTTGTACCATCGAGATTTCCGGCGATTATGCCTACGGCTACCTGAAAGGTGAGAACGGTGTACACCGCCTGGTACGTGTTTCGCCCTACAATGCCCAGGGCAAGCGTATGACTTCTTTTGCATCCGTGTTTGTCACTCCTTTGGTAGATGATACCATCGAGGTGAACATCGAACCTGCCCGCATGTCATGGGATACCTTCCGAAGCGGTGGTGCCGGTGGACAGAACGTCAATAAGGTAGAATCCGGTGTCCGTCTGCGCTATCAGTATAAGGACCCATATACGGGCGAAGAGGAAGAAATCCTGATTGAAAATACCGAGACGCGAGACCAGCCCAAGAATCGCGAGAATGCTCTCCGCCTTCTCCGTTCCATGCTTTACGACAAGGAACTCCAGCACCGCATGGCCGAGCAGGCAAAGGTGGAAGCCGGTAAGAAGAAAATCGAATGGGGTAGCCAGATTCGTAGCTACGTCTTCGACGACCGCCGCGTGAAGGACCACCGTACCAACTTCCAGACCAGTGACGTGAACGGCGTGATGGATGGAAAGATAGACGGCTTTATCAAAGCTTACCTGATGGAATTCGCGGGAAGCGGAGAATAAATTTTTTCTCTTTCATTTGCATTCTTCCCGAATTTCTTCTTACTTTGTTCATCGTTGAACTTTAAACTATAAAACACACCATGGGAAAAAGTAAAAAGAAAGCAATGCACAGCCAGAAGGAAGAGCAACAAGCCAAGAAAGTGATGATGACGATGGGAGTAATAGCCATTGTATTGGTCATTGCCATGTTCGTGGCTTACTCTTACTGGGGCTGATAAAATCACTGGAAACGACATGCCGCAGGAGATAGAACGGAAATTCCTCGTGACGGGAGAATACAAGCCACAAGCGTATGCACACAGCCGTATCGTACAAGGATACATCAGCAGTGCACGTGGACGGACGGTACGGGTGCGCATCCGCGATGAACGGGGATTTCTCACCATCAAGGGTGCATCCAATGAATCGGGAACCAGCCGCTACGAGTGGGAAAAGGAAATTCCGCTGTGCGAAGCGCGGGAATTGCTGAAACTGTGCGAACCGGGTGTCATCGACAAGACCCGTTACCTGGTGCGCAGCGGACAGCACGTCTTTGAGGTGGATGAATTCTATGGCGAGAACGAAGGGCTGACTGTGGCCGAGGTGGAACTCTCCTCGGAAGACGAGCCTTTCGTGAAACCTGCATTCATCGGACGGGAGGTGACGGGAGACGTCCGCTACTATAACTCGCAACTGATGAAGCACCCTTTCACCACGTGGTAACAAACCAATTGTATGCCGTACTTGTTTAATCGTCATGGAGAAACTTTACGACTACCTGCCAAGAGAACTGGTCACCTTCCTTTTGGTCACCGTATTCTCTTTACTCATCGGGCTTTCACAGCGTAAAATCAGCTTGAAGCGCGAAGGGGAAACTACGCTTTTCGGTACCGACCGCACTTTCACCTTTATAGGCATTCTGGGCTATCTGCTCTATATACTCGACCCTACGGGCTATCGTCTGTTCATGGGAGGAGGAGCCATTCTGGGACTGCTGCTCGGACTGAACTATTATGTAAAGCAGTCACAGTACCATGTGTTCGGAGTAACCACCATCATCATTGCACTCATCACCTACTGCATTGCTCCCATTGTGGCCACACAGCCGTCGTGGTTCTACGTCATGGTCATAGTGACCGTCCTGCTTTTCACCGAGCTGAAACACACCTTCACGGAACTGGCCCAGCGCATGAAGAACGACGAGATGATTACGCTTGCCAAGTTCCTTGCTATCAGCGGCATTATCCTGCCGATGCTGCCCAATGAGAACCTTATTCCCGGCATCAACCTGACGCCATACAGTATTTGGCTGGCCACGGTGGTTGTATCGGGCATTTCCTACCTTTCTTATCTGTTGAAGCGCTATGTCTTCCATGAGTCGGGCATTCTGGTTTCGGGCATCGTGGGAGGCTTGTACAGCAGCACGGCTACCATTTCCGTACTGGCGCGAAAGAGCCGCAAGGCCTCTGCGCAGGATGCTCCCGAATATGTGGCGGCCATGTTGTTGGCGGTCAGCATGATGTTCCTCCGTTTCTTGATATTGATAGGTATTTTCAGCCGGGAGACGCTACTGGCCATTTATCCCTACCTGCTGATAATGTCGGTGGTGACGGCAGCCGTGGCATGGTATCTGCATTCCAAGCGGAAACGGGTGGACGACGGCACGCAGACCACGGAGGACGAGGACGGCAGTAACCCGTTGGAGTTCAAGGTAGCGCTGATTTTTGCCATGCTGTTTGTGGTGTTCACTATCTTGACCCACTATACGCTGGTGTATGCCGGCACGGGTGGACTGAACCTGCTCTCTTTCATTTCGGGGTTCAGTGACATTACTCCTTTCATCTTGAACCTGCTTCAAGGAACGGGCAGTGTGGCGGTGCTGGTGATTACGGCTTGCAGCATGCAGGCTATTGTCAGCAATATAGCGGTAAACATGTGCTATGCGTTATTCTTTGCCGGCGGAAAAAGCCCTTTGCGCCCGTGGATATTGGGAGGATTTGGCTGTGTGATTGCCGCAAATATCTGTCTGTTACTTTTCTTCTATTTCCTCTAAATTGCTTTCTTTTTGCTTTTTTAACTCCGAAAGTCTCGTAAATGCATGAAAAGGGGCTATTTTTGCCGAATTCATTGTGACAAAACTCTAACAGAATACGTCTAATTCCAAGACAATAAACATGAATAGTCACTAAATATAAAAACGCAATGAGAACAAAATGGACTGTGCTGCTATGGATGCTGATGATTTCGGGACTGCTTGCAGCGCAAAACACGGCAAACACTTCTTTCCAGGTTAAAGGAATTTTGCTTGACTCACTCACCCAGGAGGGTGAACCTTATGCTACCATTAAAATCGTGAAGAAAGAGGCCCCTGCAAAGGCGCTGAAAATGCTGGTAACGGACATGAAAGGCCAGTTCCAGGAGAAAGTACCCGGTACGGGCAACTTCGTGATGACCATCACTTCCGTGGGACGTACTCCCATCGTGAAGGACTTTTCTGTGAAGGCAGGGGAGAAGCTGGTGGACTTCGGCACGCTGTATATCGTAGATGCCTCCAATGAGCTGGGGCAGGTGGAAGTAGTGGCGCAGAAGCCTCTGGTGAAGGCAGATATCGACAAGATAGAGTACAATGTGCAGGACGACCCTGACGCCCAGTCGAACTCCGTGCTGGAAATGCTTCGCAAGGTACCGTTGGTAACGGTGGATGGCGAGGACAATATTCAGGTGAACGGGAGCAGCAGCTTCAAGGTATACGTCAACGGAAAGCCCAACAACATGATGAGCAACAACCCGACGGAAGTGCTGAAAAGTATGCCTGCAAACAGTATCAAGCATATTGAAGTGATAACCAATCCCGGCCCCAAGTATGACGCCGAAGGTGTGGGCGGTATTCTGAACATCGTCACCGTGGGCAGCGGACTCGAAGGCTATACGGCTACGTTCAGTGCCAACGTCAGCAACCGCGGTGCAGGCGGCGGGGCATTCGGTACCATAAAGAGTGGAAAGCTGACCGTCAGCGCCCGCTACAATTACAATTACAACGACCAGCCCCGCAACTACAGCAGCGGCAGCCAGCACGTGACACCGGAAGCTGTTACGGAGAATTCTTCCAATCTGGACTATGACGGCAGCAACAAGGGACACGGTTCTTTCCAGTCGGGCAGCATGGAGGCCAGCTACGAAATAGATACATTACGCCTGGTCACCATGTCTTTCGGACTTTGGGGCGGTGGGAACAAGAGTAACGGCTCTACGGACTACATCGCTACTTTTCCGGAGAACATAAACGCTGCTCCCATTTACAGCTACTCTGCCTTCAACCGCAGCAAGTCTTCCTGGTATTCCATCGACGGAGGTATCGACTACCAGCGTCTGTTCAAGGTCAAGGACCGCATGCTGACGTTCTCCTACAAGATAAACACCCGTCCGCAAACGTCGGATTCCTATACGGAATATGAAATAGACAATGGCTATAACCCCGATTGGGCGGACTATCTGAACCGCTTGAAGAACCAGCATAACGACGGTGAGCAGAATACCACGGAGCATACGTTCCAGGCCGACTATACCACGCCTATCGGCAAGCTGCATACACTGGAGGCAGGTGCCAAGTACATTCTGCGCAACAACTCCTCCGAAGACGACCGTTTTGATGCGGACGATACCGGAAAGTATGAATACAACAAGGACCAGAGCTCGCACTACAAGCATTTGAACGATATTATCGCCGCCTATCTGGGATATGGACTGAAGGTGAAGAGACTTTCGGGCCGTTTGGGATTGCGCTACGAGCATACCATCCAAGATGTGAAGTATCTGGTGGGCCGCGGCGAGGATTTCACAAAGAACTTTGACGACGTAGTGCCTTCCGCTTCCATCGGCTACAAGCTGACGGATATGTCCAATCTGCGTTTAGGATACAACATGCGTATCTATCGTCCGGGAATCTGGTCTCTGAATCCTTATCTGAATGATACGGACCCCTCCTATATCAGCCAGGGTAATCCGGAGCTGGACAGTGAGAAGAGCCATGCTTTCAACTTGAGTTACAGTAACTTCACACAGAAGTTCAATATCAATATCTCGGCCCGCTACTCGTTTACCAACAACAGTATTGAGAATGTGACAAGGCTCATGCCCGATACGGAGATTGAGGGATTGAAGAACCCCACGGGCAAGGATGTGCTTTATTCCACCTATGCCAACATCGGTAAGACCCGTTATGCCAGTGTGAACGGTTACGTCAACTGGAATGCCACTCCACGTACACGTATCTACATGAACATGAGCGGCAATTACTCTTATCTGGAGGGTAGTGAAGGCATGCGTAACGATGGCTGGAGCCTCTTTGCCTACGGTGGTGCACAGCAGACGCTGCCCCATGACTGGCGCATCAGTCTGAATGTCTTCGGACAGACACCGTGGATTATGCTGCAAGGTAAGGGCAGCAGCTTCTTTGATTATGGCTTGAGCGTCAACAAGTCCTTCCTGGACAAGCGCCTCACCTTGTCTGCCTTTGCCAGCAACTTCTTCAAGAAGTATATGGACCAAAGCTCCACCACCGAAGGCAACGGTTTTATACGTGAAAGCAACTATAAGTACAGCCGCCAACGCTTCGGCATAAGTGTCAGCTACCGTATCGGCGAGCTGAAGGCAAGCGTGAAAAAGGCTGCGCGCACTATCAGCAATGATGATGTGAAGAGCGGTGGCAGCGGTTCCGGTGGCGGCGGTGAATAAGTTGTAAATACATGAGGGTGTCAAAATTCACCACAGATTACACAGATTTGCACAGATAAGCATCTTTGATTATCAGTAGATTAAGTCCATTCTGTGTTAATCCGTGTAATCTGTGGTGAATTTTGACACCCCCCATTTTTATGATAGTAAGTTACTTGCTGACTGTTGAGAACCCCAACTCCTTCAGCCCTTTCTGCACATCCGGATGACTCATGAAGAGCTTCCACAGCAGCCCCGACCGGTAATTTTCAATCATGACGGCTATCGGGCCCTGGTCAATGGCGAGGTAACGTTGCGGATACCAGTTGTCCGTTTCGCTGAAAGCATCGTAGAAGCCATAGGGGCCGAAGACCTTATCTCCCATCTCGTAGAGGTGGCGCATCACTTGCAACGACTGTTCCGGGGTATAGACGATGGATGACAAGGCGGCGGTTGGAGAGATGACTCCCTGGTCGTCGCGCTCGTTGGGAGCGTGGGCGGCATATCCGTTGACGGAGTAGCTGGCTGTCAGCCCCCAGCAGTCGGGCCCGAAGCCTTTGTAGTGCTTGGGGTTGCGGACACAGTAGGCACGGTTCACGAGCGTCAGGTTACGCATCTCGTCGAAGTAGTTGGCGCAGTATTCATCCTTCAGCGGTGGGGTCGAGGCCGAGGAACGAGTATTGCGCCCAGAAGAGCGGTCCGGCTTCTGTGCCTTGATAGCGCAGATGCAACTCGATATTCTCCACTTTATGGGGGGCTACAATGGCCCCGTTCTGCGCCCATCCCTCGTGATAGACTGTTGCAGGCACGCCGTGGGTAGGCGAGGCGGCGGCAAGGATATACATGATGAGGCATTCGTTGTAACCGTGTACGGGAAAGTTCATTTCCCAACCGTATTCCGGACTCCAGTGCCAATAGAGCACGTTCTGGCCGTTCTGGCGGTAGAAGTTCCAGTCCACTTCGCGCCACAGCTTGTCGATGCGGGCGGCGAGGGCTTGCTCTTGTTCACTTCCGTTTACATAGTACTGGTGGACAGAGAGCAGCGCCTGCATGATGAAGGCTGTTTCCACCAGGTCGCCGCCATTGTCTTTCCGCCCGAAGGTTTCACCTTGCCCGTATCGCCATACCACCAGTGCGGGTAGGCACCGTGGAAACGGTCGGCGGTTTCGAGGAAGGAGACGATTTTCTCCATCCGTTCCAGCCCTTCCTGGCGGGTGACATAGCCGCGGTCTATACCGGCAAGTATGGCCATGATGCCGAAGCCGCTTCCGCCGGACGTGATTACGTTCCGGTCGTTCTCCGGATAGACACCGTCCATGTGGATGCGTTCGCGTGCCAGTCCGCTGTTGGGCTCGGCACCTTCCCAGAAGTAGTTGAAGGTGCGGCGCTGCACGGTGTCCATCAGGCATCGTCACTCAGCCGGTCTTCTTTGGCGGCGGGGCTTTTGCATTGCGTGAAACCGAGCAACAGCAGGAACAATAATAAACTGTATTGTATTTTCATGTCTGAATATGTTTTCTTATTCCTTTTACTTGAGTGTCAATTTAGCCGTTTTCGTAGCCTGGCTGCTGCCACCTATCATCACATCGAACTCTCCCGGTTCGGCCACGTGGTTGAGGTCGTAGTCGTAGAAGCGGAGCAGCTCGGGGGTAATCTTGAAGGATACGGTCTTGCTTTCGCCCGCTTTCAGGAACACCTTTTCGAAGCCCTTCAGTTCGCGTACGGGGCGGGTGATGCTGCCTACGAGGTCGCGGATATAGAGCTGCACGACTTCTGCACCGTCGCGCTTGCCGGTATTGGTCACGGTGACTACGGCAGTGGCGGAGCCGTCTTGCCCCATGACCGGGGTACTGAGGGCGATGTCGCTGTACTGGAAAGTGGTGTATGAGAGGCCGTATCCGAAGGGATACAGCGGTTCATTGTCCACATCCAGATAATTGGAGCGGAACTTCTCGAACCAATTGCCGGCAGCCAGCGGTCGTCCGGTATTCTTATGGTTGTAGAACAAGGGTATCTGCCCCACGTTCTTCGGGAAGGTCATGGTCAGCTTACCGCTTGGATTCACGTCGCCGAACAGCACGTCGCCAATGGCATAGGCCGCTTCGCTGCCACCGAACCATACGTTCAAGATGGCGGGTACGTGTTCCTGCTCCCAGGTGAGCGTCAGCGGGCGGCCGGTGAAGAGGGTCAGCACAACGGGCTTGCCGGTCTTCAGCAAGGCCTCCAGCAGGGTGCGTTGCACGTCGGGGATGCCGAGGTCGGTACGGCTCGAACTTTCACCGCTCATTTCGGACGATTCGCCCAGGGCGGCTACAATCACGTCGGCACCGGAGGCCACCTTCAAAGCTTCGTCCAGCAGTTCCTTATCCGTACGGTTGTCCCGGCCCAGCGACCGGCCGAACAGGGTGGCGCGTTCCTCGTAGGCTGCATCACCGATGAGGTTGCTGCCTTTGGCATAGGTGATGTTCACCCGGCCGGCTGTCATCTCTTTCAATCCTTCGTACAGAGAGGGATAGTCGTCCAGGCGTGCGGCAACACTCCAGGTACCGGGCATGTTGCTGCGGGTATTGCCCAGGGGGCCGATGACGGCGACGGTGCCTTGCTTCTCCAAGGGAAGCAGAGCTCTCCCCCGGCCCCTCCCCCGTAGGGAAGGGGGGCTGCGCTACCGTTCTTCAGCAGCACAAAGCTTTCGGTGGCAATCCGGCGGGCGGCGGCGCGGTGCTCGCGGGTGAAGATGTCGCGTGCGGGACGGCTGAGGTCGCAGTATTTGTAAGGGTCATCGAACAGCCCTAACTTGTATTTCGCTTCAAGGATGCGGCGGCAGGCTGCATCCAGCGTCTTCATGGTTATTTTGCCTTCGGTGAGCGACTTTTTCAACGTGCCCACGAAACCTTCGCTCACCATATCCATGTCCACACCGGCGTTGAGCGCACGGGCAGAAACGGTCTGCAGATTGCCGATGCCGTGCTCCACCATTTCGGAGATACCGGTAAAGTCGGTCACCACAAAACCGTTGAAGCCCCATTGCTTGCGCAGCACGTCTGTCATCAGCCAGCGGTTGGCGGTGGCGGGCACGCCGTCCACTTCGTTGAAGGAGGCCATCACACTGCCCACTCCGGCGCGGACGGCTGCTTCATAGGGGTACATGTATTCGTTGAACATGCGGTTGCGGCTCATGTCTACCGTGTTGTAGTCGCGTCCGGCTTCTCCGGCACCGTACAGTGCGAAGTGCTTGACGCATGCCATGATTTCGTCGTTCCGTTTCAGTTGGTCGTTCAGGTCTTTTCCCTGATACCCCAACACCATGGCGCGGGCGATGGCGCCTCCGAGGAACGGGTCTTCGCCCGACCCCTCGGATACACGTCCCCAGCGTGGGTCACGGCTGATGTCTACCATCGGACTGAATGTCCATGAGATGCCGTCGGCACTGGCTTCTGTAGCGGCTATGCGGGCAGACTGCTCGATGGCTGCCATATCCCACGTGCAGGAGAGGCCGAGGGGGATGGGGAAGATGGTCTCATAGCCATGTATCACATCCATGCCGAACAGCAGGGGGATGCCCAGGCGGGAGTTTTCTACGGCCAGTTTCTGTACGTCGCGTATCTTGGCCACTCCTTTCAGATTGAAAAGCCCTCCCACAAGCCCCTGCTCAATCTTCTTGGCCACGTCGCTGCTCTTTGCCTGACCGGTGGTAATCTCTCCGGTCACGGGCAGGTTGAGCTGGCCGATTTTCTCTTCCACAGTCATCCGGCGCATCAGTGCGTCGATGAATCGGTCCATGTCCTGCGGAGACTTCTGCGCCTGCACGGTGGAGGCGCCCATCAAGGCAGCTGCGAGCAGCAGGCTTGTTCTCTTGAAAAATTTCTTCATATTTATATAGGTTTTACTGTTATAAAAATATTACAACAACTGTTCTCTTCATAATCTCCAGTCTCGACGGTGGTATCCTCTGTCGTTATGTAAGGCTGTCTCTGTCGTTATATGAGGCTGCCTCTGTCGTTATGTGAGGATGGCACAGTCGTTATCTTTGAATACCCCGCCGAAAGATGCTTCTGGCGGGGATTTTTGGCATCCGGACAGACAAGGAAGCTTGTTCGCGCATTTTTGCCCATCGATGATAAAACTTTACGCAGACCGGTATGCTCGATGCTTTCTGCACAATGGTTGTCAATAGTCGGGGTTCTGTACCAGTACTCCGTTCGATTTGTCTATCTCTGTCTGGGGCAGAGGCAGCAGCGCATTCTTGTCCTGATAATTCTTTCCGGCAGCTTGCAGCACTTCTTTGGCAATGCCCCAGCGCACGAGGTCGTAGAAGCGGTCGGGCTCCAGTGCCAGTTCTACGCGGCGTTCGTGGCGAATGGCGTCACGCAGCACAGACTGGCTGGCAGATTCTACCTTCGGAAGCACGTCTGCCAGTGTGCCGCGGGCATGGGCGCGTACTTGTTCCAGATACCCGGCGGCTTCGCCCGTCAACCCTTTCTCGTTGGCGGCTTCGGCAGCCATCAGCAGCACGTCCGGATAGCGGATGAGGCGGATATTTACCCAGAAGCCCATGCGGGTGTACTTGCGGCGCAGTGTCGGGTCCGTGTAGGCCTTCTTGTTGAAGTAGGCACCCATGGCGGTGGATACGGGTGACTCGCCATAAGGCTGGTTGGTATTCTCCGGTGTGATGGGCTCGTCCGTGCTGTGGCGGAAGTAGAGCAGTGTGGCGTCCCGGCGCGGGTCGCCCGGCTCAAAGGCCTTGCCCATCAGTGAGGTGGCCATGTGCCAGCCCCATCCCAGGTCCCACTCGCCGGCTCCGCGTACCCCTTGCACCTGGCAGAACTGGCTGCCGATGCTGGCGTCCTCTTTCATGGCGTCGGTGGCTTCACATTGCAGTTCGAAGATGCTCTCGCCGCAGTTTTCCCCTTCTACGGTGAAGACTTTGTCGACCGGTGTATTCAGGTTGTAGATGCCCGACTTTATCACTTCGGTGGAGGCTGTGTACATATTGTCCCAATCGTTCCGCATCATATAGGTGCGTGCGTGCAGGGAGCGTGCGGCGCCCCAGGTCAGCCGTCCCGTATAGTCGCTGTCCCACCGCAGGGGCAGGCATTCTTCGGCTTCGGTCAGGTCTTTGTCAATCTGCTCGTATATCTTTTCCGCCGTGGACTTGGGCACGTTGGCATCGGAGGCTTCCACTACCTTGATGGTGACCAGCGGCACTTCGCCAAAGGCGCGTACCAGGTTGAAGTAGCACCAGGCACGGAAGAAGAGCGCTTCGCCACGGTTGCGGATGGCTTCGGTGTCGTCCTTGTGTCCGCTCTTCTCAATGTCGTCCAGGATTTCGTTGCACTGGTAGATGATTTTGTAGTTCTGTCCCCAATAGGCATTCAGCGGCCCGTTGGAGGCAGTGTATTCGAAGTCGTCCCACATGGCGGCCTCGTTGCTGCCGTCGCCGGCGTCACTGCCTTTCTCGGAGTCTTCGCTGCGCACCATGTGCACCATAAAAGCAGGAATGCCGGCAGTGATGTTGTACGAACGCATCAGGTAGTAGACATTGAATATCTTCCCGCCGACAAGGGCGTTAGGAGAGTCATCTTCCGTGAACTGCCCCAGCGGGTCGCGGTCCAGGAAGTCGTTGCAGGATGTCAGTGAGAGGGCTGTTGTACCCACCAGCAATGTAAATATGTATTTTATCAGTTTCATAAATTTATATTTTTCATTCCCCGTTCCCTTTGAAGGAGTCGGGGGAGGTTTGAAGTTACTCTTTCTTAGTTAGGGGAGAGGCTTTAGAACGTCAGATTAAATCCGAACGTATAAACCGCCGGCATCGGATAACTGCCGTCGTCCACCCCGAAAGCGATGGCCGAGCCGCCCAGTTCCGGGGTATATCCGGTGTTGTGCTTCCAGGTCTTCAGGTTCTGTATGTTCACGTAGAGCTTCAGTGCCTGCATGCCTATCTTCGAAATCAGTGCCTTGTCGAAGTTGTATGCCAGCGACACGTTGCGGATGCGGAAGAAGGAGCCGTCCTCTATGTAATACTCGGAGTTCAGATTGTTGATGGTATGCTTGGTGTTCAGCAGTGGCTGGGTGTTGCTGGTACCCTCGCCGTGCCAGCGGTCCATGCGTTGCTCCATGAAGTTGAACTGGCTCCAGTTGTAGTTGTCCCAGGTGCGGTAAATCTGATTGCCGCCCTGTCCCATCATGTCTACTGCCAGCTCCCAGTTCTTATAGCCCAGTCCGAGCGTGAAGCCGTAGGTGATGTCGGGGGTGGGGTTACCAATCATCGTACGGTCTGCCGTGGTGATTTCTCCGTCACCGTTCACGTCGCGGAACTTCAGGTCGCCCGGGGTGACGGTTGCCAGTGTGTTCTTGGGAGAACGGTCAATCTCCTCCTGGGTCTGGTAGACGCCTTCCACCTTGTAGCCGTAGAAGTAGCCGATGGGGTATCCTGCCATGGTGTAGCTCTGCTGCTTGTCTCCGGCTATGATGGAGTAGCCTTCCTGCACGAGGCTCAGTACCTTGTTCTTGATGGTGGCAAGGTTCATACCGATGTTGTAGTTCCAGTCGCCTATTTGGTCGCGCCAGCTCAAGGCAAGCTCTACGCCCGAATTCTCGATGGAGCCGAGGTTGCCGATACCCGGTACGGTGCCCGAGATGCCCGGCACTTCGGCCAGCAGGTCTTTGGTTTTCTTCTTGTAGTACACCCCTTCAAAGTGCAGGCGGTTGCGGAGGAAGTTGGCTTCTGCACCGGCTTCCCATGCTTCTACCTTCTCCCAGCGCAGTTTGGGGTTGGGCAGGTAGGCAAGCTGGTAGCCCGGATAGATGGCGGACGGGGTGCCGAACACGGCGGAGTAGGCATTCGTCAGCAACGGTTCGGCGGGATAGGCACGGTCCAGGTTCTGGTTGCCCAGTGTGCCCCATGAGCCTTTCAGTTTCAGCATGTCCAGCCAGGTGATGTCCTTCATCCATGCCTCCTCGCTCATCAGCCAGCCCAGGCCGACGGAGTAGAAGTTCTGCCATTGGTTGCCGGTGTAGGAAAAGGCGGAGGAGCCGTCCCGGCGGTAGGAGCCGTTGAACAAGTACTTGCCCTTGTAGTTGTAGAGGATACGTGCCAGTACGGACACGGTGGAACGTTCCCACTGCGTGCTGCCGTTGGTGGCGGTGGCTGCGTCGCCTATGCTGACATACCATTTGTCGGGATTGTCCGGAATGACCAGGCCTACCCCTTGGGTACGGGCGCCGTTCAGATTCTCGAGCTTGTTGTAGTAGGTGGTGAAACCGGCGGTAGCGTCAGGCTGTGGTCGCCCCAGGAGTTGGTGTAGGTCAGCAGATAGTCGCTCTGTACCTTCATTTCAGTCTCTTTGGCTTGGGACACTCCGGTCTTGCCGTTGCCCAGCGTGGCTATGTCTCCCTCGACGCTTGCGTCATACACCTGGATAACCGGGGTGTACGTCCGCGTGCTGTTCGAGGCATAGTCCAGGGAGAACATGGCCTTGAACTGGAAGTGTTTCAGGAAATCCCATTGGCCGTATACGTTGCCCGAGCCACGGTAGTTCTCGGCTTTCGTGGTATTCGCCTTCAGGTCCACGTCCACCATCGGGTTGTTCATCTGTGCCTTCTGGAATCCGGGCAGTGAAGTGTAGAGGCCGTACTCGGAGTTGAATACATGCGCCACCGGAGCTGCGCGCAGGGCTGTAGCCACACTCTTCGTGTCGGCGGGCAGCATGCGTGCCCCGTTGAATTGGAAACCTACCTTGAGGTTGTCCGTCACTTTATAGTCGTTGCTGATGTTCAGCGTGATTTTGCTGTACTTCTCGTGCTTGATGTTGCCTTGCTCGTAAGCATAGCCCGCACCGAGATAGAAGCTGTTCTTGTCCGAGGCACCCGTGATGCTGATGTTGTTGTTGGTGATGAACCCGGTCTGGAAGATTTCATCCTGCCAGTTGGTGTTTCCCGTCCAGTCCGAGAAGTTGTATTCCGGGTTGCCTTCGTTCCTCAACTGTTCGTTGTACAGCAGTTTGAAACCTGCCGCATCCGTCAGTGCAATTTTGTCGGTGACGGACTTGAAACCGAACGAGCCGTTGATATTGACGCGTGTCTGTCCCTCTTTCGCCTTCTTGGTGGTGATGATAATCACACCGTTGGCACCGCGCACCCCGAAGATGGCGAGCGACGACGGGTCTTTCAGTATCTCCATGGATTCGATGTCCTGCGGATTCAGGAAGTTGATATTGTCGTTGAACAGTCCGTCCACCACATAGAGTGGCTTGTAGCCGTTGATGGAGTTTGTTCCGCGTACACGGATTTCCGGGTCGGAGCCTGCCTTGCCGGAGTTTATCACCTGCACGCCGGCAATCTTGCCTTGCAGTGCGGATACGGGGTTGACCACCGGCTTGTTGGCGATTTCGTCGCCTTTAATGTTGGTGATGGAGCCCGTAAGGTCCCGCTTCTTGGCGCTGCCATAACCGATGACCACGGTTTCGGCCAGCATCTGCGAGTCGTCTTTCATCTGGACGTTGATTACCGACTGGCTGCCTACCTTGACAGCTTGCTTCACCATGCCTACATAGGAAAAATCCAATGTGTTCTCCGGGGTGGCCTGGATGGAGTACCGGCCGTCTATGTCGGTAATCACGCCATTGGAGGTTCCCTGCACCAATACGGTGGCACCAATCAGCGGGTCACCCAGGGCATCGGTCACGGTACCGGTTACTGTTTTCTCCTGCGCCGATGCGGCGACACTTGCCAGCAGGCACACCGTCAGAAACAGGTTTCTCAGTCTTCCGGTTTTCTTCTTGGGAAGGTTTAGGTTCTTCTTCATTGCATTGATTTTTTAGTGGATAAATCATTCAGTTTTCTCCTCTGAACAATCAAAATGCAAAAAAGATTTGCTTCTTTTTTAAATCTGTGCCTTTTAACACAAACTTTCTTCTTAATTTGCAGGAGTCTGTGTTGTACCTCTACGGAAATGTGTTATCTTTGCCAAAAAAGCGAAGACAGGCTGCACCTCAGCATAAAAAATGAACGAGTTCATTTTATTCTGCATTCGGTTTGCACTATCTTTGCCGAAAAAGAAAGGATGTGATATGGATACCGCAGTTTTAAATGCAAACAGTTACTGGAATGTACTGAAGGACCTGAGCAATGAAGTTAAGCTCGATTTGATTGCCCGCTTGAGTAATTCCTTGCTTCATAAGGACAAGAAAGACGAAATTTCGGCCAAGCGCTTTTATGGGGTGTGGAAAGATGCCGACTATCCGGCTGCGGATGATTTGAATGCCGACATCAAGTCTGCCCGTAAGTTTAAAGATGACATTGAAGCTTTCTGAAGTGATGGAAAAATACCTGCTTGATACGAATATCTGCATTTTCCTTTTGAGGGGAAAGTATGATGTGGATAAACGGATTGATGAAGTCGGTTTCACCAATTGCTATATTTCCGAAATAACGGTGGCTGAATTGAAGTACGGTGCAGAGCTGGGGCGCAAGCAAGGCCTGCATCAGCGGCAACTGGGGCTGGAAAAGTTCTTGGAAGTTATTCATATATTGCCCATAACGGGGGCTCTTGATTTGTTTGCTTCGGAAAAGGTGAGGCTTCGGTTGGCGGGTACTCCGGCCGATGATAATTTTGATTTACTGATAGGGTGTTCGGCCATAGGACATCAGATGGTCATGGTTACAGAGAACGTCAAGGATTTCAAGAATTTGTCGGGAATCAGGATTGAGAACTGGATTAAGAGGTAAATCGGAACTGCGTTGTTCAACGCAGCAACCTGATATAAAGTGAGGGCAGCCCGGTTTCTACCGGACTGCCCTCTTACCTAAAAGCAAAACTATACCTATTTCAACTCAAAACTTGTAGTCTTTACATCGCGGCTGTTGGGTCCAATCATTACATGGAACTCGCCGGGTTCGTATACATACTGTATGTCGTAGTTGTAGAACTTCAGCAATTCGGGGGTAATGGTGAAGGTCACCTGCTTGCTTTCGCCTTTCTTCAGGTGGATGCGCTCGAAGCCTTTCAGCTCTTTCACGGGGCGGGTAATGCTGCCCACCAGGTCGCGGATATAGAGCTGTACGATTTCATCTGCATCGTAGTTGCCCGTATTGGTCACGGTTACGGAAGCGGTCAGCTTGCCGTCCGCATTCAGTTGCTTGGAGCTGAGCGTGATGTCACTGTACCGGAAGGTGGTGTAGCTCAAGCCATAGCCGAAAGGATACAGCGGGTCGTTGCTCACATCCAGGTAGTTGCTGCGGAACTTCTCAAACCATTTGCCTTCTTTCAGAGGACGACCTGTATTCTTGTGGTTGTATGCCATAGGCAACTGGCCCACATTCTGCGGGAAAGTGGTGGTCAGCTTACCGCTGGGGCAAACGTCTCCGAACACTACGTCGGCAATGGCGTCGGCAGCTTCACTACCTCCGAACCATACATTCAGGATGGCGGGAACATTTTCATTCTCCCAAGTCAGCACTACGGGACGTCCGGAGAACAATACCAGTACTACGGGTTTGCCCGTTTTCAGCAATGCTTCCAGCAGGTGGCGCTGTGCGTCCGGCATTTCCAGTTCGGAACGGCTGCTGCTTTCACCACTCATTTCGGAAGACTCGCCGAGGGCGGCTACAATGACATCGGCTTGTGCGGCTACTTTCAGGGCCTCGTCCAGCAGTTCTTGGTCATTGCTGCGGGGCAGTTCACGACCGAACATCGTGGCGCGTGTCTGGTAGTCGGCATCGTACATCAGGTTGCTGCCTTGTGCATAGAGAATGTTGGCCTTGGAGCCGACAGAGTTCTTGAAACCTTCCAGCAAGGTGCTGTATTTGTCTGCTGTGGCTGCCACACTCCAAGTGCCCGGCATGTTGGCACGGGTGTTGGCAAGCGGGCCAATCAAGGCGATGTTGCCTTTGCGCTGCAAGGGCAGCAGGTTGTCCTGGTTCTTCAGCAGCACGAATGTCTCTGTGGCAATCTGGCGGGCAATGGAGCGGTGCTCGGGAGTGAACACTTCTTTTTCGGCACGCTTCACGTCACAGTATTTGTACGGATTGGCAAACAATCCCAGCTTGTATTTGGCCTCCAGGATGCGTCGGCAGGCTTTGTCAATGTCGGCCTCGGTCACTTTGCCTTCTTTCAGAGACTTTTCCAATGTGCCGATAAATCCGTCGGCTACCATGTCCATGTCTGTTCCGGCGGTCAGGGCACGTGCGGATACTTCCTGCAGGTCGCCGATTCCGTGGTCTATCATTTCGGAGATGGCTGTATAGTCTGTCACCACGAAGCCGTCGAAGCCCCATTGGTTGCGCAGTACGTCGGTCAGCAGCCAGTGGTTGGCAGTGGCGGGTACTCCGTCAATCTCATTGAAGGAGGTCATGGCGCTACCTACGCCGGCCTCTATGGCAGCCTTGTAGGGAGGGAAGTATTCGTTGAACATACGGTTGCGGCTCATATCCACCGTGTTGTAGTCGCGGCCGGCCTCTCCGGCACCATACAGTGCGAAGTGCTTTACGCAAGCCATTATCTCGTTGTTGGCACTCATATCCTTGCCTGATAACCGCGAATCATGGCTTGTGCAATGGCCGAACCCAGGAAGGGGTCTTCACCGTTGCCTTCGGATACACGTCCCCAACGGGCATCGCGGCAGATGTCCACCATCGGCTGAATGTCCAGCAGATACCGTCTGCACTCGACTCAATGGCGGCGATACGGGCCGATTTCTCTACGGCCTCCATGTCCCAGCTGCACGAGAGTGCCAAGGGGATGGGGAATACCGTTTCGTAACCGTGAATCACGTCCATACCGAACAGCAAGGGGATTCCCAGGCGGCTGTTCTCTACAGCCAGTTTCTGTACTTCGCGGATGTTCTTCACCCCTTTCAGGTTGAACAGACCGCCGACTTCGCCGTTGCGGATTTTACCGGCAACGTCGCTGCTCTTGGCTTGTCCGGTGACGATGTTTCCCGTCACCGGCAGATTGAGCTGACCGATTTTCTCGTGCAGTGTCATTTTGCCCATCAACTCCGTAATGAACTTGTCCATGTCCTGCGGAGTGCCTTGGAGTGTGCTTTCTTTGGGCGTTGCCGTCACGGTGAGGGCAGAGAAAGCCAAGGCTGCTAATAATGAGTATTTCTTCATGATATATAGAAAATTATTTAGATGCTATTTGTTGGAAGCCCAGCTTCTGCAGACCTTCCTGCACTTCGGGGCAGCTCATGAAGAGTTTCCATAACAATCCGGTACGATAGTTCTCAATCATCGGGGCAATGGTGCACTGGTCGATGGCCAGATAGCGGGGCACCGTCCAATCACTTCCTTCGGAGAAGGCATCGTAGAAACCGTACTTGCCCCAAATCCAGTCGCCTTTGGCATAGAAATACTTCAGTGCACGCATGGATTCCTCCGGTGTGTAGGGGAAGCTGGACAAGGCTGCCGTCGGCGTGATGACGCCGTGGTCGTTGTCACCCGGGCAATGGGCTGCATAGCCTTTGGTAGAGTAGCTGGCTGTAAGTCCCCAGCAGTTCTCGCCGTAGCCTTTGAAGCCTTTTGGGTTCTCCACGCAGTAGCGGTAGTTGGAGAGGGCATGGTTGCGCACCACGTTCCAGTAGTTGGCATAGCGGTCACTGAGGTTGCGCGGGTCCAGACCGATGTGCGAGTATTGCGCCCAGAACAAGGGACCGCCCAGTTTCTCGGCTCCGTTGTGCTTCAGCTCCAGAGGCAGGCCGTAGGGGGCAGAGTCGGACTTGATGCCGCCGCCGCGTGCCCAGCCGTTGTGGTAGGCCGAAGCCGGAACGGGATAAGTAGGGGAGGAGGCTGCGAGCACATACACAATCAACGCTTCGTTGTAGCCTTCCAGCGGGAAGTTCATTTCCCAGTTGTATTCGGGAGACCAGTGCCAGTAGATGACGTCCTTGCCGTTCTGATACCAGCTGAACTCCATTTCCTTCCATAGTTGGTCAATTTTCTCTGCCAGTGCCTTTTCCTGCTCGTTGCCGTCACGGAAATACTGGCGTACGCAGAGCAGGCTCTGCATCAGGAAGCAGCTTTCCACCAGGTCGCCGCCATTGTCCTTTTGTCCGAAAGGCTTCACCTCTCCGGTCGGACCGTACAGCCAGTGGGGCCATACGCCGTGGAAGCGGTCGGCACGTTTCAGATAATCGGCAATTTGGGTCAGGCGCTTCACACCTTCGGCTCTGGGGATAAAGCCACGCTCTATGCCCACCAGCAGGCCGGCAACACCGAACCCGCTGCCACCGATGGTGACGACGCTCTGGTCTTTCTCGGGATATTCTCCGTCCAGGTGAATGCGTTCGCGTGCCAGTCCGGAGGTCGGTTCCGCACCGTCCCACATGTAGTTCAGATGTACCTTCTGGATATAGTCCAGCATTTCGTCATCCGAAGCGAATGATGCGGGACGTACTTCCTCTGTGTCGGGCTTTTCTTCATTTCCGTTTCCTTTCCCGCCTTCCTTCAGGTCGGAAGAGCAGGACGCGCAGCTCGCCAGTGTGGAAATCAGGAACAAAGCCAGCACATGTATCATTATTGGTTTTTTCATATCTTTATTTCTTGTGTTTAATTTTTTGTCGTCTTACACAATGGAGAACGACCGTTTTCGTTCAGTGCCTCGATGGTGAAGTAATAGTCCGTATCCGCATCCAGCCCTCGGAAGTCATATTCTGTCTGTCCCAGTACCGTGATGGCATTGTACATCTTGTCTTCGGCAGTGCCGTAGTAGATGTTGTAGCCATAGGCGTTTGTCTCGGGCTGCCAGGAGATAAGGGCATTCCGGCGGTCTTTCCTGTCACGTTTCACGGTCAGCCCTTTCGCGGTTTGCGGAGCGTTACCGTCACCGTTTCCGAAGACGCGGAAGCCGGACAGAGCGACATTTCCCGTAGGCATGTGCACATTCTCGTATTTCAGATAGCGGGCACGCAGCGGCTCGTTAAGCTCGATATAGTCGTGCGGACAATCCCTGTCGCTGTCACTCTTGTCTATGACCAATGTCCATTCTTTTCCGTTTTCGGAAGCAAAGATACGGTATTGGTGATAAATATCCATGGCGCGGTTGTGCTGAACTGCCTTATGGTCGTAGAAATTCAACTGTACGGCGCGTATGTTCTTCGTACCGCCCAAGTCTATCCTGGCCCATTCGCGGGATTGCCGGAGCGTGCTGCCCAGTAGGTGCGCATACTTTCGTCCGTCAGGTTGGAAGCTGCGTGGATGCTGTCTGTGGAAGAAACTTCCACCGGCTTGCCGTAGGACAAGAGCATCCATCCCGTAAAGCGGTCTTCCGGGCTCTTTATATCCATCGGTTCCGCCCAGTTGGGGTAGTCACCGAAGGCAGTGGACGAATACATGACCCCATCCTTGTCGAAAGCCACCGGATAGAGACCGATGCGGCGTTCGAACTTGTACTTCAGGGAGAGCATGCAGGTGGCCACGTGCCAGTAATTGCCTTTCACGTCGCGGAACGTGCCTCCATGACCGGAACCTTGCACATAACCACCCGGCTTGTAGCACATCGGGTTGTGCTTCTGGTAGACAAACGGGCCCAGCGGGGAATCCGAAACATATACGCCGTCGGCATAGACTTTGAATTCAGTGCCCGGAGCACCATATTGGAAATAATATTTGTCATTGTGTTTGGTCATGTAAGCGCCCTCTGTGAATGGGCGGAGTGTCACTTCATCGTCATTGTTCATGCCGAAACGTTCCCAGCCGTGTTCTTCAGGGCGGAGCATCATGACATCGTGAATCTTGCTGATGGGGTAGAAATCATTCCGGTCCAGTTCTACCGCTTTCAAGGGATATTCATTGCTGGAGCCATAGTACAGATACAATCTGCCGTCGTCGTCCAGAAACAGACAAGGGTCCCACGAAGGAAGTACGTTCTTTTCGATGGCACGTCTGAAGCGTCCCGTTTTGGGATGCGTGCTGTACCACACGGCCAGACCTTCGTAGGTGGAGCCGGTATAGAACAGCGTGTCGCCGCTTACATAGGCGGCCGGCGCACACTGGTCATCGTCCGTAGGCTTGCGCTGGAAGCTGGCAGGAACGAAATCCCAATCCACCAGGTTCTTGGAATAATGAAAACCGCCCTGGTTGGTGGAGAACAGAAAATATTCTCCCTTGTATTCCACAGCCATCGGGTCGGCCGAGGAACGGAACGAACCGTTGGGGCGTACATTGTTGTTGAAAGGCTCGAAATTGTAGCTGATGTTCATCGGATTGCAGAAGGTACGCGACAGAGGCGCCTGCGGGTCATACCACCGGGTTGCTTGGGCCGGACGGCGGACTGCGGCGGCCTTGTGTACCTCCTCTTCCATCATCACCTCAATATCGGTTTCATCCAGTGCAAGGACTCTGTCTACTATCTTCTTTCCGGGATAGTAGACGTACAGACGTACGTCGTTCTCTGCTCCTTTGATGGCAAAGCTGCCGTCTTGGGCGGTAGTGCTGTGCATGGGGCTGGCGAAGAACATGACTGTGGCGCCTGCGAGTGGCCGGCGGTTGGTGTCCAGTACGTGTCCTTTTACGATACGGTCTTGGGTCACAGTAATGTAGTAGTCGCTGACCTGCCCCTTCACAACTTTGATGGAATCGTCCGGGGTTGCCTTTGCCGCCAGGGCGGCAAAGGCTATTCCACAGCTGATTAGGATTTTTCTTATCATGATATAGGTTTATTCGGCAATTCTGTCAATAGGTTCCAGTTTCAGGTCGGGCAGGTCATCCAACTGATTGGCAGGAATGGGCCAATAGGTCTTTTCCGTTGTCCATCCTTTGGGACCGAGTACAGTGGCGGCATCGCCGGTACGCACCAAGTCCACATAGCGGGCACACCATTCGCCGCAAAGCTCCATCCGGCGTTCGTCCATCACGTCTTTCAAGGTCACACCGGTTTTGGTGCTCATGCCTGCACGCTGGCGCACTTCGTTGTAGCTGCATCTCCATCCTTGCCCAGTCTGACTTTGGCTTCGGAGTTCATCAGCAGCACTTCGGCATAGCGGATGATACGCACATTGTTGTTGGCTCCGTAGGTTGTGCGTGGCAGGGTCATCTGATTGTAGGGAAGGTAACCTTTGCCGTTCCAACAGTCGGTCTTGGTGGCCGATGTGGGACCTACCTGCCAACCTTCGCGCGTCTTGCTCAAGGCTTTCAGGAAAGAAGTTTCGGCACGCACACCTTCGCCACGGGCTTCGGCCCATGCCACGAACTCGGGTTCGTAGCCGATGAAGTTCCAGCCGCCTATGGACTTGGTGCCTTCGCCCTGCTTGTAGCTGACGGTGCCGTCTGCGTTCACAACTTCATCATACCTTTCCGCCATGTTCGGACCCTGGAAATTGAACCACTGGTCTACGCCCAGGTAATCGCCGGAACCATTGCCGTAGTCCGTCACCTGGCATTCGAACAAAGACTCGTCACACAACTTTCCGGGAATCTTGAACAGCTGGTAGAAGTCGTCGTAGAGACGGAATCCGCCGTTCTTGATGATGTCATCGGTCAGTGTCTCCACTTGTGCATAGTCCTCTTTCAGCAGATAGATGCGGGCGGCCAATGCTTGGGCGGTGAAGGCTGTCACGGCTCCTTTGTGTTCCATCTGGTTGGGACGCATGCGGGGCAGTTTGTCGATGGCATAGTTCAAATCTTCCAGCATATAATTATAGACGACCTCTACGGTAGAACGGCGGAAATCGGTCTGCAGGTTGTCACGATAGATGACGGTGGGACCGAAATTGGTCACCAGACAATAGTAGGCCCATGCACGGATGGTACGTACTTCGCCGCAATAGGATTCGTAGGTTTTGTAGTCTTCGCTTCCTGCAGCAAGATATTCGGCATAACCGTCGAGGCTTTGCAGGGCGGCATTGGTGATGCGGATGATGTCGTAGAAGTTCATCCATACCTGGTTCAGTGCCCAGAATGAGTTGTTGTAGTTGAACTTGCGTCCGAAGGCCACGGCATCGCCTGGTCATCGGTACGGCCCGACCACACGTCACCGTCGCGGGTGAACATCAGTAGTGCGTTGCACCAGTGCATGCCTTGTGTGCGTACTTTGGAGTAGGCGCCTACTACGGGTTGATACATATTGTTCTTGTTGGTAAAGTCCACGCCTTGTTCGGGAACTTTGTTCTCCGGATCAATTTCTATGAAATCGGTGCAAGCGGTGGTTCCTCCCAGTACCATCATGGCCGGAAGCATATATGCGAATGTTTTCTTTAAGAATTTCATTGTTTTACGTTTTAGGGTTTAGAAATCTATTTGCACTCCAAAAGTATAGGTTGAAGTCAGAGGGTATACTTCGGTATCCCAACCTTCGGCATCCGACACTTCGGGTGTGAAGCTGTTGGCCTTGAAGGTAGTGAAGGGGCGGTCGGCCGTCAGTGAGAGGCGGAGTCCCGGCATCACGTAGCTGCCTATCTTCAGGTTCTTGAACGAGTAGCCCAGCGTGATGTTCTGGATGCGGAAGTAGTCGGAGCTTTCTACGAAATAGGAAGCGTTGTTACTGTCTGATTTGTTCCAGGTTTTGAGAAGAGCCTTGGCCGACGGATGTTCGTTGGTAGAGCCTGCACCCGTCCAGCGGTTCTCGTACTGTGCACGGTCAAAGTTATAGTAGTCGGCTGCATAGCGCAGGGCACGCTTACGGTTCCACAGTTCGCCGCCTGCTTGTCCGTAGGTAGTGAGGCTGAAGTCGAAGTTCTTATAAGAGAATCCGGCATTGAAGCATAAGTAAAGCTGGGCACGTATGAGCCCAACACCTGCTTGTCGTTTCCGTCTATCACATGGTCGCCGTTCACGTCCTGGTAGATGAAGTCGCCGGGTTCCAGTCCGTTGGCCACGGCGATGGGGTCGGCAGCACATTGTTCGGGAGTCTGGTAGATGCCGATGACCTTGTAGCCATAGAATGAGTTCATCGTCTCGCCCACCATATTCACGGTCTTTCCGCCTTTGATGATTTTCATGTTTCCTTTCAGGCTTTTCACTTCGTTGTGCAGATAAGAGAGATTGACGCCGATGTTGTAATTGAAGTCCTGGCCAATCTTGTCGTTCCAGTTCAAGGAGAGGTCGATACCGGTATTCAGAATCTGTCCGTTATTACCGGCCAGCAGCTCGCCGCTCATCGGGAGCTTGGGTGAAATCACGGCGTTGTCAGTCAGACGGTAGTACCAGTCGATGTCGGCGTTCAAGCGGTTCTTCAGTGTACTGAAGTTGACACCCACATTGGTTTCGTTCACTACTTCCCAACCCAGCCAGCTGAAGTTGGTGGTGTTGATGAACCCGTCGATGGCGGTATTGGGACCGAATACGGACTGTACGTTCTGTATGCTTGCGAAGCCTGCACTGGCAGCAATCTTGTCGTTACCCAGCTTACCCCAGCTGGCACGCAGCTTCATGTAGTCGAAGATGTTCTGGTTCTTCATGAACGGTTCTTGGGAGATGACCCATGCGGCACCGATGGAGGGGAAGTAGCCCCATTTGTCGTTGTACTTGGACGAGCCGTCGGCACGGAAGGTGAACATCAGCATGTACTTGTCGTTATAGTTGTAGTTCAGTCGGGTGAAATAGGAGAGACCGCGGTATTTCCAGCCGTCGTCTTTCACCGTAGCGCCTTCCTTGTTGCCCAGTGCGATGTATTTCCACACGTCCTCACCTTCGGGCACGTTGGTGGCGGTACCTTCGAGCAGGCGGTATTGCTCTTGACGCATGGATGCACCCAGCATACCGGTAAAGGAGTGTTTGCCCCACTTGTCGGTGTAAGTGGCCACGTTGTCCCATATCCATTTGTAGTAGTTGGTGTTCTTTTTGGTGAGTTCGGTAACCTCTTTCTTCTGGTTGGTGCCTACATAGTAGGTAGGGGTGAACTCGGAACCGCGAATCATCGAGTAGTCGTAGCTGTAGCTGCTGCGTATATTCAGCTTGTCGGGGATGAGGTTGAGCTGTGCATAGAAGTTGGTCAGCACTTGGTAGGTCTCGTTCCGGTTGTCGTAATAGTTGGCAGTGGCTACCGGGTTGTTGAAGTTGTTGGTCAGGCCCACCTGCTCGGGCGATGTGTACTTCTTGGGGAACACGGTGTCGTCGCGGCGGTCATCGTACACCGGGATGATAGACGGTGTGTTGTATGCCTGTTGCCATGCGGCATTCTTGGGAAGCTGCTGCTGCGAGTTGCTGAATACGCCGTTGAAACCTATTTTCAGCCATTTGCGGGCTTCGTAGTCAAGGGCGGCACGGAAGTTCAGGCGGCGGTAGTAGTTTTCCACGTCCATGATACCGTCTTGTGCCAGATAGCTCATGCCGGCGGAGTAGGTCGCTTTTTCCGTACCACCGGAGATATTCAAGCTGTGGTTGGTCATCATGGCTGTGCGCAGCAGTTCGTCATACCAGTTGGTATCGGCATCGAATTGCAGGTTTTCCATATTGCCGCCGAATTCGGCTACTGACTTTTCGAAATCGACCGGTAAGCTTCCGGGTTGGCTTCCAACATCATGGTGGCATACTCGTGAGAGTTACACATCTCCAGCAGGTTGGTGGCTTTCTGAATACCTACATAACCGTTATAGGTAATCTTGGCATCCTGGTTGCGGCTTCCTTTCTTGGTGGTGATGATTACGACGCCGTTGGCGGCGCGTACACCGTAGATGGCCGATGCGGATGCGTCTTTCAAGATGGTCATGTCCTGAATGTCGGAATTGTTCAGGAAGTTGATGTTGTCGTAGAACATTCCGTCCACTACATAGAGAGGAGAGGTGTCACCGAAGGAACCCATACCGCGGATGGTCACTTTAGGACCGTCGCCCGGCGTTCCGGAATTGATGATGTTGACGCCCGGTACCTTTCCCTGCAATGCTGCCATCGGGGAGGAGGTAGGAACATTGATAAGTTCTTTCTCTTTGACGACGTCAATCGGGGCCGTCAGGTCTTTCGCCTTGGCCGAACCGTAACCGATGACTACGACTTCTTCCAGCAGTTGTGCGTCTTCACGTAGCTTTACATTGATGACGGATTGTCCCGCAGCGCTTACTTCCTGCGGCAACATGCCCAAATAGTTGAATACGAGAGTTGCGTCTTGGGGGACGCCGTTCAGTACATAGTTACCGTCGAGGTCGGTAGCTGCTCCAATGGTAGAGCCTTTTACTACAACCGTGGCTCCAATAATCGGTTCGTTGTTCTGGTCAACAACAGTTCCTTTGATGGTCTTTGTTCCTTGTGCCAAAACAGTCAGTGGCAATGAGAACAAAATCATGAATAGAAGAAATAAAGTTTGCCTTCTCATAAACTAAATTTAAGAGTTAATAATTCTGCCGGCAAAGGAAGTAATTACGGCATGTGAGGCAAAAAAAATCACTACCACGATAATACGTTTAGGGTAAAAAGGAGTACCGTTTTACTACGTTTTTGTGCTGTTTCCCTCTAATAATCAGTTTGTTGTGGTTGAATGATTTGTAGTCGCTTTATTTCAGGTCGATGAGGAAATCCACTAATCCCGTTCCGTCGGGAATATCCAGTTTCTTGCGCAGACGGTAGCGTGCCGCCTCTACTCCCCGGATGGTGAGGTTGGTCATTTGCGCAATGTCTTTTGTAGAAAGATTCAGGCGCAGCAGTGCACAAAAACGGAGGTCGGTAGCGGTAAGACTGGGATAGCGTTCGCGCAAGTTACGGAAGAATTTCTCATGAATCAGGTCGAAATTGTTCTGGAATACATCCCAAAATTCCTGTGTCTCGATGTTTTCGTTGATGAGCTTCAGCAGAGATTCGAGGTTCTTGCGTCCATATTGCCCTTTCACCAGGGACTCTTGTACGACAGTACGGAGTTTCTCCAGGACCTCGTTCTTGGCAAATACACCCAGCGCCATGCTGGCAAGGTCTTTACTTTTTGCCGACAGTTCGGCTTCCAGCAATTGCTGTTGCTGCAGGGTTATCAGATGCTCCTGCTCGCGCATCTTGATGTTCTGCTGCACCTGCTCTGCCTCATACTCCTTCCGTTTCTTTGCCATGGCACGGTTGGCGCGCCACTTGGAGAAGAAGTAGACAAGCGCTGTGAGAACCATGAGATAGAGCGCAAAGGCATAATAAGAGAGGTAGAAAGGGCGGGCTATGGCAAAATGATATTCCACCTCGCCGATTTTCTGTCCCAAATCATTATAGGCTTCTGCCCGGAATGTGTATTCTCCGTAATCCAGGCTACCGTAGCGGATTTCGGGCTCTTTCAGGTCCGATGTCAGCGCCATGCCTTGTCCTCCTTGCAGGACATAATGGAAATGTACGGACAATTTATTGTAATGCGGCAGGCTTACCGAGAACAGCAAATCCCGGTAATTGCTTTCCAGTTCGACATTTCCGGACAGAGGCAGGCGTTTCTCCTTTTTATCGGAAGAGGAAGCAGTGACCGAGCTCAGTGAGAGGGCGGACTCCAGAGCCGGACTGAGGCTGTCTGTGCTTTTGCTGTAACTGGCGATTCCGTTGTTCAGATTAAAATAGACAACGTCATTGTCGACGAACACATTGTTGTAGTTCTCTATGCATGGAGAATCGAACAGTTCGATGAGAATGCGCTGTTTCACGATGTACTCTCCATCCGCGTACTCTACCAGTACGTACTCATGCGAACCGGACAGCCAGAAGCGGTCGTTCGTGACGGATACCACAGAATGGGCATTCCTGATATAGGGCAGAATGGCATTCAGCTTTTGGAAGGGGATAATCTGCCGGGCGATGTCGTCGTAGGTATAGAAACCGTTGGGGCTGGAAAAGACGATGCGTCCCCGCATCTTCATTACCTGGATAGGGCCGACGATGTATTCCGAGCCTAAATGGGAGATGTGGCGTACGCTTTTTACAGCCGACAAGTCATCGTTCAAGACAATTTTATAGACTCCCTGATACATGTGCGAAGCCCAGATGACACCGCTTTGGTCCACCTCCAAGTGCATGACCGGTGCAATGAAGCCGTCTATGACATGCGAAAAGGTCCATTGCCCGTTCTTCTTTTTATAGATACGCAAATTGGCGTAGGATGATTCCAACAGTATCTCTTCGCCATAGAGGGTGCACTTTATCAGACACGTACTGCTGTTGGTATTGCTTATGACGGAAACGTTCCCTTTTTCGCTTATTAATAAGGTATGGGCATTGTTGCCTGCAAAGAGTTGCCCGTCAATGTCCTTCACATACCAGTTCTGCCCTTCGGAATGGGGAAGCAGGCGCAGATTCCCGGTAGTCTGGTGGTATTCGTACAAGCCTGGTTGGTGGCCAGGTAGAAACAGTCATCCCGGTGGGCTATGTCGTACACCATGCCCAGCTTGGTTTCATGGTTGGCAGGGGTCAGCAGCATGACGGGGGAGTTGTGGTGGATGTATGCGATGCCGTCGTCCAATGCTGCCCATACGTTGTTGTCCTTGTCGCAGAACAGCCCCAGGACCGTGTTGTTGTCCAGGCGGTTGTCCAGGTTGAAGTGCCAGAGGCAATGTCCTTTGCGGTCGATGGCGTATATGCCGTTCAGGACCGTGCCTATCATGAATATGGAGTCATTGGTCATTACGGCACGGTTCACCCGCTGTTTTTTCAGTTCCGTATCAATGTCCGTCTTCCAGGGAGTGATGTCACCGTTGTAGCGGAACAATCCGTTGTTCTCTGTCACCATCAGGAAGCTGTCGTCCCCGTCGGGCAGCAATGCCACTACATTGTCATCGTTCACTTGGCTGCGGGGGAAGAGATGATGGAAATCCTTGCCGTCGAATTCATAGAAGTCCTCATCAATCATCTGTGTGTAGATATGTCCGTTCCGGGTGTAGAAGTAGAGCGGCTGTTGCCGTCTGTTGCGGAAAGCGCGTACCATCTTCCCGTCGTAGGAGAACCAGGCGCTGAACGACTGGAAGTAGATGCGGCCGTCCAGCTCTACAATGTTCCATATCTCGTTGTTCTCCATGGGGAAATTCTTCAGGAACTTGCTCAAAGAATGGTACCGGAGGGTGCCTGCCTCCGTATACTTGAAATAGCCGAATTCCTCGAACGCCCCCACATAGATGCGGTCTTCTTTCACATACACCGAACGGACAATATGGTTCCCCGGCACTTTGTGGAGTGCCCAGCGATAACCGTCATATACCAGGAGTCCCTGGCTGTTGCCGAAATACATTTCGCCGTTGCTGCCTTGCGCACATGCCCAGTTCTGATAGCCGGCTTCATAGTCTTTGGCCAGGTAGTTGGTGACGGCGGGCATGAAGGAAGAAGCGCCGGCCTGGAGAGGGAGGATGGACAGCAGGAGATATAGCAGCCAATGCAGGGCGGATGTATTTTGTTTCATTTCTTTTCTGGTTGGTTTAATAAACTGTTTTGATTTTCTTTTTTCAGGTTTCCTCAGCATCTTCTGAGTTTGTTTCTGAGGAAGAAAGCTGAAATAAAAACAGTTTCAAAGTGTTTTCCGGGGAGCAAATATACAATAAGAAAATCAGAATACCGTGTGCCGGTCGAAGAAAATCCTTCCGGTACGGCGGCACGCCTTTTCCGGAAGCGGCTATGTTCCGCCGTGAAACATAGCCGCTTTGCGCATGGATGAGTGCTGCTTTGCCGCGTGGATGAGTGCCGCTTGCCTGCCGGGTGTGGGGGCCGGCATCAAGGCACGTCGAGGTACTCTACCAGCAGGCGCACTTGCCGGGTGGAGAAGCAGATGTCGTTCTTGCCCTCGCGTCCGCTGTGCATGCGGGCGCAGAGCTCGGGATTGTGGCGTATCCATGTGTTCAGCCGGTTCATGGCGGTACGGGGCGACACGCAGGGAGAGTATAGCTGTGCCAGCTCCACCTTCAGATAAGGGCGGATGATGAACGGTTTTTCTTCTGCGTTGATGTCTTCGATGTTGACGAACTTTTTTGTTTCCATGATGATTTCCTCCATAGTTGGGATGTTAATTTATAATGAATATGTTTCAGTGTGCCGAGGGCTCATTTGGGGCTCAAGGCTCACTATAGGCCCCCTGTGGAGCAGAGCCTGCGGTCTTTTGATACCTTTCGTTCTGCTTCTCAAGGATTTGCATGCTGACGGCCTTCTTCAGCCATCGCTTTCCGGTGGCGCGCGACGCGCCTTGCACCTGACGGCTTCCAAGAACTCGGTGTAAGAGAATTTCGCGGGCAGAGAGGCCAGTGCCAGCTCCATGCGACCGGGTTTCTGCATCAGTCTCGGCTTTTCCAGCGTGGCAGGCAGGGCGCTGCTGAGCAGGCGGGCGTGCTCTACGGTGGTGAAGGCTATCATCATGGCCGCATGGAAGTCATTGTCGGTACAGACGTACTCCTTGGCATAGGGATAGTCGGCATACTTGCGGAAGACGGTGAACGTGGCTGCCAGGCGCATGGCTTGCAGTCCGCAACGCAGCACGATGCCTGCCGTGGCCTCGCTCCCGTCGATGGCTGCCTTGCGCAGCAGTCCGGCAAAGGCTGCCGTGTGCTCCTCCCACTGTGCGGGCGTGAAGGTGACGAGCGTGGGCGACTGGAGCAGCAGGCGGTGCATCTCGAAGAGCTCTTCGCCCAGCTTCCGGAAGTGCTGCATCCGGTCGATGTTGCCGTTGTGGGGGCCGCAGTTCTCCCACACCAGTTCCTGCCGGCGGGTGTAGAACATGAAGCGGCTGTAGAGTCCCGACTCGAGCGAGCGGAAGAGGGAGGTGAACTGCTCCTGCGTGCCCGAAAGGCAGACGGCAAGGTGTGGGGAGGCGGCGAACTTCGGTTCTCCGTCAATCTTGAACGAGGAGGCCACTTCTTCGTGCTGGAAACACTTCAGGAGGATGTCTTCAAAGTTGCCGTAGTCCTGGCTGAAAGCGCTGGTCAGGGTGACGATTTCCGTGGAGACCATGGTGCACCCCACTGCCTCCGCAGCCGCCAGACTCTCGATGAGACGGCTCTTGCTGGTGGTGGCGGGCAGCTTGAAGTATTGCATGACGGGTGCCTGCGGCTTCAGCCCGATGTCTGCCTTGCGCTTCTCGCACTTGGCGTGCCGTTGTTCTTCCTCCCAGGCCAGCGTGTTGCGGTCGAAGGCTTGCTGGCGGTCGCGGTTCTGCTGGCGGTAGTACTCGTCGGTGCGGTTCAGCAAGGCCGATGTGCAGGCAAGCACCCCCTTTCCGGCAGCGGCGGGCGCCACGATGGCAGGTAGGAGTGGGGCGAGACATAGCGGTCTTTATAGAAGAAGCCGACGTGCGGAAAGAGGGCGCTGCAACTGTTCAGGCTGCCCAGCAGCAGGATGTCGCGTTCGCGCCGGTTGGCGGCATTCTCCGTGCAGCGCAGGAAGAAGGAGGGGCATAGTCCGAAGACCTCGTCGGGAATGTAGGGCATGTCGCCCCGCAATCCGTCATTTATTTCCAACAAATCTTCCTCTTCCGTCTCTTCCCCCTCCGGCTGGGGAAACCCATAGTGAGCCTTGAGCTAAATGAGCCTTCGTGTCCTTGCCTTCGGAGGCGACTTTGTCGTTAATGAACTGATAGCCAGTCGTTACCCGCTGGCGGATGTCACGCTCGGTAAAGTCGGGCATGGCATTGCGTCCGGCATAGAGCGCCGTCAGCTGTTCCAGCTCTTCCGGCGAAAAACCTTTACGTGCGGCGGCGCGGCCCAGCTTCAGCGCGATACTGTTCCGCTGTCCGGTCCGGAACGGGTATTCTTGCTCAAAGCAGGCGATGAAGTTTTCCATGAATCCGGAGCCGCTTGCCGGGAGCTGCCGGGAGGCGGGCTTCGGTGCCGGGGTGTAGACGAAGGGCACGACCTGCGGATTGAGGCAGGCCTGCGGGTCCCAGGAGTAGTAGCAGGGTTGTGTCAGCGTCTTGCACTTATCGTCGTAGGGATGGCGGACATGGCGGCTGATGGTCTCGCCTACGGCTGCGTAGAGCGGTGCATAGCCTGCCTCCGTGTCTTCGCAGCGGATGCGGACGAAAATCTTCACCCCTTCGCCGGAGATGCTGATGAAGGTGGCGGCAACGAAAGGAAGCTCTTCGGCCAGCTTCTTTACTTCTTCCGTGCGGGCATCGGTGTGGTCGAGGTCGATGCAGAGGATGCCGCTCAGCTCGCGGCGGTCGGTCACGGCATGTCCGCCTTCGCAGACGGCAGAGGGGGTGATGCAGGGCATGCCGCCTTTGATGGCTTGCGCCTCCGCCTCCTTGCCCTTCCGGGACTTGAGCAGGCGGTATGCCAGCACGCGCTGCTTGAGTTCATCGCTGCGCACGGTGGCGAGGAACTGTTCGAGCGTGATGGTTTGTGCACATTTGCTGCGCACGTTGGGGAATCTGGAGAAACGGATGATTCCGGGTGTGGGTACTGTACTTTTCATATTCTTCCGAGTTTTTACAGTCGGACAAAGGCACTGTTGCCTTTGCACGATGCAAAGCTGTGAAGAATAAAAAGGGGAAAATCGGGCTTTTTCTACACTTTTGGAGAAAATATGGCTGATAATCAGTGGATTACTACGAATAAGTGTAGCGGTTGTTTTTCTTGGGTAATTAACATCTTTTAGCGGTTCAGGTGCACGAGCAGTTCCTTTTGGCGCGTTCCAGCTCTTTTCTTTCTTCTTCCGCCGCTTTCTTTTCCGCTTCGAGCCTCTTGTTTTTCTTCTGTTCGTTCTCTTCCAGTTTCTGGTTAATCAGACGGTCGGTTTCTTTCAGCAGGGAGCAGAGGCGGACGCTCAATTCTTTGTCGGTCTTCAGCAGTTTCTTCAGTTGTTCGAAGAGCTTCTTGACGGCACGCATCTCAATCCCTCCGGTGGTGGGGGTACCCATGTAGGCTGCACCTGCCATCAATCCTCCCATCAATCCTTCCAACAATCCTCCTGCTCCTGCCAGAGCCCATCTTGTGAGTCGTCTCAATATGTGGGGATTGCCTTCCCGGCATGCGCTTATCACCTTGACGAGCATTTCCGTTCTCGTCTCTGTTCTTTCCATCATCTCTCCGGCTGCCTGCCTGATGGCTTCCAGCCGTTCTACTCCGGCATCCGGCAGTTCTCCGGCCCACTTGGCGGCTTCTTCCTGGTCCCGTTCCATTTCACGGACCGTATTTTCGTTCAATCCCGTCAGGGAAAGTTCATCCTTTTCTTCTTTCATTGTAGCTGTAAGTTCAATGTTTATGTGCTGCAAAGGTAACTTCTTTTTCCTTTCTACCCATAAATAATCCGTTTTAAACTTCACTTCGCACGAGTTCGCACGATTCGGCATCTGCCTCCTGGCGTTTTCCGCACCTTTGCCATGTCCTCAGGGGAAGAGGCGGGGATGCGGGACAGACGTCGCCCTCTTCTTCCCTCTCCTCTGCGGACAGAGAGCTCTCTTTTTTCTTTAAACTATTTACTGTTAAATTATTAAGATTATGTCAGTAACCTACAAACGTATGTTCCGCAAGAACCCGACCAAGACGGACGGCTCGGGTCTGTATCATCCCCAGCTCGTCATCTGGGGCAAGTCCGCCACGCTCGATACGCTCTCCATCCAGATGAAGGAGAATAGCTCCCTCAGCCTGGGCGACATCCGGAGCGTGCTGATAAACTTTGTCAGTGCCATGCGCACGGAACTTTACAACGGGCATTCCGTCAACGTCGACGGTTTCGGTGTCTTCAGCCTCTCTGCCTCCACCGTGGGCACGGAGAACAAGAAAGACTGCCAGGCCGACAAGATAAAGGCTGTCCGCATCAATTTCCGTGCCTCCAGCGCCATCCGCCCCAGCCTCGACACCGCCACCACCCGCGCCGAAGAGCGCATAGATTTCGTGGATTTGGAAACGCAGCTCGCCCGTCTGAACCTGAAACCTTCGGAAGACGGCGAAGACAGCGGCGGTTCCGGCGGAGGAGGCTCGGACGGAGACCAGGGAGAGAATCCGCTGGGATAAACTTATTTACGATTGGACGATTTACGATGTACGATTGAAATTCGTACTGTTAAATAATCGCACCTACGCAGGCATTTATGATACGAAGAGTAATCTCAATCGTACATCGTCAAATCGTCAATTACTACTCGCTACTAACAACTAATTACTAACCAATGAGAAAAATCAACTACATCGTGGTGCATTGCTCCGCCACACGCGAAGACCGTTGCCTGACGGAGCACGACCTGCTGGCGGCACATCGCAGCCGCGGTTTCAAGTGTATCGGCTACCATTACTACATCCGCAAGGACGGCACAGTGCTCGGTACCCGCTCCCTGGAACTGCCCGGTGCGCATTGCCGCGGCCACAACGAACATTCCATCGGCATCTGCTATGAGGGCGGGCTTGACTGCCACGGATATCCCAAGGACACCCGCACGCCGGAACAGCGCTCGGCCCTCCGTCTGCTGGTGGCACAGCTGCTGAAGCACTTTCCCGATGTCCGCGTCTGCGGCCACCGCGACCTCAGCCCCGACCTGAACGGGAACGGGGAGATTGAACCGGAGGAGTGGGTGAAGCAGTGCCCGTGCTTCGAGGTAAGCAAAGAACTGTAAAATCATTTAAAACACAGAACATTATGAAGATAACAAAAGAAACCTGGAAAGACATCCTGAAGATTGTGGGCACCATCATTGCCACCATAGCCAGTGTGCTGGGCGTGCAGGCGATGCCACTGCTGTAAAGCCGTTCGGTTTATTTTAAATTAGGCTTGCAGTAAGCCGGTGTATAGGCTTGCTGCAAGCTGGTTCTTTCTTGAGCACAAACATTCTACCAATATAAAATAATAATAATCATGAAGAAGAATATACTATGGCTCGTCCTGCTGCTCTGTTCCTTGCAACTGCAAGCTCAAACAGAATCCATACAGCGTGTTAACATCAAATCTCCCGAAGTTGCCGCCTTTACCAAGGTGGGAGAAGTTCCGGTCAGCTTCTATACGGGTGTTCCCCAGATTTCCATTCCCATCTACGAAGTGAAATGTGGCAAATTGAGACTTCCCATAACTCTGGACTATCAAGCCACTGCCATACAAGTGAATCAGGAATCTACCTGGGTCGGCTTGAACTGGCTGCTGAACGCAGGCGGAGTAGTGACAACACAGATAACCAAACCCGAAGCGGGAACGCTGAAAAAGGACTGGGAGTTCTTGTACAATAGTCTGAATCTCCGTACAGTGAATACCGATGGCTTGGGACGCTTCTATAAAATGGACGGAAATCATGAAAGTGGTTGGCGCGGCAGTTATGGCTACAACCGTTTCAAATGCATTCCATATCCCAAGACAACCGACATATCTTTTGCACTTTATGCAAAAATGCTGGATAACCATGAAGGCGAGGCGCAATCCTATACAGCCGATTTCATGGGTCGGCATATAGAATTCATCTACCATCCGTTGCAGGAGAAGTTCATAGTAACGGGGAAGGGACCTATCGTAAAAATTGCGGGAGGAGCCACCGGCATATCCAAGATAACCGATGCCGACGGTATAGAATACACATTCGGAATCACAGAAACCAACTCTCCGGATTCTTATACCACGGCTCCTTATGCCAAGCGGAACGTTTCGTATTACCTGACCCAAATAAAACATCCTGACGGGAAAACCATCCGTCTCAGCTATAAGCAATATGGCTCTATCCGTATGTTGCCCGAATTGCAAGAGTACTGGCATTACGGTTTGACCAATACGGTTGATTATAAGGTTGAGAAACAACTCTCTGATTTAGTGAAGATAAACAACTACTATTTATATGAGATAACAACCGATGAAGAAACAGTGCGCTTTAATGCAGGGACTCGTACCGACCTGATGGGAGGGCGTAAATTGGAAAGCATTGAAATTAGAAGCAAGGCTGACCAACTGTTCAAGCGCTTCCGCTTTACGTACGATTATTTTGCAGGCAACGGTGTGGAGGCAATCGGCTTCGCGAATATTACGAGAGCCGTAATCTTCTGCCAAACTACAGTTTGCTTTACTCGGATGCTGAGGTAAACAATCGCTTGCGCCTTGTTTCCTTGCAAGAAGAAACGATGGTAGGAAGTACGTTAAAGAAACTTCCGGCTCATCAGTTCACTTATCAAGGAGAGCTTCCCGGTAAAAGTTCCTCTGCATGCGACTATTGGGGACATTATAACGGGCAGTCCAACAAGACGCTTCTGCCCCCTCTTTCCTTGGCAGGCGAAACGGGTTACAACAATTTCCCTTACTCCCTTCCTATGCAAACAGCCAACCGTAGGTGTAATCCTGCCACTATCACAGCCGGTATGCTTTCCCAAATTACTTACCCTACCGGCGGAAAGAGCAGTTTCAGTTACGAACCTCATTCTTTCACGAACTACACCTATCTGAAGCTGGGACAGACAATATCCAATGCCAAGCCTTTGTCAGTTTATGCCATGACAAGTAACTGCAACTCGACCATCCCGGCAGTAAACACCGAACCCAAAGACTTCACCATAGAAAACGACATGCTTGTGGAGATGACCATTCGACATTCGTGTCCGGCAGAGTTGTCGTGGAGGGATATGCTGGGAAGTCCGGCAATGTTGATGGTCTATGACCAGCATCTTTCAAGTACAGCCATGCATCCCTATAAAATATGGGCACTTTCTCCGGCTGATACGCTTCGCGCGGAGGGGAAGGGAACAAAAGTGGTGAAACGTGTGGAGTTGGTTATGCTCCCGGCAGGCAAATACCAGCTACGCCCCCAGATTTCTGCACCCCAGATTACCCCTTACCCCAGTTTTCCCGGAGAAAAACGAGTGGAGATGTGGGTTAAAAGTACTAATTCCTTCATGTCCCAAGGTGGAGGGGTCCGGATTAGGGAGATTCGTCAGACGGACGGGAACGGGAATACAATCGTTTCCCAGTACGGCTATACCCAGGAGAGCGGCATGTCTTCGGGCCTGATGATGTATCCTTTGCGATTTTCACGCAACAAGCTCCAGGTCTATCAGGCAGAAGCAGGCCCGGGCCATAGTGAAGGCGGTAGTTCCATCGATCCCGTACCTCCTGCAGCAGTGCTGAAAAACTATTGGTCGGTCCGGTCGGAGAATATGGCTTCCGGCAGGGGGACATTGGTGGGATACAGTCGGGTGACTCTGACACGCGGCAACGGCAAACAGGTTTATGAATTCTGGAACAAGAACGACAAGAATTCTTCGTTTGACTTCTATCCGCCTTTTGATGACCCCCGTAACGGCAATTTGTTGCGTGAAGCGGTCTATTCGTCGAACGGCAACTTGCAGCGCGAGACAGAAAACACCTACAGTGTGCTGAAAAAGGAACATCATTTTGTAAACGCCCTGGTAGAAGACATACATAGCGGTGCCGAAGGTTGCAGTAGTTCCGGAGTCGACAACAAATATGCGCACTCATGCGGTGGAGGCCGTGTGCTGTTCTGCATCTATCCTTCTTCCAGATTCTGGATTGAATGTACCAACCGTATAGCCAAAGAATACACCGATAAAGGCGTATTGACTACCGAATACCGATATGCTTATAACCCATGGAACCTGCAGCCATCTGCCGTGCAGACAATTCATGATTCTTCCTTGAGCGAAACCGTGCATATGCTTTATCCGCAGAACTATGCAGGAAACGGTTATCCCCAAACTTTGGTGGACAATCACATACTGAATGTGCCGATCGAAACGGTCAAAGTGACCGACCGGGCAGGAACATCAACAGTGACGGTCGGGGAACTGTACCGATATAACGAGAAAGGGCTGCTGACTTCGCATTCCCGTCTCAAACTGTCTGCCCCGCTTGCCGTAGGCAGCTTCAAGTTCTCCAACAAAAGTATAGGGGTTATCGGTACCGATACGCTGACCAGGGGTATCTATTCCCCTTCGGCAGATTATAGCGCTGACGCTTCCTGCACCTATACTTCAGGCGGCAACTTATCCACAATAACGGAGAAGCAGACGCTGACCACGGTCTATCTGTGGAGTTACAACAAGCAGCACGTTATTGCGGAAATAGCCAATACAACGTATGCCAAAGTCAAGGAAGCCCTGGGGTATACGGATGCCCAGATGACTACACTCGAAAATTCGGCCGCTCCGGACGTGGCTTCCGTCCGTAGCAAGCTGGATACCTATTACATGGGAACCGCCTCGCAAGTCACCACCTATACCTGGTCGCCGTTCGTGGGCATTACCTCCGTAACCGGTCCGAACGGGAATATCACCCGCTACAGTTATGATGCCTTCGGCAGGCTGCAGAGTGTGACCGACCACGAAGGGAAGACCGTACAGGCCTATGAGTATAATTACAAGAACCAATAAACACCGATACAGTCATGAGAAAGAAAATATATTGCCTGATAGCTCTGCTGATACTTGCCGTCCATGCCATGGCACAAGTGTCGTCACAAAACTATGTCCGCACCACTACAATGCTGAATGCCGACGGGAAAAAACTCTTGGATGAGATAATCTATTACGACGGTCTGGGACGTCCGTTCCAGACTCTGCAGAAGGCATCGGAAAACAATGTCGTGAAAAGCCGTCTTGCCACCCTGCAGGAATATGACGCCTTGGGCCGTGAAGCCAACTCCTGGTTGCCGATAGCTCCTGCTGCCGACTATACTGCCCCTGCCTCCTTCAAAAGCAGCGCACCGGGAAACTACGGCAATGATGCCGCTCCTTACAATCGCCCGGTCTATGAGAATTCTCCATTGAACCGACTGACCGAACAGTACGGTCCCGGTTCGGCATGGGCGAAACATCCGGCAAAGACAGCCTATACATCCAACACACTCGAATCGCCGTTGCACTGCATCCGGTATACGGTCAGCGGAAGCTCGTTGGCAGGCGGCACCAAATATCCTGCCGGAGAACTTGCCGTTGTTTGCGCTCAAGATGAAGACGGCCATCTCACTTACACCTTTACGGACAAGCAGGGACGTACCCTGCTCGTCCGCCGGATGAACGGCAGTGCTCCGTATGACACCTATTACGTGTATGACGACCTGGGGCGATTGCGCTATGTACTTTCGCCGTCCGTCGATGGCAATATCGCCGTAGCCAATCTGGCGCTGTATGCCTACCGCTACGAGTACGACAGTTTCGGTCGTTGCTCCAAGAAGTGGCTTCCGGGAGCCGGGAGTTCGGACTATACAGAATACGTCTACGACCTTGCCGACCGCGTCAGCTTCACGCAGGACGGCAGGCAGCGTGCTGCCGGAGGCAATAAATGGATGTTCTATCTGTACGACGCTTTGGGACGATTGACCGGCAAGGGGAATGTACGGGAAAGAACGCCTCTTCAAGTCCGGTGGTACACGTACAGAACTTCTACGACAATTATGACTTTCTGTCGCAATCGGGATTCACTAACCGTACTTGGTTTCCTGCCGCCACAGCGCAGGATAAGTCCAACGCCCGGAATTATCAGACGGGCAGCATCCTCTCCCTGCTTGGCGGCACGGGCAAGGTATATGTTGCCAACTATTATGACGTCAAAGGGAGGGTGACACGTACCGCCCGTTCGCAGCCGGACTTCTGCCTCAAGCAGGAGACTGCCTACACCTTTACGGGGAATCCTCAGACCATAAACGAATGGCACTACAAGGACGGTACGCCTACCGTAAGCGGGAAATATACCTATGCCTACGACTCGTGCGACCGCCCGGAAAGCGTGAAGTTTGACCTGAACCACAGCGGGACATCCATCACACTGGCAGCCTACACGTATGACAAGTTCGGCAGGCTCCAGAGCCGGGAGTTCCATGGCGCAAGCACCAACAAGCTGACCTACGCCTACAACCTCCGCGGCTGGCTGACGGGTATCAGCGGAAGTAAGTTCACCCAGACTTTGTATTACAATACCGGCACCGGTGCTGCTAAGTACAACGGCAGCATCAGCAGTATGACGTGGAAGGCAGGGAATGAAAGCATTATCCGTGGCTACAAGTTCACTTACGACGGAG